>JBEKNJ010000031.1:0-74486 GCA_049522955.1 Acidobacteriaceae bacterium
AGCGTAGTGGAGGGATCTGCGGTGCGCCCCTCGGGCTTCCCAAATCTGGAGTTCTCACGCAGACTCTCTAGCCCCGCCCGGCCCCGACCGCTTACGGCACGAAGACCCCCAGCCGAACCTTCCAGGTCACGGACTGCCCGGGACGAAGCGTAACCATGCCGGTATCCATGCCTTTCCACTGCTTGCCGAACGGGTCCACGTAGTTGAACTGATCTTCGATGGCGACGAACGTAGCATTTTTCGGGGAATACACCTGCACCGTCCTGATCTCCGGGGAGAGTGCGGCAACCGTCAACCCGTATTTCGAGGCGGGATCGATCAGCTTCACCTCCGCTGCCCCCTCCGTCCGTTGCAGGTGGGAAAAATTGTCATCCAGAAAATGATCGTCGAGGGCTACACCATCGGGCGCGTTGTAGTCGTACTCCGTGCCTTTGACCGGCTTAAGCTGTCCGGTGGGAAATGCGTCACTGTAATTGTTCACCAGCGCCATCATTGAGGCCGGGATATGCACCCGTGCCTGGGCGCGGTTGCCGCTCGGAATCTGGAAGTAGGGATGCCAGCCAACGGACATGGGCTCCGGCTCCTTGCCCACGTTTTTCGCCGTGATGCTGACATCGACCGCCTCCCCGGTCAGAGCGACGGTGAAGTTCAGGTCAGTGTCGGAGAGCCAATGGCCGCCAAAATCTCCTGCGTGGATGACACCCGTCACCGTCTGCCCATCTGCCGTGGTCTGGGTTTGCAGGTTTTCCACCTTGGCCTGAGTAATCAGTCCATGAATTGCCACCACTCGACCCCCTCCACCGGGCTTGCTGGGAAAGTTCGCCGGAAGAGCCAGTGTGTGTCCGCGCCATTGGGTGATCACCGACTTGCCGTCGGGCGAGGGCTCGCCGATGATGCGGTTGGGATAGGGAATCAGGAAAGCTCCTCCCATGCTGAAGGACAGGTTGCCCTGCTGGTCCCTGCCCGTACCGCTGAGCTGGCTCGCAGCCTCCTGGACCGAAGGGGAACGGAGCAGCGGTATCTCCCCTTTGCCGGGGATAGCGGCGGTGACCTGCAGCATATTCATGCCGCGTCCGGGAAGCAGGGTAACGGATAGAAACTCCGGTTTGCTGCCGCTATTGGTGGCCTTTCGCGTCAGCGTCATGACGTCTTCCCCGCCGATCTGTATGGCTGCTGGCGTAGTCGGCTGCGGCGCCGGCGCTGGTGGGGGCGCTTGCTTGCACCCAGCAGCGAGCCCGGCCGATATCACCAGAATTCCACCTAACCAGATGTTTCTATTGTGGATAGTCACCTTCAAAAGCCTCCCTTGTCGTGCTTGGCCTGCGCTCAGCGCGGGCGAGAAAAAGCAAAAATCATCTTACGCTCGCTTTCCTACGGGCTTTACAATCGAGTATGAGTTCCATCCCCCGAGCGAACCCCGGTTCGCCTCTTGGAAGTGCGGGTATGTCTGCGGCTAGTCCTGCCACAAGTCCGGTCGGGCCCAGTCCGCTCATCCTGTTCAACCAGGATGTCATTCGCTGTCAACGTTGCACCCGGCTGCGAAAATACTGCGAAGAGATCGCCACCAGTAAGCGGCGCGCCTATCGGGACTGGATTTATTGGGCCAAGCCGGTTCCATCGTTCGGCGACGAAAAAGCCCGCGTCTTCGTCCTTGGATTAGCTCCGGGAGCGCACGGCTCGAATCGTACCGGCCGTCCCTTTACCGGCGACGGTTCCGGTGACTTCTTGTACCCCGTGCTTCACAACGCTGGTTTTGCCTCGCAACCCCAATCCGTCTCTCGCGGCGACGGCATGCAACTGAAAGATTGCTGGATCAGTTCCGTTGTCCGTTGCGCGCCACCCGACAACACACCCAAGCGTTCCGAGCTGGCCAATTGTTCTTCTCACCTGGACCAGGAAATCTCACTGCTGACCAATTTGCGCGTGGTTGTCTGCCTCGGGCGCATTGCCTTCGACAGCTATTTGCAGCATTTGGCGCGTACCGGCCAGTCCGAACGCAAACCCCGTTTCAAGTTCTCCCACGGCGCCGAATATGCGCTGCCGGGTAACCGCTACCTGATCGCCAGCTTCCATCCCTCGCTGCAAAACACCAATACCGGCAAGCTCACGCGCGCTATGCTCTTCAACGTCTTCGATCGGGCGCGAACTCTAGCCAGCGCAATGGAAGCACCCCGAACCCTCCGCCGATAAAGCCTCCAGGCTTCCGTCGAGGGAATCGACGATGGGCGAAGCCCAACGATCGTTTTCACTTCACAGACAACCTGAATTGTCATCCCCGGGGGGATGAAAATTTCATCTACTCGATTTCTTGTCCGTTCCTAACAGGAAGTGTCATCCCGACCGGAGCGTACCCAGATTTCCTGCCACTCTGCAGTGGACACAGCCGCGTATGCGCCTTTCTGTAAGGGAAAGGCGCATGAAGTGCACCAACGCCACCAAGTTCCACAGGAAATCCGGGTAGCGAAGTGGAGGGATCTGCAGTTCTACGGACCACTCCTGGAAATGTTTTCGACAGGATGTAGAGACTGCTGTGGCTCTTGTCGGTTCCCACGCAAGCGATGGCCCGCGCATGAGGCCCATACCCTGAAAATCTCTGGAGCGGGAGACGGGGATCGAACCCGCAACCAACGGCTTGGGAAGCCGCTACTCTACCATTGAGCTACTCCCGCCCGCTGCCTCCCGCTTATTCTAACCCCAACCTTGTATGATTTCGGGGGATGCCCTCCCTCAGCCGCCGCACAATGCTTTCCATCCTCTGTGCGCTCGTGGCCGGAACTGCGCTCCGCCTCTGGTTCATTCACGCCTTCCCTCAGATCCAGGGGGACACCCTTCTCTACGCGGACATCGCCAGGAATTGGCTGACCCACGGCATCTATGGCCGGTCCATACCCCACGCCGGCGGCCCAACGGCCATCGTTCCCACTCTCGTCCGCTTACCGGGATACCCAGCGTTCCTCGCCCTCTGCTTTGCTGCTTTTGGAACCCAGAACTACTTCGCTGTTCTCTACCTGCAAGTGGTGATCGATCTGGCGACCTGTCTGCTCATCGCGGGCTTTGTTGCCAGGATTTGTGGACCTCGAGCCGCAATGGCAGCTCTCTGGCTGGCAGCCCTTTGTCCGTTTACCGCCAATTACGTAGCCATGCCTCTCACCGAAACGCCCTCCATCTTCTGCGTCGCGCTCGGTCTCTACGCATTTGCCGCCCTGCTCGAGCGCCCGTCCTGGAAATGGATGCTGGGTCTCGCCTTCGCTCTTAGCTACGCCGCGCTGTTGCGGCCCGATGGCGCCCTGCTGGCCGTCGTCCTCCTGCCCGCGCTCATTTTCTACGGCCGATTGCCACAGTCGCTGCGCATCGCATTGATCTGCGGACTGCTCTCGCTATTACCGTTTGCCGCCTGGACCCTGCGCAACTGGCACACCTTCCATGTATTTCAGCCGCTCGCTCCTCGCTCCGCCACCGACCCCGGAGAACCCAAAGCATCCGGCTTCCAACGTTGGACGAAGACATGGCTGGCCGATTTCGCCTCCACCTATGAAATCTATTGGAATGTGCCCGGGGACGAGATAGATATTCACAGCCTGCCCACCCGAGCTCTGGATGGGGACGACCGCGAAACCTTAGACCTGATCGCGCAGTATAACGCTGGAGATGTACTGACGCCCCAACTCGACGCCCGCTTTGCCGCGCTTGCCGGAGAACGCATCCGCGCTCATCCCTTTCGTTACTACGTGACGCTGCCGCTGCTGCGTTTGGCAGATATGTGGTTTCGGCCGCGAGTGGAGATGCTCAACATAGAACTGCGTTGGTGGCAGTACCGCCTGCACCATGCGGAAACTCAAATTTCGTATGCTTATGGGTCGTTGAACCTGCTTTACCTGGTGGCAGCGCTGATCGGATTGTTTTACTGGCCGCGATTTGCCACCGCGATGGTAGCCTATATCGTGCTGCGCTGCATGTTGCTCGCAACCCTGGACGCGCCGGAACCGCGTTACACACTGGAGTGCTTTCCCATGATCATCGCCTTCGCCTCGGCTGCTGTCGCTAAGGTTTGGCCGGCGCCTGCCCCGTCCCTTCGGTAAGGGTGACGATGCGGTCCACCGCGGGCACGCTGAACCACTCTTTGATTCCGCTGGGCCAATCGATCTCGATCCGGTCGATCTTCGAAGCACCTCCCAGGCCAAAATGCAGGCGCAAGTCGCTGCTGGAGAGATAGCTTGAACCGCTGCGAACTTCTTGTATCCACTTCTTGTCGCCCGCAACCACGGACACGCTCGCCCCAATGCCGTCGCGATTCGATCGCGTGCCCACTGCGCTAATGCCAATCCAGTGATTCGTATTCGCTGCCTGGTTTACCAGCAGCAGGGGTTTCGCCCCCGAGTTATTGATGACCGCCGATAAGCGTCCGTCGTTCCAGAAATCGGCGATAGCCAGACCCCGGCTTGACTGCGGCTCGGTACAGCCGGGTCCTGCAGAGCGGCTGATGTCTTTAAACTTCCCATTCCCCTGGTTCCAATAAACCAACCGCGGTTCCTTGTACGTTGCCCCTAAATGCGCAGTATCGACTTCCGGGTAGACATGGCCATTGGCGATGAGAATATCCGGCCAGCCGTCATTGTCCATATCGAAGAACATCACCCCCCAACCCAGGTACTGCGTGTTCAATCCCAGCCCCGCGTCGAATATTTTGGAGCTGTAGGTACCGTCTCCGTTGTTCTGGTAAAGCGACGACGTATCGTCGGAGAAGTTGGTCTTGAAAATATCGAGTAAGCCATCGCCGTTGTAGTCAGCTACCGTTGCGCCCATCCCCGCCTGCTCGCGGCCATCCTCATCAAAGGCCACCTCAGCGTCGACGGCAACATCCGTGAAGGTTCCGTCCTTGTTGTTGCGGTAGAGAATGCTGGGAGTGCTGTCGCACGCCACGTAGATATCAGGCCAACCATCGCGGTTGTAGTCCAGTGTCGAGACGCCAAGACAATAGTGCCCGTTGGTCTTATCGATGCCGCTGGGGACGCTGACGTTGGCGAAGCGGCCACCGCCAAGGTTGTGGTAAAGCACATTGGGTGTGGAGTCGAGACCGCGCGGCCCACACATCACCGGGACGCCCTTCCATATACACATCTGACCCTCGCCCGGGCGAGGCGCGGTCTTGATATCGAAGTGGACGTAGTTTGCGACGACGAGGTCGAGCTTGCCGTCGCGGTCATAGTCGACGAAAGCGCAGCCCGAGCCCCACTCCCCGCCGCTCCCCGCAACCCCCGCCGCTGCGGTTACCTCTTTGAACGTTCCGTTGTGTTCATTGTGATAAAGGCGATTCTTCCCGTAGTAGGTCACATACAAATCGTCGAAGCCGTCATTGTCGTAATCGCCCACGCAGGCGCCCTGACCCCAGCCGCTTGCGGTAAGCCCCGCACTTCGCGTCACATCGGTGAACGTTCCATCGTGATTGTTGTGATAAAGGTGCCCGGTCGGCGATGTCTTTTCGTGGCCTTGCGCGTCCAGAGCGTCACCATTCACCAGGTAGACATCGGGCCAGCCATCGCGATCGTAGTCGAGCACGGCGACGCCACTGCCCGTGGTCTCGATGATGTATCTCTTGGTATTCAGCTCACCGTTGACATTGTTCATCTGCAGGCCCGCCTGCGCGGCTACATCGACAAACCATGCCGGGGGAGGATGAAGCGTATTCGCGGGATAGGGAGCCTGTGCAACTGCCAGCACCGCGGCCAGCAATTTATGACCAACAGCCATTTTGCAAATGCTAGCACTGTGGAGCGTATTCTTTTATTTGGGCTATGCTGAAACTCCGCTTCCTCATCTTTGCTCTGATGCCTGGTTTGATGTGTCTCGGGCAAGGCACACCGCCGGCGAAAGGCTCGAGCCGCGAGCTTGGCATCGCGGATTACCGCAGCGGCAAATTGATCGATGCAGAGCGTGCTTTCGCCGCAGCGATGGCCCAGGACCCAGCCGATCTGGAGTCCGTCCAGATGCGTGGATTGACCCTCTATCGTCTGGGCCAACCGGCAGCCGCTATTCCTTATCTGGAGCGGGTGCGGCAGTGGATGCCCAATGCGAATGCGGATGCGAACCATGTGCTCGGCCTTGCTTACATGAATGCGCGCCGCTATGACGACGCCCGCGGCGCCTTCGCCGCGCAATACGGCGTAAGCGCGGACTCAGCCGCAGCCTACCTCTTGACCGGCGAAATGCTGCTCGATGCCAATTTGCCGGAACTCGCCGCTCAGAACGCGCAGAAGGCACTGGAGATTTCGCCCAAGCTCCCTTTGGCGCATTTCATGCTGGGAGAGGTCTACCTCTACAAGTCCGACATCACCCACGCCCTTGACCAGTTCGAACAGGAACGTGCCATCAACCCCGCCAACCCTAAAGTGTATGACCGCCTGGGCGACGTTTACACCCGGACAGGGCAGTATCAGCAAGCACAGGAGGCACTCACGCGAGCCATTTCTCTCGACGTCTCGAGCACTGGGCCCTTCATCCAAATGGGAAAAGTCTTTCTCCGGCGTGGCGATCCGCAAACCGCAGCCCTGTATCTGCAGCACGCGCTAAAGATGGACCCAGGCAACTACATCACCCACACCCTCCTGGGGCAGGCCTATCGGAGCATGGGAAAAGAAGACGACGCCAAAAAAGAACTAGACGCCGCTTCTCAGATACACGCCTCCAACCAACTCAAACTTCAACCAGTTCAGTGACTCAGACTTGTTTTGGCTCCGCAACAAAAACCTGGGTGTCCCATATCTCGCTCGTTTTTTGCGAGATGTGGGATACCACTGCTTTCGACCTGCAGCCTTTGGAAGACAGTAGGCATCCGAGGCAATCGACGGGTGCCCCACGTTCGCCTCAGCGTACGTGGGCCGAAAATGATGGGCGCAGCCCAACAATCGCTTTCGCTGCATCGACTGACAAATTCATATTGGCCGTCCTGATCTGCGATTCCCTAATGAACATGAACCGAAACCAATTTACTCTGCAGTGGAACTCCACCCTCCAGCGTGACCGCCAGTAGCGCCTCAAAGGGCCGTACCTCTCCGTTCGGTGAAGAGACCGACTTCAAGAGTTCTGCCACTGTGTCCTTGTGCGAAGCGTATTCAACCGCCGCCTGGGTACCCAGCGTAGTCAGTCCGCTAAACATCAGCGTCCGCCGGCCAGACTGAACCCCCGGCTTGAGCGCGATGACCGCATAGTCCATAGTGAGTGGATGCTCCGGACGCGAATAAACGGCCGACTCGCCAGGCCGTGGATGGTCATTGATAAATCCCGCTGACTCCGGTTTTGCCACCATGGTGAATTCAGAGAGCGAAGGAAGCGCATTCAATGAAGGATTTTCCGCCGGCGAGCCAATGAAGATCAGGTTCCTCTGTTTTGCCTCGTCCCAGGTCACCAGCAAGCTGCGCTTTAGAACGAAGTTGGCGTGCTGAGCGTCGAAGAGCTTGGTCAGCTCGTATACAGAAGTCAACTCGCCGATCCCCGTGTAGTGGTCCACGATGGGTCCGTTCGCCGGGTCAACTCCGTTGGGTGCGTATCGCAGGCCGGTCTTAGAATCCCCTAGAAACCGGGCATTGCTGTAGATCACCACGGGTGGATCCCCCGACAAGAACGGTGCCCAGAAAATCTCCATCGGAGTCTTCGCCGCGATCGGTTTTTGCCATGTCCGAGCAAGCAACAACGACGAACCAGCCAGGACCGCCACAAGAAGAATCCCTAGAGCAACCCCCAGGGGCGTCGATCTCCAATAATTCCAACGCCGGCTAGCCGGTGCGAGCGGAGCCTCGATCACCTTGGGCTCGAGCGGTATCGGGAAGGGAGCAGGCGGCGGATCGGATTGACGGAGGCGGAATATGGGGAGGTAGTGTCCCTTGGGAACCTCAACGATCGTGGGTTCGGCCGCACCATCGGTAGCAAAATACTCTGCCAGTTTCTGCCGGAGGAGGCGGGCGTGGGTTCGGACGATACTGTCTTCGCTGCTGTTATATCCGGGTGACCGTTGGAAGACGTGAACCCCAATCTGCTGTTCGGTTGCCGCCTCTGGCGTTTCCTTGACCGCGCACTCGGCGATGTACCGCAGAAATTCGCTCAGTCGCAGGGAGCTACGGAATTGATTGCTCGCTATCACCCGTTCAATGAGCGTCAATCTGGGGTCATTTGACTCGTGAAGCGACTGCGTAACATCTCCTGCACGCTGTAAAGCAGCACCCGTTTGGCTTCTTTTCACTGTCAATTCACCGTAAACAACGTTGGCAATTCTGATGTTCAGTAAGAGTCTCTTGGGTGGGACTGGCGAGTGGTTGCTGAAGCCACTCCGTCGGGCAGGACACACCCGTTCCTACCCTGACACACATTTATCGTTTGGATGCAATTTGATGGAACCGGGATCCGTTGCGTTTGTTGTCCCACAGCACACCCCCGCGTAGCACGAAAACTGGCAGACGACGCACAGGCTAGCCAGAAACCGTTATGGACCACTTTGGAGAGGCGTTCCCATGTGTAGCAAAGGACTACGTAAAGCCCGCACCTTCCTTTATTTGACGTTGGCCGTCTCACTTTCGTCCCTGGTGTCGTCCTTCGTACCGTCCGCCACGGCCCAGGCAGTCTACGGATCCATCTTCGGAACCATTGCGGACAACACGGGTGCAGTTGTTCCGAACGCGACAATTACCGTCACCGATGTCGCCAAGGGCACGTCCGTCACAGCGCAGTCCGACGCAAGCGGCGGTTATCGGGTGCAGCACCTGATCCCCGACACCTATCGGGTAGATGTTGACGCTCAGGGCTTTAGCAAGAGCACAGCGGACAACGTAGTGGTTTACGCCGATACCTCACCCAAGGTGGACCTGCAGCTTTCTCCGGCCGGAGCCACCACCACGGTGACCGTCAGCTCAGCCTCTCCGCTGCTCCAGACCGACCGGGCGGATGTCAGCACGATTCTCAACTCCCGCGCGGTCTCCGACCTGCCCAACCTGGGACGAAATTTCACCGCATTTGAGCTGCTGACCCCGGGAACTACCTATATTGGATGGAACGTTGGGCAGGCGACCAACCCCCAACAGAGCCAACAGATCGAAGTCAACGGCCAATTGCCCTTTGCCACCGGCTATGAACTCGATGGGACCGACAACCAGGATCCCATTCAAGGTGTTGCCGTCATCAATCCCAACCTCGACGCAGTGTCGGAGATGAAGGTCACCTCCCAGAACTACGACGCGGAGTTCGGCACCGCCGTGGCCGGCCTGGTAACGGCACAAACCAAATCAGGCAGCAACGATTTCCACGGCTCCGTCTTCGAATTCCGCCGTTCCGATGCGCAGCAAGCCCGCGACCCCTTCACCCAGCTGACCCCCGGATCGATTCCCTCGTTCGTCCACAACCAATTCGGCGGCGCGGTCGGCGGCCCCATTAAAAAGGACAAGCTCTTCTTCTTTGGGGATTACCAGGGATTGCGTGAAAAGACCGGCACCACTATTCTCACCACCGTCCCCACCGCGCTAGCTCACAGCACCTGCACCTCAGGGGGAAACTGCGATCTGAGCGATTATTTGAATGCCGGGTTGGGCGGTGGATCGAGCTACCAGGCCTACGACCCGGAGAGCAATCCGGCCGGTGCGGCAGGCCGTACGCCATTTGCCGGCAATATCCTCCCTGCAACTCGCTTGTCGGCCCCCTCAGTCAATCTTATGAAGGCGATGCCCCTGCCCAACTTCGGCAACGGTAGCATCTACAACAATTACGCCGGCTCCGGTTCCGGCGGCTTCAACACCGACCAGTTCGATGTCCGCGTTGACGATCAATTTACGCAGAAACTCCACTTTTTCGGACGGTATACCCGATTCAATTCCAGCCTGGATGGCGCTCCTGTGTTTGGGGCCGCCGGCGGGCCCGGATTTGGATTGGGCGGGTTTGCCGGAACCGACACGGCGCTCGACCAGAGCGTTGCCGCGGGCGGCGATTATGCTCTGAATGCCCGGTGGCTCACGGATTTCCGCTTCGGATGGTTCCGCCTCAATATCAATGAGGAAGGGCCCAATTACAATCAGCCGCTCGGCACCCAATTAGGCATTCCTGGTGTCAACCAGGGAGACCTTTCGTTGACCGGCGGTCTTCCCCAGTTCCAGGTCAGCGTACCGGCCAACGGAGCCAATGGCAGCTCGACCATCACCTACGGGACCTCCGCCGAGACCTACCTGCAGACGGAGAGTCAGTTCCAGGGTGTAAACAACTGGTCGCACACCATTGGAAACCACAACGTGCGGTTCGGTGGAGATATTCGTTTCGCCTTGAATCACCTGGTCGGGGTCAACAACAACAATCTTCTTTCCGGGCAGTTTCAATTTCCAGGTTCGGTCACGGCCTCTACCGGGAGCCAGGGTCTGGGCTTTGCCACCTTCCTTTTGGGGGATGTAAACAGCTTCTACCGCACGGTCATCCAGAACACCGCGGCGGCCGAGCGGCAGAAGCGAATGTTCTTCTATGGGCAGGATCAATGGCGCCTTACCCCAACCGTGACCCTGAACTACGGCTTGCGCTGGGAGCTGTATTTCCCCGAATCGGTTGCCGGAAAGGGGCAGGGCGGTCTGCTCGACCTGAATACTGGGAACGTACGTATCGCAGGCTACGGGGGTTACGGGAATAACCTCAACGTGAATATGGAGTATTCGCACCTGGCGCCGCGGGTCGGTGTCGCCTGGCAATGGCACCCCAACACGGTGGTTCGGGCAGGATACGGACGCACCTATGGGATGGGCTGGTCGGGCGATACGTTCGGTGAGGTACTCACCTTCTCCTACCCAACCGCCATCACCCAAAACCTGAATGCACCGAACGTGAACTACTACACGTTCAATCTGACCCAGGGACCGTCGGCGTATAACTTCCCAGCAATTCCAGCGAGCGGAAATTATCCCCTGCCCAACGGCATTCAACAGCCAACCCGCCCATTGACCATGCGCGTACCCACTCTTGACGCATGGAACCTGATGATCCAGCAGCAGCTGAACAGCACCTCGTCGCTGCAGATTGGCTACATCGGCAGCCATGGCGTGCACAACATGTTTGATTCGTCCAACCAGGCGAATCCAAACCAGCAGACCCTTGCTGGCTTCGATTGCGTTGGCAGTGGTGCGCCGGTCGGTTGCAACGAACCGATCAACCCCCAAACCGGGGCACCTTACACCCTGAACGAGCGGTATCCCTACTATGACGGCACCGCGCAGGCGGATCTCGGGGTCAAGTTCGGTGCTCCCTTCGGATGGACGCAGTCCCTGCGCTACAACGCGAATGAGGCTACCACCAGCTACCAGGCCTTACAGGTGCTGTTCCAGAAACGGTATGCACAAGGCTTCCAGATCCTCTCCCACTACACCTGGTCTCATGCGCGCGCGCATGAATCGGACTACTATTTCATGGATCCGCGAGCTGACTACGGAAACAGCTACTACAACCGCCGCAATGCATTTGTATTGGCCGGCAACTGGGATATGCCCTTTGGCAAGGGCAAGCCCATCGGTGGCAACCTCCCTGGATGGGCAAACCAGATTGTCGGCGGATTTGCTCTGAACGGGACGCTGACGGCCGAAACTGGTTTGCCGTTTACTCCTTCCTATAGCTTGTGCACCGAAGATCAGGACATCGATGGTCAGGGGGGCAGCCTTTGCCGTCCCAATGGCATAGGCACGGGGCCACAGGCCAGCCTGGGCAAGGGATCGTTCAATGCCCAGACGCATAGCGTTTCCTACTTCACCCCGGTACCCACTCTGGCCTATGCAGGACAGGTTCAGGGGCCGTATAGCCGGCCCAACCCGGGAACCTTCGGCAATATCGAGAGAGATTCACTGTTCGGACCTGGCCTGATTAATACCGACCTGGCCCTGGCCAAGAAATTCTTCTTGACTGAGAGGTTGAATTTCCAGCTCACAGCTCAGGCGTTCAACGTCTTCAATCATCCCAACCTGAATAATCCCAGCGCTTGCGTCGATTGCGGGACGAGCTCTGGTTTGATCACTGACATCGTGGCTTCTCAGGACGGAACCACGATGCGCCGGTTGCAGTTTGCCGCCCGATTCCAGTTCTGATTTTGAATTTCTTGAGAGGCAGGCGTCGGCAACGACCGCCTGCCTCTTTGTTTCTTCTTATGTGACACTCGTGGTTACATGGAGAGGAATATGAGGCCCTGGGCCATACTTTTTGTCTTCATGGCAGCTGCGTCTCTCGCGCAGACTCCGCCAGCTGATCTGCGCCCGCTACCGTATTTTGCGGCCAACCAGCCTGGGCAGCTACTAATCAGCACCGGCATCATGCCGGTGAAGCCGTTCAGCGTGGTCGGTCCCCGCGGAGCGTTGCTCGGCCAGCAAGATGGAACATTTGAAGCGTGGATTTTTCCCTGGAAAATTCTCAGCCACATGCGCATTACGGCGCAGATGAAAGACTATGCCGTGCCCATCGATGTGAACGAGCAGGCAGCGTCCATCGACGTTCAGCCTGGTCACACGACCATCACTTTTTCTCACGCTAATTTCACCATCCGCGAAATCCTCTTTGCGCCGCAGAGCGCGACCGATGGTGCAGGAGCCCTTGCCTATTACCAGATCCAGGCCGTGCGGCCAATGACGCTCACCTTCAGCTTCACCCCGGAAATGCAGCGCATGTGGCCGGCGCTCTCCGACGACCGGCCTTCACCCGAGTGGGTGAAGTCAGGGCAATCGGGCTTTTACGTACTCCACTTGAATTTCCCCGATCACGCGGCGGCACTGGCGATGCCAACCGCCCAGTACGGAATTCTGCCGCCCTACCAAGAGAGGCCCAAAGACTATCCGCTGCAGTTTGTCATTCATTTCGATCCAGCCACTGATCGCGATAAGCTGTACCCTCTGCTGATGACCACTGCGGAAACCCAGGCGGCGGCCACCACATCCGCACTAGCCGCACAGTTGCAGGCGCTCAACCACAACTTTCATCAGCTCTACAGCGATACGCAAAATCACTTTGAAAAATTCTCCACCCGGCACCTGAGCATTGAGACGCCAGACGAAAAACTCGACCAGGCGTTCGCCTGGGCTCAAGTGGCTATCGATCAGCTTCGCGTAGAGACGACTCCCTCACACGCCGAGACCGCCCTGGTCGCGGGCTTTTACACTTCGGGGGATTCGGCCAGGCCGGGCTTCGGCTGGTATTTTGGCCGTGACGCCTTGTGGACGCTTTACGCGGTGAACAGCTATGGCGATTATCAGCTGACGCGGGACGAGCTGAACTTTCTGATCAAGCGGCAAAGCCCGGAAGGCAAAATCATTCATGAATGGGCGCAGACCGCGGACTTGGTGGATTGGAAGAGTCTGCCGTACGCCTCCGCCTCCGCCGATGCGAATCCATTGCTCCTGATGGCCAGCGAAGACTACCTCAAAATAAGTGGAGATACGGAGTTCATTCAGGCTAACTGGGACGCGCTCCATAAGGCCTGGACCTTCGAGACTTCCCACGATTCCGATGGCGATGGAATCTATGAGAACACCGAAGGTTCAGGATGGGTGGAATCCTGGCCGCCTGGCATGCCTCACCAGGAAATCTACCTGGCGGCGCTGGATCAGCAGGCCAGCACCGCGATGGCTAGCCTCGCCCGTGCCACGGGACACACCGAAATCGCGCAGCAGGCAGAGATACGGGCGGCCAGGATCGGCACAGCCATCGAGAAGGAGTATCTGCTACCCGGCGGCGGGTTCTATGCCTTTAGCCGCAATGCCGATGGCTCTACAGACCCCAGTCCAACCATCTTTCCCGCAGTCGCCTCCTGGGACGGCAGCTATAAGTTGCAACATGCTCAGCCGATGTTGGACCGCTGGGCAACAGAGGAATTTTCGACCGATTGGGGCACCCGCGATCTGAGCCCGACGGTACCTTTCTACGACCCCATCAGTTATCACCAGGGCACAGTTTGGCCACTCTACACCGGATGGGTCTCGGTTTCGGAATATCGCAACGGCCGTAGTCTCTCCGCTTACGCGCACCTGATGCAGAATGCCGATTTGACCTGGGCACAGGATCCAGGAGCCGTGACAGAACTGCTTTCCGGCCAGTTCTTCGCGCCGCTGGGTCGCAGTACGTCTCATCAGCTCTGGTCGTCGGCCATGGTGATCTCGCCGGTAGTGCGCGGGCTCTTCGGCCTGGAGTGGGATGCATCCGGCAAGAAGCTCACGGTCACACCGAATCTGCCGGCGCAATGGGACAAGGCGGCGCTGCATCACATTCCTTTTGCCGGCAGCGATCTTGATTTGGAAATGAAGCGCGAGGGATCCATGCTGATGGTGCGGCCGGCCGGTTCCTCTGGCCCCCAGGTGGTGCTGGCTTCGCAGACCCGGGGCGCGAAGTGGTCCGGGAACCTGCTGCAGATTCCACTACCTGCCGTAGAAGTGGGCATCGACCACGCTCTCCCTGAACCTGGGGCGTCAACGCAACAGATGAAGGTGATTGACCAGCAGTCCACAGTGAACTCGCTGACGTTGACGTTATCCGCCGCTGCCAATAGTCGTCAGATCCTCATGCTGCGAGTCAACGACACCCGGGCTCGGCTTCATATTGAGGGTGCCCAAATGCCGCCGGACAACAATTCATCGTTACGCCCGATGCAGGTTGATTTTGGCGCCGGCGAAGGCTACGTTGAGAAGACGGTAAAGTTCACGTGGTAGTGCGCTCGCGACGAAAATTCCTGCAGCTTGCCGCCCTGGCGGGCGCGGCGAGGGTCGGTGAAAAACGATTGCGGGCATTCGCTGGCCCGGCTGCGCCGCCCACCTTGCTGCGTGAGTTTGGTTATCGCGATGTTGCCCTTGCTCCTTGCCTGCAGCAAATACAATTTGAACAGACCCAGGCAGTGCTGATGGGCCTGAACGAAGACAGCCTGCTCAAGCCTTTCCGCCTGCGCGCCGGTATGCCTGCACCGGGCCCCGATCTTGGTGGCTGGTACGACGAATTTGCCGGATACGATTACCGGGTGGGGATCGACCATGGGTTTGCTCCGGCCCATTCTTTTGGTCAATGGATCTCCGCGCTGGCGCGTGGCTATGCGGCAACCGGCGCTGAGGATAAGCGCGCCAAGGTGCAGCGTCTGCTGCAGGGATACTCAGCCACAATTGGTCCAGCCTTTTACACCCACTTCCGTTTCCCCGCGTACACCTATGACAAGTTGGTGCAGGGATTGATTGATGCGCATCAATTCTGCGAGCAGGAGGATGCGTTCTCCATCCTTGATCGCACGACCGACGCCGCGCTCCCACATCTGCCGCCTAGGGCGCTCGACCGCGACACGGAAATGTGTTCGTTCCCCCATGACGAGATGTTTCCCGGTGACAAGTCTTATTGTTGGGATGAGCCCTACACCTTGCCGGAGAATCAGTTCCTCGCCTGGCAACGCGGCGCGGGAGATAGGTATCGCGCACTGGGCATTCGCTTTCTCAAAGACGATACCTACTTCGATCCGCTTTCTCAGGGAAAGAATGTGTTACCGGGTAGGCATGCCTACAGCTATACCAACGCTCTTAGCTCCGCCATGCAGGCCTACCTGACGCTCAATAGTACAAAGCACCTGGAGGCAGCGAGAAACGCCTTTCAAATGATCCAGGAGACGCAGAGCTTTGCCACCGGCGGTTGGGGGCCGGATGAAATGTTTGTCGGTCCCACATCCGGGGCTCTGGGTGAGAGCCTGACCAAAACCCAACATAGTTTCGAGACTCCATGTGGTTCGTATGCCCACTTCAAGTTGACCCGCTACTTGTTGCGCGTGACCGGCGAGGCACGCTACGGCGACAGCATGGAGAGGGTCATGTACAACACCGTGCTGGGAGCCAAACCATTGCAGCCGGATGGCCGCGCCTTTTACTACTCCGACTACAACATGGCGGGCAGCAAGTTCTACCATCGGGACGCGTGGCCTTGTTGTTCTGGTACTTTGCCGGAGGTAGCGGCCGACTACCGAATCAACACCTACTTTCAGAGTGCGGATGGGGTACTGGTGAACCTCTACATTCCGTCCACGCTTCGCTGGCAGCAGAATGGAAAGCCCTTTTCGTTAACCCAGACCGGCAACTACCCGTTTTCGGATCAGGTGCAGTTCACTCTGGCCGCTTCCCACCACGCCGAGTTCTCAATTGCGTTCCGTATCCCGGGTTGGGTCCAGGAGGGCGCGTCGATTCTGGTGAACGGCAAGCCCGTCGCGGCCCTGACCACGGCCGGCAGTCTATCGACCGTTCACCGCACCTGGAAGAACGGTGATCGTATTCAGCTGACCTTGCCCATGTCTTTGCGCCTGGAAGCGGTGGACGAACAGCATCCCGATCTGGTGGCGCTGCTCTATGGTCCTCTCGTCCTTTTTGCGATTACGGATGAGCAGCCTGCGCTCACGCGCGCTCAGCTATTAGCCGCGACCAGGAACGGAGATCAGTGGAGTGTGGGGTCCTTGCACCTCCGATCCTTTCCGGCCATAGGAGAGGAAAGGTACTCGACTTATCTGAAGGTCGTGTAGTTTGCGAGGTGAACGTCTTTCACTCTTTCATTTCTCCATTCCTAACAGAAGTGTCATCCCGACCGTAGCGAAGCGAAGTGGAGGGACCTGCTGTTCATCATCCGCGGCATCGGATCTGAATGGAAGCGTTACCTCTCCCTTTGTCATCCCGATCGGAGCGAAGCGGAGTGGAGGGATCTGCAGTTCCGCGGAAATCTCTTGGAAATGTTTTCGGACAACTTCACCTTGGGAATGAGAATTGGTGTACCCAAACAAGATTGTCGTCTCGACCGGGGGAGTGCGGTTTCTCTTTCGGTTTCGTATACAGATTCAACAGTGAGACCCGTCTATTTCGGCCTGCTGATGTATCTGCTCTTCCTTCTCTCCTCTCCCCGGCTACCGGCGCAACAATCCTTCGACACAGACTCGGTAGCCCCAGAACGATTCATTGCAGTTCACGGACGCAAAGCTGTCGTCATGGGTTACGCGTCGAGCGGCCTGGAACTATGGGCCTATCCACTGCAACTCATCAACGGCTACGAACTTGGGTTTCGTTCATCCGGAGAGCCGACCGAAATCAAAGCATCCACCGTGCTTCGTCGGGTTACCTATGAACCCGAAGCGATTACCCGCACCTATATAGGGCCCGATTTCGTTGTCCGGGAAAAGCTTTTTGTGCCCCTCAATGAGCAGGCCATCCTATTCACCTACACGGTGGAATGCCGCCACAGCATCGACGTTGTCATCCATTTCACGCCCGTACTGGATCTGATGTGGCCGTTGTCTGTCGGCGGTCAGAACACCCATTGGGATCCAGCCGCGTCCGCGTACCTCCTCGCGGAAGCCACCCACAAATACCACGCGTGGATCGGCTCTCCTGCTGTGATTTCGCACGACGAGGTCTTGAACAGCGCCCAACCGGGCACGCTGGGCAATCAGTTGGTCTTTGCCGTTCGCGCGGGAGGTGGCGCCAATCGTTCAGCCACCGTGGTTGTTGCTCGCAACGACGACGGCTCCAGCCCGGCAGCACGCATGCGTGACCTGATCAATGGAGAGACAAAGCTCGAGACGGAGGCGCGGGATCATTACACTAACCTGCTTGCCGGCAACCTGCGGATTGAAACTCCAGACAACGCCGTGAACCAACAACTCGCCTGGGCTCAGATCGCGCTCGACCAGGCCTGGGTATGCAATGAAGTGTTAGGCTGCGGCGTGGTTGCGGGATATGGGCCGTCCAGAGGTGGCCGGCGTCCGCAATACGCCTGGTTTTTTGCCGGCGACGGCCTCATTGCCATCGACGCCCTGGTCAACAGCGGCAACTACGACAGAGCACAAAAGACCCTTGCCTTCATCGCGAAATATCAGGACGCCCGCACGGGAATGATCTGGCATGAGCTTTCGCAGAGTGCTGATCCTGCCGACTGGGCGACCAGGTATCCCTACATGTTTGTCCACGTCGACATAACCTTCGACTATCTGACCACCGTGGATCACTACATCTCGGCCAGTGGGGATACAAAATTTCTAGACCAAAATTGGCCCGGGCTCGAAGCGGCATATCACTATTGCGAATCGCTGCTCGACGCGACCGACGGACTTCCCCGTATACCCTCCACCAAAGAAGGGGGCAATGAGCAAGACAGAATTGCTGACGACCTCAACCTCTCCACAAGCTGGGTCGACGCTTCAGCGGCCTTTGCCCGGCTGGCCAGGTTGAGCGGACATACGCCGCTGGCCGAAGAGGCGATGCAGCTAAGTGAAAAAGCAAGAAGCTCCGTAGCCCATCGTTATTGGGATGATCAACGGAATTTCTGGATCGACGGTTATGACCAATCAGGCCACCCCGTATTCCGGCGGAGCGACAGCGCGGTTCATCTCGTCTCCATTCTGGATCGCCGTAGATCACAATCAATCCTCGATCAGGTTGCTTCCTCCGACTTCGAAACCGACTGGGGGACCAGGGGCGTAGCCGCAAGCTCACCCCGATTCGATCCGGGCTCTTACGCCAGTGGAAGTGTTTCGCCCGTCAGCACAGCCGCTGTGGCATCGGCATTCTGGTCGGAGCACCGGCCCTACACAGCCTTCCCCATCTGGCGTGCGCTCGTTCCCTGGGGCACGCTCGATTCCATGGGGCACATGCATGAACTCCTCACCGGTGATTTTTATCATCAGCAAACCGAGTCGGTTCCCGAGCAAACCTGGTCTTCGGCGGCATTTCTCTCCTCTGCCGTGCATGGTCTACTGGGTCTGGCAACACAAGCGCAAACCAATTCCCTGGAATTTTCACCACATCTCCCGGCCAACTGGGACAGGATGTCAGTAAGTAACATCAAGGTTTCGGACGGCATCGTAGCAATGACCATCACCCAGCGGCCGGGAGAACTGCAACTGCAGGCGGAAAATTCGGGCAGCCCGGTGAAGCTCCTTTTCTCCCCGCAAATTCCAACGGGAGCTCATCTCAATGGCGTGGATGTAGACGGCAAGCCAGTGCACGCGCGACTGGATGCCCATGAGCAGGACACACACGCCACAGTCACGTTCACGCTGCCCAAAGGAAAAAGCCAGTGTCTGATTCGGTATGAAGGAGGGGTATCGGTAAGCGTGAGACAGCCCGGTCCTCTGGTAGGTGAGTCGAGCAAAGCGATCAAACTAACCGCTGTTACTTACCAGGCAGCAAACCTGGTACTGAAAGCCGATGTCTCGCGAGACGCAACGAACTCGATCATTGAATTGCGGACCACCGAAAAGCCGTTGCAGGCGCTCGGAGCACAGCTGACGCCGGTTTCGCCCGGCTTATACGACCTGACCGTCGATCCGGTTGCGAAGGAAATGGACCAGGCCGGACCCACGGCTGAATTTCGCCACATCCAGATTGTCGTCGACTTCGCACACCGGGCAGGGAAGTGATCACTGCCATTTGGCACGAAAATTTTGACACCGTGTCAGCAAGCAGCCTACCATCAATGCATGACCCGGGCCGCAGCCAAAGCGTCGACCAAGCAAGCTCCCGCGCCTGCCCTCCGCCGCGTCGTCCATTTTCGCAAGCGTGGCGCGAGCCTCGGGTTAGACGCGAGCGATCTCCCGGATCTCATGCAGCAGATAGAGCGCGGGTTTTCCTATGAAGCCCTTTTGCGCCTCGAAGCCAACAGCGGGGTGTCCCTCGTTTTGTTAGCCTCGGTGATTGGAATTCCGGAACGAACCCTGGCTCGACGAAAAACCACAGGGAGACTCGAACCCGGCGAATCCGAGCGTTTGCTCAGGGTCTCCAGCCTGTTCGAGAAGTGTGTGGATTTGTTCGAGGGCGATGTGCCCGCTGCCGTCAATTGGCTCACATCCCCAAAGAAGGCGCTGAATCGTCAAACGCCCCTGCTGTATGCGCGGACCGAGGTAGGAGCCAGAGAGGTTGAAGACCTGATCGGCCGCCTGGACCACGGGATCTTTTCTTGACCCTTTCCGCCTGGCGAATCACCAAACAAAAACATGCCAGGTCCGCATTCGACGGTGAGGGCGCCCGCCTCTTCGGCGGGCGATGGAACAGTCCAGGCGTGTCCATGATTTACACTGCCCAGTCACAAGCCCTGGCAGCGCTGGAGATGTTGGTGCACCTGGATTCGCCGGACCTCCTGAAGAAGTACGTTCTTTTCGAGGTTTCGATGGACCCTTCCTATGTGCGCGACCTGGATATCTCCAGCTTGCCGAGGAATTGGAAGGCAGACCCCGCACCGACCAAAAGTCAGGCGATCGGAGATGATTGGGTGACCGGCGGCGCCTCAGCCGTACTGCGCGTGCCGAGTACCCTGGTTCCCGGGGAGTCCAACTATCTGCTCAATCCACGGCATCGAGACTTTGCTAAGTTGCGAATCGGCGCCATGATCCCGTTTCAGTTCGATCCTCGTCTCGCGCGACGGTGATGCATTGCACAAAGCTCGATCACGGTTTGGTTTGGGGCAGCACCTTGGCCATGCCGTAGAGCATCGCTCCGGTTGCTATATGCTTTCGAGGGGCGGTTCCAAAGGGAGCATTCCACGTTTATGCGCACAGCGGCCAAGGCCATCACCTCTCTCATCGTCCTGTTGGCGGCCGTAGCCGTCGATGCGCAGGTTCAGGCCATCGATCAGATGTGGCAGTTCAGTCCGGATCCCAAGGCGCAGTTCTCGGCAGCGACGGTCGATCGCCAGGCGAAGTGGCGTCCAGCCCGTGCCAGCCTCTCCTGGAACGCGCAGTTTGACGACCTTCGCGACTATGCCGGTGTTGGCTGGTATCGAGTCAACATCGCTTTGCCTCAACCCCAGCCGGCCACGCGGCAGCTGATTCATTTCGGCGCCGTGGACTACCTTGCCGTGGTGTGGGTCAACGGCAAGCGGCTGGGCGATCATGAGGGCGGATACACACCCTTTACCTTCGATCTGACAGGGAAAGTGCACGCCGGGAGCAACGAGATTCTGGTCAGGGTCTTTGACCCCCCTATGCCTGCTCCTGTCCCTACGCCGATACAGAACACGGCGCCGCCCAAAGAGGTCTTAAGGCCCAACCCGCCAAAAAATACTGCGCTGCCTCCACTTGAACAACGATTGGACTATAACGAAATTCCCCACGGAAAACAGAACTGGTACGTGCAGACCAGCGGACTCTGGCAGCCGGTCACCCTCGAAACGGTGCCCATGCGCTACGTTGAGTGGGTGCACGTCACCCCCCACAACAGCGGCGACCTGACAGTCGAAGCCAGGCTGGCTGGCAGCGCAAACGCGAAGCCGCTGCAGGCCATACTCTTCGACCCCTACGGGGCAACCGTGGCCCGGTTCGAACTAGCTGCGGACGGAACGACTGCGCGCGCTCAGACCCACGTGGCCCATCCCATGCTTTGGGATGGTGACCACCCCAACCTCTATTCGCTGGAGGTGAGGGCAGGGAATCAACTCGTGCACGCGCGCTTTGGGTTTCGTGAGCTTACGGCCGCCAATGGACGCCTCTTCCTGAACGGCAAGCCGTTCTATATGCGAGCTGCTCTCGACCAGGACTTCTACCCCGAGGGTATTTACACACCGCCTTCCGCCGATTTCATCCGCAAAGAGATGCTCTTATCGAAGGCCATGGGATTGAATCTATTGCGGTGTCATATCAAGGTCCCCGATCCCCGCTATCTGGAAGCGGCCGACGAAACCGGCATGCTCGTGTGGTATGAGATCCCGGTGTGGAACGATGCATACCATTGGACCCCAGAGGCGGCGCAGCGAGGAGTCGACACCTTTCACGCCGAGGTGGAGCGCGACTGGAATCATCCGTCCATCGTCATCCAGAGCATCATGAACGAGCAGTGGGGGATGGATTCAACCCAGGCAAATCAACGGGCGTGGCTGCTCGCGACTTTCAAGGATCTCAAGCAACTCACTGCGCCTCTGGGACGGTTGATCGATGACGATAGTGCCTGCTGCAGAGGCTTCCACTTGCAATCGGATTTCGCAGACTGGCACACCTACTATTCCATCCCCGACCACGCGGCCAATTGGGCTCAATGGGTTCAGGGGTATGCTGGCCGCCCTAAATGGCTCTTCAGCTCGTACGGCGACGCGGCCGCTACCGGCCAGGAGCCGCTCCTGGTTTCAGAGTTCGGCAACTGGGGTTTACCGCAATTGCCGCCGCAAGATCAGTTGCCCTGGTGGTTCCCGCGCGACTTTAACGGGCGCGAACTAACGCGCGCGGCCGGAGTCTTTGACCGCTTGCGGACCTACGGCTTCAATCGCATCTATCCCGATTACGATGCTCTTGCCCTGGCCACAGAGAAACACGAGTACCTGGCCCTCAAGTATGAAATCGAACAGATGCGCCAGCGGGATACCATCCAGGGTTACGTCATCACCGAGCTAACTGATGCAAATTGGGAAGCCAACGGACTGATGAGCATGTGGCGCCGGCCCAAAATATTTTCTGAGGAACTGAGCAAACTGCAGCAGGACGACGTACTGATGGCCAACTTTGCGACTCATAACTTCACCGCAGGGTTCCCGGTGGAACTTCCACTCATGCTCTCGCACTATTCCGCCGCGGACCTTGAAGGATCAACTATCCTGTGGCAGACTTCGGACGGACAATCAGGAATGCTGCCATTGAACGAGATGCCCGCGCCGGGTGCTTTAGCTGCCGAAGGTACGCTGCAGTTCAAAGCCGCTCAGGTGAGCGCGGCGACACCTGAGTTCCTCCGTCTCCAACTGATCAACGCTGCGGGCGTGACGCTGGCTCAGAATCGCTACCGCTATGCGGTCTATCCCCAAACGCCGCCGATTTCAACGCTCACAGTGGCCATCCATGATCCGCTCAACCAGCTGCAGAGTTTGCGTGCTGCGCTTGCAGCCAATGGGCTTGCCGTAGTGGATGAGAGTGCGGCTGGCTCGCTGTGGATCTCATCGTCGCTCGATGGCGCGACCAGCGCGCGTGTCAACCAGGGCGGAAATGTATTGTTGCTCGCTCAAAGCCGGGAGGCTCTGCCCCGGCCCAATCCATTGAGTATTGTGCCTCGCGAAGGTTCTGACCTGACCGGCGACTGGGTAAGCAATTTCAACTGGGTTCAATCCTCCAGCCCGCTCTGGAAACCTCTCTCTCCGGTAATCGATGATTCGATTCTGGGTTGGGAAGCCGCCTCCGTCACGCCCGAGTTCGTGATCAGCGGATTGGGAGAGCAGGATTCCCCCAGCGTGCTGGCTGGCGTCTTCTACGGCTGGCTAAACTCCAATCGTGCTTATCTTGCGGAACTGCATGAGGGGCCGGGCCGTATCCTAGTAACGACCTTCCGTTTTGAGAGTTACGGTCGCGATCCGTTTGCGACCCTGCTGTTGGATCAAATGCTCATCACGGCGGCAGCACAAAAGGTAGGCACTCCTTTGAACTAAAGCCCCTAGCTCCAACGACAGGCCGTCGACGGTCCGTACGCCTCAGATCCAAGGTAAAGTCAAAATAGAGCGGCAATGACGAGAGCACCCAGAAGACAACCATGGCCTCCTCAGACGATGTAGCAATCCGCTATTCCGCAGCAGGTGAGCAGGCTCTCCGCTGCGCTGCGCCGGGTCGTGTGAACTTGATCGGCGAGCACACCGACTACAGCGGTGGATTCGTCATGCCTGCGGCCATCGATTTCCGCACCATCGCCACCATTCGCTCACGCCAGGATGGACAAATTGTGTTCTCCTCGGAAAACATGGGCGAACAAGTTTCTTATCCTGCGGACCCGTTGCCGGTCGCAGCCCGCAAGCACTGGAGTGACTACCCCATGGGGGTCGCGTGGAGCCTGGCGCAGGAAGGCGTGCACGTCGGCGGGTTTGAATTATCGCTCCAGGGAAATGTGCCCTTGGGCGCTGGGCTGAGTTCCTCGGCGTCGATTGAGGTTGCCACAGCATTTGCGTTGCTGGAGTTGGCTGGGACCTCGTTGCCGCTGGCCACCGTTGCACTCGCCTGCCAGCGCGCGGAGAATGCTTTTGTCGGCGCGCGCAGCGGCATCATGGACCAGTTCATCGCATGCGCAGGACAGCGGGATCATGCCTTGATGCTGGATTGCCGGTCGCTGGAATACCGCCTGTTGCCCATTCCCCCTCATGTGCGCCTGATCATCTGCAATTCCATGGTCAAGCATGAGCACGCCGGCGGGCAGTACAACACGCGCCGCGAAGAAGTGGAAGAGGGCACACGCATTCTCCATCGCCATATACCTGAGATCATTGCCCTGCGCGATGCCACCGAAGCACAGCTCATGGAGTGCAGGCAGCAAATGCCGGAAAGCGTCTTTCGCCGTTGCCGCCACATCATCACTGAAAACAAGCGGGTGGAATCTGCCGCGTCGGCGCTCGAGCGAGGTGATCTGCAGGCCTTCGGGACCCTGATGGCCGAAGCACATCGTAGCTTCCGCGATGACTTCGAGGCCAGCTGCACTGAACTGGATACGCTGGTCGAGATCGCCTCCGGCATTTCAGGTTGCTACGGAGCCCGCATGACGGGCGGCGGTTTCGGCGGTTGTACCGTCAACCTGGTCGAGGAAAGCAGGGCCGACAAATTTCGCCAGGAGATCCGTGAGCGCTATCGCGCAATCACTGGGATCGATGCCGACATCTATCTCTGCAGGGCTTCAGACGGCGCAAGACGTATTTCCTGAAGTCACCTCAAATTAAAAAAACTTCATAACTAAGGTCGCCATCCCACCAGCGTCGCGCGACCTTTCGCACAACGGATCCCTCAACGATGCATCCAAGTAATTGAAGCAGCGCATTTGGCACTGTAAAAAAGAATGTTGAGGCGTTGTCAACCTCGATACCCCTGTGGATAATAGAAGGTACCGGCGTACAACTTTTGGAGCAGAGGTACCCTACGCAGGTAACCTGACGGGAGTATGCTTACCGGAGTTACCCGAGAGGTCCTACATGATTTCCCAATGTATGAATCCGGATTGCCGCAAAGAACTTCACTATCTTCGTAACGGCAGAGTGATACGCACTACCCGTCGAATGGGGGCCCAGGTTCAGGTTGAACACTTTTGGCTCTGCGGTGAGTGTCACGTCGATTACGATTTCCTCTTTGCAAGCGACGGGCGCGTTTCTCTGGCTCCACGACACAAATTCGTGGCCGTGGCAAAGCCGGAACTCGATCTTTTGCTGGTGTCGTAGTTTCCGCCCCCTTTCCCTCAAACGCAACTTCGCCCTTTGCATGAAGTTTGCCTGAGGCGAGTAACAACCCTGCTTTTCCTCAAACTGCACCAGTTCTGCACACGGACTTCCGCCCTGGGATCAGCTCTGCAGCTTAAACTAGAGCTATCCCATGGCTGAGTTCACCCACCTACATCTACACACGGATTATTCGCTGCTGGACGGCGCCTGCGATGTCGAAAAGCTCGTGGCCCACGTTGACAGCATAGGACAGAAGGCCGTGGCCATTACCGACCATGGCAACATCTACGGCGCGGTCCATTTTTTTGAAGCGGCGACCGCCCGCGGTATCAAGCCTATCCTGGGATGCGAGCTCTACATCTGTCCCCAGGAGGACCATCGCGCCGCCCCTGAAAAAGATAAGTATCACCATCTGCTGGTGTTGGCGGAAAACGAAGAGGGGTATCGCAACCTGGTCCGGATCACCTCCGAAGCCTCCCTGCATGGCTTCTACCGTAAACCCCGTGTCAGCAAGAATTATCTCGCCAAGCATTCCCAGGGGCTGATTGGGTTCTCTGGCTGCCTGGCCGGCGAGGTCTGCGGCAACCTGATGGCCGGAAAGTACGATGCGGCCAAGGCAACCGCCGCCCAGTATCAGGACATTTTTGGCCGCGGCAATTTCTTTCTGGAGATTCAGGACCAGGGCCTGGAATTGGAAAAGAAGATCCACGCTGACCTCTTCCGCTTAGAAAAAGAGCTGGACATTCCGCTTGTTGCCACCAACGACAGCCACTATCTCTGCGAAGACGATCACCATGCGCACGAGGTGTTGCTGTGCGTGCAGACTGCGGATTCGATCCACAATCCCAAGCGCTTCAAGTTCGACACTGACCAGTTCTATGTCAAGAGCGCGGCCGACATGGAGCGGCTTTTTCCCCACGCCCCGCAGGTGGTCAGCCGCACCATGCAGTTTGCCGAGCGGTGTTCGTTCAAACTGAATAAGGTCACCAATCCCTTTCCCGAGTTTGCCGTTCCCCCCGGACACACCATCGACAGTTATTTTGCCGAGGTCTGTCGTTTGGGTTTCCGCAAGCGGCTCGACACGACCATTCGTGTTTTGGGTGAGCGCGGTTTGCGGCGGCGCCCCATCTCCGACTACGAAGAGCGGTTAGAGCGGGAAATCGACTGCATCAAGCAGATGAAGTTTGCTGGATACTTTCTCATCGTTTGGGACTTTATCAAGTACGCCCGCGAGGTCAACATCCCTGTAGGACCCGGCCGTGGTTCGGCAGCAGGTTCGCTGGTCTCCTACGCGATGGAAATTACCGACATCGACCCCCTCCAGAACGCGCTTCTCTTCGAGCGGTTCCTCAATCCAGAACGTGTATCCATGCCGGATATCGACATTGACTTCTGTATGAACCGGCGTGGAGAGGTGATCGATTATGTGACCCGCAAGTACGGCAGGGAACAGGTAGCGCAGATCATCACCTTCAATACCATGGCCGCCCGCGCCGCGATTAAGGATGTTGGCCGGGCGCTCGATCTGCCCTACGGAGAAGTGGACCGTGTGGCCAAGATGGTTCCCGCGACCATTGGGGTCACCATCACCAAGGCGCTGCAGGATTCGCCGCAGATGCAGGAGGCCTACGACAAGGAACCCCAGGTGAGGGAACTGGTCGACACCGCCCGCAAACTGGAAGGCCTGGTACGAGGAGCAGGCTTGCATGCCGCTGGTGTCGTGATCGCGCCCCAGCCGCTCACGGAATTGGTACCGGTCTGCCGCAGCAAGAATGATGAAATCGTCACTGCCTACGACATGAAAGCGGTGGAGAAGCTGGGCCTGCTCAAGATGGATTTTCTTGGGCTCACCACGCTTACCGTGATCGATGACGCTCTGCAGTTGATCGAGCGCAAGCGAGGCAGCGCGCTCGATTTGTCGCTGATCCCGTTGGACGATGCGGAGACCTACGAGAAAGTTTTCCACCGCGCCCTCACCTCCGGGGTCTTCCAGTTCGAGTCCGGGGGCATGCGCGACGTGTTGCGCCGCTATAAACCCGTTTCTGTGGAAGACTTGACCGCCCTCAACGCGCTCTATCGTCCCGGCCCGATCCAGGGCGGCATGATTGACGATTTCATCGAGCGCAAGTGGGGCCGCAGGGTCGTTAGCTACGAATTGCCCGAGTTGGAAGCCCTGCTCAAGGAAACCCTGGGTGTGATCGTTTACCAGGAGCAGGTCATGCAGATCGCCAACGTGCTGGCCGGCTACTCGCTGGGCGAAGCCGACCTGCTTCGCCGCGCCATGGGCAAAAAGAATCCCGAAGAGATGGCCAAGCAGCGCACCCGGTTTGTCGAGGGAGCGATCAAGCGCAAGCATCCCAAGGATAAGGTCGTCCGCATCTTCGACCTGATGGAGCAGTTCGCCGGGTATGGTTTTAACAAGTCGCACTCTGCGGCCTACGCACTGTTGGCCTATCACACTGCGTATCTGAAGACGCACTATCCGGTCGAATTCATGGCAGCGCTTCTCAGCTCGGAAATCTCCAAGCCGGAGAACGTGGTCAAGTACATCAAGGAATGCCGCGAGATGGGAATTTCTGTCGAGCCTCCCGATGTGCAGATTTCTGGCGCCAACTTCACACCCAGTGCAACTGGTATTCGCTTCGGGCTCACGGCCATCAAGAACGTTGGCCGCAACGCCATCGATTCGATCATCGCCGTGCGCGAACAGAATGGCGGCTTTCCGAATCTTTGGGAGTTTTGCGAGAAGGTAGATCTGCGCTTGATGAACAAGCGCGTTCTCGAATCGCTCATTAAAGCCGGAGCGCTCGACGCGTTCGGGCGCCGGGCCCAGCTGATGGCGGTCTCGGACCGTGCGATGGAGCGTGCACAGCAGGCGCAGCGCGATTTGGTTGCCGGCCAGCACGGCCTCTTTGCGGGCCTTGCCGGCCTTTTCGAAACCGGGACGAACGGTCATAAGAGCGTCGATGATCTGCCCAACACGCCAGACTGGGACGAAAACGAGCGGCTGCAAGCAGAAAAGGAAGTACTGGGCTTTTTTGTCTCTGGCCATCCGCTCGATAAGTACGCAGAAAAGCTGCGTAACCTGAACGTGGTCGACACCGCGACAGCGCTGGAGATGAAGGCTCCTCCGCCCCCACGGCGCCGCGGTGGAGGCGAACCAGAAAACCTGCTGGCGATTGCCGGAGTCATTGTCGGTCTCAAGGTCGGCAAATCCAAACGCTCAGGGGAGATGTACGCCCAGGCCTCGCTCGAAGATACCGTAGGCAAGATCGACATCATTTGTTTCCCCAAGGACTATTCGCGGCTATGCGAGAGCCTGAAGATTGAAGTGCCGGTGTTGGTCAAGGGGGTGTTGCGCGCCGACGACGATGAGTCCGCGCCCAAGCTATCGGTTTCGAGTGTGCAGCCCCTGGAAGACATCCGGATCAAGCTGCCGCAGAACGTCCGCATCCGCGTCTTGCTGGAGGGTGCCAGTGAGGCGATGCTCGGCTCGTTGCGCGCCATGATCACAGCGGCGCCAGGCCCCGGCCGCCTCATGATCAACCTCGAAAGCAGGGGAGAATACTGCGTGATGCTCGAACCCGAAGGTCTAACCGTAGCTGCCGACCGCGGCTTTATCGAGCGAGCCGAACAACTCCTGGGCCAGGGAGCAGTACAAGCCTTCGAATAGAAACGTTCTGTCGAGATGACAATTCATCTTGGAAACGAAACTAGCGCCCGCAAATCTCGACCGGAAGAGTCTGTGTCATAGCGGCAGGTCGAAGGGGATCGACGGATGCCCCACGTTCGCCAAAGCGTACGTGGGACGAAAACGATGGGCGAAGCCCAACAACCGCTTTCGCTTGTGTCCCCCATGAATTCCGGAAACGATATAATCCAGAAATCGACAGATTCAATGGCCAAGCGGCAGGCTTTCCGCGCTGGCATAGGCGATCGAAAGTCTCATGACCGAACAGGCAGCAAATTTTGAGCAGACACAGGTAGTCGCCGAACCGACGAATCCAGCGTGGATCAAGACTGAACTCGCGCGGCACCCGCAGCGGCCCTACCCCATGGATTTCATCCAACGCATTTTTACTGACTTTTCGGAGATCCACGGTGACCGGGCCTTCGGCGACGATCTCGCCATGGCTTGCGGCATGGCGCGCTTCCACGGCGAAGAGGTCATGGCCATCGGCAACCTGAAAGGGCGGGGAACCAAGGAGAAGGTCCGTCGCAACTTCGGTATGCCCAATCCCGAGGGTTACCGCAAAGCGCTGCGCGCCATGAAGATTGCCGAAAAATTCAACCGTCCGGTATTCACCTTCATCGATCTCACCGGCGCGAATCCCGGCATTGCGGCCGAAGAGCGCGGCCAGGCCGAAGCCATTGCTCGTAACCTCCGCGAGATGTCCCGGCTGCGTGTGCCGACGATCGCTACCATCACCGGCGAAGGTGGTTCGGGCGGCGCGTTGGCTCTGGCGGTTGCCGACCGCGTACTGATGATGGAAAATGCGGTCTATTCGGTGATTGCTCCGGAAGCTTGCGGTTCTATCATGTGGCGCGATGCCGGCAAACGCGCCCAGGCCGCCGCCGCCCTGAAAATTACTTCCGAGGATGTGAGCCGGATGGGTTGTGTCGACGATGTGGTGCCGGAACCCGCCGGGGGTGCCCAAAATGATCCCGTCGCCGCTGCCGCACTGCTCGATCAAAAGCTTGCCTGGCATCTCAATGAATTGAAGGCCATGACGGTCGAGGATAGGATCGCGCGCCGCCTGACCAAGTTCCGGGAGATTGCCCGGTTCTACACCAACGCCTGAAAACAACTATGCCGATAGGGGCATGCGCTTGACCCAATTCTCCGCCGCCGATCGAGTGCGTGCATTCGGCTACGTCATCATCGCCGGGATCTACTTCTACATTGCCCAGGGCATTTCGGTCCACGCCGCCAACGGCTTGGCGACCGGTGTTTGGCTTCCCTTTGTTGAGCGCGGCACCTTGCTCTTTCTGCTGGTGATCGGCTATGCCGCGATGGCGCGCATCTTCAGCCGGGGTCGCCAACCCATCCGTGGCATGGGCCTGGATTTCCGTCCCGGCTGGCAAAGAGAGTTTGGCCTCGGCGCCGCACTAGGTTGGGGTATGCTGCTCGCGAGCATCCTGCCCCTGGTCCTCAGCGGCGGATTGATCATTACGTTCTGGGCCATTCCCCGCCAGTTCGGAATTCTCATCATCGATCTGCTGGTGCTCGCCGTGGCTTCGCTGGCCGAGGAGGTCGCGTTCCGCGGATATCCTTTCCAGCGCATGATCGAGGCTGTAGGACCCACCTTGGCGACGATCGTTTTCTCCGTGGTATTCGCCGCCTTGCACATGTTCAATCCTGGCGCCAACCGCGCCAGCTTTCTCATTACCGTCTTCAGTAGCTGGCTGCTGTCGGTGGCCTATCTGCGCACCCGGGCGCTCTGGGTGTGCTGGGGCTGGCACTTCGCCTGGAATGCGACCATGTGCGTTCTGTTTGGCCTCCCGGTAAGTGGCATCACCCAATTCTCACCCGTCATTCAGAGCAACACGGTCGGTCCAGAGTGGATGACCGGCGGCAACTACGGCCCCGAAGCCAGTGCAGTCACCGCCGTGGTCCTGCTTATCGGCATCTTTGTCGTCTACCGGACGACCCGCAACTTGGCCTATCTTTATACCCAACCGGTCATTGTGCCTGCGGGTATCCCGGTCGACCTCGATGCGATGAGCAGCACCCTGGCGCCGCATCACCCGGTGATTCTTCCGCCCGCGCCCGCCGGAACCACGCTGGTTCAAATTGCCTCCTTGCCCCAGTCATCCCCCCGGCCGGCCACCCCCGCCTTGCCCCAATCTGGTCCTGAACCCCAAGAGCCGCCGGAGTAATTTGCTACCCTCAAACTTTGTTGCCGTTGCGCTCGAAACGTTACTTGCAAATCACCTATCAGAAGGCCCATTATTGGCGTTATGAGGGAATCGCCATGGTTGGGCTCACGACCAAAGAATTCTTTCCCGCCGCTGCGTTGCTGGCATTCACCACTCTCTGCGGTTGCGCTCTAGCAAATGCGCAAGTGTTCACCGTGCAACGGGAACACCTGGGTCCCAAGGAAGCCAATCTCACCACCGTCCAACCCACGACTGTCGCGCTCGATTCGAAGCCGCTGACGGAGCGGACGAAGCAGCAGCTCATTCGCACCTTTCAGGCCGACGAAGCTTTCGCAGTTCGCCCCCTGCCCCTGGGTACGAAAGGGATCGTGCTTCATGCCAATGGGCCGATCAGTCCTTCAGGAAACGGCTATGCGGAGGAGTTGGAGAAGTACGGTGTCTCGGCCAAGCCCGGAGACCGCGTGGTCATCACCAGGTTCGAAGTGAAACCCGACCGGATCCTGTTCGAGTTTAACGATGGACCGGAGAAACACCATCACATCCTGCAGCATGTGCAAGTCGGCGGCATGGGCGGGATGGCGCCGCTGGCCCAGGATGACGGGCACGTTCCCATTGGCGCACGGATGCAGTTGGTCTTCACCAAGTTTGTCCCGGAGATGACTGCCGCTCAGGTGCGCGGTTTGATCGCCCCCATGATCGACTTTTCGCTCAAGACGCCGGTTGAGGCCTTCGCCGACACGCTACCCCCGAAACTGAAGGGCGCCGTGTTGAATCACGAAGTCCTGGTCGGCATGAACCGTGAAATGGTATTGAAGGCTGTGGGCCAGCCCGATCAGAAAGTGCGCGAAATGGACGGCCAGATGCCGTTTGAGGAATGGATATATGGGCAGGCACCGCACCAGGTCCAGTTTGTCCGCTTCAATGGCAACCGCGTAATCCGTTTGGAGATTGCCGATGTTGGTCAGCCACCAGTCATTCGTGACAAGGATGAAACCGACGGCTACTTTGCTGGGCAATTCGTGCACCAGGTTCGCCTCGGGGATGCGCCTCCCACGGCCCCCAACCAGGAACACGGGCCGACGGCCGCGCCCAGCTTGCGCAAGCCCGGGGAAGACCTTCCGGATGCGGTCGACAAAGATCGCCAGTTGAAGCCGGTGCAGTATCCCGACGATCAAAAGCCAAAGCCAATTCCGCCCCCTCCCGGCTCTACTCCGTCGTCGCAGCTGATCAATGTGTCGGACGCTCGCGGAGTGAACTAGGCACTCAGGAGTCAGATTTCTTGCTTTGTATCAGGGCACGACTTCAGTCGTGCCGCCCCCGGCCAAAACAACGGGGGCTTTAGCCCCTGCTGTTGCCACGGACAGCTGAATACCTTGCATTCGACCGTCCCGGTCAGACTTGTTTTGCGTGTAAAATACTGCTAGCAGCGCCTTCCGTTTCGCCCCGGATCATACGAAACCGCGTTGAAGAGGTTCCAGCGGAAGTTTGGCACGAAGCCTGTTAAGAGGAGAGATAGACCATGGCAAAAGTAGCCAAGACGGCCGACCGTTCCAAGATGATGGACACGTCCAAGGGCATTGAATGTCCGAAATGCAACAAGGCGACTCGCATTGTGAAACGAGTAAAGGATCGGGAGCGCGGAGTTCCCGGAGGCGTTTATATCTCCTGCTCGGCCTGTGATTTCTACGAGAAGCTTTAGACTGACCCAACTCCGGTCTGCATTTGAGTCAGTATCGATCTTGCCGCAGCTCCGGGGTTGACCGCCCTGGTAATCGGGCGCCCCACCACCAGATAACTAGCACCGGCTGCCATCGCGGCCGCCGGTGTGGCCACCCGCCGTTGATCCCCAAGAGCCGCTCCCTCGGGACGTATCCCGGGAATCACGAGCAATGGCTCGGCGCCCAGCTGGCTGCGTAGATGACCCACCTCAACTGGGGAGCAGACGAATCCCCGAATCCCATAGGCGTAGGCCATGGTTGCCAGGCGTTCCACCTGGGCGGCCGTAGTTCCAGGCACACCAGTCGCTTCAAGTTGTGCCCCATCCATGCTGGTCAAGACGGTAACCGCCAACAAAGAGAGGCCAGGGTCCGCAGCTTCCACCGCGGCAGCCAGCATTTCTGGTCCGCCTGCGGCATGGACGGTCAGCATATTCACGCCCAGCCGTGAAGCCGCGCGTACGGCCGAGGCCACGGTGTGGGGAATATCATGAAGCTTTAAATCCAGAAATATAGAGAAGCCGCGCCGTTGCAGCTCCGCCACCAGGTAGTTCCCTTCGGCAATATAGAGTTCCAGGCCGACCTTGAACCAGCGGGCTGCTCCCTCTAACCGATCCACCAGGGCGAATGCCGCCCTGGCGTCGGGAAAATCCAGCGCAACAATCAAGCGATCGGACGGATTACGGTCCGACTTATTCTCGATCATCTCTGGAACTGAGCTGGCCAGCTGAGCTGTGCAATTTGAGTCGGGCTTAGCGATGGGTCGACCAGGTCCAGTCGCACAGGGGCGACACCGTGGAAACCCAGGATCTTCGCGGCTGCGTACGAAAGGTCGATGATCCGGGATTCGGGTACCGGACCTCGATCATTCACGCGGACGAGAACCGATCGATGGTTGCGAAGATTTGTCACCAACACGGTTGCCCCCAGCGGTAGGCTGCGATGCGCGCATGTCATGGAGTTCATGTTGAAGGGTTCGCCGCTCGCGGTCGCCTGGCCTTGAAATGTACCTCCGTACCAGGAGGCGCGACCTAATTGATGCCAGTGGCGATGTGTTGAAGTTGCTGCCGCAGTTTGTGTGTGTGCCTGCGGTAAATCTGGTTGAGCTAAAGTGGATCCGGGGTTGATGCAGATGGCGGAAAGTACCGCGCCGGCAAGAATTGCGGGCCCTAAGGGCCAATGAGTCTGGGTTGCGATAGTGGACATTGTTCTCCTATCTTTATTCTATGGAGTGCATCGGGCCTAAGTCAAAATTTATCAATTACTTATTCGCGTTTCCTCCTGTCAAAAAGCGGTTCACCAGCACTACCTATTAGACGATATCCGGGGGTTTCCTGTTGCGTTTAACTTAAGTTCTTCGCTCACCAAAGTCATCGAACGCCCAAAAAAACCCCATCGGCGGAGCATACACTGGCACAACGGGTTTTGCCCCGAATTTGAGCCGAAAAATCGTGGAAAACAGAAGATTTACGCCGTTACCCTGAAATGTGCACCAGACCTGTAGCACTTACCATCGCCGGCTTTGATCCTGGCTCCGGGGCTGGGGTCACCGCCGACCTGAAAACCTTCTCCGCCCACGATATCTATGGCGTCGCCTGCATCTCTGCTCTGACCGTTCAATCGACGTTGGGTGTCCGGGCGGTGGAGCCTCTATCCGCCAGCCTGGTGCGGCAGACCCTGGACTGCCTGGCGGAGGATGTCTCTCTTTCCGGCATAAAAATTGGTATGTTGGGTAGCTCGGCCGTCGCCGGGGAGGTGGCCTCCTTTCTGACCGCGCAAGCCGGTAAGCCGGCCCGGGGGCGAATTGTCCTTGACCCGGTCCTTCGTTCGACTTCCGGTACCCCACTCATCGATCCAAATGGCATTCGCATTGTCCGAGAGGAACTCCTCCATCGCGTCGGATGGATTACACCGAACACTCACGAATTGGCTATCCTCATTGGCGAAGAGTCGATCGGTCGAGAGCAGGTACCGCCGGCCGCTAACCGGCTCAAGGAAATTGCCAGTCTGAGCGGCAACCGGGAGCTGAACGTGGTGGTCACCGGCGGCCACCTGGGTCGGCCGGACGATTTCCTGTTGACCGCCGCGGGGGACGAGATTTGGCTACAGGGTAAAAGGATTGACACCAACTCGACTCACGGAACTGGCTGCGCTTTTTCGAGCGCTCTCCTCTGTCAGCTCATTTCCGGGTTGGGGTCCAGCGACGCGGTAGCTGCCGCCAAGGCATATGTCACCGAGGCTCTGCGTTCTGCATATCCTGTTGGGAAAGGGAAAGGGCCGATGAACCACCTGTTTCGCCTCGATCCCTAATGAGTATGGTTTGAGGCGATGGAGTTCAAGTAATTCTTCATACTTCCGGAATGCCGATTGCTCTTTCCCATTCGCCCTTCCTGGTTAGATTCACGCATGCATTCTGAAGCTCCTCTCGTCCGTATCGCAAATGCAAATCCGAAGAGTCAATCTTCCCTTTGTCATCCCGACCGAAGCGCAGCGAAGAGATGTGTTGTGCGCCTTTCGGCTCTCCCGAATCCTCCGTTACAAACCCCCAACACCCAAACAAAATTGTCATCCCGACCGAAGCGCAGCGAAGTGGAGGGACCTGCTGTTTCCTTCCGCCACAAACCAACCTTCGCTGAGAGCGCCACCCCTTCCCTTTGTCATCCCGACCGGAGCGGAGGATCCGTGGTTCCGATCCCGGAGCAACGACAGTCACGAATGCGATGAGGCATTTCCCATTCGCACTTCCTCGTTAGGTTCGACGGATGCATTCCGAACCTCTCCCGTCCATATCGCAAATGCAAATCCGAAGAGCCAATCTTCCCTTTGTCATCCGACCGAAGCGCAGTGTGGAGGGATCTGCGGTTCCACTCTCGGACGCAACGAATCTCGCGAATGCAACGAACCATCTCCCATTTGCCCCTCACCATTGTGGTCGACGGATCGTTGTCAGCGAATTCGAATGGAAAAAGCAAACCCTCCGCGAACGGAGGGCTGATTCAGAATTCTTGTGTTTCTCTATCGTTGGGCAAGTTCGATTTCGAGGCGGGTGTTCTTGGCGAAGACGACCTCATGTCCGCGTGCGATCCAGGTATCAAAGACCACCTTACCGACCTCGTAATAAGCGAAGCCACTAATCAGGCCTCCGCTCCCGGCGGCGGTTCCGATGACCCGAGTCAGCAGGTCAAGCCCGTTGCTGGTCATGGCTTCCTTGATCAGGCCGGCACCGGTGCTGTCCGACACCGCCGCCAGCGAACCCAGGGTGATGGGTGCCAGGAAGCGGTTAGAGCCGTTGGCCTTGATCTGGCCCTCGTTGTCGATCTGTACGCGGTCGCTCTTCACACTCTCAACCGCGATCACATGGCCGTGAACCACCCGCTCGTCGCCCTCGGGCAGTTCTGCTTTCCGGAACGTCAACCGCAGGCTGCCGTTGTGGCCGAACATGCCAGCAGGCTTAGCCTCGACGACACTGCCGATCAGGTGCGTGCCTTCGGGCAACAACAGTTTCCCGTGCGGCTGAACCGAAGCCGGAACCGTAGCGTCTGCTACTTCTACCGGTGTCGTTGTCTCGGTCTCGAACAGAGGCTGGGTCAACACGGCCTCGACTGGCATACCGGTCGTGGCGGTGTTGGAATCCACAGGATCCACCAGGCGTGCTTCGATATTGCCCGTGAGCTTCAGCTCGCCAAGGTCTGCGGCAGGTACCGGTGCCGGCACGTCCTGTCCGGTTAACTCCAATGGCTGCTTCAGTTCCGCGTCAAACTGGGTTCCTGCCCAGAGTTCCTGAGGATGCACCGGGATCTGGGCATAGAGAGCTTGTTTTGCCGTGTCCATCTTGTGCGGCGAGCTGAAGGCAGCGCCGGTTTCCCGCTTGGTCCAACGGAATGCCGCAGCAATTTTCTGTCCAAAAGAGCGGCGGGGCGCCTGATCGGGAGCCTCCATGCGGACAACCTTCGCGGTGCGCTCTGTGGTGTCGGTATCGATGCTGAAATGGCGTCCATCCGGGGTTTCAAGGTCGCTGAAGGTGACATCCGCATTCTTCAGCGGGGTCAGATCGCCATTGAACATGGCCGCGGTGCGCGCCTGGCGGCTTACAGAATGCTTTCCGGTGATGGTGCCATATACCTTGGAATCAAGCGGAACGACAACATGGTCAATTAAATAGACAGACTCCGTGAGATGGCCCTGAATTCGTGTGCCGGGCTTCATAGGATAGCTCTTGTCCAGTTCCACGCGTAGAGGAACACCTGCCGGGACCAGCTCCGTTGATTGCGGGGCCATGTCCTGAGCAAATGCAGACCCTGTGGTGGTGGCCACCGTTGCGGCGAACAATGCTGCTAGAGCTATCTTCATGACTGGGTCCCTCCCGGCTGTCCAGCGGGCAGACTACGCATCGCATTTCGCTTGACGACACCGAAAGCCATGTCTTCTATTACCGTGACTTGGGGGAGGACGGAAATGCGGTTCTTGTCAGAACGGAAGGGCGGAAACGGGGCTGCGGTGGGGGGGCCGCGACTTAGCTACCGGACTACCATTCCTTACCGATTCCTACATGCCGAGAGTAGGCTGTCCGGGGGCGGGAGTATATCACTCGTTAGTCGCAAAAATGTCGCGAAAAAAATCACCGAAAGGTAACTAAGAAGCGACACTTTTTGATTGCTGTACGTCTCCCTCTATAACCAGGAAACGTCGGATATACCGGAGTGGCTCGTCATGAGCTGCCATTTCACGCAGGTGGTACTTCCACACGTCGGCCTTCAGGGTTCGCCGGGTGAAGGGCTTGCGGGTCACCGTTACGATGCGGCCGTCCTTGTCCCGCCGTGTATAACTGGCGGCGGGAACCACAAAGCTGATCTGAGATCCCTGTTTCCAGAACGTCCGGGCAAAATCATGAGCAAAAAGGAGAGCATAGTAGCGACGTCCGTGGGCAAGCGTCTCCACGGCATCGTCGAAGCTGTCCCAGGAGGGCTCAATCACGCTCTGAAACCACTTGCGGAACGGGAAACCGTTGGCGCGTGCCTGGCGAATCACGATGCGAAGGAGTTCCTGCCTGGTCATAGCGTCTCCTCGTTTCCCCAGATACCTTAGGGTAGGTTCGTGTCCCTATCGCAACATGCCCTGGAAACCACTTGCCGTTAGTTACCTATTTATGCGCTAACAGTCTGGCTAATTACTACTACTTAATGAAATTCAGTGAAAAATTTCGCAGCTTAATCCTCCGCAGCGCTATTCCCATTCCCGCTCGCGCGTCGGATGGGGAATTTAAGCAACCCATTCTCTCTGTTCCTGTCAGGTCTAAGCTGTGTTCAATCATTGGGTTAGCCATTTGCCTGGCGCTCTTCCCCGCATTTGGACGTGGCGCGGTTACCACACCATCCGAGGTGGATACAAACCCCCTCAACCTGGACCCGCAAGTGCGCCAGGCCTTCCAACGCTTCTACATTCTGGACTACGATGGCGCGCTGTCGCGCTTTGAAAAGATCCAGGCCGAGAACCCCGACAATCCACTGGCAGTCGACTACGTGCTGGACGCGGTCATCTTCCGCGAACTCTATCGCCTTGATCTCCTCGATACCACCTTCTATGCCCACGACGGGTTTCTCAACGGCAAACACGCAGTGGCTGTGGACCGTGCCGTGGCCGACCGCGTTAACTCGTTGTACACCAAGGCAATGGAGCTCTCAGATAAACAGCTTGGCCAGCATCCCGAGGATGTTGACGCGCTCTTCGCTCGAGGCTGGGGCCGCAGCCTGCATGCGGTCTACATCGGCCTGATCGAGCGTGGGTTTGTTTCCGCCCTCCATGTCGCTTTGCAGGCCCGCAGTGACAATGAGAAAGTCCTGCGGCTCGATCCCCGCTATGTCGACGCCAAACTCATCGTCGGCGTCCACCAGTATGTGACCGGCAGCCTGCCCTTTGGCCTCAAGCTAGTCGCTGGCGCCGCCGGCATCACCGGGTCTAAATCAAAGGGCATCAATGATTTGCGTGAAGCGGGAGAACGCGGCGTGATGACTTCTGTCGAGGCCCGGACGGCGCTGGGACTGTTCCTCCGCCGCGAGGCGAGGTACGATGAGGCGATTGCCGTCACCAAATCCCTCACCGAGGAATACCCCCGGGACTTTCTCTTCCGGTTGGAGCTGGCTAACCTTACTAAGGATGCCGGCCAGGGCAAAGAGGCGATCGCGGAGTATCAGCAGCTACTGGAGCAGGCCAAAAAGTCAGGATATTTCCCCTCTGCCCACCTGGAGCTTGCCTGGTTCGGCTTGGCCGACACCCTGCAGGGGCAGAAGAATTATGCCGAAGCCGCCGTGGCCTACAACCAGGCCACGGTCCAGCCGACCATCAGCCCGGATCTCAAAAGCCGCTGCGATCTCAATTCGGGCAAGATGTATGATCTTTTAAATGAACGAGATATGGCGCTAAAGCAGTACGAAGTGGTGCTTCGCCAGGACGGCGATTCAGCGCAGGCAGATTCTGCCCGGAAGTATCTAAAGTCTCCATTTACAGCGCGTTAGGCAGATTTACAAATGCCGTTCGGTTTTCCTTGATTGTGAAACCGCAGTCGGCGTTCAATATATATAGATAGGAGGTACCGAATGGCATCGTTCTGTGCTGGCTGTGGGTCGTCGTTGGCGAGTGGCGCCCGTTTTTGCTCCACCTGTGGAAAAGCAGTCACCGAGCCCGGACCCCTTGGATCGTCGGGCGCTGTCCCCCCGGGGTTATTGACGCGACCGCGCGCCGGTAGAAAACTGGCCGGCGTGTGCCGGGGCCTCGCCAACCAATATGGATGGGACGTGACCTTGATCAGGGTCATCGCCGTCCTGCTGGCGGTTTTGGTCTTTCCCGTCGGTCTTCTGGCCTACGGACTGCTCTGGATGATGATGCCCGAGGAGCCCCTCGCGCTTCCTCCTGCGACCACGAATCTGGACATAGCAAGTTAACTGAATATATGAGGGGCTTCCGCCGGAGACAGTGAGACGCCCGCTCCGCGTGTTCTTCACTCGTGTTGCTGTTTAGACGCATTTGGAGAATCCCCGGAACCCGGATAGGCTGAAGGTCAATCAGCCAATCCATTCCCGCGAGGCCCCTTGCTTTTGACACACGAGACCGCAAACTCCGGCCGTCCCTTCCACTATCCCAGGAGCAAATCGGAATTGCATTGCGAGCGCGTCTCTCTCCGTTCGCTGGCAAAGAAGTTCGGCACCCCCCTGTATGTCTATTCCGCCGGGCAGATACTCGATCGTTATCGACTTTTCTCCAAGGCGTTTGCTCATAGGGATCACCTCATTTGCTATTCCGTAAAGGCAAACTCCAATCTCTCTATCCTCAAGCTGCTGGCCGATCAGGGTTCAGGATTCGACATCGTCTCCGGGGGAGAGCTTCTACGTCTCCTCGAGGTGAATAAGAAGGCCGCTCGCCGGGTGGTGTTCTCGGGTGTGGGTAAGACGGCCGAGGAGATCGATCTCGCGCTAGCCGCCGGCATTCTCATCTTCAACGTGGAGAGCGAATCGGAATTGGCCCTGCTGGCCGAGCGGGCGGCCAGGCGGAAGGTTCGGGCCCGGGTCGCCCTGCGCGTCAACCCGGACGTCTTCGCGGAGACCCATCCTTATATAAGCACCGGTCTGCGCGAGCACAAATTCGGAATCGACATTAAGGCCGCCCGGCCGGTGTACCAGGAGGCAAAGCGATCGCGTTACCTCGACCCCGTCGGAATCAGCGTGCACATCGGATCGCAAATCCAGAACGCCGAGCCGTTCGGCGCCGCCCTCGATGGAGTGGTCGAACTGATCCGCGAGCTGCAGGGTGACGGAATAGGGATCAAGTTTGTCGATGCCGGCGGGGGATTAGGTATCGACTACCGAGGATCGGATTTCGATCCGGCTGTCCAAATCGGGAAATACGCTGCCGCACTGGAGGGCGCTTTGAAAGGGTTCGAGGGACGGCTGTTGCTCGAACCGGGCCGTTTCCTTATTGCCCAGGCTGGGACGCTGCTGGCCAGGGTCCTGGTGGTTAAGCGCAATGGTAGCAAGACTTTCGTAGTCACAGACGCGGGGATGAACGACCTCATCCGGCCGGCCCTCTATCAGGCTTATCACGAGATTTTGCCGGTTGTCCGTAATCCCTCGGCCAAACCCGGCGTAGTCGATATTGTGGGCCCGGTTTGCGAGACCGGCGACTTCTTTGCCCGGGACCGCGAAATGCCGGCGGTCGAGGAAGGGGACTTGGTGGCAATCCTCGACACCGGTGCCTACGGGATGTCGCTGAGCTCGAACTACAACTCCCGCCCCCGGCCCGCTGAGGTCCTGGTGGAAGGGAAGCGAGCGCGGCTCGTCCGTCGCAGGGAGACCCTACGCGACCTGGTAGGACCGGAGAGCCGGCTGGTCTAAGTCCTTTGTTTCAAAGCAACGTTGGCGGAAATCGACGGGTGCCCCAGGTTCGCCCCAGCGTAGTCCGGATTTCCTGTCGAGCTCGCTGGCGTTGGCGAACTTCATGCGGCTTTCCTTAATGAAAGCCGCACACGCGGGTGTCGGTGGAGCCCCGTGCAGGAAATCCGGATACCTGGGCCGAAAAAGTTGGGCGAAGCCCAACGATCGCTTTCGCGGCGTCCACTTGGCAAATCCAATCAGTTTGCCCTATGAGCCAGTCCCGAAGGGACGCCTGAAACTAGCCCAGCCGTCCCGGGACTCATGCGCCGGACCCGGTAGAACTAAGTCCTTTGTTTCCTGCAGCACCCGCAAAAATCAGAAGGCCCAGGCGATTGCCCGGGCCTTCTGCGTCATCAGCAGTAAACCATCTACTGCGAAAGGGAGTGTACCGAGGCCAGGGTATTTGCCGCCGGCTCAGCCGATTGCGCTTGCGTAGTCAGTTGCTCTTGTCCCGTAGAACCGATTCCCGAGAGGGTGTGGCTTATGGCCGGATCTTGCGTGTGATTGGGCCCTAGTCCCAAACTAATCAGGGCTCGACTGTCGGGAGTTAGTTTAGTCTGCCAGCCGTGGTCGGACTGATACTGCCGCATCGCCACCTGTGTCTGGGCGTCCCATTGTCCCGAGGGCGCACCCGACAGGTATTTCTGGTGGATCAACGCAGTCTGAATCTCCGCCGCCCGATTGGAGTCGATGGCCCGTTGACCATGAATCCTGCCCACTTCTTTCCTCTTGCCCTTTTTAGAGGAAGACATCCGGGAATGGCCGGAGGTCGGGGCGCGATGGGTTCGGCTGCCAAAAGCTGGAGTGATCGCCAGTGTGCAAAGCAACAGAAAAGCCTGGCTTGCTCGAAAAGAGGGCATGCTTACCTCGACTAGGGGAGTTTCTTGCTTCTCGTCACCTTATAAGGAGATCGGCAAGATTGCAATGGCTACGGGGCCTGGCGGCGAGATATTTCCCGCCGCCGGTAATGGTTACCATGTAAATTGTCCAACTTTACGCCATGAGAAGCCCGGATACGTTACTTTCGGGTTAGATAAGTTAACGCCGTCCGGGCAGGGTCTTAAGGGAGAGTTCCTCCAAGGTAGGTTCCGCCGGCGGTCGGATTGCGCGAATCGACCACCCGGAAGCCCACGTCCTGCCCCGGCTTCAAACCGGAGACCAGGGATTGGAACTGGTCCATGCTCGTCACCGGCTGCCGGTTGATTTCCGTGATGACCAGGCCCGATGTCAACCCGGACTCATCGGCGAAGGAACCGGGTTTCACCTGAGTTACCAGGACACCCTTGATCCCCTTGCTGGCCAAGGCCGCCGGTACGGGTTCGACAGTGATGCCGAGTTTGCCCTCGGATGCGTTGGGAGCACTTTCCGGTCCGTTGTCTCCCCCCGGGGAAACGGGTTGCGCGGCATAAAGTTTAGCCCGGTCGGCGATGGTGAGGCTGGCGGTTGAAGTTTGCCCGCCACGGACGTAGCCCAGATGGACCGTGCTTCCCGGCTTGCGGGCGGCAATGTCGGTGACCAGGGCATCGCCATCCTTAATAGGCTTGCCGTCCACGGTCGTAATAATGTCGCCTGCCTTGAGTCCCGCCTGATCAGCAGGCCCGTGGGGGGTTACCTGATTAACAAGAACCCCGGACTTGAACCCGTAAACCCTTTGCACAGCTGGGTTTAGGCTGGCCTGAAACTGAACGCCAATCGATCCCCTAATGACCTTGTGTTCGGGCCCGATCAGATCGTTATAGACTCCGATGACCGTATTGGAGGGCATGGCAAAGCCAATTCCCTCATAGCCCGCGGACTGGGTCAGAATAGCCGTATTGACCCCGATGACCTGATCAGCCATGTTGACCAGGGGACCGCCTGAGTTGCCTGGGTTAATCGCGGCGTCGGTCTGGATGAAGTGCTGGAACTGGCCGGCTGCTCCCTTCTCGATCGTCCGGTTCTTGGCCGAGACAATCCCTGCCGTGACCGTTTGGGTAAGCGCGAACGGGCTGCCGATCGCGATGACCCAGTCACCCACCTGGCCGGCATCGGAATTGCCCATTTTCACCGTGGGCAAGGGCTCAGTGGTGGTGATCTTCACCACCGCCAGATCGGTATCCTTATCTACGCCCACTACCTTGCCCAGGCGCCCCTGAAAGCCTTCCGGGTCCGTGGAAAGCTTGACAAAGATCTTGTCAGCTTTCTCGACAACGTGGTTGTTGGTGATGATGTAGCCGCGGGAATCTACAATGAAGCCGGAGCCCAGAGACTCGCGCATCTGATCGCCGCCGCCCTCGGGACCCCCACCCCCCTGTCCCTGGCCGCCAAAGAAGCGGTTGAAGAAATCCTGAAAGTTCTGGTCGGGGGCACCCCCATCCTGGTCGCCATTCTGATCGTCGTCGCCGCCACCCGGGGGAACCGCGGGCACCGCCCCGTGCGGGGTGCGGCGGCGGGAATGGGTATCCTCCTGGGGAAGTGTCTCGGTATTGATATTCACCACCGCCGGACCCACGTCTTTGGCGATCTGGGTGAACGTGGTCGACAGCGAAACCGGATTGGGGATCTTCAGCGGGGTGGCGTCGGAGCTGTCAGTTTGGGTTTCATTTCCACGAACGCCGTGGACAGCAACAGACCCGATCAAGATGCCGGCTGAGAGCGTGCCAAGAATGGTAAAGATTGAAGCGAGACGGCTTACGCGTAGCCGTTCGAGCAGCGGTTTCATCTGGGTCTAACCTCGTCGGTTGGGAAGCATACAAGGGCTGGCGGCTCTAACAGGATGGCACCACTGTGTGCTTTCACTAGTATAGCCAAAAGCCGGTCATTGGGATGGCGGCGTGTTGTAGCCGTTGGTGCCGCAGCAACAATATATTAGACGCGGCTGGGCCCATTCCGGTCGCTGCTTCTGGTTGCCATACCGGTTCGCCGGCCCAAATCGATTCACACCTATATATAAGGATCGAGATTGGGGCTTGTAATTCCATTCCCAGGCTTCGGTTATCTTGGTCATGTTACAAGCGTTTATACGATCGTAACGTTACAACTGTGTACACCATGGTCACGGGCTAACTGGCAGGAGCTTGGTACGCGGTTCGCCCATCGACGACTGTCTGCAGAACGCGTGTCTTCAGAATCTCAGGCGCAGGGACACGGGTCAGATCACGATCGAGCACGATGAAGTCTGCAACATGGCCCGGTACCAGCATCCCTTTGAAGCTTTCAGAAAACTCAGCAAACGCCGAACCCTGGGTGTAGGCGAAGAGCGCTTGATCGATGGTCAACCTGTCTTGCGGGAAATAACTTCTCTGGCCCGCCTCATTGCTGCGCGTGACTGCCGAATAAATCCCCCGAAAGGGAGTAATGGGTTCAACCGGATAATCGGTTCCGAAAGCCAATGGGACACCGGCATTCAGGAATGCTTTCCACGTATACGCATTGCGGGCCCTCTGGGGTCCGAGCCGAGCGCCCGCCCAATTCATATCCGTCAACAGATGACTGGGTTGCATGGAGGCAATGATGCCCAGCGATTGGTAGCGCGCAATGTCCTGCGGTTCCACCACTTGAGAATGCTCGATGCGATTGCGCATTGCCAGAGTAGAACCGGAAAAAGCATGCAAAGCCATCTCCACAGCCCGGTCACCAATGGCGTGGAAACCAATCTGGAATCCGGCGGCGGCGCGCTCTTTGGTCATGGCATCCAGCCGCGTCTGCTCGTAGCGCAAAAGTCCGCTGTTTCCCGGATCATCTGCATAGGGCGATAACAATGCAGCGGTTCGAGAGCCTAAGGATCCATCCATGAAGCCCTTCAACATGCCGGTATGCAGCCAACGATCGTCAGCGGGTTGCGCCGCGCGGTGCGCCACGAGAAGCTCGACTGGATCGTCAAAACGGAGCCACTCCGTAATGCGCACTTTCAGCTTATTTTCCCGCTCCAGCTGCTGGTAAACCAGGAAATCGTCCCAATCGGAGTTGTCCTGGACCGAAGTAACTCCATTTGCCGCCGCATCGTCCAGGGCTAGCACGATCGCCCGCCTTCGCAGTTCGGAACTAGGCGGTGGAATATGGCGTCGAATCAGATTTTGCGCCGGGGCTTCGCGCACAATCCCGGTCAAATTGCCTTGCGCGTCGTGATCGAATTGACTGCCCGGCGGGTTTGGGGTCTGGCTGGTGACGCCGGAAACGGAGAATGCAGCCGAGTTGGCGACCGCGATATGCCCGTCCACCCGCCCGAAGATCGCTGGGTGTCCGCGGGAGACCCGGTCGAGATCCTGTCGCGTAGGAAGCGTCTGATTGGTCCAAAGCGTGTGGTCCCAGCCTCCGCCCAGCAGCCACTGTCCCGGCAACGCATGCTCCGCGGCAACATTCACTCGCCCAAGCATGTCTGCCAGGGAAGTGCACCCGTTCAGATCCACACTAAGTCTGTCCTGACCGGCGGCGGCCAGGTGCACATGGGCATCGTTGATGCCCGGCATCACGAATGCCCCTTTTAGATCGTAGAGCCGGGTGCCCGGCTGCTTCTGCCGCAAGATCGTCGCGTCGTCTCCAACGGCCACGATCTCATGCATGCCGACCGCGATGGCCGTGGCCCGCTGCTCGCCGGCATTGCCGAGCCCCACGCCGGTAAGAATGTTCCCGTGATAGTAGATCGCCACCACCGGCGGTGGTGAGGCGGCCAGGAGAGGTACCGTTACCAGGCAACATAACCCCCGGCAGAAGCGGCCGGCTAGGCTCACGCTTTGCTCGCGGTTGCCGGCATGTGAGCGACCTGATCCAACGCCAGCATGAGCAGGAGGAGAATTCGCTTCAGCGCCAGTTCGCGCCCGCTGGCGTCATACCATTCCCCACTCGTATGGATGCCGCCCCCATCGCCGCCCGCTCCGATGCTAAGTGCGGGGATGCCGAGGGACAACGGGATATTGGCGTCGGTCGAGGCGACGCGCGGCTCCGTGCGAATCCCCAGGTGCCGATCCGCCGCTTGCAAAGCCTTGAGCAACGGGGAATTGTCGTTGAGGCGCCCTGCCGGACGGTCGCCAATGCGTTCAATGAGAAATTGCACCGTCCCTGAGCCCTTAGTGCCGGCGGTTTGCGCATTGGCTGCGAGCACCGCATCTTCGACTGCGCGATGCAGTTCCACTTCCAGCCGCACCAGTTGATCCGCATCCAGGCTGCGCAGGTCGAAGCGAGCGGTAGCAAATTCAGGGATGGAGTTTACCGAGCTGCCACCTTCCATGGTGCCGATGTTCAGAGTGGTCCGGGGAGACACCGGCAAAGCGACTTCGCTCATCGCGGCGATTGCCCGGCTCAAGACCACAATTGGATTCGGCGTTCCAGCGTCTGTCCAGGAATGCCCCCCTGGACCCTTCACCGTGACCAGAAAGCGCCGGCTGCCCAGACCCTGGGTGACCACCACCTCGCACCCCGCGCCGTCGAGCACGACGTTGGCGCCAATTCTCTCTCCCCAGGGAGAGGCTCCATATAGGTAGCGCATGCCGCGTAGATCGCCTTCGCCCTCCTCACCCACATTGCCGGCAAAGAGCAGGTCACAGGGAAGTTCGATCCCGCAGTTGCCAAGCGCGGCCGCAATCGCCAGAATGCCGGCGACGCCTGCGCCGTTGTCGCATGCGCCCGGTGCCTCCAAACGATTGTGCTCCAACAGCGGGGCAATCGGCGTGTGGATTGGAAACACTGTGTCAATGTGAGCCGATAGCAAGACGCACTGCTGGCCAGCCCGAGATCGATCTCCCGGATAACAGCCGAGCACATTGCCTTCCGAGTCGATTTCAACTTGCTCCAGTTTGAGCTCGCGGAAGCGTTCAGCCAACCACTCGGCACGCCTGCGCTCGCCGAACGGGGGCGCCGCGATGGCTACCAGCTCCTGTTGCCACTGCATCATCCGGCGATCGTGCAAGTGGAACCACTGGAAGGCCGCATGAACGCGCGGCAGCGAAGCCAGTCGACCGACGCGGGAAAATGCTGATTGGGTGGGGGAGCCGGGCATACCAGATTCTCAGAGTAGCACCCTCCTTACCGGTCAATGGCTGAGGTAATCCACGTTGACCAGGAACAACCCCCGCGCGGGTGCGGTCGGGCCCGCTCGCTCCCGCGAGCGTGATGCAAGAATCGGCAAAATTTCCGTCTCCATGAGATTGCCGCGCCCCACCTCGAGAAAGGTCCCCACCAGATTGCGCACCATGTGGTGGAGGAAGCCATTCCCGCGCACGCGGTAGAGAAGCAGTTGGGGTTCCTCAAACCACTGCGAAGCATGGAGGCAGCGCACATTGCCACGGGAATCGGGGGGACCATCGTCGCTCGCGGCAAAGGAGGTGAAGTCGTGCTCGCCTAATACCCTGGCGGCGGCGAGCTGCATGACATTCACATCCAGTGGTGCCTTCCATGCATAGACATAGCGCGCTTGCCAGGGTGGGCAAATCTCTCCGCGGAAAATCCTGTATTCGTAGGTTTTTGCCCGGGCACTGTGCCGGGCGTGGAAATCACCGGTGACTCGAGCAGCACTGAGCACACGGATGGCAGGCGGAAGAATACGGTTGAGCGCGCGGGTGAGGTTCGCTTCAGGTATGGGTGCTGCCAGCGCAAACGACGCCACCTGGCCTAGCGCGTGAACCCCCGCGTCGGTGCGGCCCGAGCCCTGGGGCAGGACGTCCTGGCCGGTAATCCGGGCCAGTGCGTCGCGTAATTCGCCTTGCACCGTAGCGTGGCCGGGTTGCACCTGCCAGCCGTGGAATTCGGTGCCGTCGTAGGCGAGCACCAACTTCCAGGTACACAGGTCAGTCTGCATGGGGGAAGTTCCATGGGCCCTTACTCATGCGCAGAGAATAACGCAACCGGCGCTGCGATATACTCGCCGAGAGACAGACACGCCCGCAAATCCATGGAACGAATCGCCGACCAGGAGCGTAATTGGTTTCATGCCGGGAAACCGTGGCTCATCCGGCCACGCGCGAGCGAAAACTAGAGTCATCGGGCGATCATGCCGCATCTGCCATGCTAGCTCATAAATATTAGACAGAACGGCGAGGGCCTAAAGCCCGACCCCCGAGATTTTGACCTGACGATGAAAAATTCAGAATCCCGTCGCAACCACTTTTGCCTTCCCCGGCTGTGCCTACAGTGGGGTCGCCAGCATGGAAGGCAGTTGTTTCTTAAGCTCCAGGCGACCGTGGCGATGGTCGCAGTGCTGATCACTTATGTACCGTTACCGGCCGTGGCTCAACAAGCACAGCAGGGCGGTCCGAATACACCCCCTGCCGCAGGTCTTCCCGCGACGCCCCAGCCGAATTACACCCAGCCGGTCTTCATGCGGCCGGGGGGCAGGGACTTCACCAAATCCAACGCGGCTTTTCCCAATTACCTCAAAACCTGGGAACCGATCTCGGTGGCCGCGCCTATCACCACCAACTCCCAGCGTCTGGATGCGCTGGTTCGTAACGGCAAGATCTACCTGAGCCTGGCCGATGCCATCGTTCTCGGTCTGGAAAACAATTACGACATCGCGATTCAACGCTACAACCTTGATATTGCCGACACCGACCTGCTGCGGGCCCGGGCGGGCTCCAACCTTCTCGGCGTCAGCACCGGCCTGGTCGAGGGCACGCAGGGCGGCGCAGGGAACAGTTCCAACTCGCTGAGTTCAGGCGGCGGACCAGGGGGCACCTCGACCGCAGTCGGCGGAGCGGGCGCTGGTTCCGGCGGCATCGTGTCGACGACGAACGGCAGTGGTCCCACGCCGGAAGCTTTGGACCCGGTGCTTACGGGAACCCTACAGCTCGAACGGACAACGACCCCTCAGCCGACCCCGTTCGGTAGCGGCGGCCCGACCCTGAACACCAACACGGACCAATACAATTTCAATTACAACCAGGGTTTCATCACCGGCACGCAGCTGCAGGTTTCTTTCGATAACAGCCGTATCACCTCGAACAGTATCTTCAATGCGTACAGTCCGGAATTGCAGTCGACGTTCCGGGCGACGGTGACCCAACATCTCCTGAATGGTTTTGGTCCGGGCATCAACGGCCGGTTCATCCTCGAAGCCAAGAACGACCGCCGCATTACTGACTCGGCGTTTCGCCAGCAGATTCTTTTCACGATCAACCAGATTGAGAATATCTATTGGGTTCTGGTGAGCGATTACGAAGATGTGCAGGCGAAACAGCGCGCTTTGGAGCAGTCCACCCGGCTGGCTTCGGACAATCGCAAACAGCTGCAAATCGGCACCCTGGCCCCGCTGGATGTTCTGAACGCGGATAACCAGGTGTCCACCGATACCCAGGCCCTGATCACATCGCAGACCGCCCTTGAGTATCAGCAACTGATCATGAAACAGGCCATCAGCCGCAATTTGAGCGATCCCGTTCTGTCGAGCGCCCCGGTGATTCCTACGGACCGCGTCTCGCTGCTCGAGATGGCGGAAGAACGGACGCCGGTCGAAGAGCTGGTGCAAAAGGCGTATGCCAACCGCCCTGAAATCGAACAGAACATACTGAATTTGCGCAACAACGAGATCACGCTCCGAGCGGTGAAAAATAACCTGCTGCCTACGGTGGACCTCTACGGATTTTATGGGGCTGCTTCTCTGGGCGGTTCGAAGAGCCCCTATTGTTCGACTGAGTTCTTTGGCCCCACGGCTTGCAATGTTCCTACCGTGGGCTACGGCACGGTGTTCACTAACCTCTACAACAGCACCGGCCCCGATAAGGGAGCCGGCATCAACGTAAACATTCCCATCCGTAATCGCACGGCGCAGGCGCTGCAGGCTCGTGCCTTGCTGGAATACCGGCAGGCGGAGATGAGGCTGCAACAGCTTTACATCCAGGTGCGCATTCAGGTCATCAACGGCCAGTACGCATTGACCAACGACCGGGCGGCGGTCCAGGCGGCGTTGGCGGCCCGCGAGTACAACTTCCAGTCCTACCAGGCGGAAGTAAAAAAACTGAAGCTGGGCGCTTCGACAACGGCCAATGTGCTGCAGCAGGAAAGAAACCTGGCCACGGCGGAGAACAACGTCATTTCCACTGAGGCCACTTACGCCAAAGACCGTGCCTCGATCGAGCAGCTCTTGGCGGAGACGTTGGATCAGTATGGCATTCAGCTCTCGGATGCGGTAGGCGGTACCGTAACGAAAGACCCCGTGATTCCCGGGCTGGAACCGGCAAAAGCGGCGCCCGAAGCGAACGTACCCGGCCAGCAGCAGCAACTGCAGCACACCGAGCAGATGCCTCCGCTGCCGGTCATGCCGCCGCAGCCCAAGCTGACTCCGCAAGAGGAGCAGAACCTGCCGCCGCCGCCTACTCCAGCGCCACAGTAGTGGTTCCGCGGTCCTTTCCTGGAAATGTTTTTCGACAGGACTTAGTTTCCGAACGAAAGTCCCATGGATCGGGCGACGCCCTGGATGTACTCGCGGCCTTTGGTGTACTCCTCTTCGCTGTGAAGATGTTCCAGCATCAGCGGAGCATCCGTTCCCAGTCCCGATAACTCCTGCAAATAAGTCTTGTAGTCGATCAAACCAGTTCCGGGCACAACCTCCTGGATCCAGACCTGGACGCCTGGCCCCCACTTGAGGTCCTTGGCGTGGCAGGATTTGATCCACGGACCCAGCTTGCTGAAGCATTCCCGGATGCCCGCACTGTTGTTGTACAAGCGCACCGGACTGTTCATGGTGTTGCACACATCGAGATGGACTCCAAAAGCCTTCCGATCGACAGCCTTGATCAATCTCACGTATTCATCCGGGGAAGTAGGGAGGCTCCAGGGCATCATTTCAATGCTGAAAAATGTGCGCCTGGGCTTGACCGCATCAAGCAGCTTGCGGCAGTTTTCGACCGTGGCGTCGAAAAATTCCTGGCTGAGATTTCTCGGGTTTTCTCCGTACCAGACGTTGGGATCATAGGAACCGGCAATGTCGACACAATTGCGAGCACCGAGCACTTCGGCCAGGGCGAGCTTTTCGGTGACATAGGTCATGTTACTGCGACGTTTCTCCGAGTCCGGATCGAGCATGTTCTTCCACGCTCCGACCTCGGCAATCACCACATCCTGACGCGCGAATTCCTTGACCAGCCCGGCAATACGGTCCGTTTCGGTGAGGGAAAGATCGCGCGGAGCATAGGCCGCACGGTATCCAAGATCCCGGTGCGCTTTGGCGAGCACCGCAGGATCGCCCGAGTCCACGAAAATCGGCCCCCCGAGCCGCATGGGTTGCGGAGCAGCGCCGGCGTGACCGGCCAACACTCCGGCGGCGGCGACTCCGGCCACGGCTAGAAATTCCCGCCTCGAAGTATTCTTCCGTAACATGACTATCGTTCCGTGACCTGCTCCATCAAGGCAAAGAACTCAGGGAAGGAAATCGCCGCGGCGTCCGCCCCGAGGATTAACGTATCTCCTTCAGCGCGCAGAGCAGCCACCGCGAACGCCATGGCGATGCGGTGGTCTCCGCCGGAATCGACCACGGCGCCGTGCAATCGCTGGCCGCCAGGCACGTCGAGGCCGTCCTCGTATTCCTTAACTTCCGCTCCCATCGCCCGCAAATTTTTCGCCACCAACGCGATCCGGTCACTCTCCTTCACCCGCAACTCGCGGGCATCGCGAATGCGGATGCCCCCACGGGTGTAAGGCGCAATGGCCGCCAGCACCGGCAATTCATCGATCAATTGCGCCGCCAGCGCTCCACTGATTTCCGTACTGCCCAGGCCTTGCGGGGGTGCCGTCAGTTGCACACTGCCGATCAGCTCACCCTGGTTTTCTTCCAGGTTCAGCACATGAATCTTAGCGCCCAGGGCGGTCAGCACATCGAGCAGCGTTGCCCGGGTGGGATTCATGCCCAACTGATCAAACACCAGGCTCGATTCAGGGAAGAGCGCCGCAGCGCACAGGAAGAAAGCAGCTGAAGACATGTCTCCCGGCACCGTGGCCTGGATCCCGTGCAGTTTTTGGCCACCGGCGATGGTCACTGAATCCGTCGTGCGTCGAATCTCGGCCCCGAAGGCGCGCAGAGCCAGTTCACCGTGATCGCGGGTGCGGACTGCCTCGCTCACCGTAGTCGTGCCCTCGGCTTGCAAGCCGGCAAACAGCAAAGCGGTTTTGACCTGCGCGCTGGGCACCGGTGTCCGGTACTCGATCCCGCGCAGCTTCGCTCCTTGAATTTGGACTGGCGCATGCCCATCCACCAGATGGATCACCGCGCCCATCTCGAGCAGCGGCTTGCGCACCCGCTCCATGGGCCTGCGATTCAGCGATGCGTCTCCCTCCAGGGTGAAGGCACCCGGCTGCGCGGCCAGCAATCCCGAGAGCATACGCATGGTGGAACCGGAGTTGCCGCAGTCCAGCAGTCCGCCGGGAGGAGTCAACGTGCCGCCGCAGCCCTCGATCTCCACCGTATCGCCGGAGCGGGTCACTTCAGCGCCCAGTTGCCGCATGCAGTCCAGGCTGCTTCCGCAATCCGCCCCAGTGGAAAAATTCTGAAAGCGGCTGGCGCCTTGCGCCATCGCGCCCAGCATGGCGTATCGATGAGAGATGCTCTTATCGCCGGGCAGCCGCAGAGTGCCGATCAGGTTGCGGGCCGGATGAATGGTTCGTTCGGTGGTCTTTTCGATTGTGTCAGCCAATGGATAAGCTCCAAGGCTTATCCTAACCCGGGCCGGGCAGGACCTTCAGCACGATAACGGTTTCGTCGTCGAAGCGCTCGACGCCGCCCTGAAACGCAGAGAGTTCCTCGTAAATCGCGTCCACCATTCCCTCGGCTGAATTTTTGAGCTGGCTGGTGACCAGCGCGGTCAGCCGCTCCGTGCCGAACATCTCCTCTTTCTCATTGACCGCATCGACCATGCCATCGCTGAAGAAGATGATCGCGTCGCCGGGACGCATCGAGAGGGTGAATTCTTCGTAGCTGACATCCTTGAACATGCCCAGGGGAAATCCCTCGGCCTGCACCGTTTCCACTTGTCCGGCGCGGCAGATGAGCGGCTGCACCGCGCCCGCGTTGGCGATTTGCAGTGTCTGCTTCTCATCGTTCCACACCGCGAAAACCATGGTTACGTATTGCGAATCCATCTTTCGTTCCTGCAGCGAGTCGTTGAGCTGTTTCAACATGGCGGCAGGAGAAAGGGTCTGGCTGGTAGCCGCGCGCATGATCCCGCTGATCAGCGCTGCATAGAGCGCGGCCGGGGCAGCCTTGCCGCTGACGTCGCCCATCGCGATACCAATGGTTTGGTCGTCATAGGGCAGGAAGTCGTACAAGTCTCCGCCGATGGTGCGTGCGGGCAGAAACCTGGTGGCGAATTCAGCATGCGCCAGGCGCGGGGGTTTGGGAGGCAGCAGGCGCAACTGTACATCGCGCGCCATATCGAGATCGTGTTCGAGGCGCTGTTCCTGTTGCGTGACCCGCTGATACAGCCGGGCATTCTCGATGGCCACGGCGATCTGCGAGGCGAGCGTTACCAGGGTGCGCTGGTGATCATCGTTGAAGTAGTTGACCCGCACATGCTCCAGGTCGAGGACGCCGATGACCTTGCCCTTGTAGAGCAGCGGCACCGCCATCTCCGAGCGGGTTTCGGGGTTCACCATGTAGTAGCGCGCGTCTTTGCGCACGTCCCCGGTGTGGATCAACCGGCGCTCGCGCACCGCGGTTCCGACCAGTCCACGATCCAGCGGGACCTTCTCCGAGGGAACCAACGTGTGGCCAAAGCGCACCGCATACTGTATCTCCAGAACCTGCTCGCGCTCGTTCAACAGCAGGATGCTGAACATCTGGTAATCGATGAGCCGCCGCAGCAGCTCTCCGATGCGCTCCAGCAGGGGATCGAGATCGAGGATCGAGGTAACCTCGCGGGCGATCTCATTGAGCACGGCCAGGGTCTGCGCCTGCCGGGCCACGCGGGTGTAGAGGCGGGCATTTTCAATTGCCTGGGCTACGCGGGAGGCGGTGAGCGCCAGCAGTCTGAGGTGTTCCGGCTGGAAATAGCCGACCTGCTCGGATTGAAGGTCGATCACGCCAATGACCCGGTTTTTCACAATCAGCGGCACCGCCAGTTCGGAACGGACGTCGGGATTGGCGCTGATGTAGTTGCCTTCCTGGCTCACATCCTGCACCAGAATCGGTTCACGGTGCTCGGCGGCCCGGCCGACGACTCCCTGGCCTACGCGGATCTTCAGGCGCTCGACTTCCGGCGTATGGCCAATTTGGAACCGCATGCGCAGGTCGTTGGTTCGTTCATTCAGCAGCAGGATGGCGAAGATTTTGTAGTCGATGACGGCGCGGACCAGGTCAGCGGTGCGATGCATCAGGGTTTGCAGGTCGAGTGTGGTATTGAGCGCGTTGGCCAGGCGCATGAGGAACTCGGTCTGGAGAGGATCCACTTTGACCGAGCCGGGCAGGGGCAGGCCTTCCGAGGCGGGACGGTAATCGCCCTCAAACGACTGTGTAGCAACAGCTTGCGCCGGCTTTGGCTCGGCTTTGGCGTCGTCTTGGTCGCGAGGAGGAGTCATACAAATATCGAGTCATCATAGAGCATTTCGGAGCGGGGCAAGGAAGCGGGAGATCCGTAGGTACCCCTCAGTCCCAAAGGCGCTAACTTGTTTGGGATTTTTTCGTGAAAACAGACGTCCACACCATGCTGCTCGGAGCTTTTCAACAAAATCGTCATCCTGAGCGGAGCGCGTCGCAGATTTACTGCGTGACACAGCGTTTGCGGCGCGGAGTCGAAGGACGCGGTCCCATGAACGCGAACTTATCTAGTCCGCTTTTCCCCAGAATTCCCACAAAAACGTCATCCTGAGCGGAGCGCCTGACAGATTTATCGCGTGACCCAGGGCTTGGTGGCGCGGAGTCGAAGGACCCCGGGGATGCTTATCTTTACCATGCCGTTCAGGCCTTTTCAACCACCGAAGCCGCACCGAGCGGACACCACGGTTTTTCCGTGGGGCCGAGCTGGCATCTTGGTATGCCCTTGACCATCAAGAGCGTAACCGCCGGAAGATCTGGTTCTCGGGCTTCGGTGGTCGAAAAGCTTTGAATAGCAAGGTCAGGATAATCACCGCCGGGGTTCCTTCGGCTACGCTCAGGACAGGCTCTTCGACTCCGCGCCATCAAGCGCTGGGTCACGCAATAAATTTGTGAAGCGCTCCGCTCAGGATGACGATTTTGCGGGAGTTTTGACGAAAAACACCCCAATCAAATTAGGTCTTATGGGACGCAGTCCCCGGTAGGCGGCCGAAATCCGGAACAGTCCCGCGAGGGACGGCTGAATTTCTATGCGCGCCTTAAGACGTCCCTGCCGGATGCAGAGGGGGACCTGCGCTTACGCGTGTTCTTCCTGGTATTGGCGGAGGATGGCCACGCTCGCACTGGCCCCGATGCGGGTGGCGCCCGCTTCCAACATGGCGCGCGCTTCGCTTAGCGTGCGAATGCCCCCGGAGGCTTTTACTCCGCAGCGATTCCCCGCGACCCCGCGGAGGATGGCAACATCGGCTACGGTGGCTCCCCCGGTAGAAAAGCCGGTACTGGTCTTGAGGAAATCGGCGCCTGCGGCCAGGGCCAACTCGGACGCGCGCAGCTTCTCTTCCACACTCAGCAGCGAAGTCTCCAGAATGACTTTGACCAGCGCCCCTGCATCATGCGCTACCTGCACCACGCCGCGGATATCCTGCTCCACCAGTGCGCTCATCCCCGACTTGAGCAATCCAAGATTCATCACCATATCCAGCTCGTGAGCGCCCAGCTTGATCAGTGCCAGGGACTCTTCCCGCTTGGTTGTGGCAAGATTCGCACCCAGGGGAAACCCAACCACGACCCCGACGGGAACACCGCTACCCACCATGACGGAGTGGGCCAGCGAAACCCACGCCGGGTTCACCATGGCACAGGCGAAGCGGTGCGCCGCAGCTTCCTCACACAACTTGACCACCTGTTCCCGGGTCGCCTCCGGCTTAAGCAGAGTATGGTCAAAAACCGCGGCCAGCGCGGGCGCATTCGCCAGCGCGGCAGCCGCAAACCCGGCGACGTCGAAATACCCGGTGCCGTGGTCGATCTCCGGCTGCAGTGTCTTGGTGGTCATGGAACAGGCTCCTTCTCCTGGGTTAGGCTCCGGTGGGACTTTATGCCCTTCCGCTGGCAAAGATCAATGTGATTTTGGTGCCTCATCCGGATTGAAGATGCGGATGTCGGGCAGGTTACGAAAGCGTTCCTGATAGTCCATTCCGTAACCGACAACGAAATGATTCGGAATCGTGAAACCCACATAGTCGGCGTCGATCTTTTCCAGCCGCCGCGCAGGCTTATCCAGGCAGGTTGCGATCTTCAGCGTCTTCGGTTTGTGCTGCTGCAGGAGTTTGCGCAGAAAAACCAGCGTCAGGCCGGTGTCCAGGATGTCTTCGACCAGGATCACGTTTCGCCCCCCGATCGGTGTGTCCAAATCCTTAATCAATCTTACTGCGCCGCTGGTCTTCACCCCCTTGTAGCTGGAGATGGCCACGAAGTCGAACGTAGTCTCGACCGAAATACTCCGTGCGAGGTCGGCGAGAAAGATGGCAGCGCCCTTCAGCACCCCTACCAGCAAAATGGCTTCACCCGCAAAGTCGTGGCTGATTTGCGCGCCGATTTCCGCCACCCGGGTGGCGATCTCCTCGCGCCGGAACAACATGTCGTGCTCGTGCTCTCTCATCGGCTCTGTCATTCTTCCACGGATCTTTGTGAAGAGAAAGCGGCGGATATACTGTAAAGACAGACGCACGCCATGTATCCCTTCATTCACCTCGGACATTTTTCTATCGGCACTTTTGGCCTTTGCCTGTGGCTGGCGTCCGTCTGTGCTTGTTGGACGCTGTATCGCAATTTCCAGCGTTTCGGCATCGATGCAGACGCCATTGGCGTGGCAGCCTACACCACCGTGGGCGGCGTGGTGGGGGCCAAACTATGGCATGTGCTGGAAGATCCGGCGTTACTCGTGCACCAGCCGCTGCTGGTGCTCTTTGACCGCGCAGGCTTTGCCTGGTTCGGCGGCCTGCTGGCCGGAATCGCAGTGCTCTTGTGGCAGGGACGGCAAGCGAAAACAGGAGGTCTGGGGATGCTTGACCTGGCCGCGCCGGCTGTCTCGGTTGGCTACGGTGTGGGCCGCCTCGGCTGTCTGATCTCGGGTGATGGCGATTACGGCATACCGACCCGTTTGCCCTGGGGCATGAGCTTCCCGAACGGGCTGGTTCCGACCACGCAGAGAGTACACCCGACACCAATTTACGAACTATTGGTTGCGTTGGTGATTGCCGCGTACCTGTGGCGGAGGGGGGCCAAGTCTGGTGGCAGCCTGCCTGTGGGCCAGCTCACGGGTGAATACCTGGTGCTGAGTGGCGTAGCGCGCTTCCTGGTGGAGTTCATCCGCATCAATCCCCGCATCTATTGGGGCATGAGCAATGCGCAGGTCGCCAGCCTGGGCTCGATCGTCGCCGGTATTTTGCTCGTCGTCTGGGCCCGGCGCCACAGTGCCACGGCGGCCGCTGCCGAGGTTATGCCGATCGAAGCCACATCCCGGCAATAGAGGAAAGTGCTCGCAGCCTGTAAAGCCCTGATCATTTTGGGCCAGTTGTGGCACGACTGAAGTCGTGCCCTGATACAAAGCAAAACAAAGAGTGGGTACATCACCGCACCACCGAAAAAGGAAAATTATGGCTCAGTCAGATCAACTTCGCGTCCCCGAACCCGCCCGAACCGACGCCAAATCCTTCGAGCTGCTGCGCGTCTGGATCGCGCACCAGGATCAGCACATCAGTATGAGGGTAGGGGTGTGGAAGGAGCCGGAAGCCTGGGGGATGATGCTGGCGGACCTGGCCCGTCACATCGCCGCCGCCTTCGAGCAGGCGGAGAAGCGCGACCCCATGGAAATGCTGGCGCGCATCAAAGCCGGCTTTGAAACAGAAATCGAATCTCCTACGGAGGAGGTCCACGGCGAGCTTGCCGGTTGAGACATTGAACGATCAGATCATCATTCGTGGCGCACGAACCCACAACCTGAAGAACATCGACTGCGATCTGACTCACGGCAAACTTACTGTGGTCTCGGGTGTTTCAGGTTCGGGCAAATCCTCGCTTGCTTTCGACACCATCTACGCGGAAGGGCAGCGTCGTTACGTCGAATCGCTTTCGGCCTATGCCCGGCAATTCCTGGAACGCATCGAGAAGCCTGACGTAGACCTGATCGACGGTCTGGCGCCGGCTATCGCCATCAAGCAGAAGAATTCGACGCGCAACCCGCGTTCCACCGTGGCCACGGCAACCGAGATCTACGACTACCTCCGTCTGCTGTTCGCGCGCTGCGGCACGGCACATTGCATCGTCTGCGGCGGAGTGGTCAGGCGAGACACGGTGGATGAGATAGCCACTTCCATCCTCGCCCTGGGAGAAGACACGCGGCTCTATGCGCTGTTTCCGGTGAAGCCGAAGGTGGCAGCGGAAGCGGATGCGGAGCCCAAGCGGCGGAAGAAAGCTGCGGCAAAAAGTGTGAATCCCGCCCTTCCCAGCGAAGCATTCAAGGAGCGGCTCAGCGAACTGCGCACACGTGGATTTAACCGGCTCTACCAGAATGGCAAGATTGTCGAATTCTCCACTCCCGAGTCGCTGCTCGATATTGACTTTGGGCAGGGGCTGTACGCGCTGGTCGATCGACTGGTTGTCTCGGCTGAGAACCGGGCACGGATCGTGGATGCGGCAGAGATCGGTTTCCGCGAATCGGGCGAAATCGTGTTCGAAACCGTTCCCCGGGAGGAAGAAACGGAACCCAGACGGTTGCGCTTCTCCCAGGCATTCGAATGCAAACTCTGCCACCGTATTTACCGCGAACCCGAGCCCAGGCTGTTCTCGTTCAACAACCCGTACGGTGCCTGCGAACGATGCCAGGGCTTCGGTAACACCATCGACTTCGATCTCAACCTGATCATTCCCGACAAGCAAAAGACGCTGAATGAAGGCGCGATCGATCCCTGGACACGCCCCAAGTATCGCCCTTACCAGGCGGAGTTGCGCAAAGCCGCGGTGCAGCATGGGATTCCGCTCGACACGCCATGGAGAGAGATGACGCCGGCAGAGCAGGCCTTCGTGCTCGACGGCCACGGATCCTTCCTGGGAGTGCATGGATTCTTTGCCTACCTGGAGCGCAAAAAATACAAACTGCACGTGCGCGTGATGCTGAGCAAGTACCGCGGTTACGCCTTATGTCCGGAGTGCAAGGGGACGCGTCTGCGTGCCGAGGCGCGGGCGGTGCGCATCAACGGACAAAATATCTGCGAGGTTTCCGGCCTCACGATCCGCGAGGCGAACCGCTTCTTCGAAGGCCTCAGCCTGACCCGGCAGCAGCAGGAAATCGCGGGTGGCATCCTGGTCGAGATACAGCAACGGTTACACTTTCTCGACGCAGTGGGACTGGAGTACATCACTCTCGACCGGCTCGCCTCCACCCTTTCGGGGGGCGAATCGCAGCGCATCCAGCTGGCGACGTCACTGGGCTCGCGCCTGGTGGGCGCACTCTACGTGCTGGACGAGCCGTCGATCGGATTGCACAGCCGGGACACCGCCAAGCTGATCCGCATCCTCGAAGAATTACGCGACTTGGGCAACACCATCCTGGTGGTCGAGCACGACCCGGACGTAATCCGAGCAGCCGACTGGCTGGTCGATCTGGGACCCGGCGCCGGGGAGCTGGGCGGCCGCATTCTGGCCTCGGGCACGGTGGAAGAAGTGGAGCGAAACCCCGACTCGCTGACCGGCCGCTACCTGAGCGGGCAGCTCACGATTCCTATCCCGACCCGGCGGCGCGAGCCGCTGCGGGAGAAGCTGGTGTTGCGTGGAGCGCGGATTCACAACCTGAACGGGCTCGATGTAGAGATTCCGATGGGCATGCTGGTCTGCATCACCGGGGTTTCCGGCTCGGGCAAGTCCACCCTGGTGCATGACGTGCTCTACCCCGCGGTTGCTCATGCACTGGGAAAGAACGAAGGGGGCGACCCGTCGCACCTTTACCGCGAGCTCAAGGGGGCAGAGCGGCTGAACGACATCGTGCTGGTCGACCAGGCGCCCATCGGGCGGACGCCGCGTTCCAATCCTGTGACCTACATCAAGGCCTTCGACGCCATCCGCGAGCTTTTTGCGGCGCAGCCCGAGGCCCAGCGCAGGGGATACGCCGCCGGCCACTTTTCCTTCAACGTACCCGGCGGGCGATGCGACGTGTGCGAGGGGGATGGCACGGTTACCGTCGAGATGCAGTTCCTGGCCGACGTCGAGCTGCCCTGCGAGGAGTGCAATGGAACCCGTTACAAGGCCAGCGTTCTGGAGATCAAGTACAAGGGCAAGAGCATTCACGATGTGCTCAACCTGACGGTCAAGGAAGCTCTGCGGTTCTTTACCGGGCAGACACGGATCCTGGAAAAGCTGGCTGTGCTGGACGAGGTGGGGCTGGGATATGTTCGCCTCGGCCAGTCGGCGACTACGCTTTCCGGTGGGGAAGCGCAGCGGGTCAAACTGGCGGCACACCTCTCTCAGGGACGAGCAGCCAGCCGAATCACAACCAATGGCACGGAGAAGAAGGTGGGCAGCCGGGTGCTCTACATCCTGGACGAGCCGACCACCGGATTGCACTTCGACGATGTGAGCAAGCTGCTGACCGCCTTCAAGCGGTTGATCGACGCTGGCGGGTCTCTGGTGGTCATCGAACACAACCTGGACGTGATCAAGTCGGCCGACTGGGTGATCGACCTGGGCCCGGAGGCAGGTGCCGGTGGGGGCAAGGTGGTCGCGGCGGGGACCCCGGAGCAGGTTGCGCAGACACCCGGCTCCCATACCGGTCATTGGCTTGCGCTAGCCTTGGCTGCGCAAGAGGCGCGGGCTGCGCAGTGAGGCGCTTTCAATACCTGCTGGTCGCCGCGGCGCTCTTGCCGGTAGTTCAGGCGCAGAATCACCTCCCACCGGGGACGCAGTCGCCCGACAGTGGAGTCGCTGCAGCCCCGCCTCTACGGGAAGAGGCCGAAAGCAAAATCGAGCAGAAGAACTTTGAGGCGGCCCGGCCTTTGCTGGCAAAATACCTGAGCCAGCATCCAGGCGATGCCCGTGCGCTCTTCGATCTTGGCTATATCGAGGATGCGGGCAGCCACGAAGATGCGGCTGCCGCGGCCTACCGCAAAGCCATTGCCGCGGACCCGAAGCAGTTCGAAGCACGCCTCGCCCTGGGGCTCTTGCTGGCGCATCAGGGCAAATATGACCAGGCTCGGGAGCAAATCCAGCAAGCGACGCTGCTGACGCCGGAGCCACCCAACCCCACCGCCCAGGCCGAGGCCTTCCGGACCCTCGCCGAGCTGGACCGCTCCACTGACCCACCGGCTGCCCGAGATGCCCTGGTGGCCGCCCTCAACCTCAGCCCGGAAACCCACGCCGACTTGCTGCTGACCGCCCAGATCGCTGAGGAGAATGACGATATCGAGCTGGCGCAGACGGCTTACCAGCGGCTGCTCAGCAGCCACCCCGCGGCATCCGCCAGTGAGTCCTTGGCGGCGACGAGTGGTCTGGCCCAACTTTTGCTCAAGCAGAAGAAGTACGCCGACGCCGAGCCGCTGCTCAAGACCGCTTTGGCACGCGACCCGCGTGATCCGGGCCTGAATGCGCAATTGGTGACCGCCCTGGTGGCTCAGGGAAAGAACGACGAGGCGCTGCCCGTGCTCGAGACGTTGCGTCAGCTGGAGCCAGGCAATACGTCGGTCGACCAGATGCTCGCCGACGCCTATGGGCAGGCCGGTCATCCCGAACGGGCGGAACCGATTTATGCCCGGTTAGCGCTGGCCAACCCCGGCAATGAGGATATTCTGGTCGCCCAGGGAGAAAACCTGGTCCGCGAGCGGCTCTACCCCCAGGCCCAGGCAGTTTTGGAGCGGGCGGTTAAGCTAAAACCCGATGATGGGGATGCTTGGAGCGGCCTCGCTTTCGCCGCCTCGGAGAACAAACAGTATCAAACTGCACTCAACGCTCTTTCCATGAGAGCAAAATATTTAGCAGAGACTCCAGCTACCTACTTCCTTTGGGCAACTTCGTACGATAATCTGCATCTGTCGAAATCAGCGCGGGAGTATTATCAGAAGTTCCTCACTGTTGCCGGCGGTAAATTCCCCGACCAGGAATGGCAAGCCAAGCATCGACTCGTTGCTCTTGGTGGAAATCATTAACGTAAGACGTTCCGTTAGCCCTCCGAGAGGTGCCCTATGCGGTTCGTGGCCACGACCCTCGCCGTCTCTGCCCTAGCCTTCAACCTTTCCTGCGCCCGCGCCTTCGCGATCGATGACAGAATCCCCGATCCGCAGGCTCTGGCTGCGCTCATGCTGAAGGCCGACCAAGCCCAACCCAAAGAACAATGCTTCCTCTATGCCGAGCTGGTGCACGAAATGACCGAGCTTGCCGGCCAGCAAATGAGCTCTGGTGACGGCGATCACGCATCGGCCACCCTGCGGCTGATCCAGAAGTATGCGGAAAAGATCCACATGGGTGTCGCCGAGGACGGCAAGAAGATGAAGAATGCCGAACAGCTGATGCGGCACACGTCGTTTCGCCTGAACGGCATCCTCAATGCTGCGTCTTATGACGATCGGCAGGCATTGCAGGCGACCTTAAAACAGCTGGAACAGGTGCAGACCGAACTGATGATGCAGGTCTTCAAGAAATAAAGACTTGAAGCGAACCGTGGCCATCACGGGCTTGTGTCTGCTGCTGGCGGCTGCGCTGGTGACTCCCCATTCCTGGGCCCAGTCTAAGAAAGACCCCTTGACCGAGCAGCAGATCGAAGACGTCCGGGAGGCCGGAGATCAGCCCCTGGTGCGGATCAGGCTCTTTGTCGGCTACGTCGACCAGCGAGCGAAAGACATCCACAGCATCAACGCCGATCCCATTGCGCAGAACAAGAGCGTGCGCATTCACAATCTGTTCGAGGAGTTCACGCGGCTCTGCGACGAGCTCCAGGACAACATGGACAACTTTGACGAGCAGCACGCTGATCTGCGCAAAGCGCTCAAGGAGATCGTCGACAAAACGGGTGAGTGGGCTACTATCTTGAACGAGCCAAAACCCAGCGCCCAATATGACTTTGGGCGCAAGACGGCCATCGATTCGAATCAGAGCGCGCATGAGCTGGCCACGAAGATGCTCGCCGACGAGACCACTTATTTCGCGGAACAGAAGAAAAAGCAAAAAGAGCAGGAAAAAGAGGAACAAAAAAGGTGACGGGTTTCGACGCCAAGTCCTGCTAGGCTGAAGGCGGTGAATTCCGCATTGCACGCATTGTTTGCAGAGGAGTACCGTGCCCTTCGGCCGCGTGCTCCGATTCCTTTTCTGGAAGTTCGTTTCCGTCGTTTTACCAGCCTGAACACCACCATTCGACTGCGCGAGGGGCGGGTGCACGTGCACTTGTCCGATCTGCTGGAGGGTGCGCCGGAAAGTGTTCTGCGCGCGATTGCCCATATCCTGCTCGCCAAGCTTTACCGGAAGCCGCTCGACGCGGTGCAGACCAATCGATATCGCAGATTTGCTTCCAGTGAAACCGTGATCCGGCAAACGGAGTTGATCCGCCAGTCCCGTGGGCACAAGAAAATGCTCGGACCGCAAGGACAGCACTATGATCTGGACGAGGTTTTCGAAAGCCTGAACCGGCGGTTTTTCCATGGGCTGATGGGCCGGCCGCTGCTTACCTGGAGCGGCCACGTGGCCAAACGCAGCTTGGGCCACTACGATCCCGCGCACAACACGATTGTGGTGAGCCGGGTTTTCGACCGCAAGACCACGCCGCGTTATGCAGTAGAGTATTTGCTCTACCACGAGATGCTGCATTTGAAGCATCCGGTCAAGGTGCGGGGAGGCCGGCGCTGCGTGCATCCTCGGGAGTTTCAGGTGGAAGAACGATTGTTTCCCGAGTGGCAAAAAGCCAAGGAATATCTGAAGACGATTTGACGCGTAGCCATTACTCTAAGCTGCGCCCCTGAAGGGTACGGGCTTCAGACCGTACCTAATCGGACCTTCATAGGTGGGTGGCTTTAGCCACTGAGGGAGCTGCTTTTCCCATCCACCGAAACAAATCCGAATGGAATCGCCGTACTCCCCTTTATCATCCCGACCGAGCGGTCGAAAAACATCTCGACGACGGGTCCATAAAACAGCAGGTCCCTCCACTACGCTGCGCTCCGGTCGGGATGACACTTCTGCTTGGGTACCACCATCAGACATCCAAACAAAGGTGTCATCCCGACCGGAGCGCAGCGTAGTGGAGGGACCTGCTGTTTGTTACTAACTGTGATGGTTACGAATTGCCGGCTCGCTCACCGGCACCTGCTCTTTGCTCAAGAACAAAGCATCGAACAGCAGCAGAATTCCTCCGACCACAATCGCAGAATCGGCAACGTTGAAGTCGGGCCAGTGGTAGTGAATGATGTGCACTTCGAGAAAGTCGATGACATAGCCGAAGCGCAGGCGATCGTATGCGTTGCCCAGCGCCCCGCCAAGAATCAACGCCAGCGCAACCGAAGTCGCAGTGATCCTCCGGCCCAACTTCAGCAAAGCAACCAACACAGCGACCGCAGCCAGCAGGGAAAATATCAGCAGCATCCAACGAACCCGGCCGGGCGAACTCGAATCATTGAACAGGCTGAAGGCCGCGCCCGGATTCTCCACATGGCTGATGGCGAAGATGTGGGGGATGACCTGCAAGTTATCGCCCAGTTCAAGACGCGTCGATACCAGCCACTTCGTGACCCGATCGGCAGCCACGATGAGCACAGAAAGCAACAACAGCCATCCTCTGGAATCTTTGCTGGTCATGCGCTTCCTTCTTCGGGCGGGAAACCGATCTGTTCCAGCACCGGCGCGCAGCGTTCGCACACTGTCGGCCAGCGCCGATCGTCACCCACATGCACAGAGTAATTCCAGCAACGCTCACACTTCGTACCTTCGGCCGGCAGCGTGGTGGCGATGACCTGCGAGGACGGTCCGGTCTTCACCTCTACCTGCGACACGTTGAGCAGCTCCTTCAAGCCTGGCCGGTAGCGATCGAGCAGAGCTCCCATGGATACCGGGACCTCCAACACCAGCTTCGCATCCAGCGCCTTGCCAATCAGCTTTGTCTTGCGCGCCTCCTCCAGGCTCTTGAGCGCCTCATTGCGAACCAGAAGCAAGGTCGCCCAGTCACTCATGAATTCCGGGTCGACACACGGCGCGAGACTCTCCGGTTTGGGAAAAAGCTCGAGGTGCACGCTAGGCAGACGGTCGCTCTTCTCCGGCATGTATTGCCAGATTTCCTCGGCAGTGAAGCTGAGCAGCGGTGCAACCAGCCGCACCAACGCCTCCGCGATCATCCACAAAACGGTTTGCGCGGAACGGCGGGCGGGATCCTGGGGCGCAAAGGTATAAATTCTGTCTTTGACCGCATCAATATAGAACGCGCTCAGCTCAGCCACGGCAAACTCATTCAGCGCGTGATAAATGCGGTGAAATTCAAAGTCTTCATACCAGCCCAGGATCTTCTCCGTGAGCTCCCGTGTGCGCACCAGCATGTAGCGGTCGAGTGGGGGCATCTGTTCCCAGGAAACAGCATGCTTTTCCGGCGCAAAGCCATTCAGGTTCATCAACAGAAAGCGGAACGTGTTGCGCAGCTTGCGGTAGGTCTCGGAAACCCGCTGCATCAGGTTTTCGCTGGCAGCCACATCCTCACGGAAGTCGACCGAGGCCACCCACAGCCTGACAATCTCCGCTCCCAGGCGCTGCGCGATGTCGACCGGATCGACGCCGTTGCCCAGGCTCTTGGACATGGCGCGGCCCTGCTCGTCGAGCGTCCAGCCGCAGGTCGCAGCCATGCGGTAAGGCGCGGCGTCGCGGGTGCCGACAGCGCAGAGCAGGGAAGACTGGAACCAGCCGCGATGCTGGTCGCCCCCCTCGATATAGAGATCCGCAGGCCAGGGAAGGTCGGGTTCTCTTCCCAGAACGGCTGCCTGGCTGGCCCCGCTCTCAAACCAAACGTCGAGGATGTCCATCTCCTTGGAGAAGCCGCCGGCACCGCAGGCAGGGCAGGTTGTGCCCGGAGGCAAAATGTCCGCCGCTTCGCGCACGTACCAGGCGTCGGCTCCTTCTTTCGCAAAGAGATCGACGATGCGCTGGTTGACGGCTGGATTGTTCAGCGGCCGGCGGCAACCGGTACAGAGGAATACCGCGATCGGCACCCCCCAGATCCGCTGCCGCGAGATGCACCAGTCCGGCCGCGAAGACACCATGTTGGTGATCCGCTCCTGGCCCCACTCAGGATCCCATTTCACCCGCCCGATCTCCTCCAGTGCCCGCTGGCGGAAGGTGGAGGAATCCATGGGCGTTTCCATGTTGATGAACCACTGCTCCGTGGCGCGGAAGATGACCGGGCGGTGGCAGCGCCAGCAGTGCGGGTAGGAGTGAAATATGTCCTGCCGCCCCATCAGGGCGCCTCGTTTGGCCAACAATTCGATGATGGGCTCGTTGGCCTTGAAGACGAAAAGCCCGTCATATTCGGGCAGGCCGTTGCGTAGGTGGCCGCCATCGTCCACGTCGCAGAGCTGGCTCAAGCCATAGCGCGCGCCGGTGGCAAAGTCGTCGACGCCATGCGCCGGCGCGGTATGGACAGCTCCGGTGCCCTGATCCGTGGTGACGTAAGTGGCCAGTACGCCCAGCACCGTCCGCTCCAAAAAGGGATGGGCAAAGGTGACGCGATCCATCCGCGAACCGGGAAAACGGGCAATCTCGTGTGCCCGTTCGAGTCCGCAGGCAGTCCGGGTGGCGGCTGCCAGGGCCTCGGCCACGACGTACACCTCCCCATCCTGTTCCAGTGCGACGTATTCGAAATCAGGATGAAAGGCCACGGCCAGCGACGCGGGCAGGGTCCAGGGCGTGGTGGTCCAGATAATGGTGGAAACCTGCTTTCCACCCAGCCGGGGATCGATTGCCTCAGGAGCGCTGGTCAGCCGATAACGCACGTAGACGCTGGGGCTGGTGTGCATCTCGTACTCGATTTCCGCTTCGGCAAGCGCCGTGCGGTCATGCATGCACCACAGAACTGGCTTCAGACCCTTGTAGACGAAACCCTTCTCCAGGAAGCGAAACAGGGTTTCGATGATTTTGGACTCATACTCCGGGGTCATGGTGGAGTAGGGATTTTCCCAGCGTCCGAAGACGCCAAGGCGCTTGAATTGAGTCCGTTGCAGGTCGAGATACTTCTGCGCATACTCGCGGCAGGCGCGGCGCACCGCGATGGCAGGCATCTCCAGCTTCTTGCGGCCCAGTTTTTCGTCGACTTTGATCTCGATGGGCAGGCCGTGACAATCCCACCCCGGGACGTACGGGGAGTTGAAGCCGGCCATGGTCTTCGACTTCACCACGAAGTCTTTCAGGCATTTGTTGAGTGCATGGCCCAGGTGAATCTCCCCATTGGCATAGGGAGGGCCGTCGTGCAGCACCCAGCTAGGTGCATCGCGCCGCGCCCCTCGGATCTGTTGGTAGATACCCTCCTGCTCCCAGGCGGCCAGACGCCGCGGTTCAGTTTGGGGCAGATTTGCCTTCATCGGGAAATCAGATTGAGGTAAGTTTAGAGTCGCCTTGAGGTCGGGCGGAACCGCCATTATGTCTCCCACGTGCAAACGCGCAAGACTCTATTGTAACTTCGCGGCAAAAGTTGACCATTTGCTTACCTCAAGACTAAAAAAGGTGTCTAATACTTTTTAATGGATCTCGAACCGGGGCGGTCTCCGTATTCTTGGAGAGAGAGACAATTGAGGAGATAGGCGGAGAGAGGCTTACACGCCCTCTTTTCTCATAAGTTCTATGGCCAATCAGGTTTTGCTACCACCGGAGCTGGACAAGCGGGATGAGGCAAGAGAGCCCAAGTTGCTTGCCGAAATCATTGATGAACCGGCATGGAAGACCATGGCCGGCAATCTCTACGACCTTCTGTACCCCAGGAAGCTTCCCCCTCTCGTACTGACGTCGAAGCCCATCGCGGTCATCGACCCGATGAAGGAGAAGCGCTCAACCGCCTCCTCCATCATTTCCGTCGTCGTGCACGTCGTGATCATTGCGCTCATTTTCTGGGCGTTCATGGCGGTCAAGAAGGTTGTCACCAAGAAAAACTCGCTGTTGACCAACGTCGACGTGTCGCAATACATGCCGATTGCCCCCAAAGGGCCCCAAATGGGTGGCGGCGGTGGCGGCGGGTCCCACGACATTCTGCAGGCGCCCAAGGGACGTCTGCCCAAGTTCGAAGAACAGCCGATCACCCCTCCGATGGTGATCAAAAACGATCATCCCAAGCTGGCGGTTGACCCCGCCATCATGATGCCTAAGGATATCCAGCTACCCAACAACAACCTGCCGAATCTGGGAGATCCTAGGACCAGCGTCGTTGGTCCAGCCTCGAACGGCAGCGGCAGCGGATCGGGCATGGGAAGCGGGTCGGGTGGCGGCATCGGGTCGGGCAAGGGAAATGGATACGGTCCGGGTGAAGGCGGCGGTTACGGCGGCGGCTTGTACCACGTGGGTGGCGGCGTTTCCGCCCCGCAACTGGTGTTTGCCCCGGATCCGGAGTTCTCTGACGAGGCGCGCCGGGCAAAGTATCAGGGTGTATGCGTGGTCTCCCTGATTGTGGATGCGCAGGGAAACCCGCAGCGGGTTCAAGTGGTGCGCCACCTGGGCATGGGTCTGGATGAGAAAGCGGTTGAAGCGGTAAAGCAGTACAAGTTCAAGCCCGCAACCCTGCAGGGAAAGCCAGTGCCTGTGGAAGTAAATATCGAAGTGAATTTCCGTATTTACTAGCAGTATTGCGGAATGAGCCGCGGTTAAGGATTGGGATCTCACCCTGCAACGAAACTGAGGGTGCCCCATATCTCGCTTGTTTTTCGCGAGATGGGGGATACCACAGCTTTCGACCTGCGACTTTCGAACCCAATAGGCACATTCGGTTAAGGTCCGTGGTATCCCACATCTCGCAAAAAACGAGCGAGATATGGGGCACCCTCAGTTTTGTTGCGGAGCTTGGTCTGGACAAGGTTCCGTCGCAGTTTATTCCTCGGCGGCAAACAGCTTCGCTGGAATCTCCTGCTCACTGGATAGCATCGCTTTCCACGGATCCTTGCGCATCCGATCACTCCACTCACCGAATTGGGCGATTACAAACTTAGGCCGTTTGGACGACTTCAGTTCAGCCCACTCCAACGGCAGCGCCGCCGCCATCCCAAGACGAGCCCGGCTGGAGTAGGGAGCAACCGCCGTAGCCTCCCACTCGTTGCGCAGGTAATCGACAAAAATCTTGTTCGTACGCGCCGCCTTAGTCATTTTGCTGATGTAGAGCTTGCTGTTGTCCTGCTCCATTTGCAGCGTAAACGCGTGGGTAAATGCCTTGATCCGCTCCCAGTCAAATTTGGGCCGGATGGGCGCCACCACATGCAGACCCTTACCCCCGGTAGTTTTCACAAAGCTCTGCAGACCCAGTTTTTTCAGCCGCTCCCGCACTTCCACAGCGCTCTCGCAAAGCGTCGGCCAGGATACCGCTTCATCCGGATCAAGATCGAAGATAATCCGATCAGGGTGCTCGAGATCGTCGTTGGTGGATCCCCAGGGGTGTATCTCGAGCACATTCATCTGTGCCAGCCCGGCGAGTGATTCCTCACCTTGCACGGTGACGTAAGTTTCTACGCCTTTGCCTTTCCGGTCGGGAATTTCAACCCCACCGATGCCAGGCGGCATTCCCGGTCCCAGATGCTTCTGGTAGAAGCACTTCTTCCCAGTGCCGTTGGGGCAGCGGACCAACGAGAGTGGCCTGCCGGTCACGTGGGGAAGCATGAGAGGGGCGACCGCCAGGTAGTAGTCGACCAAAGCTTGCTTGGTTAGCCCGGTTTCCGGATCGACAATCTTATCCGGATGGGTCACGCGAAAGCCAAGCTTCTTGGGCGCGGGTGCAGGGGCCTTTTTAGCTGGATCCGCCTTCTTAGGTGGATCAGACTTCTGCGCGAGACTCGCATCGGGCACCTCGCGACGCACCTCCGCGGCCTTCTTGTCTTCCCGCAGCCCCTTGAAGCTGGCCTGCCGCACCAGGTTGTCGGCGGTCCAGGTGCTGAACTGGACCTCTGCTACCAACTCGGGCCGTACCCATAGCGCCCCTTTCCCAGCGGAAGCCGGCACCTCCACGAAGGGCATCGCAGTCTGCCGCATCTTCTCCAGTTGCTGGCGCAATTTGCGCGAATTGACCTGGGTGAAGCCGGTGCCCGTTCGCCCCGCATAAATCAGTTTCTTGTTGTCGTAATAGCCCAGCAGAAGGGCGCCGATACCCTCCGTTCCATTGGCCGGTTTGGTAAAGCCGCCGACGACAAACTCCTGCCGCCGATCGCACTTGATCTTGAGCCACGACTTCGTGCGGCCCGATGTGTAGGCGCTGTCAGAGCGTTTGGACACAATGCCTTCGGCCCCCAGCCGGCAAGCTTCCTTGAAGATCGGCGCGCCCTCCGTCTGGATATGCTGGCCGTAGCGGACCGTCTCATGTTCCGGCAGGTTATCGAGCATCTGCGCCAGTATTTCCTTCCGAGCAGTGAGCGGTTGTTGGCGAAGATCGTGCCCGTTGAGGTGCATCAGATCGAAGACGAAGTAGGTTAGCGGATGAGCGGCGCCCTCGTCGAACGCAGCCTGCAGCTTGGCAAAACTGCTTTGTCCGTCTTCGGCGAGCACCACGACCTCTCCATCCAGGATGGCGCTCTCCACCGAAAGCTTGCCTACTTCGCGCGCTATCGAAGGCATGCGGTGGGTCCAGTCCAGTCCGCTGCGGGTGTAGAGCCGCACTTTACCACTCTTGTCGATGTGCGCCTGCATGCGGTAGCCGTCCAGCTTTAGTTCATGGACCCAATGCTCACCAACTGGGGGTGCGGCTGCCTCCGAGGCTAACTGCGGGGGAATGAACGCAGGCAGAGCTTCTTTCTTACCTGGCAGATCGGATGGGGCAAAGGGAGTCGACCGCTTGGCCGGGGAGCTCTTGCTCTGGCTCGAAGTCTCCGGCCGATTCGACTGCCAAACGTGATCCCCCTCACGGGCAATCGCGTCGATATCGCGCTCGGTGAGGACGCTGTTGGGCGCCTTCTCCGTAATCGGCTCGTCGTCCGCGGTTTGCTCGTACTCGTCATGCTCCTTGATCAACAGCCAGTTGGGCTTGGCCTCGTTCGCCGCCTTGCCCCCCATCCGAACCAGCACCCACTTGCCGTGCAACTTCTTTCCATGAAGAACAAACTTGAGGTTCCCCTTGGCCAGGGACTGATCCGCATCACCCAGCGGCTCCCAGGTGCCTTCATCCCACAGCATCACTGTGCCGCCGCCGTACTGCCCTTTAGGGATCGTGCCTTCGAAGCCGCCGTACTCCATGGGGTGATCTTCCACCTGCACCGCCAGGCGCTTATCGCCGGGCACATAACTTGGTCCCTTAGTCACCGCCCAGCTCTTCAGGACGCCGTGCAGTCCGAGGCGAAAGTCGTAGTGCAGGCGAGTGGCCGCATGCTTTTGAATGACGAAGGGGAGACCCTCCGTCTTGGTAGGCGAGGTCTCCTGGCCGCTGGGTTCGGCCGTCTTGCTGAAATCACGCATGGCGCGATAACGCTCAAGCTGTTCGTCGACCAGACCGGAGGAAGATGCCGCGCCGGGCTTTGCGGCCTTCTTTGTCTTGCTGACCATTCCTGGCTATCTCCTAAAGCAGCAGCGGTACCCACCCTTGGAGACCTCTGCCGTCCCTTATGTTGCCTATCACTTTACGGCATCGCCGGGTCCTGTACTCTTTCCATAGGGAGACCCATGACCGCCGCCAAAGATCTCACCCTTACGACCCAGGACGAGGTTATCGATTCGCTCGATGTCAGCTGGGTCCGCTCCCAATTTCCCTCACTGTCCCAAACCGTCCATGGCCACCCCGCCGTTTATCTTGACGGCCCCGGGGGAACCCAGGTCCCGCAAAGGGTCATCGACGCAATCGCTGATTATTTGCGCTCCAGCAACGCCAACACGGACGGCTTTTTTGCCACCAGTCAACGTACCGATGCGATGCTCGCCGGCGCTCGTCTCGCCATGGCGGATTTTCTCGCCTGCCGGCCGGATGAAGTCGTCTTCGGCGCCAACATGACCTCCCTGACTTTTGCCATCAGCCGGTCGATTGGCCGCGACCTGAAGCCAGGCGACGAGATCGTCGTCACCCGGCTCGATCACGGGGCCAACTATTCTCCCTGGCTGGCACTTGAGGAAAAAGGCGTCACGGTGCGCGTAGCCGAAATCCACGACCAGGATTGCACCCTCGACATGGAGGATCTGGCGGGGAAAATCACCAGCCGCACCAAACTGGTTGCGGTTGGCTACGCCTCGAATGCGGTCGGAACCATCAACAACGTAAAAGAGATTGTTCGTTTAGCGCATGAGGTGGGAGCCATGACCTACATCGATGCGGTGCACTACGCACCGCACGGTCCCATTGATGTGCGCGCGCTCGATTGCGACTTTCTCGTCTGCTCCACGTACAAATTCTTCGGCCCGCACATGGGCGTGCTGTATGGCAAGTACGAGCATCTCCTCCGCCTGCAACCCTACAAAGTCGAGGCCAACACCCACGCGGTTCCGCTTAACTGGGAGTGGGGCACGCTGAACCACGAATGCATCAGCGGGATCACCGCCTGTGTGGACTACCTGGCGGAGCTGGGACGACGCATCGATCCGTCCCTCGCCGGCCGCCGCGCCCAGTTGCTCGCCGCCTGGAAGGGAATTCAGAGGCACGAGCGGCTTTTGCTGGGAAGCCTCATTGCCGGGCTCCTGCAAATTCCTGGACTCAAGCTTTACGGCATCAGCGATCCGGAGCGTTTCGATGCTCGTTGTCCCACGGTAGCGGTGCGCATCGCAGGTCATACGCCGTTGCGCCTGGCAACCGAGCTCGGGCAGCGCGGCTTCTTCACCTGGGATGGCAACTACTATGCTCTGAACCTGACCGAACATCTGGGCGTAGAAAAAGACGGCGGCTTTCTACGCATTGGCCTGGCGCACTACAACACGGCGGAAGAAGTGGATCGCTTTCTTCGAGCCTTACAGGAGATATCGCAATGCTGAAAACACAGAGGGTACAGGCAGCAACGATGCGCGAGGAATTTCGCGAGGCGCGAGTCGACCTGGCTGCCGTTTTGCGCTGGTCCGCCCGTATGGGGTATCAGCAAGGGGTCTGCAACCATTTCAGTTTCCTTCTCCCCGGCGATGAAAATCTGTTCCTGGTAAATCCAGAAGGATTCTTTTGGTCGGAGCTTACCGCCAGCTCCCTGCTGGTGTGCGATCTGGATGGCGGCATCGTCGAAGGCACCGGCACGGTCGAACGCACCGCGTTTTGTTTGCACGCGCCCATCCACCGGCACAACAAAGCCGCCAAGGCAGCGCTGCACACCCACTCTCCCTACGCCACCGCGCTCTGCCTGATTGAAGGTGGAAAGCTCGAGCCGGTGAACATGGTGGGTTTCCAATTTTTCGGCAAGATTGCTTACGACGAAAATCATCAGGGCGACGCTCAGGCTGTGGCCGAAGGAGACCGCGAAGTGGCCATTCTTGCGGACAACAACATCCTCATGATGCGCAATCATGGTCCGATGGTCGTCGGCACGACCATCGCCAGCGCTTTCGACCGGCTCTACTATCTGGAGGAGGTCTGCAAGCGCCAGATCCTGGCCATGTCAGCCAACAGGCCGTTGCAGCATGTACCTCCTCATATCGTTCGTCGCTTGGCTGACGACGACGCCTTGTCCCACGCTTATGCGGATAAGCATCTTGCCGCGATCAAGCGTGTGCTCGATCGTGAGGAGCCGGAGTACGCAAGCTGAGGACTTACGCTGTCTTCTTGCGCTTGCCGCCGACCACTTTCAATTTGCCCTTGGCCGCGGTCGATGCTTTAGGTGCGTCTTTCGCGGCCAGGCTCTGACGCAAGGCAGACATCAGATCGACCACCTTGCCCCGGGCCTTTGCGGGCTGTTCCTTCGGTAGCGGTTTATTGGCCAACTTGGCCTTGACCAGCTCACGCACCGCCGCTTCATAGTTGTCGGTGAACTTATCGAGCTCCAGCGGTCGTGTGTATGTCTTGATCAGCTGTTTGGCCAATTGGAGCTGAGCGGCATTTTGCTTCACCGCGGCGATCTTGCCAAAGTATTCGGCTGGATCGCGCAGCTCATCCTCGAAGCGAAGGATGTAAAGCATCATGCCCAGCTGCTTTTTGTCTGCCGGCGGTGCCAACGCAACCAGGTGTTCCCGGCCGGCAAACGCGATTTC
>JBEKNJ010000032.1:0-95618 GCA_049522955.1 Acidobacteriaceae bacterium
TGACGTATTTCTTGGAGCGCACGGCGGGTATTTCGATTTGCTCACGAAACTGGAGCACTATCCGCAGGATGGCCCCCGTGTCTTTATCGACCCTGCAGGCTATAAGGATTTTGTCGCTGATGAGGAAAAGACTTTCGAGCAGGCGTTGGCCAAACAACAGGCCGCCGCTACGCGTTGACCTTTTACTTGAGTCCGCATAGATCGCTGCGCGGAAATCTTAGTGCTGTATCTAAAACGTTGCTTTTTCAAACAGCTGCGCGGTGGATGGTAGAAAAACATTTCCAGGAAAGGTCCGCGGAACCGCAGATCCCTCGGCTTCGCTCGGGATGACAAAGGGGAGCGCGGGATGACAAAGGGAAGTCCGGATTTCCGGTGGTAGCCGAGCAGTTCGAGAAAATTCCTGCAATTCTCCCTGCAGCGACTAGGACATGTCAGCCGGTGCAAGTTGCTGAAAGGTTGGAGGCGCGGGTCGGAATCGAACCGACGCATAAAGGTTTTGCAGACCTCTCCCTTACCGCTTGGGTACCGCGCCATCTTGACCAATTGTAATGCCGCGCCGGGCAGAAACCGGTCCGGCAAATGCGACTTTCAGACCATTCCGCTTTCTTGATGCCGCCCTGCACCACTGAGATCCCTGGAGGACCTGGCGGCAGGACAGCTACCTGGAGCGGGAGACGGGACTTGAACCCGCGACCCTCGCCTTGGCAAGGCGATGCTCTACCACTGAGCTACTCCCGCATACGTCCTGAGGCAGTATATCGGTCGGGTTACCGCCGGGTCAACGCGGGCCCCTATTCCTCGCCCCTGAGATACGCCTCGACGGCCGCAAATTGCCCCTCGATGCCCAAAGTTGTATCAACCTCCAGCTTCGGCTGCAGAATAGGCTCAAAATGCTGTTTGATACGGCGATAGAGCCCCGGATCGCGATTCTGTGCCGGGTGGCCGGGATCGTTCCGCGCCAGGCGTGCTTCCGCGACCGCATCGGCACACGTCAGGTAGAGGATGCGCCAGCGGACTCCGGCACGCTCCGCCGCGAGCAAGACCTCCTCGATCTGCGCCCGCGTCGAGAAAGTACGGCCATCAAAAAAGATGTAGTCCACCCGCCGGTGCTCCGTCAGATAGGCAGCCGCATCCAGCATCGCGCTCATGCACAATTGATCCTGGGGGGCGGTGTAGTCCGTCAGCGGACCGGGAAACAGCGCGCCGCGCACACGGTCCTTATCGAGAACGGCCGCGCCCAGGCGTTGTCCCATCGCCCGCGCAAGCGTGCTCTTGCCGGTTCCAGGCAGGCCGGCAAGAAATACCCATGTGGTCATCGATTGAGGCCCAACGGCCTATGCGTCCAACAGGCGGCCGTCACGCATGTGCAGAATGCGGTCTCCAATCGCGGCCGCCTCAGGGTTGTGCGTGATCATCAACACCGTCTGCTTGAACTCCTGGTTGGAGCGACGGAGCATGTCCAGCACCGCGTTCGAATTGACGGTATCGAGGTTACCGGTCGGTTCATCGGCAAGAATAATAGCAGGGCGGGTGATCAGCGCGCGGGCAATGGCCACACGCTGTTGCTCTCCACCGGAAAGCTCCGAAGGACGATGATCGAGCCGCCCGGTTATGCCAAGCATCTCGGTGAGATGTTGAAGAAGCTCTTCGTCCTGCGGCTGGTGGCTGGCGGCGATCTCGCGCGCGATTTCGATATTGCTTCGCGCCGTCAGGGTAGGCAGCAGATTAAACTTCTGGAACACAAAGCCAATCTTCGTCTTACGCAAGACAGTGCGCCGGGCGTCGGTCAGCTGCGCAAAATCGATGCCATCGATCAAGACGCTTCCCGAGGTCGCACGCGTCAAACCTCCAAGGATGTAGAAGAGCGTTGACTTGCCGCTGCCCGAGGGTCCGACAATGCTGACGAACTCGCCCGGCGGGACGGCAAACGACACCTCTCTCAGGGCAGGAACCTCTACCTTACCCGCACGGTAAACCTTGCTGACGTTCTTTGCCTCAATGATGGGCTGCACGTTCCTGATTGTAACCGGCAAACCACGGCTCTCGAACGAGAGCCGTCCTCAAGCGCCTACCACGACCGAATCGGCGCTCTCCGGCTGGTGATCGGGGACCAGTGGCCGCAAGCCGTGTCCCTTCTTCGGGCCGCGCTTGCGGGCTACCATCACCCGAATGCGCTCCAGCAGTTCAACCGGCGAACAAGCACCCTTGGGCAGGAAGGCATCGGCACGATTGGCGCGGTCGAAGGCCTTCACGCTCCCGCTGATCAGGATCGCCGGCACTTCCGGGGCCAGCTCCTTCATGCGGCGAATGAGCTCGTTGCCGTCCATATAGGGCATGATCAGGTCGCTCAAAACCAGATCGATCCCTCCTTCACGAAATAATTCCAATGCCTGTTCGCTGCCGACCGCCGTCAGCACCCGATACCCGCGGGTTTCGAGTAGGAATTTGCGAACGGAAAGAGACTGCTCGTTGTCGTCGACGCACAAAATAGTTTTCTTTGGCCTCATGGATCCTGAATTTCTCCTTTCAAAGGAGCTGAAACGCGGGCACACAGCGCATGTGCGCATCCGCAGCTGGGGGAAAGAACGGAAGAAGCCGCGTCGTTGAATGGCCACGCCTGGAGAATAGAGACCCGCTTGCAATCACCATGCACAACGGAACAGCAGGTCTTCGTCCAGCAGCAGCGCGCATCCAAGCGCGTCCGATCTGAATTTAGTTGTCAGATTTCAAGGCCGACAGTTGCGTTACCTCGAAAGCAACGCTTGCACAGAGTACGAAGATGAAAGCGATGTGTAAACGGAGAAGATGAAGCGAAGTGCGACTCGTTTTTTTGTTCAGGTTCCACCGCAAGACCGTGTCGCATTGCCAGTCTTGCGTATGCGCGTCATCGGCCCTGTTGAAAGCATGTGAATCGTTCAAGGAAAAGGCGCTCTTTTGCTACAGGATCAGTGCTGCCCGAAATGAAACTTCTGCAATGCATCTGAGCGTGTTCCGCATTTTGGATTTGCTTAAGCCCGACAGCCGGTTCTGGCTCATGGGCAAAACCGAGGTTTGACACCTTATGCCGCCGGTTCTATTCTAGGACGAGTCGAAGCCACGCACCCTACGCTTCCTACTTGAGAAATGGCAAAGACGCCTCACCACCCCGGCTCCCTCTGTTGCAGCAGCTGTTGCTGTCGCTACTGCACGCTGCGGGTGTGTTTCTAGATCGAATCGCAGGCTTCGAATCCTGACATACGAGATCCACCCACCCGCAGCCGGCCTCCGCCGCAGGTTCCCTCGTGCTTGGAAGCAAGCCTGGAAACAACGCCCCGAAGGCCTACTGCCAAACCAGGTTTTGACGAGGAAGCCCATATGAGCACTGAATCCCGCATCCCACGCATTCTCGAACAGGCGCCCGACTTCAAAGCAAAGAGCACGCACGGCATTATCCAGTTGAGCGATTACACCTCCAAGGGCAAGTACGTACTGCTGTTCTCCCACCCTTCCGATTTCACCCCGGTGTGCACCACGGAGTTCATTGAGTTCGCACGCCGGTCCGCTGATTTTGAAAGATTGAACGTGCAGTTGATCGGTGTCTCGATTGACAGCATTTACTCTCATATCGCCTGGGTGCGTGACATCGAGCGCAACGCCGGGGTCGAAGTAAAGTTTCCGGTCGTTGCCGATCTAGACCAGAAGGTCTCACAGGCCTACGGACTGGTGCACGAGGCGGCCTCGGATACAGCCACGGTTCGGGCCGTGTTTGCGATCGATCCCAAGCAGAATATCCGTGCCATCGTTTACTACCCGATGCAGTTGGGGCGCAATGTGGATGAGTTGATCCGTGTTTTCGAGGCGCTACAGACGATCGACGGCAATGGGGTCTCAGTGCCGGCTAATTGGAAGGTTGGTGAATCCGTCATCGTCCCGGCTCCGGTTACCGTGGAGGACGCGCGCAAGCGCACCAACGGCGGCGGGGCCGGCCTGGCAGTAGAAACGTGGTACCTGGCAAAGAAAGACCTTGCCAGCCAGGCAAAGTAGGTAAATTCTGAGGGCAGCCTTGACGATCGAGGCTGCTCTCAGAGATGAGCACCGGTGGCGAAGTGGCTAACGCGCTGGTCTGCAAAACCAGTATTCGAGGGTTCAATTCCCTCCCGGTGCTCCAATCAACCTCTGATCTGTGCGGCGACAATGTCACCGCTATGCTTTGTCGTAAAACATTTCCAGGAGAGGTCCGCTGAACTGCAGATCCCTCCACTTCGCTACGCTCCGGTCGGGATGACAATTCTGTTTGCGAACGCTAAGTGGAGAGATCTGCGGCTTGTATTCCAGTGCCGATGCACTATCGTTTCCGCGGAAGTGACAGATCCACATCGGAGCCGATAAGCTGTTTGGTCAACAGGATGATCTGGCCCTGATGCAATTGCAGGTGCCCAACAATCCGATAGATCGCCTCGAGGATGGTCATCGGTCCCCAATTCCCGGTTGGCTGGGGATCGATCATTTCCAGCAGACGCGCGGGGGGGAGAGAGCCGATTACCGCTCCGCATTCTGCGAGGGTTGCGGCAAAGCGTTTACGAATCTCATCGCATCGCCCGGAAGGAGACAGCGTAAACTCCGAGTCTCGTTGGCGCACATCCGGCTGGCCGTCAATGCCATGCAGGAACCACTGTCGCAGATTGCCTTCAAGGTGAAGCAAAAGATTGGCAATGGAATTTTCGTAGTTCCCTCCACGGCACCATATCTGCTCATCCGATAACTTATCGAGACATCGATTGATGTCGTTCTCGGAGAGCTGCATCCGCTTCACCGATGCGGAAAGAAATACTTCAGGGATCTGCTGAGTCATAAGGCACCCATCATAGACGCCCGTTTGCAGATTCTTCAACTATCGATGCGTCCGGGCGAGTCCCTCCAGCGCAATTGCGAGTTGCTGAACGCCGCGCTTGATTTCCTGCGCATTGACCGCGGCGAACCCCATTTGCAATCCCTGGCGCCGGAGCGGACCGCGGCTGTAAACGGAGAGTGGAATGACTTCCACCTTACGAGCCGCTGCTGCGCGCCAGGCGGCTCTGCTATCGACACCCTGTTGTAGCCAGCCCACGGTCTGCAGTCCGGCTTCCACGCTCGAAAGCTCGAGCAATCCTGCGAGGCTCCGCCGCGCGCATTCCATCAATGTTGACAACCGCTCTGCATAGACTTCGCGCATGCGCCGCAGGTGCCGTCCAAAGTGACCCTCGACGATAAAGTCGCACAACACCGTCTGTTCCAGCGGTGCTGCATGGCGGTTGAGGACAGACTTCGCGGCCGCAAAGTACTCCACCAGATCGGGTGGAAGCACCAAGTAGCCGAGACGCAACGAGGGAAAGAGCACTTTGCTGAAGCTTCCGGAGAAAAGCACCAGGCCCTGCCGATCCAGGCCTTGCAAAGCAGGTATGGGCCGGCCGGCATAACGGAATTCGCTGTCGTAATCGTCCTCGAAGATCAAAGCATGCGAACGTCGAGCCCATTCCAGCAACTGCAGGCGCCGTGCCAGGCTCATGGTCGTGCCAATGGGAAATTGATGCCCCGGGGTCACGTAGACCAGTTTCGCTTTGCGTACCCGTGGCAACCCCATTCCTTCAGCGTCCACGGGCACGGGAAGAATCTTTGCCCCCAGCGCCTCGAAGACCATGGCTGCTCCGGGATATCCCGGTTCCTCCAGGCACACCCGATCGCCGGGATTCAGAATCAGCCGTGCTGCAAGGTCAAGCGCCTCCTGCGTTCCGGAGACGATCATGACTTGCTCCGGCGTACATTGCGTTCCGCGCGAGGTGTTCAGATAGTCTGCGATGGCCGTTCGCAGCGGGAAGTAGCCCAGGGTGTCGCAGCCCAGTAGTTGAGGCATGGAGAGGTTTCGTAAACGGCGCTCCCCGATCCGTGTCCAGAGCCTGGTAGGGAACAGATCGAGCGCAGGCAGGTTGGCGCGAAAGGCTCGGGTAGGACGGCTTTCCAGATTTGGGAAGGCCTGAACGCGTGCTCCATAGGCGGAGAGTTGGCGCGGCCGCTGTTTGCTCGTGGGGAGCTTCTGCTTGAGTTCAGGAGCCACCTGCAGCAGGTGTTCCGGTAAAACGCTGCTTACATAGGTGCCTGATCCGCTGCTTCCATGCAGATAACCCTCCGACTTCAACTCTTCGAATGCGCTGACCACGGTTCCGCGGGAGAGCCCATATTGGCCGGCCAGATCTCGCGTCGCGGGCAGCCTCGAACCGGGACGCAAACGGCCACTCAGAATGTCGGCGCGCAGTGCCCCATAGAGCCAGCGGAAGGCAGGCGTCTTTGCTTCGCGTGATGGCAGTGTCAAATTGTAGGGAGCGCTGCGCATAAGCGGTACAGCCCAATCTGCCCCAAGTGGCCCTACTGGACAGTACCACTTCTTGCTAGCCTGTTGGCATGCAGAAACGATTCCCTTTTCTCGCCGTTGTACTCGGTTCACTGTGCTGGACCCTCCCTGGTGTGAGCCCGGCCGCTGCTGCCGACCCGCCTCCAGAGGCTCGCGTGCGGACAGTGTTTTCCCAGGGTCTGCCCCAGATGGACGCGACCCATCTCCAGGTGACTACAGTGGAGGTGACCTACCCGCCGAGCGGCTCGTCAACACCCCACAGCCATCCCTGCCCGGTGATTGGTTACGTTCTCAAGGGCGCGGTACGGATGCAGGTGAAGGGCGGCACTGAGTCCATCTATCGGGTTGGCGATAGTTTCTATGAGGCGCCCAACGGCATTCACCTGGTTTCAGCGAATGCAAGCAAGAAGGAACCGGCTACCTTTCTGGCGTATTTCATTTGCGATCATTCCGGCCCTCTCTCGGTAAAAGTGCCGATGGAGGACAAACCATGAACGCGAATATGAGAAGGCTGGCGTTTCTGTATGCCCGGGTCACACTGGGAGCGGGCTTCTTGTCTGGGATCGCCGATCGATTCGGCCTGTGGCGCGGCCGGAATGTAGGATACGGAAATTTTGACGGCTTTATTGCTTACACCGCGAAGGTGAACTCCTTCATGCCTGCCTCCTCCATTCATTTTCTCGCCTGGGCTGCCACGGCTGCGGAGCTGGTTCTTGGCGTTTTGTTGTTGATTGGGATTTGGCCACGCTGGACGGCTCTGGCCAGTGCTCTTCTGCTTGTGCTCTTCGGAACTGCGATGGCGATTTCCTTCGGCGCCAAATCGCCACTGGACTACTCAGTCTTTTCCGCTTCCGCTGCTGCGGTCCTGCTGGCACTCAACGAACCGCGCACACAACCTGTCTGACCGGAGGACCTATGCATCGCCGACTTTTCACCTTTGCCGTTGCTGTAGCGATCCTGGCCGGATCGAGCATAACAGGATCAGCAGCCAGCCCGGATGAACGCTCGCAATTGCTGACCGTGCGGGAAGCCGTGTGGCGATCCTGGTTCGCCAACGATGTACGCACCCTGAGGCAACTTGTTCCACCGGGCACCATCGTAATCAGCGCCGGCGAGCCGCAGTGGAAACACCAGACCGAAGTACTTCAATCCGCTGTGCAATTTCAAGCGGACGGCGGCAAACTCGTGCGGCTCGAGTTCCCCCGAACAGAGATTCAGCGTTTTGGGGATGTGGCCATTCTTTATAGCGAGTACACAGTGGAAACGGAGATGAAGGGAAAACGCTCAGTCAGTTCTGGCCGCGCCACGGAAGTGTTCGTGCTGCACGATGGTCAATGGACCAACCCCGGTTGGCACACCGATGCGGAGAAGTAAAACGGGGCTTATTCCAATGCCCCGTCAATCGCTTCCACGAGAGAAGCGAAATCATACGGACCGTCGTGCCTTTGACCGTTGATGAAGAAGGTTGGGGTTCCGTTCACGCCGCTGCGCACGCCGCTGCTGAAATCGGTTTTCACGCGGGGTTCGAACTCCCTCGATTCCAGGGACTCGAGCAACTTGGCGGGAGCAAGATGCAGTTGCTTTGCCAGCTCTGGCAGAAGCTCGTCGTCGCCCAGGCGCTCCTGGTTTTCGTAGATCAGGTCGTGCATTCCCCAGAACTTGCCATTCGCTCCGGCAAACTCCGCGGTCTCAGCAGCGGGCTCCGCAAACGGATGCATCTGGGTCAAGGGAAAGTTGCGGAAGACAAATGACAAGCGCTTGCCATAATGTTTCTGCACACGTTTGACGATTGGATACGCCTGGCCGCAGGATGGGCATTGGTAGTCCCCGTACTCCACCAGGGTGCAGGGGGCTTCCGCATCGCCCTGGCGGTGGTCTTTGGCACTTACCGGAACGGAAAGCTTGGTCATGAGGGTCTCCTATTTTTCCAGTTCTTCTAATGCCTGCAGAATGCCATCGGCGCCAGGATTGACAGCGATAGGAGACAGGTAGCTCCAGCGAATGACCCCGTTTTTGTCGATCACAAAGAGTGCCCGCTCACTGAAACCCGCGTCTTCGTGGTAGGCGCCATAAGCCCGGGAAACCACACCTTTCGGTTCGAAATCGGCGGCCAAAGGGAAATGGAGATTGTGGTCCTTAGCATAGGCTGCGTGGCACCAGGCGCCATCGACAGAAATGCCCACCAGCTCCGCCCCGAATTTCTTGAATTCAGGCAACACCTCGTTATAAAGAGCCATTTGATCTCCGCAAACGGGGCTCCAGTCTGCCGGATAGAAGGCCAGGATGACTGGCTTTCCGCGCAGGTCCTTGAGCGAGAGTTTCTGTCGGGCGAGACCGGAAGGTTGAAATCGGGAGCCACTGTGCCGGGAGTCAGAATTGCAGTCATGAAAAATCCTCTCTTGTGAGATGCAAAAGAGTGAATTAAGCCGCGTTTTGTTTCTCAAAGCCAAAGGCGCGATAATTTTGTAATGGGACAAAGGACACAGATCGAAAGAGGAGAGGCCTTTCGTGCACTCCACCAGCGTGATGGCGCATTCATCATTCCGAATCCGTGGGATGTTGGCAGTGCACGGATACTGAGCCACCTGGGCTTTGAGGCGCTGGCTACCACGAGTGGCGGCTACGCTTTCTCGGTGGGACAGCCGGACTACGCAGTTGGCCGTGAGGCGATGATCGTGCATGTTTCGGTCCTTGCTGCCGCTACCGACCTGCCACTCAGTGCGGACCTTGAGAATGGCTTTGGAGACGCGCCCGAGGCGACTGCGGAAACCATCCGGCTTGCGGCTGCTGCAGGGGCTGTTGGTGGCTCCATCGAAGATGCGACTGGACGCGCGGAAGATCCCATCTATGAACTCGCGCTGGCGGCGGAGCGAGTCCGCGCGGCCGCTGAGGTTGCACATGCCCAGAGCTTTGTGTTTACTCTGACCGCGCGAGCTGAAAATTACCTGCACGGCCGAAGTGACCTTAAAAATACGATCAAGCGACTGCAGGCATACCAGGAAGCGGGCGCCGATGTGCTCTACGCGCCCGGCATCACCAGCAAGGAGGAAATTGCCACGCTGGTTAGATCGGTAGATCGCCCGGTAAATATTCTCATGGGACTCGCGGGGGTTGGGCTGAACCTGGCAGATCTCTCGGCTATGGGAGTCAAAAGGGTAAGCGTCGGCAGCGCTCTTGCCCGCGCGGCCCTGGGTGCGTTGGTGCGCGGCGCGCGAGAAATGCGCGAACATGGAACTTTTGCTTTTGCGGAAGAGGCGCCTGTGGGTCGCGATATTGTCGCTATGTTCCAGTAGACAGGGTGAGGCTCTGCGAGCGAAGCAAGCCGAGCCTCGCTATTATGCTGCGCTAAAAAACATTTCCAAGACGAGTCCGTAGAACTGCAGATCCCTCCACTTCGCTTCGCTCCGGTCGGGATGACAAAGGGGAGAATGGCGCTTCCATGCAGGTTCGATGCCATGGATGTTGAACAGCAGGTCCCTCCACTCCGCTACGCTCCGGTCGGGATGACACTTCTGTGAGGAACGAATAAGAGAACGAGTAAAAGCAGTTTTTCATCCCCTCGGGTGGACTATTAGCCCATGACTCCTCCGATCAACAAATCTGTCATCTCGACCGAAGCGTAGCGGAGTGGAGAGATCTGCGGTTCGCTTTCAAGTCATTTCGGGATCAACGCGGTCTGCCCCAGGTGAAAACCAATATGATTGGTTCTGCTCAACAAGACAGAGAAGCGATTGCGTGAAGGATCCTTGGCAAAGTCTTCGTCGGAAACCGACGCATGCTTCTTTAACCAGTCAGCCGCCGAAAAGCTCTCAAAGCCTGCGAGCAACTTCCCATTCACCTCGTCCCAGGATTTCTTTATCTCTTGCGCGCTCGGCAGTTCAGGCTTCGCTCGATCTGGATTGGAAATAAACAGGGGATCGTAGTCCGGACGGAGGCGCTCTCCCACGTATAGCAGGGGAAGCATACGATCATGGACGGCCGTCAAATGCCCCCAGAGGTAAATCAAGCGATTCTTTCCCGGCGCAACCTCTTTTTCCAACTGCTCTTGCGTGAGCGGGGTAAACAGCTTGTCGGCTCTCTCGATCGTGGACTTCCACGAGGTCAGTGCGGATGTGGCCAACGCTTGTTCAGGGTTCATGATGGTTCCTCTCTTCACAGCTATCCTCCATGAGAGTAACCGGCGCCGGGAAAAGGTTCAGGCAGATGGTTGCAACCCTAGCTTTTTGACCAGGTCTTGAAACCGAGCGTCGCTACGGCATCCGTCGAAGATAGGATCGATGCCTATCATGTCCATCCCTTTGTCGCGGTTCAGGTAGGCTCGGTTCAGCCAGCGCATCCCAGCATCGGGTTGGCGAAGTCCGCAATACAGGGCGGCGATATCTACACCGGAGACATAACCACGGGTGGATGCAACTTCCAACTGCCTGGCAATCTCCTGCGCCTGCTCGGACGCCCCGGCAAGTGCAAGGGCATGACCCTGCAGAGCCTGCACGTTTGCGCCCCCGCCGAAGAGAGCTAGCGCAATCTTGAACTCGGCCAGTGCCTGCTCATAATTTCCCTGTTGTTCGTAGACCTTTCCTTTAACCTGATGAGCTTCGGCGAAATAAGGATCGCGCGACAGAACTTCTTCTACACGGGCCATGGCCTCCTGGGGTTTTCGCGCCCAGTAGGCAGTCTCCGCAGCGTCGGTGCTGATAATGGTCGACAACGGATCCAGGGCACGAGCCCGCTGAATTTCAACCTCGGCCTCCTGCGTTCTTCCCAACCGGGAAAGATGCAGGCTGTACCAGTGCCGCGCAGTCGGATACGAAGGGTTGAGTTCCAGAGCATGCCGATACTCAGCCTCCGCCCCCGGCCAATCCCAATCCCGATCCGTTTTCACTGCACCGAGCACAGTATGAGCCTCTGCCAGGCCTCCGCCAAGCTGCAAGGCCCGCTCGGCGGCCTCCTGGGCTTTGGCGAGCGCGCTTGAGGGGCCGACGTCTCCATAACTGCTCAGCAGCACATAGGCGTCTCCCAGGGCAGCGTAGGCCTCCGCGTACTCAGGGTCAGCCTTGACTGCTTCCTGGTAGTACTCAATGGACTTATTGAGGGTTTCGAGGGTCCGCTTGTTCCATAGGAAGCGGCCTCGTAAGTAAAGGTCGCGTGCCTTGACACTTACCGGCCGCAGCTTAGACGCAGACGCACTGGTTCCCAGGGCCACGGCAACCTGGCGCACGATGTCATTGGTCACCGGCTCCTGCATGCTCAGCAGGTCGTCGCCACTCTCTTCGTAGACTTGCGCCCAGAGATGCCGATCATTTCTGACGTCGATGAGGTTCGCGGTGATGCGCACCTGCTTGCCGTTGTGCAGAAAGGATCCCTCCAACACTGCGTCCACATTCAGCGCCCGGGCCAGCTCCCCCACCGGGACCTGGGTTCTCTTGTAGTGCATCATGGAGCCGCGCGAGATCACACGAAGCGGGGTGCTGCTGGCGAGGTCGGTGATGAGCTGGTCAGTCATACCGTCCACGATGTAGTCCTGATCCGAATTCTGGGCCAGGTTTACGAAGGGCAGTACCGCGATCGAGTGAAATCCACCGGCCACATTTGCGGGTCCCGGTGCCGGATGCCAAGTATGTACGAGGTAACCTACCGTGGCTGCGGCAGCAAGGATCCCAACCATGATCAGGGCAATGAGTTTTTGCGAAACCGGCCGTGCAGGCGGATTTTCATATCCTATGTTCTTTGCCGGCAGCGCGGCTGAAGGCGATAACTGTGCGGGCGGGGAGGCGGCGGCATGACCATTTCGCGCCGGCAGCGAGTGGCTTACCTCAACAGCAGGGGGCGGGGCCGGTAGCGGTTCTACGGCGACCTTAGCAATGAAGCGGTAACCCTGACCAACCACGGTTTGAATGAAGCGCGGGTCCCGAGGATCGTCACGAAGGATGAAACGCAACTTGTTGACTGCTGTGTTAACGCTGTGTTCGGTATCCTGGAACGCGTTCTCGCCCCAAAGCCGGCGATTAATCACCTCCCGGCGGACCAGCTTTCCCTCACTTTGGAGCAGCAGGATAAGCAGCTCCATCGGAATGCGCTCGAGCTTGAGCGCGTGGCCGGAGCGGCGCAGCTCGTAGCGTTCGATGTCTAAGTCAAATTCCTCAAAACGGATGGGTGCGGCCACGGATCAGCTCTCTAGCTCGCGCTCACTCTACGCGGTCCACTTCTTCCCCTAGAGTTTTTGTTGTGACCGCAAGTCTAATTCCCAAACCTGTTTACCCGCAACAGGAAATCTCCGTATCTAGCGGAAAGAGAGAGCCTTACGGGGTTAGACAAACTTTATATGAGTTTTAGAACCGCTCTATTGACCGAATCAGGGGTGGACGCGATCATTCCCCTCGATCCCCGCATTCGTGTTCCAACCTGCAGCCGCGGCCTGCACGGGCCCGACTTTCATGGCTATCTTCGGCCGGCAGCTACTGGGCCCGTCGACCTAACAAACTTCTAGCAAGCCGCCTCCGTTGCCTGGCGGAAGGAGCAGTTTTATATGAAAAGATTGAGGAGCACTTACGGATGGTTAGCCGCGGGCGCCTGGTCAGCGGCTAGTGTTTTGCTTGTTCCCAGTGCGCCAGCCCAGGGTCCACTGTCAGCGAAGGTTACGGTCACACCCGTCGCCGTATATACCGGGAGCAGCCCCTTACCCAAGCCACAGAAGATCCTCGTCTATGACTTTGCCGTCAACCCGGACGACGTCCAGGTGGACAAATTGCAAGCGCTCCGCCCCAGACATTTGATCACTGGAGACAAGAGCCAGGACGCGGTCGCAGCCAGCGCGAACAAGAAGTTCTATCAAGAGCTGGTCAAGGCCATGGAAAAGACCGGCATCCCGGTGGAGCACGTGGCGGTCGGGACCAAGCCCTCTGACAACGCGATGCTCATCCAGGGGTCGTTCACCTCACTGAAAGAAGGCACCAAGGCGGAGCGCGACACCATTGGCATGGGCACCGGCACCGCAGACGTAGAAGCCAAGGTCGATGTACATCTTAAGACGCCCTCCGACACAGTCCTGCTGTCACAATTCCAGACCGAGACCAAGCCCGGTACGAATGCCGGCTCCGTGGTGCCCGTAGCCGCCGGTTTGAACCCCGCGGCAGTTGCCACCAAGTCAACGATCACCGACCGTAAGAAGACTTTAAATGCCTATGCCTCCAAGACCGCGGATGCCACAGCGAAGGAGATCTTCAAGTCCATGGCCGCGCAGGGCTGGATCAAGACCAACGACAAGGGTGAGTTCGCCGAGTAGGCGCGGCCCGGCAGGAGAGAGCGCTATGAAAAGGATGGTAATCAGCGGGTTGGCCTTGCTTCTGGGGGCCAGCGCCTTTGCGCAGACCAACTCGCCTCCGATCAAGGGCATGGCAAGCACGGTAGGACTTTACGTCTACCCCAAGAATCATCAAAACGGCACCCAGCAATTGACCGACGAGTCGCAGTGCTATTCCAACGCCAAGTCACAGACTGGGTATGACCCCAATGCAACTACAACCGCCGCCAAACCCGAAGACAAGAAAAGCGACGACAAACCAGTAGCGAAGGGCGCGGCTCGCGGGGCCGTGATTTCAGGCGCCACCGGAGGCGACGCGGCGGCCGGCGCACGCAGAGGGGCAATCATTGGCAGCGTCAAGGCAAAACGCGAGGAAAAGAAAGAAGCCGACCAGCAGAAACAGGCCGACGCCGCTAAGACCGCGTCGCAGCAGCCGCTCGATAACTTCAAACGATCTTTGTCCTCGTGCCTGGACTCTCGCGGCTATTCAGTCAAGTAAAACCAATCTTTCAAAGGAAGCAGGAACGATGACAAGGATTCTCCGCACTCTCTCACTTTCCGTGGTTCTGGCGGTGCAACTGCCCGTGGCATTCGCCGCTCCTCAGGACGCAGCCGCCAACCCCGCAAAAGACAAATTTCAAGCCGACATCAAGGCAGCCGTCTTGAATGGCAGCATAACCATTCCCCAACTCAAGGAGCTGCAGGCCAACGCAGAAATCCTGAAGGCCTACAAGGCGAACCAAAAACCTGGCGCTCCCGTCGACCTGCTGACGCCCTGGGGTGCGGTTTCCAAGATGAAGGCCGTTATGGCCAACGTCAAGCAGCCGGACCGCGACACGCTGGAGCAGGACCTGCAGGTGATGATGGCGAACAAACAGCCAACGACTGTCTCTACGGAAACCACACCTAACCCCGGCGCAAAGCTCGGCAAAGATATATTCACTGCCGTGATGCACGGTAAGCCGACCCAGGCACAGGTGAAAACGCTGCAGGACAGTCTCAATGGACTGCAAGGCATCAAGACCGGCGGAGAGGGCAAGCTGCAACAGTTCATGGCGCTCAAGAAGGCCAAGTCTGACATCGAGCAAACCATGGATGCGGGGGAGTTTCGTCCCCAGGACCGGCAAGCCGTATTAAATGACCTGAACAGCCTGGGGCCTCAAGGCGGAGGAGGAGGGCTGAGAAGGGGCCGTTCCTAGCGCTGCTCACACCTGGCTGAGGGGATGACGGTCCGACAATGATGCGAGCTGGTTACATAAAGTCATTCTCCTGGGCGATTGCCGGGACTGCGTTGATGACCGGGATGCTGTCGCGGGGACAAGAAGCCTCAAGCGATCTCCCGGTCCTCTCGCTGGCTCAGGCTATCCAGATTGCCGTCGAAAACAATCGGCCGGTGAACATGGCCAAGCTCGATATCGTGAAGTCGCAATGGGAGGTAGCTCAAACCAAGACGAAGCGCTTCCCTGCCATCACCACGTATTTGTTCGCTTCGGGAGATATAACCAACCCGACGTTCACCTTTCCCGCGGATCTGTTCGACAACAAGCAACCCCAGAAGCTAAAGCTTTCCAACGGGATTACCGGAATGGCCTCGGTGCAGGTGGCACAACCGCTCTCCCAGCTTTATCAAATCCATCTCGCCGTCAGGGAGCAGCAGTTATCCACCGATCTTGCTACCCAACAGTACAGGGGCCAGCGACAGTCGATTGTATCCAGCGTCAAGCAGGCTTACTACGCTGCGCTTCAAACGGAGAGCGCCCTGGAAGCTACGCAAAGTTTGGTTAAGCAATACGAGGAAACGGACAGGGTGGCGACGCAATATTTGGGCCAGGAATCTGTGCTCAAATCCGACAGCCTCGAGGCCAAGGCCAAGCTGGCCCAGTCGCGCTACCAGGTTGTGCAGTTGCGCGATACCCTGCAAACCCAAAAAGAGCAGCTGAACGAGCTGCTGGCGCGCGATCTTGATGCGCCCTTTCGCACCGAGCCGGTGCCCCCTATCACGCCCGTGGAGATGGACTTGAAAGCGGCACGAAGCACCGCGCTGCAGCAGCGCCCCGAGGTCAAAGAGGCGGAAATTGATACCCATCGCGCCGAATACGACCGCAAACTCTCCAGGGCCAAGTACATTCCCGACGTCGGCGCAGCGATCCATTATCTCGACCCGATCAACACCGCGTTTCTGCCGCAGAATATTCTTTCCGCGGGGCTGGAATTGAAGTGGGATCCCTTTGACTGGGGAGGACGAAGGGACGAGGTGAAGCAAAAGGATGTGTCCATCCAGCAGAGCCACTACCAGCTGCAGGAGACGCAGGCCCAGGTGATGCTCGATGTCGACAACACTTTCCGCAAGCTCGAGGAGAGCCGTTCGCTGCTGGAAGTGTCCCAGGCAGGTCGCGACGCGGCCAATGAAAAGCTTCGCGAAATAAGCGATCAATTCAAACACTCCGCGGTGCTGATGCGCGACCTGCTGCAGCAGCAAGCCGCCGTGGCGAACGCCGAACATGAATACGAACAAAGCCTGCTTTCCTTCTGGAACGCGAAGGCTGCCTTTGAGAAAGCCCTGGGGGAAGAGTGACTGCCATGAATCCCGCATCTGCCAAATTTTCGATCGCCATGCTGGCTGCAACCCTTATGGCCGGTGTGACCGCCTGCAAGCAACAAAACGCCGCCGAGACACTTCCCCTCCCTGTGCACACGGCACTGGTACAACCCGTCGCCATGGGCAACGGTGCGAAGTACTCAGCCAGCATCGTTCCCTACGCACAGGTTACGCTGGCGTTCCAGTCAAGTGGTTATGTGGACAGCATTCGCCAGGTAAAGAGCCCGAGCGGAGGCATGCGCAACATCGATCAGGGAGACTGGGTACAAAAAGGAACCGTGCTAGCCGTGGTGCGGCAGCAGGACTATCTGGACCGGGTGCAACAGGCAAAAGCGCAGCTCGCGCGCGCCCAGGCGGATAACGACAAGGCTAAGCTTACCTGGGAACGGGTCTCTGCCCTTTATGCTTCGCAGAGCGCAACCAAGCCTGATTACGACTCTGCCCAGGCCCAGCTTGCCAGCACCACGGCGTCTGTCTCCGGAGCCCAGGCCCAGCTTAGCGAGGCCAACGTTGCGCTCGCATACTGTTCGCTGCGAGCTCCGTTCAGCGGCTGGATCGTAAGCCGTAACGTCGATCTGGGCACACTGGTTGGACCGGCGACGAATGGCTTCACCCTGGCCGATACGGAATCGGTGAAAGCTGTCTTTGGTGTTCCTGATATCTCGATGAACAGGGTTAAGCTGGGCCAACATCTTTCCATCCTTACGGATGCCTTTCCGCAGGCGTTTGCCGGTAGGGTGAGCGCGATCTCCCCGGCAGCAGACCCGAAGAGCCGCGTCTTCTCGGTAGAAGTGACCATACCTAACCCGCACGATCGATTGAAATCGGGAATGATTGCGTCGCTGGCGCTCGAAGGGTCGCAGTTGCCACAATCCGTGCTGGCTATTCCGCTGTCGGCGGTCGTTCGTAATCCGGGGAGCGCCAATGGCTTCGCGGTATTGATTGCTGAAGGCGGCGGAGAAACCGAGACCGCACGCTTGCGCGCGATCGAACTGGGCGAAATCTACGGGAATATGATTGCCGCGAAAAGCGGCTTGAACCCCGGAGAATCGGTCATTACCACGGGCGCGGGCATCGTTAAGAACGGCGATAGGGTTCGCATTATTCCATGACACATAAATCTGAATCCGAGTACATCGCGCACACCCACAACACGGCGCGTTTCTTCACCGAGCACCGCTCGGTTTCGCTGGTGTTGTTGATCGCGGTCTGCATGTGGGGCTGGTTCGGCTACATGCACATGCCCAAGCGGAAGGATCCGAGTATCCCCGTGCGCGTGGCGGTGGCTTCGATCGCGTGGCCCGGAGCGACCGCGCAAGAGGTCGAACAGTTAGTAAGCCGGCCGGTGGAACAGATCATGGCGCAAAACGCCTTTATCAAATCTCCTTCGGCCTCTGACTTTGGCATCCGTTCCATCAGCTTCCCCGGTCTTTCCCTGGTCTACGTTCAGCTGGACGACTCGGTGAATGACCCCAAGAAGCAGTTTTCCGATATCAATCTCAAGTTGAACGCTTTGAATAGCAAGCTACCCCAGGGTGCGGGACCGATCCAGTTCAATAGCGATTTTGGCGACACGGCTGCGCTGATGCTGACCATCGCCAGCCCCAAGGCAAGTGACGTGGATATCGCTTTGCGCGCCAGGACGATCCGCCAGGCGATTGAAACCACCCGCGCGGAAGAGTCGGCGCGCGCTCCGCGGCCACGCATCAGTATTGTGTATGCCTTTCCGCTGTCCGTGTCGCCGACGTTGGTCCGCGACGCGTTTGTTGCGGTCATGCAGGCTGGCGGGCAGAATAAATATGTCTCCGATGCTCACTTCTTTGAAGGCAGCGGCTTCATCGGCGCCGACGTCAGCTCTCCTCTGAGCGATGACGAGTTGCGGGCCCTGGGCGATCGCCTGGTGATGGAGAAGTTGCACAGCTCTGAGATCCATCCAGACAGTTGGCCTGCCGCCTTCATCCGTGACCCCGCGGATACAGAAGTGCGCTTGGCCGCGGTGGCTGGAGACAAGTACTCCTATCGCGAGTTAGACGACTTTACCGACCTGATTGCAAGAACCGTTCAGGGCGCCCCAGAAGTGGCCAAGATTGACCGCAAAGGCGTCCTACCCGAACAGATTTACCTTGATTATTCGCAGCAACGGCTCGCAGCGTATGGTTACACCCCTTCCAATTTGAAGGACATTCTGGGTGCGCGCAATATCACTCTTCCCGGCGGCCAGCTCGAGGTCGGTCCGCAGAGCATACAGATCGACCCCTCAGGAAAATTCACCAGCCCGCCGCAGATCGGCGACGTGATCATTGGCGCTTCCAAGTCAGCCGCGCAGAGCCCCGTCTACCTGCGCGACCTGGTGGACATTTCCCGCGGCTACCAGAGCCCGGCAAAATATTTGAATTACCTGACCTGGGCCGACAAACAAGGCCACTGGCGCCGCAGCCGCGCTGTCACCGTGGCCGTGATGATGAAGGATGGGGAACAGATCAATGCATTCGGCCGCAGCGTAGACGCCAAGCTCGCCGCAGTGAAGCAATATCTGCCGGAGGATTTGATCATTGCCCGTACCTCCGACCAGCCTCTGCAGGTCGAAGAAAACCTCAGCCTGTTTATGGACGCGCTCTACGAGGCGATTGTCCTGGTGGTATTGGTGTCATGGCTCGGCTTCTGGGAATGGCGGTCTGCCCTGCTGATGGCGATCTCCATTCCTATCACCCTGGCGATGACTTTCGGTGCGCTGTACCTGTTGGGCATCGATATCCAACAGGTTTCGGTGGCCACGTTGATCATCGCCCTTGGCCTTTTGGTCGATGACCCCGTGATCGCCGGAGATTCGATTAAGCGCGCGTTAGCCGAAGGTCAACCGAGAATCATCTCCGCATGGCTCGGGCCCACCAAGCTCGCGACCGCCATCATGTACGCTACCGTCACCAACATTGTTGCCTACTTGCCGTTCCTGATGGTAACCGGAAGTACGGGGGAGTTCCTGCACAGTCTGCCAATTGTCATGACGGTGGCGCTGATTGCCTCCCGCCTGGTCTCGATGTCCTTCCTTCCTATGCTGGGCTACTATCTTCTACGGCCAGAGAAGAAGGTCGAGAAAACCTTGGAGCAGCGGCGCAACAGCGGATTTTTCGGGATGTATGCCCGGGCAGCAAAATATTCCATCGAACATCGTTGGAAGTTCTTTTTCGCTTCCCTCCTATTCCTGGTTGCGGGGGGATTCATCTTCGCCCAATTGTCTAGCGCGTTCTTTCCCGAAGATGTTCAGTATTGGTCTTACATCGATGTCTGGCTCCCCAACGATGCCACGCTCGAGGCTACCAACGAGACGGCACAAAAGGTGGAGCAGATCGTCCACGAAAAGGCGGTGCAGTTTTCCCGGGAACATCCCCAGAAGGACCATCCCGGCGATGTGTTGCACTACGTTACTACCTTTGTAGGTGGGGGCGGCCCTCGCTTCTGGTTTTCGGCCTCACCGCAGCTGCAACAATTGAACTATGCCCAGGTGTTGATCGAAGTCACCGATAAGGAAATCACTCCACAGTTCATCAAAGAACTGCAGCCGGTGCTGACCGCTTCCATTCCGGGCGCTCGCATGGATGCACGCCAGCTGCTCACGAACCCGATTGACTATCCAATTGAGATCCGCATCTCCAGTACCGCCGACGTAAACGCTAAAGACGAGGGGGCAGATATCCGCGGACTGCGCGACATCGCCGGCAAGGTTGAAAATATCTTCCGCTCCATTCCGCTTGCTCAGCGGACGCGCAATGAATGGGGGGAGGAGAATGCGCTGGTCTCGTTGACCATCGATCCGGATCGCGCCAACCTGGCTGGTATTACGAATATGGATGTCGCCGACTCTTCGACCGCCGGCCTGAGCGGGACCACGGTGAGTGTTTATCAGGAAAACCAGAAGCAGATTCCGATTGTTGCCCGGCTGCGCATGAATGAGCGCGCGCAGCTTTCTGATATTCAGAACCTGTATGTCTACGGTTCGCAGGACAGCACCAAAATACCGCTGGTGCAGATTTCGAATATCGATCACGACCTGGTCAACGGGCGTATCGTGCGCCTGGAACAGTTCCGCACCATGAACATCCGCAGCTTCCCTGCTCCCGGGCACCTGAGCTCGGAAATAATGAAGACGGCTTTGCCCCAGCTCCAGTCCTTACAAGCCTCGCTCCCGCCCGGATACCAGATGCAAATTGGCGGCGAGTATGACAAGACCAAGAATGGCTTCAAGAATCTGGCGCTGGTGATGCTTGTCTCGACAGCTGCCATCTACCTTGCCTTGCTCTTTCAATTCAAGAATGCGATCAAGCCGCTGCTGGTACTGGCAGCCGCGCCTTATGGGATGGTGGGCGCATTCATCGCGCTGTGGATTATGGGCGAGCCGTTTGGGTTCATGGCATTTCTGGGCGTGGCCAGCCTGATTGGCGTGATCGTAAGCCACTCAATCGTCTTGTTCGACTTTATCGAAGAGCGGCATGCCGAGGGGGATGACTTCGAACTGGCGTTGATTGATGCCGGGATCCTGCGTCTGCGCCCGGTTCTGATTACGGTGGGCGCGACGGTATTGGCGCTGCTGCCGCTGGCATTGCACGGAGGCCCGCTGTGGAAGCCGCTCTGCTACGCGCAGATCGGCGGCCTGCTGGTGGCGACCGTGGTCACCAAGTTGCAAGTGCCCGTGATGTATGCCATCTTTGTCCTCGACTTCAAGATTCTCAAATGGGAAACGTCCGAAAATGAGCTGCCTGCACCGCCCGTCAACGCACCGCCACTGCACAAGCCCAGCTTCACTTAAGCCGGCCATGAGAAGAGCTTTCGGACTGGTGTTCGGTTGCATGATCTTATCCTTGCCCCTCTGCGGGCAAAATCAAAGTTCGACCATACTCAAGGAATACGACCAGGCGATCGATCAGGTGGCCGAGCGTGCGATGCAGTCTGTGGTTGAGATTGAAGTAACCGGCTATGGTGTTCCCGAGAGTGATAAAGATCAGGGTGGGGGACAATCGCAGGCGCTGGTACGGCAACGATCGCTGGGGTCTGGAGTCATCGTCGACCCGGATGGCTACATTATGACCAACAATCACGTGGTCGCCGGCGCACTACGTATTCGCGTGATCATCGCCCCGGCCACGGTTGAGCTGGTAAGCGGGAATACGCGGCTGCACAACCCGCAGCGGGTCTATGAAGCAAAGCTGATCGGAACCACTCACTATGCGGACCTGGCGTTGATCAAGATTGAAGAAAAGGGCCTGCCCTTTATCCCATTGCCCGAATTATTCGATTTCCGCTTAGGGCAAACGGTGGTGGCGATTGGAGCCCCCGAGGGCCTGGATCATACCGTCACCAAGGGAATCATCAGCGCAGTCGGGCGGCAGCCCGAAGTGGACCGACCCATGGTCTATGTGCAAACCGATGCCCCGATCAATCCCGGCAACAGCGGCGGTCCGTTAATTGACCGGAACGGTAACCTGGTAGGGATCAACACTTTTATTTATACCTCTGGCGGAGGTAGCGAAGGCCTCGGTTTTGCTATTCCGGAACCGCTTGTACGGGCCGTTTACCACGAACTCAAGGAGCACGGAGTCGTTGCGAACGTGACCATTGGCGCTCATGCTCAATCCATAACCCCTGCGCTGGCCGCCGGCTTGAAGCTCACTCAGGACTCGGGCGTCATCCTTTCTGATATTGACCCGGGTGGCCCAGCTGCGACGGCTGGCTTGCATGCAAAGGACGTTGTGACCAGGATGGACGCGTTTCCCGTGGACTCGCTGCCCAAGTACACTGCCTTCCTTTACGTCCACAAGCGCGGGTCTCCGATAAAGATGGAAGTGGTGCGCAATGGTAAGCCGCTGACGGTTTCGGTCACGCCCGTCGCTGCGCCCCCGCTGGTCGAGAATCTGTCGGACCTGATCAAGCCCGACAAAGACCTGATCGCACCGCTGGGAGTTTTTGTGATGGACCTCAAACACTCCGACGTCGGCGCCATGCTCAATCTCCGTTCCGATACCGGTGTCCTGGTGATTGGGCTTCTCGGAGGCGAACCCGCGATCGCAGCGGACCTGTCGGTTGGGGATGCGATTCGTGCCGTGAATGGCACGCCCCTGGAGAGTTCGCAGCAGTTGCGGCAGGTTCTCACCGGGTTCAAACCCGGTGATGCGGTGGTGCTGGAAGTGGAGCGGCAGTCTGTCTTGCAATATGTCGCCTTTGAGATGGAGTGAACGTCTGAAGCTAAGTGGTGAAAAAAATGGAGAGCCTGCTGCAGGACGTTCGCTACGGGATCAGATCCCTTCTCAAGGCACGTCGATTCACGATTGCGGCGGTGCTTACCCTGGCGTTGGGGATTGGCGTCAACACCGCGATGTTTAGCGTGATTCATTCCGTGCTGCTAAAGCCATGGCCCTTTAAGGATCCCGCACGGCTGTTGGTGGTTTCACAACGGCAGGCGAATGGAAACAACAATCTCTTCTCCACCCAGGACTTTCTCGATTGGAAGCAGCAGGGTGGTCTCCTGGCGCAGATGGGCGCTCACGTCAATTGGCAGTTCAACCTAAGCAGCGCGGGAGACCTGCCGGAGCGCGTCGCCGGTGGCAAGGTGTCGTATGACATGCTTCCGCTGCTGGGCGCGCAACCGATGCTGGGCCGGTGGTTTTCGGCACAGGAAGATACCGAAGGATCGGGCAACTTCGTTGTGTTGAGTTACGTTTTATGGAAAAACCGCTATAAGGCAAATTCGCACATCATCGGCACGGCCATCCAACTTGATGGCGTGCCCTATACCGTTGCAGGCGTAATGCCCGCCGGCTTCGATTTCTCCGGCGGCAAGGAGTTGTTGTGGACGCCGCTGCAATTACGCTCGAACATCGGAATCGGCGCATCGCCAAATGTTCACTGGCTGGGAGGGTATGTTCGCCTCCCAGATGGGGTGCTCCTGGAGCAGGCCCGAGTAGAACTCGATGCGATTGCCGCTCGCCTGCACCGCGAGGATACAACCGGGGATATGGGGTTCGGGGTTTATCTCCAGACATTCGACGACGCATTCACCAGCGGCGTGCGGCCGGCATTGTTGATGTTGATGGGGTGCGTCGGTTTTGTGTTGCTGATCGCATGTTCCAACGTGGCCAATCTGCTGCTGGCTCGAGGAACCGCGCGACGCCGTGAAATGGCGCTGCGCACGGCGTTAGGCGCTTCGCCGGCACGAGTGGCGCGGCAACTACTGACGGAAAGCGTCCTGCTGGCGTCCGTTGGCGGTGCGCTTGGGGTTGCGGTCGCCTTTCTTGCTCTGCGCGCCATGCTGGCCATTCATCCTCCAAGCGTTCCCCGCATAGACGAAGTCAGCATCGACAGCGGCGTGTTGGCCTATTCGCTGTTGATTTCCGTCGCCGTCGGTATTCTGTTTGGGATGGCTCCAGCCATGGAAGCGGCTCGGGTCGATGTGAACGATGGTCTGCGGGAGCGCGGAAGCACCGCCGGCCAGGGATTTGGTGGGCACCGTTCCCTGCTGGTCGTTACGGAAACGGCGCTGGCTTGCATTCTGCTGATAGGTACGAGCCTCGCACTCAAGGGCCTATGGTCACTGCGGAGCGTCGAGCTGGGGTTTGTGCCCGGGAACGTGCTGACTCTCCGCATCGCTGCACCTTCCCGGTTCACGGGGCAACGAATTCCGCAGTTTTACCAGCAGGTGGCGAAACGAATGCAAGCAGTGCCCGGAGTGCAGTCAGCAGCCGTCGCTCGCGACTTGCCCATGGGCGGCATCGATCCTTCGATGCCCATTGCTGTCGAGGGGAAGAGTCCGGTCCCCATACATCGGGAGATCGTGACCCGCTATCGAGCGATCGGCGAAGACTATTTCCGTACCTTGCAGATTCCGATGCTGCAAGGCCGTGCATTTAACCAAGGGGACACAGCGAATACACCCGCAGTTGCGATTGTGAGCGAGAGCCTGGCTCACAAATATTGGCCGGGAGAAAACCCGGTTGGCAAACGATTGAAACCTAATTTCCAGGGAAGCTCGTGGTGCACGGTCGTAGGAGTTGCAGGCGATGTCCGGCACTGGGCCGCAGATGTGGACATCGAGCCTACTGCCTACTATCCCTATACACAGATTCCAGACACAATTCGACCGTTGCTGGAAGCCAATATGGCCATTGCCGTCCGCAGCTCTCTCAGCGAGAGCACTCTTCTCCCTTCGATTCGCGCGGCAGTGGCGGATGTGGATAAGAATGTGCCGGTGTATGAAGTGGAGACGATGGATGTGAAGGTTGCGGATTCTCAATCTTTGCGCCGCTTCGATCTGTGGCTGCTGGTAACCTTTTCCGGGCTGGCGCTAGGGTTGGCCGCAATCGGGGTTTACGCAGTGATGGCCTATTCCGTCTCACAGCGCACCAGGGAAATCGGCATTCGCATTGCGATGGGCGCGCGTTCTAAACAGGTCCTATCTTTGATTCTGTTCCAGGGAGCCAGACTGGCGCTTATCGGGGTGACTGTAGGGGTAGTCGCTGCGCTGCTGCTGAACCATGTCATGGCGAGCCTTCTTTACGGACTAGGCGCCATGGACCCGCTGATTTTCGCGATGGTTCCCTTGTCGATTGTGTTGGTGATTCTGCTGGCTTGTTACTTGCCTGCGCATCGAGCCACCAAAGTAGATCCTATGGTTGCTTTGCGGTACGAGTAGCGACTGTCCTCCGACGCGGCTACGACACCCACGCCTTCCAATGTTAACTCTCCCACCGCACGTCGCTTACGCAGGATGACAAAGTGGAGCGGCCTCATCGTCTTGCATTCCCATAAATGTGCGGATATATTTCTCCTATTGGCTAGCCATAGGAGAATCTGTGGGCGACAAAACTGATGTGTGGCAAGGAACTCTTTCGCTGATGGTCCTGCGCACGCTTGAGACTCTGGGTCCACTCCATGGCTACGGCCTGGCGCGCCGGATCGAGCAGACCAGCGGCGATCTCCTGCAGTTGAATTACGGCACCCTCTATCCCGCTCTGCTCAAACTGGAGCAGGAAGGCTTCATCCGTTCCCGCTGGGGTGTCTCAGAAAACAACCGCAGGGCAAAGTATTACGAGTTGACTAAAGCCGGCCATAAACAATTGAAGAAAGCCGCCGCCGAATGGGAACAAACCACCGCGATCCTGGCTCGCTTCCTGACTCCGGCCGGAGAAGCATAAACATGCGCAAAGTGCGAGCCTTCGGTCTCCGTATCCTCGGCTTATTCGACGGCCGCCGTTCCGACGACGACTTCTCTGCCGAACTCGAATCTCACATCGCACTCCATACCGACGACGGGGTCCGCGCCGGGCTGACACCCGAGGAAGCCCGCCGCCAGGCCCTCCTCCGTCTCGGCGGCACAGAGCAAGCAAGACAGGCCCAACGCCAACAGCGCACTCTTCCCTGGGTTGATTCCCTTTTGCAGGACACACGCTACGGCCTGCGCACGCTGCGCCGGAGTCCCGGTTTCACCATCACCGCCGTGTTCACACTTGCCCTCGGCATCGGCGCTTGTACCGCTATCTTCAGCCTGGTGAATGCGGTTCTCATTCGATCGTTGCCCTACGGAGACCCCGAACGGCTGGTGTATCTGTTCACTCCCAACCCGCACATCCCTGTCCCCGCTGACGTCATGACGCCGAGTTATGCGGATTTCTACGACTTGAAACAGCAGAGCCATTCCTTCGCCGACATGACCGCCTTTGAGCAGGCAACGTTCAATATCGCGTTGGGTGGATTGGTTCAGCGGATGGGCGCGGCTCGCGTGGACGAGAGATTTTTCGCGACTCTCCAGTCGACTCCGGAACTGGGGCGTGCCATCGGGGCCGATGAAAACCGACCGGGCCATGACAAGGTTGCCGTCATTAGTCATTCGCTTTGGCACTCGATGTTCGCGGGTAGAGCCGACATCTTAGAGCGTTCTCTGCGGCTGAATGACACCAGTTACAGGATCATTGGAGTCATGCCGCCGTCGTTCCAGTATCCGTCCAGCTCCGACCTGCCCTATGGAGTCGCTTCTGTCAAAACCACGCATATCTGGATCCCGCTTGCGCTTACCCCAAAGCAAAAGATGGATCGCGAACCGGGAAGCGATGAGGTGATCGCTCGTTTGCACCCGGGGGTCTCCATGCGTCAGGCGCAGTTGGAAATGAGCACCATCATGACTCGCCTGGACACGCTTCACACCAGCCTCAAAGGTTGGGGTGCGTTCATAAAGGGTTTCCTGGACAGCGCTCTCGGCCCGGTGCGTCCCCTCATGTGGCTTCTGCTCGGTGCGGTGTTTCTTGTGCTGTTGATTGCCTGCGGAAATGCGGCCTGCCTGCTCCTGGCCAGGGCCGCTAACAGGATGCGCGAACTTGGCATGCGCGTTGCCCTGGGAGCCGGCCGCAGCCGCATCGTTCGTCAGCTTCTCACCGAGTCGCTCCTGATCGGCCTCGCTGCGGGAGCCCTTGGAGTTGGCTTGGCCTGGATCTTCCTGCGCATCCTGCCACATCTCGACCCCGGCAACATTCCGCGCCTCAATCAAGCTTCGCTGGATATGCGGGTCTTGCTATTCACTGTCGGCGTATCTCTGCTCACCAGCTTGTTGGCCGGCGTTCTGCCGGCATTGGCTGTCTCCCGGGTGAGTCTTACTGGCTTTCTGGCATCGAGCGCAGGCGGCAGCGCGGCCGGTACGCACAGCCGGGCGCAAAGCGCCCTGATCGTCGTGGAAGCGGCAATGGTAGTGGTGCTCCTTGCCTGCTCCGGGCTGCTAATCCGCAGTTACCTGAATGTCGAATCGGTCGACACCGGATTCTCGCCATCCACGGTCACCATGAACATCTTGCTCGACGCGCGCTATGCGCAACCCGAGCAACGCCGCGCATTCTTCGCCAATTTAATTGGCAAGATCGGCGCTCTTCCGGGCGTGAACGTGGTAGGAGGCATCAACTACCTGCCCCTCACTCATTCCGAGAGTCTCGGATACTTTTGGGTAGATGGCTTCGCTAACCATAAGGATCAAATGGCCGAAGGGCGCAGCATCACACCGCAATACTTTTCAGCCATGAATATTCCCCTGATCGCGGGACGGTTCTTTACTGAGGGCGACGTTTCCAGCGGATCACCGCCAACGATCGTCAACCAGCAATTTGCCAAAGTGTATTTTGCCAACCGTAATCCCATTGGTGGCCGGATCAGTACGGACGACAACCATTCTCAATGGAGTACCGTCGTGGGCGTAGTCGCGGACGTGCGCCATACCAGCCTGGAAGAGGCCCCACAGCCACAGATGTATGTCCCGGACTACGACGCCGGATCGATCGTGGTTCGTTCGGTGTTGCCGCCGTTTGCCGTGGTTGCCGAGATTCGAACAACCCTGAAGAGTATCGACCCGGGCCTCGGCCTGGCCGATATTCGCACCATGGGCGACCTGGTGTCTGAGGCGAGCGCACAGCGACGGTTTCAAACCACGCTGCTCACCGTTTTTGCCGGCATGGCTCTGTTTCTCGCGATGGTTGGCCTCTACGGCCTCATGGCCTACTCGGTAAGCCGCCGCAGTCGCGAATTGGGTATCCGCATGGCTCTGGGGGCGCAACGAGCCGACGTCTTGCTGACGGTCCTAAGGAAGGCGGCGTTTTTGTTGTGCTTGGGCCTTGTCTCTGGCCTTGCCTGCTCCTGGATGGCCACCAGGACCATCCAAGCCTTCCTCTTTGGCGTTGGCGCACACGATCCCGCCACGATTCTGTTGGTCTGCCTATTGCTTGCGGTTTGCGGCTTCATCGCCGCCCTGATCCCCGCGCGCCGCGCTGCCTCGATCGATCCCATGCACTCGCTGCGAACGGAGTAGAAATCAACCTAGCGTGATGCTGTCTCGTCGGCTCTCGGCACCAGGTTGGCTCGCTTGAGGTCGGCTAGAAATCTTGGGTCGTTACGCAGAGGATCGAAGGCGCGATCAACATTTAGATAGATGAGGGAGCCGGCGCGCTCGTCGAAGGCTTTACTCATCAAGCGGATAGCGGAATCGTGGTCGCCCAATGCCAGATAAATAGGGGCTATTTCGGCGGAGGAGATGTAGCGCTCGACCGAGTCTTCCTCGAGCGAAGTGAGAATCTTGCGCGCCTCTGGTTCGCGGTGCGAGGATGCGTAGCAGCGAGCAAGGTAGGCGCGTGAAACGGGATCGCCATGGGAGAGCGCAACCCCCTTTTCAAATTCCTCGCTGGCCTCTCTGTGGCGGTTGGTGTAGAGGTAGGCTAAACCCAGCACGCGGTGCGCCTGCACAAAGTTGGGATCCAGCTGGATCGCCTTGTCGGCCTGGGTAATGGCACGGTCGTATTCGCGACTCATCAGGTGATGCCAAGCCATGTGTTCGTTGATGACCACATCGGTCGGGTCAAGCCCAAGGGCTACTTCGCTCTCATGGTGCGATTCGGCGACGCGACCAAGGGCCATCAGTTCATGGGAGTACCAGTGGTGGGCATTCACACAGTCGGGGTCCAGTTCGAGCGCACGTTTGAACTCCCGCTCGGCGCCGGCCCAGTCCCAGTCATTGACTAACCTTATATAAGCGAGCGAGGTGTGCGCCTCCGCGGAGGAGTCGTCGAGCGCCAGCGCCTTCTCGATGGCCGCCTTGGCTTTGGGCATGGCGACGCTGGGAGCAAGAAAGCTGTTGCCGTAAGAGCCGGCGAGGATGTAGGCATCCGCCAAGCCGGCGTATGCAGCCGCATCGTTGGGACCAGCCTGGATGGCCTGTTGAAAGAGCTCAATGCTCTTTTTCGTCGACTCTACGCTGCGCTTGTTCCAGTAGTAGCGAGCCTGGGTGTAGAGCTCGTATGCGGCGCTGTTGTGGGTAGGCAGCCGGCGCTGTTCCGGACCGTTGAGCCGGAGCTCGAGCGCTTGCCCAAGCTTCTGAGAAATCGTGTCTTCCAGGGCGAACGCATTCGAGTTCTGCTCGTCAGGTGTCCGTCCACACGGTCCGGCTGTCCTCCACCCGGAGCAGCCGCACCGTCACCCGGGTTTGTCCTTCGATCTTCTGAATGGTCCCATCGAGCACCGCCTGCACATCCAGCTTGCGGCCAACTCCGGAGGGATCCTGGCTTGCCGAAAAGCCTCGAACGGCACCGATGGGCCGGACCACGAGTTGAGAAAGGTGGCTGAGACGAGTAATGAGGGCATCGGTCATTCCCAGCCCCAGGTATTCATCCTCGGCGCCCTTGTCGAGCGATTGAAACGGCAATATCGCAAGGGTGCGAATCTCCGACATCTCGGCCGGGGACGCCTGGGAACGATTCGGGTGGCGCAGGATCAAGAACACCACGAACAAGGCAAGGATCAGAACCAGCGAGGCAGCCACCCAACGGGAGAACCCTGGGTGGTGGGCAGGGGTTGGCGGTAGAGCAGGAGCCTCCGGTTTGGACTTGACCACCAGTGTCTCTGGGGGATCTTGAGGAAGATCCTGGACCGCGGCTACAGTTCCAGGCACGGCATTCTCAGGTTTCGCGGCGGCAGCTACAGGCAGTTCCTGGTCGTGCAGACTAACAGGACCATCGAAGCGGTAGCCTCGTTTCGGTGCGGTCGCAATCCACGGGCGCCCGTCATCCATTTCGCCCAGGGTCTTTCGCAGAAGAGAAATGTTGACGGTCAGATTTGTTTCCTCAACAAAGCTATCCGGCCAGATCGTCTTCATGAGGGTTTCGCGGGTCATCAGCCGGCCATGATTGGAAACCAGCGTGAGTAGAAGATCGAAGGACTTTGGAGAGAGAGGAATCGGCTGGTGGTCGCGCACCAATAACTGCTCGGAGGGATAGAGCTCAAAGGAACCGAAGCTGTAATGAGTAACGGTCGACATGGACGAATTCTTCTTCCGATTGCCCAAGTTGAGGTGCAGAGAGACGCGATATCTGGATACTTTCCCGGAACCTGACGACGGGTGTACCTAAGGACGCCCCCTCGGCTGGTTCACATTGTCGTTTGTGGGGCTTACGTGGCCCCAATAAATTCCTAACATTTCTCCAACATGGAAACGCATCCAGCTTAAACCGCATGAGCGCAGATTGACCACTTATCGTTCGGGCAACCGGCGAGAAGAAGGTAGCACGCTCATAACAAGCTGTTTAGTTGCCACTGTGGCGGCGATGGGGCGCAGCCGTGGGGTGAACTCACAAAATCCCAACCGTAAAAACCTAAAAGCCAGAAAAGTCTGAGGCTTTCCAAACGACATTATTCAGCCGTGTTGGCTACTTTTCGATTGCAGCTGAGAAGCACGCCGAGAGGCGAGTCGCAGCCAGCAAATCCAACACTCTGAGGAAACGAACATGAAAAACTATCGCTCTATCGCCCATAGCCAGACTGTAGGACGCGTGGTGCGTCACGCCCTGGTTCCCGTAGTCAGCAAGACCATAACCTGTGCGACTTTGTTGTTAGCAGCCGCGGCGGCCTTTGCGCAAAATGTAGAACCCTTTTTGCCCAACCAGGTCCGCAGCGTTTCCACCATGCCTACTAATGGAGACGTGAATCCTTACGGTGTCGCTTTCGTTCCCAACAACTTCCAGACCGGAACGGGCCCGCTGCAGCATGGCGACATCCTGGTTTCGAACTTCAACAACAAACAGAACCTCCAGGGAACCGGTACGACCATTATTCGGATTCCTTCCGGTGGCTCACCCACGGTATTTTTTCAGGGGACCGCTCCCGAGGGTCTGGCCACGGGCCTGGGGGTTTTGCAAGCCGGCCTGGTCCTGGTGACCAACCTGCCTACGGCGGACGGTACATCGGCGACAGCACAGCCGGGATCGCTGCTGGTGATCAACAGCCAAGGGAAGCTGATCCAAACGATTACCAGCCCGGAGATCGATGGGCCGTGGGACGCAACCTACGTAGACGGAGGCAACGTCGCGGCCGTCTTCTTCTCCAATGCGCTGAACGGAACCGTGAGCCGGCTGATTTTTGCTGTCTCGCCAACGGGCGTCAAGCTATTGAGCGCCGCGACCATTGCATCGGGCTATAAGCATCAAGGCGATCCGGCGGCGCTGTTCGACGCGCCGACAGGGTTGGTCTATGACGAGCGCAGGGATACGCTGTTCGTTGCGTCTACCCTCGACAACATGGTCTTTGGGGTGCGGAGTGCGCTCGAACGCAATGAGAGCGACGGACCCGGAGTGATCGTATATCAGGACAACTCGCACCTCCACGGAGCGTTGGCGATGGCAGCGGCACCGAACGACGATCTGCTGGTAACCAATAACGACGTGATCAACCCCGACCCGAATCAGCCGAGTGAAATTGTGGAGTTCACCAAGGACGGACAATTCGTTAAGGAGACCCCAGTCGACCCGAACCAGGGTGGCTCGTTCGGTCTGGCTGCGAACCAAGGCCAGAAAACAACAACTTTCGCCGCCGTGGATGACAATACTGCAACTATTACCATCTCGACGCTCAACAACCTGGAGTAACCCGTATTGCAGGGTCCAGCCAACCAGCGGACGGATGAGGGTCGTTTCGAGAGAAACGGCCCTCATTGTGTTTTTGTTTCTCACACGAAAGCGGCGACCTTTAATCTTGCATTTGGTAGTTATCGATCCTCGTTCGCAGAAGGAAATTGTGGGTACAAACCTCGCTCCAACCACGGATGCCAAGTCACGCCTAACCACGTGGCATCGATACCCGACCGTATATGAGATCAACACCTGGATCTGGCTCTTCGAATTGAGCAAAAAATATGAAAGGGCGGTTACTTTATCCCTGGTCCCCGAGGCCGAATGGGATGCTCTCGCCGCTTATGGCTTCGAAGCTGTCTGGTTGATGGGAGTTTGGGCACGAAGTCCAGCCGGCATTGCGATTGCTAATCAAAATCACAGTCTGGTGGACGATTTCCGGCGAGCCCTGCCTGACTTTCTGCCTGAGGACGACCAAGGATCGGCCTATTGCATACGACGCTACGTGGTTGACTCCCATCTTGGCGGCCCAGAGAGTCTTGCCGTTGCCCGGCGCGAACTCTCGAAGCGGGGTATGAAACTGATCCTGGACTACGTGCCCAACCACGTGGCACTCGATCATCCGTGGGTCGTCGATCATCCTGAGTATTTCATCCTCGGCTCCCATGATGCCGAGCACGACAATACCTCCTACTTTGAAATAGGCGGAACGTTTTACGCCCGTGGACGAGATCCTTATTTTCCGCCATGGCCAGATGTCTTGCAGTTGAATGCCTTCGCACCAGGACTGCGACAGGCCGCGATGCGTACGGTGTCCAGCATTGCCGAGCAGTGCGATGGCATCCGATGTGACATGGCGATGCTATTCCTGAATGAGATTTTCGAACGCACCTGGGGTGAACGTGCCGGGCCCGTGCCCGCAACGGAGTACTGGACAGAAATAATCTCAGCTACCAAACGGAGGTTTCCCGCTTTCCTCTATATCGCCGAAGCTTATTGGGATACAGAGTGGCGACTTCAACAGCTGGGTTTCGATTTCTGTTACGACAAGAGACTCTACGATCGCCTGGAGCACAACAACGCAGCAAGCATTCGCCAGCACCTGCGTGCCGATCTTAGTTATCAGGGGAGACTGCTTAGGTTTACGGAAAACCATGACGAACCACGAGCGGCAGCTGTCTTTTTACCAGCGAAACAGCGCGCGGCGGCGCTGATCGTTGCCACGCTTCCAGGGCTCAGGCTTTTTCATGAAGGTCAATTCGAGGGGCGCAAGGTGAGACCGCCTGTGTTTATCGGTAGGCGCCCGGACGAAGCAATCGATCTGGAGTTGCAACGCTTCTACAAGAGTCTCCTTAAAGCGATCGATAAGCCCGCTTTTCGCGATGGCCAATGGAGTCTGTGCAGCCGGACTGGTTGGCCAGATAATGCGACATTTCAAAATCTGTTGGGTTGGAGTTGGTTGAAAGATGACGAGCGATATCTCGTCATCGTCAATTTTAGCGACTCCCCCTCGCAGGCCCGAGTGCAAATTCCATGGGCCAGCGCGGAGGATGGCGATTGGCAGTTGATCGACACGATATCCGGCACGATCTATGCGCGGCCCGGAGAGGAGATGGAGTCTCCGGGCCTGTTCGTGGACCTCGGCCCATGGGCTTTCCACTTCTTCGAGTGCCGTCGAGCTCAACCAGCTTGAGAATTTATTGCGCCATTCGCGGCGAAGTGGCTGAGTGCTGGCGAGTTGAGCTTATAGATGTTGTTCTCTTATGCCGATTGCTCTCTGGCTGCGGATGGGCCGCGCGTATGTAGGAAGCAGCTGCCATCAGTCGCACCGCCGGCTTGGCGTCGCTAAATTCATCGCTGAGCGCATCCATCGCGTCCTTGCTGTGATAATCGCCCAGTAACCGGGCGGCCGCAGTACGCACTGCCGGGTCGGAATCGTCGAGCGCATCTATGAATTGTTTCATCGCCGCGCTCGACTTATCTTCCGCAAGTAAGGTAGCTGCGACCACTCTTGGATGAATGCCGTTCTGCCCCTTCCGCCCGCGAATGGCGCTGAGTCCAAAACCAAAGGGGCCCAGCAGTGCGAATGCGCCTTGCTCCGCTCCAATCTCCGCCAATTTTGTAGGGCTGTGCAGATCCTGATCGGCCTCGTGCTTCTCCGAACTCACCAGGCCGCGATTTGCCTTGCGATCTCCTTCAAGCACTGCCTCCAGAACGCCTTCACCGCTCTTGTCGTTCATCTTCCACAGACCGACCGCGGCGGAAAAGGTAACTTCTGCTGCATTGTCGTTGAGAGCCTGCTTCAGGTCGGGGAGAAAGACCATGTTCTTGCTGGAGGCCATGGCGGTCACAGCCGCCAGCCGAATATACCGATCCTGATCCTTTTCCGCCTCCCGCAGCGATGCTGCGGCTCGAGGAAAATCCCCGAGTGTGCCCAGGGCCGCGATGGCGTCGATCCTCGCTAGCTCCGCCTGCGTCTTTTTGTCGGAAAGTGCATTATTCAGCATGTCCCAGGCTGCATTCGTTTGGGACTCCACGGTCGTGCCGGCAGAGCTGGCCGGTTTGGCTACCGGCATGTCCGGCTCTTCGTCGCTATCCGGAGACGCTGCCGCGGGGGTGGCCTGGGTTGAGGATGCAGTCTGTCGACCCTGTATCAGGCCAGCCATGCTCAACAACCCTGCAAAGACAAGCAGGCTCATCCACATCTTCATCGTGCTTCCTCGCAGTTCCAGGACTCACGTCCTCACAATATGACTCCCGGCAACAGGCGATGGCTTCAAAAATCGACGACGATCGCTGCCCTGCGTTGGTCATAGTTTTTTCAAATACTTAGCGACATGGGGTGCGGGAAAGAACAACTGAGCATTTAACTTGATAGGATGTCGAGGTTGCTCTTAAGGTTCTGCCCCTCATACGGGATGAATGTGAATAATCCCATCATCCAGATCGAGACTGCAATCCGTTTACGCTGAAAATCAGCAAGGAGCAAGGCATGGAACGTCTCGAGGCGCACAGATTATTTTTTGCCAAGCTGGTTACCGCCAAGGCCGGTATGGCACCGGGAAGCGAGCTTGCTGCAGCGTTCGCGTCCACGCCTCGCGAGCAGTTCGTCGGTCCCCCTCCGTGGAAGATATCTACCGTGTCTGGCTACATTGAGACACCCACGGACGACCCGGCGTTTCTTTACCAGGATGTCGTCGTGGCCCTCGGTACAGAGGGTCCACTCAATAACGGAGAACCAACGTTACACGCCTCTTGTCTATCTACCCTGGCTGTGAAGCACGGAGAAAGAGTGGTCCACGTGGGAGCCGGTACCGGCTACTACACAACCTTACTGGCTAAGCTCGCGGGCGAAGAAGGTGTGGTCGATGCCTACGAGATTGATACCGCGCTGGCGAAACGCGCAATCGCGAACCTGGCTGAATTTCCCCACGTCGCGGTTCACAATCGCTCTGGCTCGGAAGGCTCGCTTCCACAATGCGATGTGCTCTATGTGAACGCTGGAGCGACAGGACCGATCCCTGCGTGGCTGGACGCGCTGAAACCAGGAGGGCGCCTACTATTTCCACTTACGCCTGGCGAGGGCTTTGGAGCCATGCTTCTGATCACCAGGCAGAGCGACAAAAGATACCGAGCCAGATTCTTATTCGCAGCGCAGTTTGTCCCCTGCGTCGGCGCTCGGAATGAAGCTGAGGGAAGAAGACTCACTGAGGCCTTCAAGACCAGCGATTGGAGGAAGGTGAATTCGCTGCATCGAAACGATTCGCCTGGAGATAGTTGTTGGTGCTCCGGTTTTGGCTGGTGGCTCTCCACTGAAACACTGACGAACGAAACTTAGGTGGACGTAACACCTCATTTTGTAGAGTCGCAGGGGCTAACGGGTCTGCGCGAGAACTCTGCACTTAGTCCCGAAGGGACGGCCGAAAGTAGCCCAGGACGGTAGTCCTGGGTCGTCGCAAAGAAGCTAGCCAGTCCCGCAAGGGACGGCTGAAAACTCGACCCCGTGTTCAGCCGTCCCTCACCGGACTGTCCAGCTTGCTTATTATTACCCAGGACTACCGTCCTGGGCTACTTTCGGCCGTCCCTTCGGGACTAAGTGCAGAGTTCTCACATGCAGACACTAACTCAAATGCACGGCCTGCCGAGTTGTTTGAGGCGGTCCTGGGTGGCGACGGATGGGGCGGAGCGGCACAGGGCCTCGTGGGCGCGGGCGGCCTGCTCGTCCTCCTCGTTGCCAATGAGGTCGAGGAGCCAGTCCGTGGCCTCCTGACGGCGAGTCAGAGCAATGGCAGAGAGAACGGTTCCACGGAACCAGGAATCGCGCGCGGCAGCAAAAGTGGATCGCAGTAGTTGGAACGCTTCGAGGGTGTGGGTCTGGGCGATCGCCATGACGGCCTCCGCGGCAGAATCATCTTCGCGCGAGAGGAACCGTCCGGCCCACTCTATAGCGGAAGGACCTTCGAGCGCCAAAACACCAGAGAAGCAGGCTCCGAGAAGTTCGGGATTATCCGAGGGGAGCTCGGCAAGCATGCGGAGGAGGAGTGCGGCGGAGTCAGTGCCCACCTGCTCGATCGCACGAACTACGTTGATCCGGACGGTGAGTTCCTTGTCAGCCAGGAGCGGAATGAGATGGATAAGCAGGCGATGGCTGTTGAGTTCGCGGCACTGGACAAGGGCGAGGGCGCAGGTGCTGCGCAGCGTTCCGGCGGTATCGCTCGATCCGCCCCAACCCGGTTCCAGCTGGAAGTGTCGCATGCCAATGAGGAACAGCTCCGGTTCCTGATATTCAAATGCAGCCAGTGTTTTCGCGAGAGCGTTTTTGGCCCAACATTGTGGGTCAGACTTTGCGGAATTTTCGACGAACCGGGTGAAAGCTGCGGCAAGATCTGGTGTGAGACCACTCAACTGGTGATGAAGGACGAGTGCCGCGGCCTTGGAGACGATCAGGTTGTTGCGGTGAGTAAGTGCCTTGGCAAGCTCGGGCTCCGCCCTTTCCGGCAATGCATCGCGGAGAGCTTCCAGGGTGGCGAGTTCGGCCTCGAAAGTGCGTTTTGCAGGCATGGAACTACCGGATCCGGGCTTCGCTCATCCGGTCATTTTAGTCCCGCCCGCGGAGCTGCTCCTGAACTGCAGAATCGGCGTATGATTTTTGCGTTGGAGTCGAGGAGGGCGGGATGCTAAAACGCGTGTCTAGTCTAATGGCACTCAGTCTCGTGGTGACCTTCGGGTTCGCGAAAGACAAGACGAAGGGCACTCTGCCGCCCTATGTTCTTCAAGCTCGAACCGTTGCCGTCATCATCGACAGGACTGCAAATATGTCGATTGACGATCCGCGAGCGAATCAAACAGCACAAAAAGATGTCGAGGCAGCACTGCTGAAGTGGGGAAGGTTCGAACCGGTCTCAAACACCGAAGCTGCGGACCTGATTGTCGTTGTGCGCAGAGGGAACGGACGTTTGATGGATGACACGATCCCCGATCCTCGGCAGAATAGCGGAGGCATCAACCCTATCGACCATGGCGGATCAATCGGGCCTCAGCGCAATTCTCAACCGAATCTGCCGACTGAGCCTGGGCTCGGGCCGAACCAGCAAACGTCCCAGTCTCCGGCGGACATGCGGGATGCGGAGGACTCATTTACTGTTTTCAAAGGCAGCGACAATCCGCTCTACGCCACGCCCGCGTGGAAATATGTGGCGAGGGATGGCCTCAATCCGCAGACGGTCCCCGCCGTGGCTGCGTTTAAGAGAGCAATCGCCGCCGCAGATAAGGCCGCCGCACAGAAACCTTCAGAACAAACCCCTCCAGGCAACATCACGCAGTAAGCAGATTTGAGGCCTGCTGCAAGTACAACGCCACTCTGCTAGAGTGCATTCCTATGGAATACTCCCTTCGCCTTGCAGCCATGCGCTTCGGCCGATCCTCAGTGCTCATCCCTCTTCTGTGCGTCGCGCCGCCCCTTTTATATGGTCAGGCCTCGGGCTCACCAGCAACAGCTGCGCCTACAGTGCCGGATTGGGCCCAGCCAGGCTCCCCCACCCACGTTCAGGTGCCCCCGCCCTCCGATTTTCACCGTCCCAGTAGAAATTTTGAGATGCCGATTGGCGTGTTTCAGGGTCAGTCTGACGTCGGCGCTGCAGTGGTTCCGGGCAACGCCAGCTACGATGCGACCACGCAGCAGTACACCATCACATCGGCCGGTTACAACATCTGGTACTCGCGCGATGAGTTCCGGTTTATCTGGAAAAAAATGTCTGGAGACTTTTCCCTGGCGGCCGACGTCGCATTTTCCGATCCCAAGGGCTATGGCGATCGCAAAGCAGTTCTCATCATTCGACAGAATCTGGAAGATGACTCCAAAGAGGCCATGATCGGGGAACACGGGGTCGGCATGATCCACCTGGCCTGGCGTCCGGACAAAGGTGCGCTCATGAAGGATGCACAGTTTCGTTTCGGGGGCACTCTGGCCGGGATCAAAGCGAAGCGTATCGGAATCGAAAAACATGGTGACTTCATCGCCATCTTCGTCAGTCTCGCGGGTGAACCGATGCACCAGTTGGGGCCGCCGATCAGCCTGCACTTTGACGAGCCGTTTTACGTGGGCATCGGCTTCTGCTCCCATCTGCCTGCCACACCCGATACAGCCGTGCTCTCGAATATCGTTCTGGAGAACTCGGCGGGCGCAGTCCGCTAGTGGTGGGATCTAGACCGCGGGGACGAGTATCTCCGTGATTAGTTGCTCTTCAGGCGTCTTTTTCGGATCGTTTACGTAGTTTTCGATGAAGTAGTCGTCGCGAAGCGGCAGCTTCTTCTCAGAAATAATCTCCTGCACACGACCGCTTGCCGGGCCCAGATTCGCATAAGATCCGGTCAAGACAAAGCGGCTGTATTTGCCGCCGCCGAATTCCATGTAGCTGAGATCCTTTGACAACTTCACTGGCGGCGCGGCGAGTGAAACTCCCGCGCGATATATCCTGGGCCCCACTTTGTAGAGGCTCATGTAGCCCGTGATCTGATTGTGTTCCGCTACCCCGGCAACCAGTTGATGGAAGCTCTGCCAGGCTTGGGGAGCATGAGTTTGAAAAGGTCCAACCTTCTCAACGAAGACATAGTGAGTCGGTGGCCAGGCCACGGTCTCGGGCGTTTCTGTGAGGTTCATGATTCTTCCTTTACGAGGCAGGCCCAAAGCCAGCACTCATGGGCAAAATACCAACCTCGCACCGGGCTGGTCAAACAAGTTGCTGCAATCATCTATATTGCTTGACATTGTCAACTACTATGCGGGAAACTACGGCCATGGCGTCACCACCAAAAACGCCGCACCCTGACGTGACTACCGAAGTCGCCAAGTTCCGCCACTTCAACCGCATGTACACGCGGTACATAGGAACTCTGAACGAAGGGCTCCTGAACAGCGACTACAGTTTGGCGGAGGCCCGCGTCCTCTATGAACTGGCAACCCGCACCGCGCCCAAAGCAAGCGAGATCGCCGAAGAGCTTGGGATGGACGCCGGATACCTGAGTCGTCTCTTGGGAAAGTTCGAGCGGGACGGGCTGTTGACTAAGAAGACGTCAGAACAAGATGGCCGCTACGCAGAGCTGATGCTCACGACACGCGGCAAATCTGTTTTCAAGAAGCTGAACGCGCTCTCGGACGAACAGGCGCACGGAGTGCTTGAGGAGCTGGCGCCCACCGCCCGTGTGGAGCTCATTGACTGCATGCGGTCTATTGAAAGCATTCTTATGAAAATCGACCGTAGTCGAATGTCCTACATACTGCGCCCCCATCGGGTTGGCGATATGGGCTGGGTTGTCTATAGGGAGGGCCTCGGCTACGCGGAGCAGTTCGGATGGGACGAGACCTTCGAAGCCCTGGCGGCGAAAATTGTTTCTGAGTTCATCGCTAATTACCAACCGGCTCGTGAGCGGTGTTGGATAGCCGAAGTCGATGGCCAGAATGTCGGTCACATCTTTTTGGTCAAGCATCCTACTCAACCAGACACCGCAAAGCTTCGCCTGCTTTTTGTTGAGCCAAGCGCGCGGGGTATGGGCCTCGGCGATGCTTTAGTGAAGGAGTGCGTCCGTTTCGCACGCACGGCAGGCTATCGAAAGGTTGTTCTGTGGACACAGAGCATTCTGACCGCGGCGCATCGCATCTACGAAAGAGCAGGCTTTCGCCTGGTAAAAGAAGAACCCCATCACAGCTTCGGCAAGGATCTCGTGGGACAGGAGTGGGAATTGGAATTGAAGTGAACGGTACAGTTCAGAGAAATCCATCGCTCTTACGGGGACGTAGTCACGTGATTTCAATCGTGCCCTTGTTTAATCCAAAAAGGTAAAGTCCTTGGTGTTTGCGTTAGAACGAGTAGAACCAGCCCTCTACCGAAAGACATTTTCCAGGACGAGTCCGTTGAACTGCAGATCCCTCCACTGCGCTACGCTCCGGTCGGGATGACAATGGGGGAGCGGCGCTTCCATCCATATTCGATGCCGCGGATGGAGGGACCCGCTATTCCCTTCCGCCACTGACCAACCTTCCCTGGGAGCACGACTCTCCCCATTGTCATCCCGACCGAAGCGTAGCGCAGTGGAGGGATCTGCAGTTCAACGGACCCGTCCTGGAAGTGTTTTGCCGGCGTCTAGAATTGAAAGCGCACCCCTAACTGCAACTGGCGAACGTTCAGCGCAAAGTTGCTGTTATTGATGCCGGTCACCTGTCCGAACGGAGTCGAGTACGGAGTGAGTGTATTCCCCGCCCCAATCGTTTTTGAGCCGGCCTGGAGTATATCGTTGACGAAATAAGCCGAGCTGTTCACTGAGCTCACATTCGGATGGTTGGCAATGTTGAATGCTTCGCCGAGGAACTCAAGCCCGTAGCGCTCACGGAAAAGCAGCCTCTTCGAAAGTCGCAAGTCTGCGACATACGTAGCCGGCTGCTGATAAGCATTGCGGTCAACGATCGGAACCCGGTTTTCGGTCGACGGAGCCCCCGATCCGTTAAAGGAACCGGTATTGACAATCTTCTGTACAGCCGCGCCCGGGGTGACGGTAAGCGTGCTCGAGGAGCCGCTGATGCCTGCCGAGTACGGCAGTCCGGTTTGCGCCGAAAAAGCAGGAGCCAACTCAAAGTCATTGGCCAGATAACCCAATGCTCCGTGTACGCGCCAGGGTGTGCTGATCACCGCGGCCATCACCAGGCGGTTGGGAATGTTCTGGTTGGAGTTGCCTTTTTCCAGACGGATATCCGTTGGATCGAGCAAGGCAGTAGCGCTCGCTCCGGTAGTATTATTCTCTCCGTAATCGAGGGCGTGCGACCAGGTGTAGTTGGCGGTGAATTCAACCGAATGCGAGAGCTGATGCTTGAACTGTCCCACCAGCGCCTCGTAATTCGAAGTCACACCGCTAAAGATGTCAGTGATCGAGCTGAAATTAGGGTTGGGCCGCAGGTTCTTATTGGCAGTAGCGAAAAATGCGTTCGCCGTGAAGGTGGTGCCATTGCGAATAGGTCCCTGTTGCTGCGGATCGTCGATAGTGAACGTGACAGGAGTTGGCGCGGGAAGGTTGACATCCACAAAATCAGGCAGGCGCCGTCCCCACGATCCGAGCCACGAAACGCTAAACACATCGTGATTGGTAACCTGCGTCTCAACGGTGAGATCAGCCTGATGGATCTGAGGCACCTTGAAGTTCGGATTGAGATAGTCGACGGTGGCGTTGCCGCTGGCTGAACCAAGGCAGGCGGCTTGCTCAGCCGGCGCGACCACCTGCGGGAAGGTGGGAGCGCAGGTTTGTCCTGCATTGAACTGTGGGTTGGTCTGGCTCCCCGCGGCTCCTGTGCCAATAATCGCCTGGTAGAGGGTGGAATTGATGGCCCGGGCAAAGAACATGCCGTAGCCGCCGCGGACGATCGTTCTGCCGCTGCCGTAAGGATCATAGGCAAAGCCAACACGCGGGCCAAAATTCGTCTTCATGTCGTTCAGCTTGCTGGTTTGCGGAACGGCCACATTGGGAAGCTGCTGTCCGGGAAAGCTCTCATACTCCCAGCGAATACCCAACGTTAGGCTGAGGCGGCGGGCGGCTTTCCACTCATCCTGGGCGAACAGAGAGTAGTCGCCGGTGGTAAACGGGAGTCCGGCGAGACCAGCCCCCTGGTTGAAGTAGGTGTAATGGGTTGCCTTGGAGGCAGTTCCTGCAGTGTTGGCGAGGTACTGATCGGAGATGTAGTTGCCCAGGGTTGTATTGCCGCTGTAGGTGTAGCCGCCAAATTGGTTATATAGGTTCGAAAGCAGATCGTAGGTATGAACGTAGTCTCCACCGAATTTAAAGCTGTGATTTCCGCGCAACCAATTCACGGTGTCGGAGATCTGCCAACGGCGCTCGTCAGGATAAGCCCCACGCAAAAGAAACTGCGGAGTTCCAATCTGGAAGAAACCGGTCAGATAAACGTTTACCGGTAGCCCCAGGGGATTGGTGTAGTCCGGTGTCTTTATCAGATTATTGGTTTCATAGGCAGTGGGCGCCTGGTTGGTCTCGTATTCGAAATCGCGGCCATACATGTAACGCGCCTCGTTGGTCCAGGCCTGGGTGAAAAAGGTGTCAAGCTTGCCGACGATCCAATTGTCGCGAACGTAGTCGTTGCCGAAGCTCGAAAGTCCGTAGGCAACGGCAGGGCTGGTTTGGATCCCGGCTGGCGAGGTCCAACGCATACGGTTTGCTTCGACCGAAACATGATTCTTGGCGTTCACCTGCCAGTCGACCTTGGGGAAATAGATGGTCTGGTCGCCGGTTCGAGGCACGGTGCCGAGCGTAGTCTGCAGCCCCGCAATACCGTTGTTGTAAACGCTGTAGGCGCTGTTTGAGGATCCCCCATAGGAAAGGCCGGTGTTAGTGGCGATCTGGCAGACATTCGCGTCCTGGTAAGAGGGCGCGGCAGAGCCGGTGCCTCCGCACTTCTTTCCGGCCGGGAGGGCGGGGTCAGCCGGGGTGTAGAAGTTAGAGTTCGCGCTTGCGCCGGTAATGGTGGCCGCAGCCGGAAAGTCATGATAGAAGCGGTCCGCCGCGAAGAAAAAGAAAATCTTGTCCTTCAAGATCGGTCCGCCAACCGCCAACCCGTATTGCCGGCGAAGATCGGTGGGCTTGAAGGGGACTACCGCAAAAGTTGGCGGCGCAGTGGAGATCTCGACTGGATGGGTGACGGTTGAGTTGGTAGCCGCCCAGGCGCTGTCCCGATCGAAGTAGTAGCCCACTCCGTGAAAACCATTGGTACCACTCTTCGTAACCGAATTTACGATGCCGCCCGCCGACCGGCCGTATTCGACAGAGTAATTAGACGTGTTGACCTGGAACTCCTGGACAGCTTCCTTGGCGGTCGAATAGCCAGCCCGGGTACGGCCACGCTCTTCGGAGAAAAAGGCCTGGTTGTCATCTGTGCCATCAATGGTCACATTATTCAGCAGCGTGCTCTGTCCACGAAAACTGAGCAGGCCATACCCGTTCGAGTCGTTGACTACGCCAGGCGTGAGCAAGGCGTAGCTGGACCAGCGATAGTTGCTGACCGGCAGATCGTGAAGGATCTTCTGGTCGATAATGCCGGCAAAATCCGGGTTCGTGGTGTTCACCAGCGGAGAGGCGCCGGAGACTTCCACCGTTTGCGAGGTCGAGCCCACCTGCATATGCGCATCGATTGTGGTCAGCAAGCCGACCTGCACGATGAGATCGACTGACTTGTAAGGTTCAAAACCTGACGCAGCCACCGTTACGCTGTAAGTTCCTGGCTGGAGGTGGATAACGCGGAAGTATCCCTCGGCATCGGAATGCGCAATTTGTTCAGCGTTGGTTGCATTTTCGTGCACCGTGATGGTTGCGCCGCTGACGATCGCGCCCGATGCATCGGCCACGGTCCCTCCCACCGCTCCATCCACGGCCGTTTGGGCGCGCGAGACCGGGATCATCAACGAGAAAAGCAGGGTCAGGAGTGCGTAGAAACTGAATCGAGCAGTTTGCTGCATTTGGCTCTCCAAAAAGTTGAGTTGTTCGATCTGCTGCTAGGTGTGAAGCGGGGTACCTGTTGAACTTTGGCCCCGCATCGCGAGTGGCATCAGCACCGCGACGCTATTCGTAACAGCATTGTCGCAAGTCATCGGTCCAAATATGGCAAAAACTTCTTACATGAATATAAATTTTTGAGGAATGGAAACTTTGCGTTCACCGAATGAACAAGTTGACTTCGCTCCTGACCGCGCCAATTGACGACATCCGGGAAGGCGCCTACAGCCTTCGCCTCGCCGACTTGACCGAACCCGCCGTCTGCAAACTCTGCCGCGACGGACAGGTCGATTCGCGTACGATCAGCTCCGGCTCCACTGCTACCTGAAGAGGAGCTTTGCTATCAGAAGGTCTGAGCTGCTGGAGCAGCAATTGGACGGCGAGATGGCCCATCTGGAGAAGGGGCTGCCGAATTGTGGTTAGGCTCGGTGTTTGAAACGCCGCCTCTTTAATGTCGTCAAATCCAACCACCGACACATCCTGGGGAACCCGCAGCCCACTATCATGAAGCGCGCGAATACAACCGATCGCCGCAACATCGTTGAACGAAACGACGGCGGTGAAGCTACGATGATGCGCCAGCAATTGCTTCACCACCGGATATCCCAGTTCTGGCGAAGTAAGGTCCTTCTCCAGTTGTATGGTCATTTCTGGCCGGATCGAGAGGCCAAGATCACGTGCCACTTCCACCGTGCCTTGCCACCGTGCGTCGGAATCAGAGCTATAGGGCTGCCCGCGCATAAAAGCGATCGTGCGATGCCCCAAATCGTAAAGATGGCGAAGCGATAGCTCCGCGGCCCGGTGGTGGTCGAGCACTACATTGGTGACTCCACTTACACGCCGATGACCGGCGATCGCTACCACGGGCAGCGGCAGCTTGTGGGTAAGGTTTGTATCAATCGCAATCAGACCTTCGGCGCCGCGGCTGATCAGCATGCGCGGGTACTGCTCAATCAGATCGGGTCGGTGGCGGTGGTGAGCGATAAAGTAAAAATAGTTTTCCTCGAGCAACCGGTCGCCGATTCCGGTCATGACTTCTGCGTGATAGCCGTCGGCCAGCACCGGAACTAAGATGCCTACCGTCATGGTGCGGCGATTTCTCAAAGATCGGGCGAGGAAACTGGGCTGGTAGTTGAATTTGAGTGCCGCCTTGCGGATTCGCTCACGTGTCGCTTCAGGGATCGAACGTCCAGGCACATCGTTCAGGACGACGGAGATCGTCGTGGGGTCGAGATTCAGATAAGCAGCGAGGGTCTTGAGACTGACAGGTCCGCCAGGCTGGCTTTCGTCGCCCTTACGCTTGCCCATTGCGCTTCTTTGTCCTTACTCTTGCGTGTTGCCAACAAGATAGCAGCCGCGACTCGGCTAGACAATAGTTTGTCTGGATACCTAGTCGGCACCCCGCGTTTTGGCTTTTCCGGCAGTGCTGTCGTGTATCGGAATAACTCCTTCTCCTTCCTTCAGCGTGTAGAAGTGATCCGCGCCCACATTCGTCAGTGTCTCTACCTTTCCCGACGGCCAGAAGATCTCCAACTTATCCACCTTTTCGTGGCTGCCAAGGCCAAAATGGATTCTCAGATCGCTTTGCGATAGATAGCTTCCTCCGCTCCGCACCTCGTCTTGCTGGACGAGAGCACCGGCCGTGGCACGAAGGCGCGCGTTGAGCGCCAATGGGCTGCCTTTAGTCGCCTCGAGTTGAAAGCTGATCCAATGGTTGCGGGGCCCTCCCTCGGTGCGCAAGATCATGGGCTCCCCTTCCAGGTTTTCAACCACAATCTCCAGGTGGCCATCATTGAACAAGTCCCCAACGGCAAGTCCCCGGCTTACCTGCGGAATCTGTATCGCAGGGCCGGCCAGCTTACTGACGTCGCGGAAAGTACCATCGTGCTGGTTGAGATAAAGCAGCTTAGGCTCGCGAAAGTGAGTGCCTATATCCTTGAGATCTACCTGTGGGTAGACGTGCCCGTTCACCATGATCAGGTCGGGCCAACCATCGTTGTCTAAATCAAAGAAAGCGTCTCCCCATCCCACATAGGGCTCCGTACCTCGGGCAATCCCGGAAGGGTAAGACACATCCGTAAAGTTGAGCCCACCGTTGTTGCGGTACAACGCGGTGTACTCCTCGCTGAAGTGCGTGATAGCAATAGAGAACAGGCCTTTGTGCTCGTAGTCGCCAAGCGCCACGCCCATGTTGGCTTGCTCGCTGCCGTCGAGATTGACGGCCACGCCGGCGTCGAGTGCGACATCGGTAAAGTGGCCGTTACCGTCGTTGCGGTAGAGATAGTTGGGCTCGCCGTCGTTGGCAACGAAGAGGTCCAGGCGTCCGTCGTTGTTGAAATCACTCCATACCGAAGTCAACCCGAAGAACCGTTGCGGGTCTGAAACTCCAGCTGCCTTCGACACTTCGGTAAACGTCCCATTTCCATTGTTGTGATAGAGAGAGTCCGGCGATCCCTTGAGCCCGCGGGGGCCGCACTGCACCGCAATGCCGTGGTACTGACAGGTTTGCTTGGAGCCGAATTCGGGCAGATCTTTGAGGTCCAGATCTACGTAGTGGGGGACAAAGAGGTCGGCCCAACCATCGCCGTCGTAGTCTCCGAAGGAAGCACCCGTTGCCCAGCCGGAATCAGTGCTCAGTCCTGCTTGCCTGGTTACGTTGCTGAAGGTACCGTCACGGTTGTTGTGGTACAGGGTCACCCCGCCAAAACAGGTAACTAACAGATCGGGCCAGCCGTCGTTGTCGTAATCGCCGATCGACGCCCCCATAGCCCAGCAGGGAGTGCCTACACCGGCCTTTTCGGTCACATCGCTAAACGTGCCGTCGTGGTTGTTGTGGTACAGAGCGCCGCGTGCTTTTTGGCCGGCCAGCGCCATATCGATTCCCGGTGCATTGGTAAAGTAGATGTCCGGCCAGCCGTCGCGATCATAGTCGATCAGCGCTACTCCGCCGCTCATCGACTCCACAATGTACTTCTTCGCCGGGGAAGAGAGATGATCAAACTGGATTTTCGTACTGCGCGTGATGTCGACGAGCTGGGGAATTTGCGAGTTTGGCGACGGCCGCTGGTCGGCGGGTTGCGGTGCAGGGTGTTGGGCTAGACTGGCCTGCGGTGGGCAAAAGATCGCAAGCCCGATGCATACAAGAGCCAGGTAACAACGCTGGTGGACTCCTGGCATCCAAATCTCCCCTAGGCTGCAGCGGACCCTTGCTATTTGGCCTCCTGCTCGTCGGTGGACAGCCCAGCCGGACGCAACTGCATTTCCTTGAAAATCGCTTCCAGCTTTTCCTTCAGCATTTTGTATTTCTTGTATTCCTCCACCTCGCGTTGGGAATCGGCGGTACGTCCCATTTCGCGATAGATGGTGCTTAGGCGAAAGTGAGCCGGTGCGTTTGTCGGTTCCAGTTGTACCGCCCGTTCGAGCACCGGCAACGCTTTCGCTTGCTCGTTCAGAGCGATCAGCGTCTTTGCCAATCCAAAATCGGCTTCCGCATCATCAGGCTGTAAGCGGAGCGCAGCCTGGTAGTGCTTGATCGCCTGGGCAGAATCCCCCTGGCGGCTGGATAGATCCCCTAGGCGGCATTCCGCCTTTTCATCCAGGGCGTTCTCCGCAACCGCCGCCTTGTATTCCGACTCCGCGGAGGCCTTGGTCTTCGGATCCTCAGAAAGAGCCAGCAATTCTCCCAGTTCAAAATGGATACCGGGAAGTTTGGGGTCGGCTTCGAGGGCTTTTTGGTACTGCGCGCGTGCGCCGGCAGTGTTGCCCACTCTGGCCTCTTCATGCGCCATCATCTGATGGGTCTGCGCAGAATCGGGAGCTGCCAGCGCCAGGCTGAGCATGGCTTCGCTGGCAAGATCAGAATAGACGCGATAGCCCGCATAAAGCACGGCCGGGTTGACTGGGTCCGCCTGGCGCATGGCGTTTACCACTCCACTCGCCTTTTCCAGGTCCTGGCTGGCCGTATAGAGCTCAAGCAGCTCCATCCCGACCTGGATTTTTAGCTTGGGCTCACTTACGGCGGTAAATGACGCTTCCAGATGGCTGCGGGCGTTTTCGGCATCGCCGGTTCGCTTCTCCGCCATCCCCAGCAGCGCCTCGATTTTGGTCAGGGTCGGCTGCATTTCCAGGGCCGTTCGCAGATGAAGGACAGCCTTGGCATAGTCGCCCTGAAAAAACAACAAGACCCCGAGGTTAGCCTGCGCGTCTAAGTTTTTGGGTTCCAGAGCGACCAAAGCTTCAAATTCCGGGATCGCGAGGTCGGGGCGGTGCTGGTTTAAGTATTGCTGGGCAAGGCGGGAGTGGGTTGAAACCTGCTCCTGACGGTTAGCGCCTGCCTGGGGGAAGAGGGGAAGAGCGGGGAGGAACAACAGGATTAGGGCACGGAGTTTTTTTTTACGCACATCGCCTTCGAATGATACCGCGCCAAGCGCCCGGTCAGGAATCTCCCTAGAACCAGGCTAAAAACTCGCTGGTTTACACCCTGGTAACGACCTCTCGCGAGACAGGCTCGAGACATTCATTGACGCCTTCCGATTCCCCGCCATTCTCATCAAGCCCTCAAGACACACGGTTGTTTTGGAATCAAGGGGTTCCGAGATAGCCCTTGACAACTTTATGCCGCTTCCTGTTATATTGCTCGCGCGCGGCCAGATGACGAAAGACAACCGTTTGTCTTAGCGAGTTTGACTGCGAAAGCCGATAGACAGGAATCAAGACGGTACACAGAAGTACAAATTTTGGGAGGTTAGGTATGAAGATTAGACGATCGAGTCTGCTCGTCGGAGTTCTCCTCGCAGGATCTTTTGCAGCAGCCCTCGGACAAGCGACAAACGCCGGCGATATTAGCGGCACAGTCACCGACACTACCGGCGCAGTCATACCGGATGCCACCGTTACCGTGGTCAACATCGCAACCGGGATTACCCGCGATTACACCACCAATGCAGCAGGGATCTACGACACCAATTCCATCGTTGCCGGCGACTACAAGATCACCTTCACAAAAGCCGGGTTTACCACGGTGGTCCACTCCTCGATCACAGTCAACGTGGGACAACTCCAGCTCAATGCACAGCTGGCGGTAGGTACGGTCAGCGCCGAAGTAGTGGTGAATACGGATGTGCCCCTGGTCAACACTGAGAACGGCGCCGTAACCACCACCATGAGCTACGAGACCATCAGCCAGCTGCCCCAGGTGTCGGCGATTGGGCAGAATTGGTCCAGCTTCAATATCCTGCAACCGGGACAGGCGGGAGCTCCAGGAGGCAGCCAGGGGTCCACGGGAACAGGAACTTCGAACGGCACCATGCTCTCTGTAAACGGCAACCTGCCCTTCAGCACGGTGCTGGCAGACGGAGCCGAGACCACCTTGCCGGCCAGCGCGAACTCCGATATCACCGTCCAGGAAGACATCCAGGAAGTACAGACCAGCAGCTCCGCCTTTTCTGCGCAATATGGCGTAGGGGGCATTCTCTACAATCAGATCAGCAAGGGTGGCGGCGATCGCTTCCACGGTTCAGCGTATGAGTACTTCCAAAATACCGCTCTGAACGCGAACAATGACACCTTCGGTTCGACCGCGACCAAGCCGCAAATCCACTTCCACGAGTTTGGCGGCACCGTCGGCGGCCCGATCCTCCGGCAGAAACTTTTCTTCTTCTTCAACTACGATCACATTATCGACAACGGGGGCAGCGCGGCCGCATTCCACACTACGCCCACACCGGCCGAGATGAGCGGTAATTTTGCCGGTCTGCCCACCATCTACGACCCCGCCACCACCACGGTTTTTCAGCAGGCGGGCACCTTTACCTATCCCGGCGCGAGTACGCCAACCGCTTGCCCTTGCATCAGCCGCACGGCCTTCCCCAACAACCAGATTCCGGCCAGCCGCTTTGATCCCGTCGCCAAGAACCTCCAAACCTACTTCCCCGCTGCCAACACGGCCGGGAGCATTTCCAACGGCCAGGTGATCAACAACTACACCTACACTGCTCCCAACATTAATCCGTTCACCAAGTTTTTTGGACGCCTGGACTATAACCTCACCTCTAACAACAAGCTCAACGGCTCGGTCACCGAAGGAAACAATCCCGGCAAAAGTTTCGGCTGGGGAGATTGCCCGCTCGACTGCCAGAGCGGTGACGTGAGCAGGATCAACAGCCAGGTGACGGACGTGTGGAGCATCAGCTCGCGCATCACCAACGAAGCGAGACTCGGCTACACCAATCAACTTAACTTCTTTGTCCCCTACACCCTCGGCAAGGGATATCCGGCAAAGCTGGGATGGCAATTCGCCAAAGCGGATAACTTCCCCATCATCGACATCACCGGAATCAGTGACAGCAGCTTCAATCCAACCAGTACGATGCTGACATCGAACATCAACGCGGTGTACAAAGAGCATGCTTTTGCTCCCTCCGATGTGGTCACCATGGTCGTTGGGAAACATGTGCTGCACTTTGGGGGCGAGTTCCTGATCTACCAGAACAACTCAACCGCCTGGGGCAACGTGAATGCCGGACAGATGAAATTCACGGGGAACTATACGCAGGCTTACATCGGCGACAGCGCGACCGGTGTTGGCTATGCGGACTTCCTCCTTGGACAGGTACAGAATTGGCAGGCACAGGAAACGCCGGAATATGGCGGCCGCGAAAAGCTTCCCCAGATTTTTGTTCAGGATGATTACAAGGTGAAACCGAACCTGACCTTGAACCTGGGCCTGCGCTACCAGATTCAGACTGGCTGGAGCGAAGTAAAAGGCAACGAGGCCTCCTTTGATCCAACGATTACCAACCCCGTTACCAATACCCTGGGCGCGATCTGGTTTGGTTCAACCCACCTCAACGGCCGCACACATTTGCAAAAGCCGGTCTACAACACGTTTCTTCCTCGAGTAGGTTTTGCTTATCAGCTCAATCAGAGGACGACGATTAACGGCGGCTTTGGCCTTTTTGCGTATAACTGGAGCAACGACCAATACGGCGGCGGAATGGGTCAGGCCTTTGGCTCAAAAGGCGCCGTAAACGACAATACGAACGGGCTAACTCCAGTCGTGTCTCTCTCCGGAAGTGGCGCCGCCCTCCCGTATATAGCCAGCTCGACCGCTCCCGGCGCATACAACGGACAAAGCTTCAACTTCAATGCGTATAACGAACCCGTCGGGGGCTCCTACCAATGGAACCTGAGGGTACAACGTCAAATAGGCAATGACTTCGTGGCTTCGCTCGGTTACGTGGCGACGCATGGCCACAACTTGCCCTTCCCCGTGGACATCAACCAGGTGCCGCAGAACCTGCTCTCTGCCAACGACCAGGGATCGCGGCCCTTCCCGCAATTTGGCTCACTGAATACCTCGGGTACGCCGGCTAACGAAAATGCCATTTCCAACTACAATTCGTTACAGGCTGTGATCGAGAAACGCATGACCCAGGGTCTCAGTCTCCAATTCAGCTATGTGTGGTCCCACTTCCTCGACGACATCGACTCGGCCGGCTGGGGAAGTCACTCGGGGAGCACCTATATTCAAAACTCATTCAATCCGTCCGCAAACTACGGCAACTCGAACTTCGATATTCGTAACGCGTTCAGAGGGTATGCGATTTACGAGTTGCCCTTCGGCAAAGGGCGGCAGTTCGTGAATAGTAGCGCTCCGCTCGATGCAGTGATCGGGGGATGGCAACTTGCCGGGACACTTATCCTGCAGGATGGCCAGCCCTTTACTCCGGTCATGTCCAGTAGCGCTAATTCCTACTCACTGGCTGGTAACAACTTCCAATGGTTCCCGAATATAATCGGCAACCCCAAGCTGGCGAATCGTAACCAGAATCAATGGTTCAACGAGGCCGCGTTTGCGGTACCGGCCCCCGGCACCTTCGGAGACGCGCGTCGTAATCAGCTCACCGGCCCTGGCTTGGAACAAGTCAACCTTGGCTTGGGTAAAACGTTCCACTTCACGGAAGGCATTAACGTAGAAGTCCGTGCCGATGCCAACAATGCCTTCAACCACCCTAGCCTGGGGCTGCCCAACCAAAACCTCACGGTTTGCCCCTCCTCCGGCGTGCTGCCCAGTACCTGCAGTGGTTACGGCGCAATCGCGACTGGAACCTCAACCATTACGAGCCTGGCTACTGGAAGCACCCAAAATGGCCGGACCTTGCAGTTGAGTGCGCACCTCACGTTTTAAGCTGCTCCCTCCCCCTTTAAGCAGATCCTCTCGGGTACCGGGTTTTCCGGTACCCTTTCTTTTTTCGATCACGAAATTGAGCGGAGTAGAGAAAATAGGAGGCTAGCGGTTTTTTGCTGTGCGACGGGGGGCCTTCCTCGATGGCCCGGTTGATTCGCGGATGATCAACTCAGGCTCCACGGCTATTTGTGGAAGACCATTGCCGTTTGCGCCACCGAGCTGCTGGAGCAGGGTCCGAACCGCCAATGCTCCCATTTGGTGAAGCGGCTGGCGAATCGTCGTGAGACTCGGAGTCTGGAAGGCGGCCTCTTTGATATCGTCGAAGCCCACCACCGATACGTCCTCAGGTACTCGTAACCCCACATCATGCAGTGCTCGAATGCAGCCTATGGCCGCAATATCGTTGAAGGAGAGAAACGCGGTGAAGTTGCGATGGTGAGCCAGTAGCTGCTTCACTACTGGATATCCCAGTTCGGGTGATGTCAGGTCTTTCTTCAGCTGGATGGTCAACTCCGGCCGGATCGAAAGACCGAGATCCTGTGCTACCTGTACGATGCTTTGCCACCTCGCATCGGAGTCGGAGCTATATGGCTGCCCGCGCATGAAGGCAATCGTGCGGTGTCCCAGATCGTAAAGATGACGAAGGGACAGCTCCGCCGCCCGACGATGGTCGAGCACTACATGTGTAACCCCGCTCACCCGCTGGTGGCCGGCGATCGCGACCACCGGCAGAGGAAGCTTGTCGACCAGGTTGGTATCGATGGTAATCAAGCCTTCGGCGCCGCGGCTCATGAGCATACGCGGATACTGCTCGATCAAATCGGCGCGGTGGCGGTGGTGGGCGATGAAGTAGAAATACTTTTCCTCAAGCAGGCTGTCTCCAATTCCGGTCATCACCTCGGCGTGATATCCGTCGGCCAGGACGGGCACTAGAATGCCGATCGTCATGGTGCGCCGATTTCTCAGGGAGCGAGCGAGGAAACTGGGCTGGTAGTTGAATTTCAGCGCCGCCTTGCGGATTCGCTCCCGTGTCGCTTCAGGAATCGAGCGGCCGGGAACCTGGTTCAGAACAACCGATACCGTCGTCGGGTCGAGATCGAGGTATGCCGCGAGAGTCTTGAGACTGACGGGCCCGGAAGGCTGGCTATCGTCGCGTGTGCGCTTTCCCATTGTGCGGCGGATACCTCATCCATGGCGATCTCTATTGATACGAATCTTATCGCCGGTAAGTCTTCTAGACAAGTGTTTGTCTAGGCTATTTTGAGGTACACAAAGAGACCGGTCCGAGTCAATAAACCGCATCTCCGGTCGAAAGAACATTTGCGAGACGAATCCGCTGAACCGCTATAAGGTCCGTTTGAACAGTGGTGTCGCAATCAACAGGGTAACGATCCCAAAACCGGACAGGAAGAGCAGGTCCATGCGAATCGCAGTCAGGCCGCCATCTTTAAGCAGAATGGCCTTGAAACCGTGCACAGCGTACGTAAATGGGTCCAGGTGCGCGATTACCTGCAGCCACTTTGGCAGCCCTGAGACGGGGGAAATTGCTCCGCTGGGAAAGAAGAGGAGCGTATTCAGTACGCCAAACATCATGCGCGGCACCAGGGGGTCATCGACCCGCACCATCATCAAAAACATCATGCCGTTAAACGCCATGGAGGTTGCGATGATGAGCAACAAGAGCAGGAAAGCAGATTCCGGGTTAAAGATCACGCCCAGACCGGCCAGCAGAGAGCCAATGACAGTGATGCAGATGCCCGACAACACAGCCTTGATCGTGCCCGCGAGGTTCAGTCCCATCACCAGTTCAAGGCTGGTGATGGGGGTTACCAGATAGCCTTCATGCACGCCCCGTGCTTTGTCGTCGATATACAGCATGCCGCCGCCGATCATTACGGCGACATACATGGCGAGTGCCACAGAGCCGGCGAGCAGATATTTCATGTACTCGACATAGGGATAGAGCTCGACGATCTGGAGCGCGATCTGCTGCACCACCTTCTGTTGAATGACGGGGGCGTTCAAGGCGTCGACCAGCGATTGCATCTCTGCTTCCAGGCTGCTGCTCATGGTCTGGTCGCTGTTGTCGACCACCAGGCCGATCGCTGGAGAATCGCCCGCCAGTACCCGCCGCGAATATTGTGCCGGGATAATCACTGCTCCGTCGATCTTGCCCGTGCGCACGTCTTCTCTCGCCGTTTTTTCATCGTTATAGGCCACGGTGGTGAAGGTGCGGATGTTGACGGCGATGGAATTGAAGGCCTCTTCGATCTTGAGCGCCTGCGAGCCCCGGTCGTAATCAACCACGCCCATCCGGGCGCCGCGAATCTTGCCCCCGAAGGCGTTGCCCAGGATGACCAGTTGGACCAGCGGAAGCGCCATCGACATGATCATCAAGGTCGGTGAGCGGAAGAACTTCCGCATCTCTCGTTCCACAATTGCCATCATTCGTTTCATGGTTGCGTCCCCGGGCGCGGTGGCATGACGAAGCCCAGCGCCTTGACCTGTTCGTCACGAAGCGCGCGCCCCGTGTAGTGAACAAAGACATCGTCGAGCGACGTGTTCTGTACGCTGAGTGCCTTGATGGTTTCACCATGTTTCAGGACCATCTCCACCAACTGCGTGGTGGTGAGGGAGCCGTTCGAGGTGAGCACTCGGTACATGCCTGCGCTCTTCGATTCCACTGCAGTCACGCCGGCAAGCTGTTTCAGCCGATCAGGCCACTCCGCGGATTCATGCGTCAAATGCACTTCCACCACATTGTCCCCGGGGACGCTTTCCTTGAGCGCCATCGGCGTGTCGAGCGCAACCAGCTTGCCGTGGTCGACGATCGCAATGCGGTCGCACAGCCGATCGGCTTCATCCATATAGTGGGTGGTAATCAGCATGGTGAGGTTGCGGGTGTTCTTGAGGTGGTTGAGCATCTCCCACACGGCCACGCGTGAAACCGGATCGAGTCCCGTGGTGGGCTCGTCGAGAAAGAAAATGCGCGGGTTATGAATCAGGCCGCGCGCGATCTCAAGACGACGGCGCATTCCGCCGGAGAGGGTCTTGGTCTGTGCGTGGCGCCACTTGAGCAGATCGACTGCCTGCAGCAGGTCGTTGATGTTGCGCTCGCGCTCTGCTTTGGGAACCTCATAGAGCTTGGCATAGATGGAGAGATTTTCTTCGACCGTAAGATCGATGTCGCTGGTAAGCGCCTGGGGAATGACGCCGATGGCTCGCCTGACCGCATCGGGTTCGCGCGAGACGTCATGGCCGGCGATGATCGCCTTCCCGGCGGTGACCGGCAGCAGCGTTGTCATCATGCGGATGAGCGTGCTTTTGCCGGCGCCGTTTGGCCCCAGAAGGCCGAAGATCTCCCCTTCGGCGACCTGGAACGTGATGCCGGCGACGGCTTCGAAAGTACCGTAACGCTTGACGATGTTGTCGACGACGATCGCCGGCTGTGGTTTGCCGGCACTCATCGCGTCACCAGCTTGTCCTTCGGGACATAGACTTCAGCCAGCATTCCCGGTACGTAGCGCATGCCGGGGTTGTCAATCAGGAGTTTCAGACGGACCGTCTTGATGTCTCGTTTACGGCGGCTCACGTCGCGTTGTGTGGCAAAGTCCGCTTCCGCGGATTTGGCGATCACCTTGCCCTGGATCGTGGCACCGCTCGGCATCACGATGCGCAGGCTATCCCCGAGTTGCACGGAGTCCGCCTCGGTCTCGGGAAGGGGCGCATAGACCCAGGTCTGGGTCAAATCCGTGATGGTTACAATCGGCGTTCCCGCCGCCACCACCTCGCCTTGGCGAGCCGCTCTCACGTTAACCTTGCCGGCGATCGGCGACAGCACGTGTGCATATCCCAGTTGAACCTGCGCCTGATCCAGAAGGGCGCGCGCATTCTGCATATCACCACGGGTTGCGGACACTGTCTTGGCGGCCGCTTGCGCTTGAATCGTATTCGCTACTGCGACTTTCAGGGATGCTTCCGCAGCAGCGACATTCGCCCTGGCGGAGTCAACCGCCGCCTGCGCGGCGTGCAGCGCCGTAGCCGCTTCATCGCGCGACTGGTAACTCATGATTCCCTGACCGGCCAGCGCGACGATCCGCGACGTATCAGCATCCTGATGCTCGTACTGCGCCTGCGCCTGTACCAGGGCGGCCTGTGCACTGTGCAGTTGCGCTTCGGCATTCGTCACCTGGCTTGAGGTGCCCCCCTGGGTCTGACGCTCGGTATCGCTCGCTCCCTGCAGTTTGAACCGTTGACTGGCCGCGGTCGCTTCGGCAGCCTGCCGGGCCGCCTCCAGATCATCACTTTGAATGGTGGCGATCAGTTGCCCGGCGCGCACATCGTCGCCTTCATCGACGGTCAGGGTCTGGATCCTGCCTGGAATGCGCGAGCTGACGATCACTTCGTTGGCATCAACCGTGCCGATGAGCTGGAGATCGGCCGACCGTTGGGCGGTGAAGAAATACCAGCAGAGCGCGATCACCAGCAGAACTCCGAGCAGGATAAAGACCCGGTTGCGTGCATTCATAAGCACTTTCTCCAGACTTGAACGTTCGTGAGTTTGGGCATGGGCATCTCGGCAAGGACGCGCTTAGCCAGCCTCGCGCCGTGGGCGCGGTCAACAAACAGGGCGTTGCCGAGGAACTCGACCGCGGCTTTACGCCGGGATTCGATCGCGGCAGGCGTGAACGGGTCGAGCGACAACACCAAACGCATCATGGGCGCGCTAAGAAAATAGAGAACGTTTGCGCCCAGCGCTGAATAGACGACCTGCAGCCAGTCCATCTGGCAAAGCTCGCCCTTCTCCATACCCTCGTCGACGGCCTCCTGCAGCTTCACCATGAGGGGTTTAAAGACGTTTTTCACCAGCACAAGCATTGCGTCGCTCTGGCCGCGACGCATCCGAACCATTTCCTGCTGCATCAGGCTTTGAAAATCGCGCTGGGTGAGGACGCGGTCAAAGTGACTTAAAGCGGTGCGCAGCACGCGGCTCCCCGCGCTGTGTTTGGGATCAAGGGCAGCGAACGCACGCTCCGCGGCGACGCCGGAGACCTCTTCAATGGCCGCCTGGTATAGACCGCTTTTGCTTTTGAAGTAGTAGTAGAGGAGTGCCTTGTTGACCTTGGCCGATTCGGCGATGGCTTCGGTGCGCGCACCTGCCAGGCCATGCTGACTGAACTCACGAATGGCGGCGCGCAGAATGGCCTTTCGGGTGAGGTCGGCACGACGATTCGTGGTGGTTGGTTTTACTGACATTAATTAACCAGTTAGTTAAAATTATAGCAGGGCACGATTTGGCCTTGCCGTAAAGACGCGAGAATAGAGCGGGGCTAAAGTGTCTGTGTGAGAACCGAAAGAGAACAGCAAAAAGCTACTTGGCTTTCGACTTCCCTCGCCTCTTTGGCACTTTGCCGATTCTGGAATCGCGGGCGACTATCAGCTCGCAAGCGCGCATGGCCGCTTCCTCGAAATCTGCCGCGTCGGCAGGAAGCACCTGCCACCCCGTCACTTCTTTCCCGAATAGCTGAATCGAGCGCATACAGGGAAACTCCCGCCGCAGACTCTTATGGTGCTCTTCCGTGGTGGCGAGCCACACTCCGTTGTCTTCCTTCTGCTTCTGTTTCTGGCGCAGCATGAAGACAATCTTGTTCCCAACATAGATCGCGAGGCAACCGAACATGGGCCGGGTTTCGATCTGGATTTGGGTGAGTGCATCCAGCACGAACTCGTAGGGCACGGCCTTCCGGGGTTTGACCGGAAATATTTCTTCCCGAATCGGCTTTGGCATCGCGCCCATGATAGTACGAATTGCCACCCTGGCCCACATTGTGCGCGCAGAGTACATTCCTTGCGAATATAGCCACATCGCATATAGTATGGTGGCTATGGCCGAAGACATCAAGGCTCTGCTTCCGCTCCAACCCACGACCTTCCATATTCTTCTGTCTCTCACCGACGAAGACCGGCATGGCTACGCCATCATTCTTGAAGTTGCCAGACGCACCCAGGGAGAACTCAAGCTGAGCGCGGGCACACTCTACCGTTCCATTCAACGGATGCTGGAAACCGGCCTCGTCGTTGAGACGAGGACCCGGCCTGCTCCCGAGATGGACGATGAACGCCGTAGATATTACCGCATCACCCCATTGGGCAAAGCAGTTGCGGAAGCGGAGGCAGGGCGTCTTCGCGACTTACTCAAGATGGCGCGGCTATGCGGAGTTGCGCCAAGGACAACCTGATGAACTTCTATCGATTCCTTCTCCATCTCTATCCGTCCTCGTTCCGCGAAGAATATGGCAACGAGATGACCGCCATCTTCACTCTTCAACTGGAACGAGCCGCCGGACTGGGAGCCAGGTGCAGGCTGTGGGCTTCTGCATTTGTCGAGGTGCTGTTCAACGCGGCCATGGTGCATTGGGAAATCGCCCGGCGGGACCTGTTTCATTCCACGCGATCCCTGCTTCGCTCCCCTGGTTTCACCCTGACCGCGATCCTGCTTATCACCATCGGCATCGGCGCGAACGTTGCCGTCTTTACCCTGGCTAATTTTGTCCTGGTAAGGCCTCTGCCTTTCCCTGAGCCAGACCGGCTGATGCGCGTTTGGGAGAAACATCCGGGCTACTCCAGAATGGAACTTTCTCCAGCCAACTATCGTGATCTAAAAGCGTCCAGCAATTCGTTCACGACTTTGGCCGTGTACAACGGCAACTCGATGAGCCTGGTCGGCCAGGGCGAGCCACAAAGAATCGAAGGGTCTTCTGTCACTGCAAACCTGTTTTCTGCCCTGGAAAGACCCGTGCTCATGGGCCGTTATTTCAACGAAGCCGACGGGCAGGCGGGCGCTCCTGGCACCGTGGTGCTGAGCTATTCGTTGTGGCAAGCCGCGTTCGGCGGCGATCGGGACATACTTGGGAAGTCCGTTTCTCTCGACAATGAACCCTACACGGTGATTGGGGTGATGCCGCACGACTTTCGATTTCCCACACGCGAGACGCAATTTTGGGTTCCATTTCGATTTAAAGAAGACGCTTATCAGGATCGCGACGACAATATGCTGATTGGGGTTGGGCGGCTCAAGCCAGGTGTATCGCTGGCCCAGGCAAGCAGCGAGTTGTCGCTGATCGCCGCCCGGTTGCGGAAGCAATATCCAAAAGAGAACGAAGCGGTAGACATCTCTGTGGTCGCCTTGCGCGATGATCTCTCCACGGAATCTCGCCTTCTGCTGGTGGGCCTTTGTGGCGCGGCGCTCTGTGTACTGATCATCGCCTGCGCCAATCTGGCCAATCTTCTGCTGGCGCGTTCGGTCGCGCGACAAAGAGAGCTTTCCATTCGCTTGTCGCTGGGCGCCGGGCGCCGTAATCTCCTGCGCCAGTTCCTTACCGAGAGCCTGCTGTTGGGATTAGCCGGCGGCGCCAGCGCAACCGCTGTCGCGATAGCATCATTGCCCTTGCTCGCACGTTTGGTGCCCAGCCAACTTCCTGTGCAGCAGGTCCCACCGGTCGATCTGCAGATGTTGTTTTTTGCCCTCGGGCTGACCCTGATGACCGTCCTTGGTTTCGGTGCCGCTCCCGCGCTGCAGGCGTGCAGGGGTGCGGGCTTTAGCGGGCTTCGGGTGGGCGTGCGCACGGGCGGCGCGGGCAATCAGCGGACGCGATCCGCGCTGGTGATTGCGGAAGTCGGGGCATCGGTTGTACTCCTGGTCTTGTCAGGACTGCTTATCCGCGCGTTGTGGCGCGTGCAATCCACCGACCCTGGATTCAGAACCACTGGCATCCTGTCGCTGCGTACAGAATTGCCCTATCCCAAATACATGAAGACCAGTACGCGAGATCAGTACTACGACAAAGTGCTGACGGATGTGCGCAGGCTACCTGGAGTGACGGACGCCGCATACATCACAGCCCTCCCCATGACGTGGGGTGGCGGCATCTGGCCGGTTGTGGTCGATGGACGCAGCCAGATTCGCACCGAAGGCAATTCCGCCAGTCTGCGTTTTGTCACGCCCGGTTTCTTTTCTACCCTGGGCATTCCCATCAAAACAGGGCGCGGGGTGAGCGACAGCGACACGCAAGACCGGCCCTACGTTGCTGTCGTGAGCGAATCATTCGTGCGCCGATACTGGCCCAATGAACAGCCGATCGGACGCCATTTTAGCTTTGCTTCTAACGATCACGAGGTCATCGGCGTAGTGGGAGATATCCGCGCGCGAGGCCTGGAGAGGACCAGCGAGCCCCAGGTGTATGTCAGTTCCAAACAGGATCCGGACGATGCGCACTTCTACTACGCCCCTAAGGACCTGGTAATCCACTCCTCGCAGCCGCCCGAGGCTCTGCTGCCCGCGATCCGGCAAATCATCCACGCCGCGGATCCCCAGCAACCTATCTCGGACATAAGAACAATGGACGAGGTCGTCGCCGGAGAAACGGAATCAAGAACCATTCAGATGCGGGTGCTGGTCGTCTTTACCGGAGTGGCCATTCTGTTGGCCGGCCTGGGCATATACGGGCTGCTGGCATTCACCGTCTCCATGCGCCAGCAGGAGTTTGGCATCCGCATCGCTCTGGGTGCAGGCCAGGGCGATATCTTCAAAATGGTATTGGTCCAGGGTGCCTACCTGGCGATCGCAGGCCTGCTGCCAGGGCTGGTGTTCGCCTACATCGCTGCCAGGCTGCTGGAAAGCTTGCTGGCCGGCGTGCGCCCAGCCGATGTGCTCACGTTTTCCACCGCAACCGCACTCTGCCTCATCACCATGCTATTGGGGACCCTGTTCCCCGCCCTTCGCGCGGTTCGAGCCGACCCTACGGCCGTGATGCGCGCCGAGTAGGGATAAAAAATCTCGAAATAAATGTCCATTCTCGCTCCTCCTGAACGACTATCTCGTGAATAGAGCAGTATTGCCCGGTTCAGGAGGAACGATGAAATACCTTTGCTCCGTTTTCTTTGACGAGAAAAACCTCGACGCGCTCTCCGAGAGCGCATCGCAAGCGTTGACCGACGAAAGTCTGGCCTATGACCAGACGCTTCGCGATCGTGGCCATTTCATAGCGGCCCAGGCGCTGGAACCCGTGAGCGCGGCGACCACGGTGCGGATACGAAATGGGAAAGTGTCCGTGACCGATGGACCGTTCGCCGAAACGCACGAACAGATCGGTGGATTCATCCTGATCGAGGCTAAGGATCTGAACGAGGCCATCCAGTTAGCCTCGAAGATTCCGGTCATACGTCTCGGCGGCATCGAAGTGCGGCCCATCAAGGAACTAGTCGCGAGCAATCCAGTCAAATAAAACCAACAAGGAGGAGGCTATGTATCCCGAATGCATCTTTATAATCGCCCTGGCAATCGCAGCTGCAACCCCACCCGGAGCCGTAGAGGCCTTCCTGGCGAAGATTTGTGCGGGTCGCGAAGCCGGAGAAAACAACCGAATCACGTTCAAATAAAGGAGAGCATCTCTCATGATCACCAGCCAGATCGAGCGACCGAAAGTCGTCTCGCGGACTGAATGGCTCGCAGCCCGTAAGGATTTACTAGTCAAGGAGAAGCAGTTAACCAGTCAGCGCGACGAGGTTGATCGCCAGCGACGTGAGCTCCCCTGGGTCAAGGTGGATAAGGAATATTTCTTCCATGGTCCCAACGGACGACAGACCCTGGCTGATCTCTTTGCTGACCGGAGCCAGCTCATTGTGTCCCACTTCATGTTCGGTCCCGGCTGGAAGGAGGGTTGTGTGGGCTGTTCCTTCCGGTCCGATCATGTCGAGGGTGCTCTAACCCACCTCGAGCATCACGATGTGTCGCTGGTAACCATTTCGCGAGCGCCCGTCGCCGAGATCGAAGCTTTCAAGAAACGCATGGATTGGCATTTCCAGTGGCTATCGTCCTATGGCAGCGACTTCAACTACGACCATCAGGTGTCGTTCTCGAAAGAGGAAATCGCCACGGGCAAGGTCAACTACAACTACCAATTTCGCGATTTCGTGAGCGAGGAAATGTCCGGCCTCAGCGTTTTCTTCAAGAACGCGGCGGGCGAGATATTTCACACCTATTCCACGTACGGGCGCGGAGACGAAGTGGTGGACACCACTTATATGTATCTCGATCTGACGCCGAAGGGCCGCAACGAAACCGGTCCGCACTACAACCTGGGCGATTGGGTCCGGCATCATGACCGGTACGGTGCCACGGGTGTCGTCGATGCAGGGGGACGTTTTGTGGCCGCCCAGCCTACGGACTCTTCGTGCGGATGCGGGAATGAGCCCGTTTGACCTCGAGATAGGATGGATTCGGGCGAGTTCCCATGGGGCTTCCGCACAAAGACGAGGACGGGTCGGAACCGGTGCGCCAGATGGTGGACGCCGTTTATCGTTCCGACTCGCGCCGCGTCCTGGCTACACTCATCCATCTCCTGGGTGATTTTGATTGGGCCGAAGAAGCTATGCACGACGCCTTTGCCGCAGCGGTGGAGCAATGGCCTCTGAACGGCGTACCCGCCAACCAGCGCGCCTGGCTGGTCTCGACCGGTCGTTTCAAAGCCATTGACGGCATGCGTCGACGCGCCAGGTTTGACGCTTCAATGGAGGAGCTCGCGCGGCAGCCGGACGCGGAAACTGTCGAGCCATTGGAATGGGACGAGCAAAGCGTGGAAGACGACCGGTTGCGGTTGATCTTCACCTGTTGTCATCCAGCGTTGTCACCGGAAGCGCAGCTTGCGTTGACGTTACGCGAGGTTTGCGGTCTCACCACCGAGGAAATCGCGCGCGCATTCCTCACCACCGCGCCCACCATTGCCAAGCGCATCGTGCGCGCCAAAGCGAAAATACGCGACGCGCGCATCCCTTATGAAGTGCCGTCGCGCAGCGATCTGCCCCAGCGGCTGGAGAGCGTGCTCCACGCAATCTATCTGGTATTCACCGAGGGCTACGCGGCATCGTCGGGCGAGTCACTGACGCGCCCCGATCTTTCTGGCGAAGCGATCCGCCTGGGACGGCTGCTGGTTGAGTTATTGCCGGAACCCGAAGCGCAGGGCCTGCTGGCGTTGATGCTCTTGCAGGAATCGCGCCGCAGTGCGCGTAGTTCGTCCACGGGCGAGGTGGTGCTGTTGGATGATCAGGACCGCTCGCTCTGGAATCGGGATCTCATTGATGAGGGAATTTGTCTGGTAGAGCGGGCACTCGCGTCGCGTTCTGTAGGCCCCTACACCTTGCAGGCGGCAATCGCGGCGGTGCATGCCGGCGCGCCCACCCCAGCCGCGACGGATTGGGCTCGGATCGTCGAACTGTACGACGTGCTCCAGCAAGCGAGTCCCTCACCAGTGGTGGAACTGAACCGCGCCGTGGCAGTCGCTATGCGCGATGGTCCTCTGGCCGGTCTCTCTCTCATCGACGCGATTCTGGCGCGCGGCGACCTCGAGGACTACTATCTAGCCCATTCGGCCCGGGCAGATCTATGCCGACGGCTAGGGCAGAGGGCGGAAGCGCGCGCATCCTATGAAAAGGCGCTGACCCTGGCGCGGCCAGAAGCAGCGCGGCGATTTCTCATGAGACGGCTAAACGAAATAACCGAGGCGCAGCCATGAGCCTGGAAGACGCGGTTCTTTCCGTGTGGCAACAGGTCTTCGCAGAAAACGCGAAGACGGTAACTCTGGATGGCGTAACCTTTCCCATCCGTCGAACCAGCCGATCCAAATTGCGCGAAGTGGATTTCAAGTTCGGCGATACAGCCTTGCGTGGCGTGGAACAAAACGCGAGCACAAACTCGCGCTGGGCAAAGCTCGCACGGGAAGGTAAGAAGGTGATGCAATTTCTCGCGGACCGCCGCTATGTCGCTGTCGTCGCCGATGGAAAAGTTACCATGTATCAGGCTCGTCCAAATTAGGCTCCGCAACGAAATTACGGGTGCCCCATGAATTTTTGTTTTGTATCAGGGCACGACTTTAGTCGTGCCACCTCCGGCCAATTTGGTCAGGGCTTTAGCCCCTGCCACCGCAGAATCTAAAAGAAGTTCAAGTGCAAAAAGCGCAGGGGCTAAAGTGTCTGCGTGAGGACTACTTCTTCCCAATTGAGTCCCGAAGGGACGGGCTGAGAGTAGCCCAGGACGTAGTCCTGGGAAGAGATTCGAGAGACAGGCCAGTCCCGCAGGGACGGCCCAGCTTGCTTATCACTACCCAGGACTACCGTCCTGGGCTACTCTCAGCCCGTCCCTTCGGGACTAAGTGCAGGGTTTTCACGCAGACTCCAAAGCCTCTCATTTTTTCGCCGTTACGGCACGACTAAAGTCGTGCTCTGATAAAAAGAAAAATCTATGGGGCACCCGTGATTTCGTTGCGGAGCTTGATTTCAAAATTGAGCCGCGCCTTCGTTTGTCCACCGGTACGCCCCGAAGCTATCTAATTTGTGGCTTGTAGCGTGTCGTTGTAGGAATGCCACGCCCAACCCAGGTAGTGCGGGTTTGCGCTCAACGCATCCTGCACCAGCTTCAGCATGTTGGGAAGCTGTTGTTGATAGTCAGGAGTGCGCAGTCCTATGGCCAGCTTCGCAAGATTGGTTCCGTTGAGCCCCTGATAGGCCATATCCATAAACCTGGCGCTGGCTTGGCGAAGCTTGTCGGCTTGTGCGGCGGAGCTCTCTCCGTCTCCCGGAGTGCTCAGTTCATAGAGCATCAACGTCAGCCGCGGCAACGAGGACATCAGCCCTTGGCGCTGATTCAAGTCCCCTTTGAGAAATTTGTTCGGGATGTCGGCGTTCACCGTCATCTGGTTCTGCTCCGCCAAAACACGAACAGCGCGATACGTATCCAGGAGATCGGGTAAAAATCCAAGGTTTCCCGGACCCTTGTTTTCCTGTCGTTGTTGCGGTTCTATATCGAGGTGAATGCCATCGAACCGCTCGTGCGCGTGTCCCCGGTTATACGACAAAACCTCGTTGACATGCGTCAGCAGCTTATCGCGGTGCTTGCCAGGCTCGTCCGCGTCGGTGCTCGATAGCAAGGCCTCGACCCGTATGTGCGAATGATGGAGCAGGCCGATGAGCTTCTGTATCTCTCGTTCCTCCGCCGCGCCACCGTTCTGTGACGAAAAGGAGAGGTAAACCTCGTTGATTTGTTGCGATCGGCAGAAGTCACGCAAAGCCTCGCCTCTGGCGGGAAGGTCAAGAAGCGTTGGCGTCTTCCACACCCAGAGTCCGTGGACGGGCGCTTCCTGGCTGAAAGCGCTGTAGCTTGGGATGAAACAGATCACCGCCGCCAGGCCCAAGATCACAATCCTCATGCGGATCCCTCCTGATTTCAGCGCATTAAGCATAGTGGATAACCGAGGTCAGAACCATGTGGATCTAGTGTGCATCTAACTGCGTACGGAGATAAAAACCATGCCAGAAGAATCCAAGATCGAAACACCCTCAACCCAAGAAGAAGTTCGCACTTCCAAGACGGGCCAGGAGAAGAGGATCGACCGCATTGCCGAACAAGCTGCCGAAGGAGCCGGAAAGGCGGAAAAGCGGTACGATCAAAACCACGATATCTTCACCAAGTAGACCTGCGTAATCCGAGCCGCCGACCGGGAACCCTCCCGGCGGCGGCTGTTTACCTGCTCTCCGCGCCGGACTAGAATGACTCTATGGTCAACATTGTCCGGCGGGTCCGCCCATGATTTTTCCTGAGCACGAGCTTCACTTCTTTCAGAAGTTTGGACTGACGGGGCGCCTGATCGAACGGTGCCTGGGCGAGGCGCTCTCCGCCGGCGGCGATTTTGCCGACCTCTACTTCGAGTCCATCGCCTCAACCTCCATCTCAGTCGACGAGTCGCTGGTCAAGTCTGCCAGCCAGGGAGTCAGCGCCGGATGTGGTATTCGCGTCTGCTCCGGAGATCGCACCGGTTATGCCTACACCGATGACCTTTCGGCCGAGCGGCTGATGCGTGCTGCCCGCACCGCCGCCCTGATCGCCGACGGACCGTCCAGGCAGCAGATGGCGGGTTTCCGCGAGGCGCCCAAGGCAAGCCTCTACCCCATCTCGGCGGCGGATGCCGACGCCGGCGTCGCCCCCAAGCTGGAGTTGGTGATGCGCGCTGACCGTGCGGCCCGTGCCTATGATCCGCGTATCGTGCAGGTCCGCGCAGGCTACAACGACGAATTGCGCCACATTCTCGTCGCCGCCTCCGACGGCACGTTCGCTCATGACACTCAGCCTCTCGCACGCCTGAATTGTTATGTCATCGCGAAAGATGGAACGCAGAGCTCTCGCGGCGGCTCCGGCGGAGGCGGCCGGGTCGAACTCAGCTTCTTTGAGGGTGATAAGTCGCCCGAACACTTTGCCCGGGAAGCGGCTCGCCAGGCCATCCTGCAGCTCAGTGCGGTTGCCGCCCCAGCCGGCGACATGGAGGTCGTTCTCGGCCCTGGCTGGCCGGGCGTCCTGTTGCATGAAGCCGTGGGCCACGGGCTCGAGGCCGACTTCAATCGCAAGAAAACCTCAGCCTTCGCCGGCCTCATCGGGCAACAGGTCGCTAGTTCCAAGGTGACGGTGGTCGACAACGGCACCATGCCTTCACGCCGCGGTTCTTTGAACGTGGACGACGAGGGCTCGCCCACCCAGGAAACCGTGCTTATCGAAAACGGCATTCTCAAGGGCTACCTCAGCGACAAGCTTTCAGCCCGGCTGATGGGTATAGCAGACACCGGCAACGGACGCCGCGAGAGCTATCAGCACATCCCCATGCCGCGCATGACCAACACCTACATGCTCTCCGGGGAAGACAGCCCGGAAGACATCTTGCGCAGCGTAAAGCGCGGACTCTACGCGGTGAACTTCGGCGGCGGCCAGGTGGATATCACCAGCGGCAAGTTTGTCTTCTCGGCTTCGGAAGCCTACTTGATTGAGGACGGTAAGATCACCGCCCCGGTGCGCGACGCCACCCTTATCGGCAATGGGCCGGAGGCGCTCAAGTATGTATCCATGGTGGGTAACGATCTCGCTCTCGACGAGGGCATCGGTACCTGCGGCAAGGACGGACAGAGCGTGCCGGTCGGCGTGGGCATGCCCACCATCAAGCTCGATCGCATGACCGTGGGCGGAACGGGCCGATAATGTCTACAGTCACTCCCATCTCTACCACTGAAAGCAAGACCGATATGCAGCAGCTTGCGGCCGATGTGGTCGAGCGCGCCTTACAGGCAGGAGCTACTGAGGCGGAAGCAGTGATCCGTGAAGGTGACGAGTTCTCTACCGTCGTCCGCCTCGGGCAGGTGGAAACGCTTAAGGAGTCGGGCGCGCGCGGGATTGGTCTCCGCGTGTTTCTCGGCGCGAGCGGAGGTTATCGCACCGCCAACACGTCCACCAGCGATTTTTCGGAGTCGGGCCTGGCGCATTTGATCTCCGGCGCCATCGATCTGGCGCAGGTCACGTCACAGGATCCCTTCGCCGGGCTGCCTGAACCCAGCGCCATGGGCCAGCTCGCCGGCGACCTCAACCTTTACTACGATGATGTCTATTCCATGCCAACCGCCGAGCGCATCGAGTATGCCAGGCGCGCCGAGGCAGCGGCTCTTTCCGCTAATCCCCGCCTCACCAAGAGCGATGGCGGCAGCTTCGACGCAGCCACCGGCCACAAGGTGATGGCCAATTCACGCGGCTTTGTCGGAGAGTATCGCCGCTCCTATTGCTCGCTGTCTGCCATGCCCATCGCCGAGACGGAAAAAGGCGCCATGCAGCGGGATTATTGGTTTTCCAGTGCCCGCACGCTGGCCCGGCTCGATTCTCCCGAGAGTATCGGGGCGGAGGCTGCCCGGCGCACGCTGCGCCGCCTGAATGCGCGCAGAGTTCCCACCCAACGCGTACCCATCGTTTTCGCGCCTGAGATTGCCCGCTCGCTCATCGGCAACATCTTCGAAGCCGCCAACGGAGACAGTATCTATCGCGGCGCCTCCTTCTGGACCAATCAGCTGGGACAGCAGGTCGCGAGCGCGAACGTAACAGTCATTGATGACGGCACCATGCCCGGCCTGTTCGGTACCGCGCCTTTCGATGGGGAAGGTCTGCCCACGCGGCGGACGGTCATTATCGAAAACGGCGTTCTGAAGAATTACCTGCTGAATACCTATACCGGGCGCAAACTCAACATGCCGAGCACCGGGAATGCCTCCCGTGGGCTGGCCGGAACCCCTGGGATCGGCGCCGGCAATCTCTTTCTCCAGAACGGGACCGTGTCGCCGCGGCAGCTTCTTGCCGACCTCAAGGCTGGGTTCTATGTCACGGAGTTGATGGGGTTTGGCGTCAACATGGTAACCGGGGACTACTCCCGCGGTGCGGCGGGTCTGTGGATCGAAAACGGCGAGCTAACCTTCGCCGTCGAGGAGGTCACCATCGCCGGCAACCTCAAGGAGATGCTCAACAACATCGTCGCCATCGCCGACGACCTGGAGTTTCGTGGTGCGGTTGCCTCCCCCACCTTGCGCATCGACGGAATGACCATCGCCGGGGAATAGCCCTAACAGCAGGTCCCTCCACTGCGCTACGCTCCGGTCGGGATGACACTTCTGTTGGGGTACCAAAATCCCAACGCCAAACAGATGTTTAGGGACGAAATCCCAATCCCAAACAGAAGTGTCATCCCGACCGGAGCGTACCCGGATTTCCTGCCACGCTGCACTGGACAAGGCCGCGTGTGCGCCCTTCCGTAAAGAAGGGCGCATGAAGTGCACCAACGCCACCAAGGTCCACAGGAAATCCGGGGTAGCGTAGTGGAGGGACCTGCTTTTTCTTCCAATGTAAACACCGCTATCGAAGGCTCGACACGCGAGCGGGCGCAGGAAATGCACTAAAGTGTATTCGGGAACCTATGAGAGCTGGGCTAGCTCATTCCATCCGCTTCGATCCGGCCGACCCCAGCGCGAGCCTGGCAGGGCTGCCTGAGGCGCCGGCGGTTTTCGCTCTCTGCGCCGCCGACCCCGCGGCCGAACCCTACCTCACCAAGAGCACCAACCTGCGCCGGCGCCTGAGGCGCTTTCTGCGTGGACCCCAGTCCGGCGTGGCGTCCCGGCGCCTGCAGTTGGCGCACATGGTCGACCATATTGAATACAGCGTCACCGGCTCTGAGTTCGAGTCCTCGCTGTGTCTCTATGAAGCTTCGTTGCGCGCCTTCGGGGAACGAGCGCGGAAGCGGCTGCGCCTACGTCCCCCGGCCTTTCTGCGTATGTCGCTCGACAACCCCTATCCGCGCGTCTACTCGACCTCCAAGATCAGCAAAACAGCGGCCAACGCCCTTTTCGGTCCGTTTCCCTCGCGGGCAGCCGCCGAGCGCTACGCGGACGAGATGCTGAACCTGTTCTTGTTGCGCCGGTGCACGGAAGACCTCAACCCCGATCCCGCGTTTCCTGGCTGTGTTTATTCGGAAATGAAAATGTGCCTTGCGCCCTGTTACAAGGGCTGCTCCGATGAGCGGTACCAGGAGGAGTCGGCAGAGGTGTTTGCCTTTCTCTCGACCCGCGGCGCCTCTATGCTCGCCCGGCTCGAAGGCGAGCGCAACGCAGCATCGGAGGCAATGGAATTCGAACGGGCCGCAGCCATCCATCAGCGGATGCAAAAGGTACAGAGCGTAGCCCACCTGGCCAGCGAAGCAGTGCGTCCTCTCGCACAACTCAGCGGCGTCCTGGTGCAGCCATCGGCTGAGCGTGGCCATGTCGCGCTCTTCGCCCTGCGCCGCGGCGTGTGGCATGGGCCTGTGCTTTATTCCATCGTTGGCATGCGGCTGGCGAATGAGCGGTCGGGGTCCAGTTCCCTCTTCGCTCATCCCGTGGCCCTGGAGCCGGTTCCTCTCGAGGGCGTAGCCGCCCTGCCGGCAAAGGATGTGCTGGAGGCGCGCCTTGAGGAGTCCTTCTCGGCGCTGGCGCAGTCTGCTCCGAAATCCGTGTCTTCGCAGACCCTATCGGACCACCTGGCACTCTTCACGCAATGGTTCTACCGGCCGGCGGCACAGTCCACCGGAGAAATGATCTTTTCCGCGACAGATGGCGAAGTGGCCCGAAAGCCCCTGCTGCGCGCTATCTCCCGCGTCGCTGCGCGCGCCAACAGCGCCGACCCCGAAGAGCTGGCGAAGCCCCCGATCCAATGGCATGCCTGACGGCTTTTCGTATCTTTTCCGTGCCCGGATTTGTTGCCAATGGAAATTCTGAGCCAGGAAACTCCTGCTACACTGAGGGCACACGAGGGGGAACCGTGGTTGAATTAGTGCCATCCATCCTCTCTGCCGACTTCTCGAAGCTGGGCCTGGAAATTGAGGCCGCCGAGCGGGGCGGCGGCTCTGTTATCCACATCGACATTATGGACGGCCACTTTGTCCCCAACCTCACCATGGGGCCTCCGGTGGTTAAATCGCTGCGCAAGGTCACCAGCCTGCCTCTCGATTGCCACCTGATGATCGACAATCCCGCCGACTTTATTCCCGAGTTCGCCGATGCGGGAGCCGATTGGATCGCAGTCCATTACGAGGCCTGCAAGCACCTGCACCGCACCCTGCAATTAATTGAACAGCACGGGATGAAACCCGCCGTGGTGATCAACCCGGCGACCCGGGTCGATGTGCTGATCGAAATCCTGCCCATGGTTCACCACGTACTCGTGATGAGCGTGAACCCGGGCTTTGGCGGCCAGAAGTTCATCCCTTTCTCATTGGACAAAATCAGACAACTGGTCGCGCTCCGGGCGGAACTCGATCTAAAGTTCAGAATCGAGGTCGATGGGGGTGTGGCCCACGATACCATCGCCTCAGTGGTCGAGGCGGGCGCCGATCTACTGGTCGCTGGCAGCGCCGTTTTCGATTCGGGACAACCCGAAAAGGATGCCCGGATCCTGCTCCAAAAGGCACGAGACGCGGAACGGACCTCGGAAGGCCAAAATTTCCATTCCGAACGGGCCGCCGCCATTTAACATTAAGTTAGCAAGTAATATGGACCGCAGGCTCCCGGCGGGGCCTCTGCCCATGAGGTGCTATGCAGCGTTTTTTATTCCGGATCTCTACCCTGTGTCTTCTTTGCGCACTCCCCGCGTACGCTCAGTTCGGCATCTTCAAGCCTTCCAAACCGTCGAACGTTCCGACGCCCAACAACCCGCTTGCGGGAAATGCTTCCAAGCAACCGGATAAGGAGCTCTTCGATAAGGCCCGGGTGGCCATGCAAAAGGGCAAGTTCGACGTGGCCCGGCTGGATCTGCAGACGCTGCTGAACACGTACCCTGAATCCGAGTATCAGATGCGCGCCAAGCTGATGGTCGGCGACAGCTGGTTCAAAGAAGGGGGCACCGCCGCCCTGACCCAGGCCGAGGCCGAGTACAAGGACTTCATCACCTTCTTCCCCAACCAGCCGGAAGCCGCCGAAGCGCAGATGAAAGTCGCCGACATCTACTACATGCAGATGGAGAAACCGGACCGCGACCCCAAGAACGCTGCGCAGGCCGAACAGGAATACCGGACCATGATCCAGCAGTTCCCGGACTCCAGCTTCGTGCCCCGCGCCAAGCAGCGGCTTCGCGAAGTGCAGGAAGTCCTGGCTGAGCGCCAATTTCAGGTGGGCAGCTTTTATGCCTCTCACGAGAACTGGACGGCGACCATTGCCCGCCTCCAGACCGTTACTGACAGCTACCCGCTCTATAGCCATAGCGACCTGGCGCTGATTGGCCTCGGAGATGCTTACGCCGCCGAAGCCCGCCAGATTCAAAACGCGAACGCGGCGCAGATTTCTCCCAAGGCCAAGCAGGAACTGATGAAGGCTTACGATGACCAGGCCGCGGACGCCTACGCACGCGTGGTCACGCACTACTCCATGGCGGCACACGTTGAGGATGCCCGCGAACGCTTGATTGCGCTCAATCGCCCCGTGCCCGAGCCTTCCAAGGAAGAACTCGCCGAGAGTGAGGCAGAAGAGCAGAGCCGTACCGGCATTACCTTTAAGGACCGCGCCCTTATACTGGTTAAGCGCGGCCCGGTCACAGTGAACGCTGCCCGAATCGGGGAGCCAACCCTGACGGACCGCCCCCCAGTGACAGCGCCGGATGTAACCAAGCGTAACCAGGCGGTCATCATGGCGGCTGTCAAAAACGAGCCGTTGCCGCCGTTAGCTCCGTCTGGACCGGTGCCCGCAGCCGTTCCCACGGAAGCGGCCGGGGCTGCGCCCGCACCAGACGCTGGTGGGACGCTGCAACTAGAGAATGTGCCTTCGGCTGAGGGTGGCGCACCCACTGGCGGCGGACCCGCGATCGGTGCAAGCATAGTCAGCACGGGTGAAAACAGTGCAGGCCAGGCTCCCGCCGGCTCGGCGCCTCCTACATCCGCACCTCCTACATCCGCACCTCCTACTTCAGCGCCAGCGACCGCGGTGCCGGTAGGACCAGCCGTAACCCCGGAAGGTGCTGCTGCGGCAGCGGCTGCAGCCGGCGTCCCCGGCGCGCAGAATCCTGGCGGATTGGGAGCGGTCGGCCCGACCAACAATCAGCCCTTGCCTCCGATAGAAAAGCCGGCGGAAGCAGCCGCCCAGACCAACGATGTGCCCCACGCCGCGCAGGTACAGACCGGCACCGATGCCGGCGCGACCACCGCCAACGGCAAAAAGAAGAAGACTCCCGCGCCCAAGTTCGATTCGAGCGACGAGTCTTCCAGCAAACACAAGAAAAAGAAGGGCCTCGACAAACTCAACCCGTTCTGACGAGTGCGGGCTTAGCCCGCTCGTCAGACCCACAGAGATTCAAAGGGCTTTAGCCCTGAGGGGCCATATGGGTGCCTGGCCCGGGCCCCGGAAGACCCGCACGCAAGACGCCCCCATGCCCCGTGACCTGCCTAAAGCCTACGACCCGGCCGCGATTGAAGATCGCTGGGCCGCCTACTGGGTCGAAGAAGCGCTGTTCGATCAGCCGCACACCGACGACCCCACCTCTGCGCCCATTTTCACCATGCTGCTCCCCCCGCCGAATGTCACTGGCCGGCTGCACATGGGGCACATGCTGGAACATACCGAGATGGACATCCTCACTCGCTGGCGCCGTATGTGCGGCGATCTGGCTTTGTGGATTCCAGGAACGGATCACGCCGGCATCGCCACCCAGCTAATGGTCGAACGCCAACTGGCGGAAGAGCACAAAACCCGCCAACAGTTGGGCCGCGAAGCCTTCATCGAGCGCGTCTGGCAATGGAAGCAGCACTATGGCGCCGCCATCCTCGACCAGATGCGACGGCTGGGCACCAGCGTCGACTGGTCGCGCGAATACTTCACCATGGACGCCCCGCGCTCCGCGGCCGTGCGCGAAGCCTTCGTCCGGCTCTATGAGCAGGGGCTGATCTACCGCGGCGCCTACATCGTCAATTGGTGCCCGCGCTGCCAAACTGCCATCTCCGACCTGGAAGTGGTGCACGAGGAGCAGCAGGGCAAGCTATGGGAGATTCGCTATCCCATCGTGGGAGAGTCCGGCTTCGTGACCGTGGCAACCACTCGGCCTGAGACCATGCTTGGCGACGTCGCGGTCGCGGTTAACCCGGATGACGAGCGCTACGCTCACTTGCACGGGAAGATGCTCCGCCTGCCCCTGACCGGACGTGAGATCCCGATCGTGACCGACAGTTGGGTGAGCCGCGACTTCGGCACCGGCGCGGTCAAAGTGACCCCCGCGCACGACCCCAACGATTTCGCCCTGGGACAACGCCTGGGCCTGCCTTCGATCAGTGTGATGGACGAGACAGCGCACATGAATGCCGCCGCCGGCGCGTACGCCGGCCTCGACCGCTATAAGGCACGGCAACGGGTCCTGGCCGATCTTGAAGCACAAGACCTTCTGGCAGGGGTGCGCGATCACGTCAACTCCATCGGCAAATGCGACCGCTGCAAGACCGTGGTGGAGCCCTTGCTTTCGACGCAATGGTTTATCCGGATTCAGCCTCTGGCCGATCCCGCGATCGCCGCCGTGGAGCAGGGGTATATCCGCTTTACGCCGGAACAATACTCCAAGACGTACTTCGAGTGGATGCGCAACATCCACGACTGGTGCATCTCGCGCCAGCTCTGGTGGGGCCATCGCATACCCGCCTGGCATTGCGCTCAATGCAGCAAGATCGTCGTCTCCCGCACTACACCCGAGGTCTGCGCCCACTGTGGCAGTGATCGCATCGAGCAGGAGAAGGACGTTCTGGACACCTGGTTCTCCTCCGGCCTGCTTCCCTGCTCCTCGCTGGGGTGGCCGGAGCACACGCCGGACCTGGATACTTTTTATCCCACCCGGCTGCTGGTAACCGGCTTCGACATCCTGTTCTTCTGGGTAGCCCGCATGATCATGCTGGGGTGCCACTTTATGCTCGAGGAGCCGCTGGCTGACGGCAGCAAGCGCACTCTCAAGGACGCGGTGCCCTTCCGCGAGGTGTATATCCACGCCCTGGTGCGCGAGCACCGACGCGGTGCGCTTTACCCTGGCCGCTATGGCCTCGCCGGGTACCGACATCGCTTTCAGTGAAGAGCGTACCGACGGCTATCGCGCCTTCGCTAACAAGATCTGGAATGCCGCGCGTTTCATCTTCATGCAAATGGAGCGAGCCGCGGAGGCCGGTATTGTGTGCGACTTGAGCCAGCTTGCAGAGGGCGGCGATACGCTCGAAGCACGCTGGATTGTTTCTCGCCTGAACCGCACCGCGGGTGAAATCAACCAGGCGTTGGAGGAGTATCGCTTCCACGAGGCGGCTAACACACTTTATCGCTTCTTCTGGGGCGATTTTTGTGACTGGTATCTCGAAGTCGTCAAGTTGCGCCTGGACTTCAGCGCCCCATCTGCAAGTGTGCGTTCAGCGCTTGCAACGCTGCTGGCGGTGTTCGAATCGGCCCTGCGACTGCTGTCTCCGTTTATGCCCTTTATCAGCGAGGAGATCTGGCATGCGCTTTACGAGAACCACCCTCCCGCCAAGTCCATCGCGCTCACCCGGTATCCTCAGGCTCGAGTCGATGTGCTGGATGACGCGGCCGAGCAGCAGATGGAGCGGCTGCAGGAGCTAATCGTCGCAGTTCGCGATATGCGCCGCCAGCTCGGGGTGGAAGAAAAGGCCGCGGTGCCTATCCTGCTTCGGGTCGCGCCCACCGAGCGGGTCGGCATTGAGCAGAATCATGACCTCATCGGGCGCTTGGCCAAAGTTTCGAAGGTTGAGTTTGTCGATGCCATGCCCGAGGGCACCGGTGTGCGCTCCGCACCCGGATTCGACGTGGCCGTTATCTATGAGCGTACGATCGATGTGGCCGTGGAATGCGAGCGGCTCAAGAAGGAGTTGGCACGCTTCGAGAAGGAAGCAGCCAATGCCAATCGCCAGTTGTCGAACGAGGCCTTTCTCGCCAAGGCTCCAGCCAACGTGGTAGAAGGACTGCGGCGCCGCGCGGCTGAGCTAGGGGTCCTGATTCCTAAAACCCGCGCTGCGCTGGACAGCCTCAACTGCAGCGATTAGAGGGCGCAACCGATGGACTGGAAGAGCAGGCGCGTTGAGGCCACCCTGGAGCAAGCCCTGGTGGAAGATCGGGTGACCAACGACGTCACCACCGCCATGACCGTCGAACCAGGGTTGCGGGCTTCGGGAACCGTGCTGGCCAAGCAGGATTGCGTGATCTGCGGGCTGGGTTGTATCCCCCGCTTTCTGGAGATTTTTATCCGGCTTGACAAGAAAAACACCAGCCGTTTCGAGGTCATCAACCACCCGGAGATGTTCGACGGCGTCCGGGTCAAGAAGGGACAAGCGGTGGCGGTAATCCGGAGCAACGCCCGCGCCATTCTGGCCTGTGAGCGAGTGATTCTCAATTTAATGCAGCGGATGAGTGGGATCTCCACTTCTACCCGGCAGTACGTGGATGCCATCGCCGGCACCACAGCCAAGGTGCTCGACACTCGCAAGACTGTGCCGGGCCTGCGGGTGCTGGATAAATACGCGGTCCGCTGCGGTGGCGGCGAGAGCCATCGGTTTGATCTTTCCGACGGCATTCTGATCAAGAGCAATCACATTGCGCTGGGTGGCGGCATTCCCAAGGTCATTGCCCGCGCCTTGGCCGCACGCACACCAGGGCAGGTAGTCACCTGCGAAGTGCGAACTTTGACCGAGTTGGAGCAGGCCCTGACCGCGGGTGCGGAGTCGCTGCTGCTGGACAACATGAGTCCCGCGGAGACCAAGAAGGCAGTGGCCATCGTGCGTAGCCGAGGGGTTCCGATCGAACTGGAAGCCTCGGGCGGGATCACTCTCGAAAACATCCGCAAGTACGCCCTCGCCGGGGTTGACCAAATCTCGGTCGGAGCGCTGACTCAATCCGCGGCCGCAGTTGAGCTGAGCATGCGAGTAACCACGGACATTTTCTGAACTCTGTCCTTGCCAGCCGATTCTTAGACCTATGACCAACCCTCCCCAGGAAGACACCTACGATCTGCCCGCTCTGGACGTCGCACTGGCGGACACTCCCTTTGCCGGCAACATTCGCTACTTCCCTTCCATTCACTCTACCAATGTGCTGGCGATGCGTGAGGCCGATGAGGGTGCTCCGGAAGGTATGGTTTATCTGGCCGACGAGCAGACTGCGGGACGTGGCCGGGGAGCCCACGGCTGGCACTCCGCTCGCGGCGCCGGCCTCTACGTCAGTGTCCTGCTCCGTCCACGCGTCGCGCCCGCGGACATACTGTGGCTCTCGCTCGCCGCAGGTCTTGCGGTGCGCGATGCTGTGCGCCAGGTTACCTCGCTCGAGGCCGATATTCGCTGGCCCAACGATCTGCTCCTGGGCAGGAAAAAGTTTTGCGGCATTCTCACCGAGTTGAACGCCGAGGTCACACGCGTGCGCCATGCGGTTGTGGGCATCGGCATCAACGTGCACCAGGAAAGTTTTCCCGGCGAATTGGCGAAAATCGCTTCTTCGCTCCGCATCGAAACCGGGAGAGATTGGCCGCGGCAGGATCTGCTGATCGCTTTGTTACAATCGCTTTACCGGGAAGCGCAAGCGCTCAGTGCGGAGACAGCCGGCGCGGCCTCGAACATCCTCCGCCGCCTCCAAAACGCTTCTACCTGGATTCGCGGCAGGCAAGTGCATGTGGACGAGGGCCCTGGCTACTCCGGCGTCACGGCGGGCCTTGACCCACGCGGCTTTCTTCGGGTCCGCACCCCCCACGGCCTTCACACTGTACACTCCGGCGGCGTTCGCGATGATGACTGAAAACTCTATGCTGCTCACCCTCGATGTAGGCAACACCAACACTGTCCTCGGCCTTTACCGGCAAGGCTCCGAAGAACTGGTGACCCACTGGCGCATCAGCACGCTCAGGGCCCAGACCGCCGATGAATACGGCGTTCTCCTTCTCAACCTTTTCGCGATGCGGAAGGTAGAACCAACGGAAGTCTCGAGCGTGATCATCGCCTCGGTGGTCCCGCCGCTCGAGACCACGTTACGCCAGGTCTGCGAGCGCTACTTCAACCTGAAGCCCATGCTGGTGGAACCCGGCATCAAGACCGGCATGCCCATCCTGGTCGATAACCCGGCCGAGTTGGGCGCGGACCGTTTAGCCAATGGCGTTGCGGCCTTCGCGCGCTACGGCGGTCCCTGTATCGTCGTCGACTTCGGCACGGCGACCACCTTTGACGTGATCTCGGCGAAGGGCGAATACATCGGTGGCGTGATTGCTCCGGGTCTTGCCATTTCGGCTGAGGCGCTCTTTTCGCGAGCCGCAAAACTCTCTCGCGTGGATGTGAAGAAGCCCGCCAAGGTGGTCGGCACCAATACCATCGCCCACATGCAAAGCGGCCTGTACTACGGCTACATCGGCCTGGTAGATGGCATCCTGGAGCGCATCTTGAACGAGACCAAAAACCCGGACTCCGCGGCGCCGAAGATCATTGCGACTGGCGGCCTGGCGCGCCTGATCGTCGACGATTCCAGGTTCATCGATACCATCGATGAGATGCTCACGCTCGACGGGCTGCGCCTGATTTACGAGCGCAACCGCCTGGCCAAGACCAGGCATAGTCACAGCGAAGCGGCCGGAAAGCACGCCTGACTCCGTCGTGCAAAATTATTTCAACTACTTCACTGAGATTGAAGAACACTTCCAGCGCCGCCGAGGATCGCTGCTTCTGCTTTCCACCATCGACTGGGCGCTGATCGAAACCTGGCGCGAGGCAGGCATCCCGCTGGCCGCGGTGCTTCAGGGCATTGATGCCGCTTTCGACAAGTACGACGCTCGCAAGAACAAAGCCCGCGTGCGAAGAGTGAATGGCCTGGCCTACTGTGCCCAGGAAGTTATCTCCGCTATGGAAGCGATGCAGGAGGCCGCGGTGGGTGCCGGGCCGGCGCGTCCCGGCACCGCGGAGCAAGGCTTCGAACAAGAACGGATCGCTGCCCACCTGGAAGCTGCCGCGGAGCAGCTCAAAACAGCAGGCCACACCGAGATTGCCGATCGTCTCCAGACGCTCGCTCGAGATGTAAGAACCCAGCTGCCTAACCTCGAAGAGCTGGAGCAGTCCCTCACCGTGCTCGAAGAAAAGCTCTTCGCGATCATCCTAAGCACTGCGCCAGAGACGGAGTTGCTCGCGCTGCGTCAACAGGCCGCCGCGGAACTCGCTCCCTATCGCAGCCGCATGCCTACGATGCAGATCCGGCAGGTGGAGCGGCAATTTCTGCACAAACGCTTGCTGGAAAAATTCAATCTGCCTCGGCTCAGCCTGTTTTACATGAGCCAGGGATGAAGCTGCGCATCGAGAAGGCGATCTACGGCGGCGATGGGTTGGCGCGCGTTCCCGCAGGCAAGACGGTCTTTGTTCCCGGGACACTGCCCGGCGAACTGGTAGAGGCCACGATCGCCACGGACCGCCGCAGCTTCGCTACTAGCGAGCTCAATGCGGTCCTCGAGCCCTCTCCCGAGCGCGTCGTACCCGGTTGCGAATATGTTCCCCGATGCGGCGGCTGCCAATACCAGCACGCGAGCCCTGCCTTCCAATTGCAAATGAAGCTCGATATTTTGCGGGAGACGATGGCGCGCGCGCACGTTGCGGTTCCGGTTGAGATTGCGAGTCTCGCTGGATCGCCGTGGGGCTATCGCAACCGCATTCGTCTGCATTTGATGAGAGGCGCGCTTGGCTATCGCCAGCGAGGATCGCACCAGCTGTTGCCGGTGACCCACTGTCCTATCGCAGCCCCGCTTATCGAACAAGCGATCGTCGCTGTGGCCTGTATTGCCGCAGAGACCCGGCTAGAGAGCCTCTGCGAGGAAGTGGAATTCTTTACCAACGGCGAACAGGATCAACTCCTCGTCTCGCTTTTGCCCGGCCCTCGGCAGCGATTCCGCGATCAGGCTCTGGGAGGATTCGCTGAGCGGCTTCAGTTGGAGATTCCGGCGCTCACAGGCGTTGGGCTGTTGTCGCAGAACACCATGGCTCACTGGGGACGACGCTCTGTGACTTACACCGTCTCTGGGATCCCGTACCAGGTAAGCCTGGGCGGCTTCTTTCAAGTCAATCGCTTTCTGCTTCCTGAATTGCTGCAGCTGGCGGTGACGGGGAGGGCGGGGCGGCTTGCCTGGGACCTCTACTCGGGGGCTGGCCTGTTTGCCAGGGCGCTAGACTTTGAGAACGTAACAGCGGTTGAATCGGAAGGGTTTTCAACCGATGATCTGAAGAAAAATTTAGAAAAAAGACTGCATCGCGTTGTCCGCTCCAGCACGCTTGATTTTCTACGCAGCCAGGCTGCGGCGCAGGAGAAGCCCGAACTTGTCGTGGTGGATCCACCTCGTGCCGGCTTAGGTAAGGAAATCTGCTCTCATCTGGCGCGCGTCGCGGCCCCGGAGATTATTTATGTTTCATGTGATCCTGCCACGCTCGCCAGAGACTTGCAGGCACTGTTACAGTCCGGCTATTCCATTGAGACGATGAACCTGGTTGACCTGTTTCCGCAGACATTCCATTTGGAAACAGTCACTTTTCTCAAGCGGAATTAATGTGCCGACAGCCGAAAAAGCTGTGGGATGATTGCCTGGCATGGGGATCTAGCACGACCATGGCTTTTGTGATCAGGGCAAGGCTAGGGCTTTGTGATCAGGACGAGGCTAGGGTTTGTATCAGGGCATGACTTTAGTCGTGCCGTAAAAGCAGAAATAGGGTTGGGCTTTAGCCCCTGCTATGGCAAGACCTGCAAGAAATTCCCCGCCCGAAGCAATACTCAGCAACGAAAGGGTGTTCTTTGCCACAACGAAGACGAGTGAAGGCAGGCGCATCCTACAGCCAGAACGGAATGCAGCCCTTTTGATCGACGTTCTGCGTTCCAATGTAGCAGCAGGGAAATTTCAATTACATGATTTTGTGATCATGCCCGACCATTTACATCTGCTCGTGACACTTCCCGGCACTATGACGATTGAGAAAGCAATGCAGTTGATTAAAGGAGGTTTCTCCTATCGTCTAAGAACGGAGTGCGGATTTCAGGGAGAAGTTTGGCAACATGGATTCTCCGAGGCGCGGGTAACCGATAGGCAAAGCTGGCTGCAATACCGCGAATACATAAGACAGAACCCGGTCAAGGCAGGATTCGTTGATTCTCCTCAGCTGTACCCCTACAGTTACACCTATTTGGCCGGGGAAAAATGCAGGGACTAAAGCCCAACTCTTTTTTGCACCTTTACGGCACGACTAAAGTCGTGCCCTGATACAAAGCCCGATAAGTACTTGCAGTCACAGTCCACAGGCTTTCATGTGTCGATGCTCCTTGGGGATGTTACATGACGATGCTCGAACGGCTTTCGTTTGCAACCGCGCCTGCGCTTTATGCGGCCCTGTGGCTCTCCGCCGGTATCGTCATCGCTCCATTCCATTGGATGAGTCCGTGCGTCCTCGTCGCTTCCATTTTGCTGTTTGCTTTTCTCTCGCTGCTCGCTTCGCGCAAGGCCATTCGTGTCGCACTCCTGCCGCTGGCCTGCACCTGGCTGGCGTTGGGAATGTTGCTCAGTGAGATCGAGCCCGCTCCCAATCCGCAAACGCAACTCAGCCTGATCGCAGACGCTGGTGGCATCACTGCTGTGTACGGCGAAGTCACCCGGACCACACCCATCCGTCTCACCCAATCCACGCTGCCCTTCGGCAATACTTCGCGGGAGGAACAAAGCGAGAGCCTGGATCTGCGCGTGGCTTCCGCCGATGGCCGCCCGGCTGCCGGCGGCCTGCGCGCCACGTTCTACGGCCCCGCGAACCAGCCCTTCCCTCTAATCCACTGCGGAGATCAAATCCGCGCCATGGTCGCGATGCACCTGCCCGAGCGCTACCTCGACCCCGGAGTGTGGGATGCCACAGCGTGGCTGCGCCAACAAGGCATCGGGGTGGTGGGCTCGCTCAAGGTCTCCGCCATGACGCTGACACCAACCCACGCGCTCGGCAGCTTTACTTGCTGGCTCCATTCTGTGCAGCAGGCCGGCAGCCAACGCCTGATCGACTTTGCCGGCTCTTCTGCGTCATCTCGGTTGCCTCAGTGGTTGCGTCTTAGCTACCCGGACGCTGGTATGCTCAGCGCCATGATCCTGGGCGACCGCACCTACCTGGACCACCAAGCCCGGATCGGCTTTGAACGCACCGGATCCTTTCATCTGTTGGTCGTCTCCGGCATGCACCTGGCGATCTTTGCCGCTTGTATCTTCGGGCTAGCAGGATGGTTGCGGCTGCCCAGAGTTTGGTCTACCACCGTAACCATTGTCAGCTCATTCGGCTATGCCTTGCTGGCGGGCTTTGGCGAACCGGTGCAGCGCTCTTTCTGGATGGTGACCCTCTATCTGCTGGCACGCCTGCTCTTCCGGAAACGCAATAGCCTCAACGCCATCGGCTTCGCCGCCCTTTGCCTGCTCGCGTTGGACCCTCGCTCACTTACGGGAGCAAGCTTCCAGATGACGCTGCTCTCCGTGCTGATCGTAGCCGGGGTCGTGGTTCCTGTAGCCGAGCACACCTTCGGCCCCTACCTGCATGCCGCGCAGAACCTCGGCTTGATCGTGATCGATCCTGACTTACCTCCGCCTATTTCGCAGTTTCGCGTGACCTTGCGGCTTGTCGCCAGCCACCTGCAACCGTTTATCGGCCGCCGGCTCGCCCTCGTCCTGCCTGCGGCTCTTGTTCGTTTCACGCTTCGCATCTTCGAGCTGCTGCTGGTCTCGGGGCTGATCGAGTTAGCCATGTCTCTTCCCATGGCGATCTATTTTCATCGCGTTACGGCGCTTGGCTTACCGGTCAATCTGCTGGTGGTCCCAATGATCGGCCTGGCCCTCCCTTCCGCGCTCATCACCTTTGCTACCTTACTGCTCGTTCCCTCGCTGGCCATCGTGCCCGCAGCCGTGACCGCGGCGCTGCTGCACGCCATCAGCGGCATCGTGCGCGTCTTCAGCGCTACGGGCGCGGGCGACATTCGGATCTCGAATCCGGGCGCCGTCGCCATCGTTGCCGGCATTCTGCTCATCGGCCTGGCGGTGTGGGCGGCGCGCAACAGCCGCTTTCCCGTGGCGCTCCCCATCGCGGCGCTCGCCTGCTCCGCAGCCTGTGTCTTCTACCCCAGGGCACTGCTGTACCACCCCGGCGTGCTCGAGGTGACGGCCATCGACGTCGGCCAGGGGGATTCTTTGCTCCTGGTCTCGCCCCAGGGAAAAACCCTGCTGGTCGACGCCGGTGGTCCCACCGGGGGCGCCGCCCAGAGCCCCAGCGCCAACTTTGAAATTGGAGAAGACGTGGTCTCGCCCGTCCTCTGGTCGCGCAATATCCGCCGTCTCGATGCGGCCGCTCTCACCCACGCGCACAGCGATCACATGGGCGGAATGCCTTCTGTCCTGCGCAACTTCCGTCCCCGGGTGCTCTGGGTGGGCACCAACCCGGACACACCGGCCTATCGGGCACTGCTGGCCGAGGCCCAGCAGCTCAACATTCCCGTCGAAGCGATGGCCGCCGGCAGCCGCTTTGCCTTCGGCGGCGCGCTCGTCGATGTGCTTGCTCCGGGCGTGGACTACACCCCAGGCGCTGCCGCCAACAACGATGATTCTCTGGTGCTTCACGTGGCCTTCGGGCATACGTCTGTTCTTCTGGAAGGGGACGCCCAGGCGGTGACGGAAAGGCAGATGCTTTCCGAAGAACTCCACGCCGACTTGTTGAAGGTCGGCCACCACGGCAGCAAAACCTCCACCATTCCCCCCTTCCTGGCGGCGGTGGCACCTACGTTTGCCGTCATTTCGGTAGCCCACCACAATCCCTATGGCCACCCCAAAATGGAGGTCCTCAACCGCCTGCAGGACGGCCAAATCCGTACCTTTCGCACCGACGCCCTGGGCGCCACCTCCTTCTATCTAAACGGAACTTCGGTTACCGCCCAGCCACTGGCTGGAAGGTAACCAACCCGCTTTTTGTGTTGGACTGCCGCCGGTTCCGGTATACGATTCGTTAAAATCAGGAGGAAGGGTATTCCAAATGGGGTCAAGCGAATCCGATCGCAACGACGAATCTTCCTGCCACACACTCAGTTCGCCACCTGCCAGCCAATCCCCCCAGGAAAAAATCGAGGAACAACGTAAGATCCGCCGCCTGCAGATGATGATGGACATGGTGATGTCTGTGATCAGTCAGGATGGAAGCCTTACGGTCGATCAGGCTGCGGAGTTGGTAGCCGACAGCAAGAAGGCCGCCCTGGCCATGTTTCCCGATAAAGAGCTGGCTTACAACATCATCTACAAGCCGAGGCTGCAGCGGTTAATGCGCGAGCGATACCGCATTCAATAGCTGCTCTATTTGAGCGATGTGCTGACCAGCCGCATGGTGATGGTTCCCCAGAAGAGCCGGGCACGCATCTGCACTGGGAGCCGGCGATCGTCATCCGTGTACCAGATCCAGATGTTGCCGCGATTCTTGACCACTCCCGCATCGGCAATGGGTTGCACCCGGATAGTTTGAAAGGTTCCGGCGAGGGTGACTACCTGCTCCCGTGCCTCCCCCTTCATGGTGACGTCCACCACCCTCATGGCGTCGGCTACCGGCATGTGGAAGCTCGCGCCTGGCTGCAGCGGCTGAGAGCCGCCGTAGAAAATCGCTGACATCAGGTCGGTCACACAGGGTGGAATCGGCGCCTGCTGCAATTTACTGGTGCCCGAGACTAAATTCTTTTCCTCCAGCACCTGCTTACCTTCGGCAAATCGCAGCGTGCTGGTCAACTGCCGGCGGCCCTCCTGCAGTTGCTTGGCAAAGCTGGAGGAGCAACCGGTCGTGCGGTTGAAGTACGACTCAAAGCGATCGTTAACGCGAAAAAGCAGGTTGACTGCGCCAATCGACTCACCCGTGGCGATGACGTGCTGCAAGTTCCCCACCTGCTCCAGGTGGAAGGTGGCCGTACCAGCGGGGAAAACGCGCCAATCCACCGCATAGGTAAGGGTTTGTTTGGCTGGGAAGGAGAAGTTCGCCGCCGGAGGAAGCAAAGGCGGGAGCGTCTGTGCAAGGCCGGCCACCGCCAACAAACAAGCCACCTGCACGACGAGTCTTGGATACCTTATCACCGTTAACTCACTCCGGAGAATCAGTGGCGGAGCCACAGAGCAGCGATCAACACAGCGTAAATGGTGCAGGCACCCAAAAGTGAATTGTACTCGCGGTGCTTACGGTAGAGCCCACTTGAGAAGCTGCCCTCGCCCGGGATCCCGGCTGGTGTCAGCCGCGGCAACAGACGGGGCACACGTTGAGCATAGCTTTCGAAGGCGGGAAACGTGGCACGCAGGAACTCTTCTTCGCTGTAGATGGTGGGCGCGTAGATGATGAGAAACAGCAGCGCAAGGAAGAGAGTGATCCAAAGGCTGCGCGATGCGGCGGCGAAACCGAAGGCCATGAGCATGGACCCAAGGTAAAGAGGATTGCGGGTGTAGGCGTATGGGCCGGTGACGGTCAGCTCGGCATTTTTCTTCACGTATCCCGAGGCATAGGAACGCAAGAGTAATCCTGGCACGACCAACAGCAGGCTCAAGGCCAATGAGGTTGCGCTTGGGCGAGCTCTCCATAGATAAAACGCGGCAAAGAGAAAGCCGGCCGGCACGCGGATACGCCGGGCCACTCTGCTCCACCGGGCTAGCATGGCTCGACCGTTCCCGCCTGGCAAGACACCGTCACGGGATAAGACGGGTGCCCCACGTTCGCCCTAGCGTACGTGGGACGAAAACGATGGGGCGAAGTCCCAACCATCGCGGTTGAGCCGGCGGAAAGCAATGGAAACAACCCATTTTCGTCCCACGTACGCTGATGCGAACGTGGGGCACCCGTCTTATCCTGCAATTCGTCTGCAGTCATGGCTTTTCCCCCAGCAGATCCATAGCCGCGGCAACGACCTCGTCGGGAGTAATCGTCAGCAAGCCGGCCTCCGGCTCAGCATGTCGGGTGTGGTCGCGCTTGCTTTCGGGATGGCGTAGCACGCGGAAGGGCACTCCGAACGGGCCGTTCCGGCGGGGGTCGGTGGGCCCGTAGATTCCCACGACGGGCTTGCCCAGGGCACAGGCGAGGTGCAAGGGTCCGGTATCCCCGGCGATCACCAGGCAGACACGGCGGGTTAGGGCGATCAGCCGCTCGAGCGTGAACTGCGGCGCCTGGGCGACGCCGACGCTGGCGCGCACCACCTCAGCAGCGATGGACTGCTCCTGGGGGCCGGCATTGACCAGCACCATGCAGCCTTGGCTCTGTAGGTTGCCGGCAACCGCTCCATAGCGCTCTGCAGGCCAGCGCTTTGCGCCCCATCCCGCTCCTGGGCTGAGCAAAATAACAGGCCGGTGACCTGTCCCACTCAGGACCTCGTCGGCCCAGAGTTCCGCTTCAGGGTTTACCGGCAGCGGGGGAAGACCCGGAGCAAGCGGTTCGCCGGCAGCCGCTGCGCAGACCTCCACCGCTTGTTCGATCACATGCACACCCTGGGTTCGAACCCGCTCAGCAAAGAGCCAGCGCGCGGCCCATTCGCGCGGCTGGTCCTCTCCAATCATCCGCGGAGCGGCGGCGAGCCGGCCGGCAAGGGCCGATCGCACTGCACCCTGCAAATCGATACATACGTCGTAGCGCTCAGCCCGCAGCTCTCGCCGCAAAGAGCGAAGTTCCCGTAGTGTCTGTGGCCGGAACGGAGAGCGAGCCCAATCCTTGGCCCTTACCAGGTGGATACGATCCACCAGCGGCATTTGGTCATCGGAACGGAGCAGAGCTTGCCAGCGGGGCTCAACCGCCCAGCCCAGATACCACTTAGGGTGAGCTTGCCGTAGAGCAGCAACCGCCGGCAGGGCATGCAGAATGTCGCCCATCGCGCCCAGCCGCACAATCAGGACGCGGGTTTGCTCATCGTTCGGTAACAATGAGTGATTTTCTCATACGACCGAGTACCGCCTCTTCGTCTTCGAGTTCCACCGTTAGCGCTGCCGTGTACAGCGGCGCGACCGCGTTCAGACGCGACCGCATGGCAGCGTCCAGCTTTACTTCATCCTTGGCCGTCATCACAAACGCGTCGCAGCCGAGACGCCGGCCGCGCTCCGCCAGCCGCTCGATGTCTGCCCTGCTGTAGCGATGATGATCGCGAAAGCGTATCCGTTCCACCACTTCCGCCCCTGCCCCGGCGAGAGCCTGGAAAAACTCGTCCGGTCGCGCAATGCCGCAGAAAGCAACAGCCCGCTTCACTGGGCTGGGCAGCGTCAGCCTCCGCCGCACTCGCCAGAAGTAGCATCCCACTCCTACATAAGCCCGGAACGAGGACTCCAGTTCCGCATCTTCCTGGCGAAGTACGATCACGTCGGCCCGCAACAGAGAAGAGAGCGGTTCACGTAACCGTCCCGCCGGCAGCAGCCGCTCCCGTAAGTCGCTGCGGTGCACGAGCACAATGTCCAGATTGCGTCCCAATTGGCGGTGCTGGAATCCATCATCCAGAAGATGGACGCCCTGTCCCCCTTGTTCGCTTTCCGCCAGTAAACCTGCCTCATAGCGACTGGGGCCTACGTACACCGGCACTCCCGTCGAACGAGCGATGAGCAGGGGTTCATCCCCATATTGCTGCACACTTCCTGCGCCATCGACGCGCTCCACCGTGTGGCCCGATCGCCCATAACCGCGTGACAGGACGTCGGCATGGAATCCCTCCCGCTCGAGCAGGCGCGCCAGGCAAATCACGAGCGGGGTCTTGCCCGTACCACCCAGGGAGAGGTTGCCGATGCTGACCACCGGCCAGCCCAACCTTTGTGCGGGCCGCCGGTCAAAGCGCGCGTTCCTGGCCCGAACCAACGACCCGTACACCAACTCCAACGGGGCCAGCAAAAGTGGGCTCATGGGGTGGGCAACAAGCCCAGCAGAGCGGTAATGGCCCGCCCGGTCGCCCCGGATTCATGATGGAAGACCTCGAGTGCACGCACGCCCAGGGTGTTGGCGGCCTCATTATCGGTCAGGAGATTTTCCAGCATCGGCACCAGCGTCTCCCTGGTCGCCAATTTCAGTGCTTCCGCCTGGAGGAGAGTATCGATAATGGCCCGGAAATTCGCATAGTGCTCGCCCATCACGACCGGTACTGCGAATTGCGCCGGCTCCAGAGGGTTATGGCCTCCAGCCGGGACCAGGCTGCCGCCCACGAAGGCGACCGACGCTAAGGCATAGACTGAGGCCAGCTCGCCAATCGAATCCAGCAGAACCACGGTGCCGGGCTTTATCCTGGCTGGGCGTTTCATCCAGTTGGACCGCCGCACTGTTTGCTGATGCCGATTCTTCAGCAGCTGGGTCACGCGGCCGAACCGTTCCGGATGGCGTGGTGCCAGAATCATGACGCAATCCGGGATGGTCTTGAGCAACTGCTGAAAAGCATCGAGCAGGATCTCTTCTTCGCCTTCGAGGGTGCTGCCGCACACCAGTACCCGGGTTCCGCTGGCTAGTTTCTCGCGCAGGGTGGTGGTGATCGCTGCCGGCTCGGCGCTGCGTACGTCGAACTTGAGATTGCCGGCAAAGGAAACTCGGCTCGCAGGGGCTCCAATGGCCTTCAACCGTTTCACGTCCTCTTGACTCTGCGCGAGCACGATCGAGAGTCCCGCGAGGATTCCCTTCCACACCCCACGCAAACGCAGATATCGCGGCAGAGAGCGATCGGAGATTCGTCCGTTCACCACCGCGACGGGAATGGTCGCCTTGCGGCACGCGGTCAGCAGATTTGGCCAGAACTCCGTCTCGACCAGCACCAGAAGCACGGGATCCAAGGCTCGCAGGTAGCGGCGCACGATCCAGGGAAAATCGAGCGGGAAGTAAAACGTGTGGTTGGGACCGGTGCGCTCCCTGGCCAACCGCTGGCCGGTGCGCGTGGTGGTGGAAAGCAGGACACGGTACTGTGGAGCACAAGCGCCCAGCTCGTTGACCAGCCGGCTGGCTGCCAACACCTCTCCCACCGACACCGCGTGCACCCAGATGGTCTTCCTCGGGTCGCCTTCGCGCAGCCGATCGGGCACCCAGCCCAAACGCTCGCTGAGTCCTTCCCGGTACTTGTCGCTGGTAGCCATCGCCAATAGCCAATAAGGCAGGCCCAGGGCCAGTACCAGGAACAACGCGAAGGTGTAGATGATGAGCGCCATGGCAGGTTAGCCCTCTTTACTCGCGACACCACGTAAGCTCATAATCGAATGCGGGAATGCCTCGCCGACCTGTTGTTGCTGTATGGCTGTTCGTAGCACTGCTCTTGTGTCCGCTGTCGCTCCTCCGAGCCCGTGGCGCCGACCATGCAGCGCCTCCCGCCGGGGTGGCGACCAGCTATCCGGCGTTTGACCAGCATCCTGCCGAGCAAGTCGCAATCGCCGCCGACCCCTACAACACGCAGGAAAAGGCCTCGATCTTCCGCTTCAAATACCTGCAATACGGTTTTATGCCTATCCGCATCATTGTTACCAATAACGGGGATAAGCCTATATCCCTCATCGATGCGCGCATCAACTTCATTACTGCTTTCGGCGACAAGATCCCAGCGGCCGAGCCGGAGGAAGTGGAACGCCGCATTGGTGGCATCAAGCGCCCGGACGGCGGCTACAAGCTGCCTGGCCCGTTGCCGCGCATCGGTAACAAGTCCTCGACCAAGAACAAAGATGTGGATGAGGACTTCAAGTCCTTCGAGTACTCGGCGGTAGCAGTCGAGGCGCACACCACGCGGGCAGGCTTCCTTTTTTACGATGTGGAGGGGCTGGCCAACCCACTGGCGGGCGCCAAACTCAACCTCCGCATGCTGCGCAGCGCGGATGGCAAGGAACTCTTCTACTTCGAGATCCCCTTCGACAAGTACCTGACCTCGGCTGGGAAATAGCTGGAATTACTCGTAATAGGTTGCCGTGGTCGTGTCTGTTTCCCAGATGGTGCAGTCTTTGACGGCGACCCGGCCGCCGGTCATCTCCCCGAGTTGGCGGTTGGTTTCCTCGTAAAAGTACCGGGCCAGGTTTTCCGCCGACGGGTTGAGTTCGATGAAGGGCTCGAGGTCATTGAGCATCTGGTGGTCAATGCGATCGATCACCGGACGCATCACTTGCTTGAGCAGCTTGAAGTCCAGTAGCAGCCCGGTTGCGTCCAGTTCCTTGCCCCGCAATGTCAGCCGAACCTTGTAATTGTGCCCGTGGGGGTTCTCGCACTTGCCGCGATAGTTGCGTAAGTAATGTCCCGAGGAAAATCCCGATTCGACCGTGACTTCATACATACTTCCTTGATTGTATCCGGGTTCATTTGCGACTTTTGTTGCGACCGAGGCGGGCGAGCCCTTCCTGCAATTCCCGACGCATGCGCTCCTCACTCCTGCGCTCCACCTGCTCGAACATGTTGGTTAATATGCCGGCAAGGGCGGAGACCAGGGAGGTCAGCAGGAAAACCAGGCCGATCATCTTCCACAGCGAGCCATTGGCGGGCAGGCCGGGCTGCAAGGCGTTCGGCACCAGGCTCATGCCACAGGAAATGAGCGAAAACAGCAGCAGGGAAGCTGCCAGCCAGTAGAGATTTCGGGACATTCCCTTCATACACTCCCAAGGTCCGGTTCCCTGTTTTACTACGCTAAGCCCCGGAGAAGAAATTCTCGACATCCATGATGTCGCGGGTCAAGCGGTAGGGCGGAAGGCTTTCCAGGAAGACTTTTCCGTAGCGCTGGCGCTCGATGCGCGGATCGAGCAGCACCAGCACGCCGCGGTCTTCGAGCGAGCGGATGAGCCGCCCAAAGCCCTGCTTGAGCGTGATGACTGCGGCCGGCACCTGGTAGTCGAAAAACGGATTGGCTCCGCTGGCCGCTACTGCTCGCATACGCGCCGAAACGACCGGGTCGGTGGGCACAGAGAAGGGCAGCCTGTCGACAATCACGCAGCTCAAGGCTTCGCCCTGCACATCGACGCCCTGCCAGAACGAAGAGGTTCCAAAGAGAACTGCGTTGGGAGTGTTGCGAAACTCTTCCAACAGCGCCTTACGGGGCGCCGTCCCCTGCAGGAGGCAGGGATAGTCCAACTCCGGCAACAGGCGCTCATAAAGATCGCGCATCTGCTGGTAGCTGGTGAACAGACAGAACGCCCGGCCGCGGGTGATGTCGAGCACGCGGCGGATCCTCCGCGCCGCCTGCGCGGCAAAGGTGGGCTCACGCGGATCGGGCATTCCAGGCGGCAGGTAAAGCAGCGCCTGCTCCTCGTAGCGGAAATGGGAAGGCACAATCAACTCGCGCGCTTCGCGCAAACCAAGCCGCTTTCTCAGGTGGGCAAAACCACCCTGCACGGTCAGGGTTGCCGAGGTAAGAATCACGCTGGGGTATTGCTCGAAGAGCAGCTCGGAAAGCAACTCGGAGACATCGATGGGCGTGGCCTGTAGGTAAGTATTGCGCGTCCCGCGGATCGAAGACCCACCTCTGCGCTCGATCCAAAACACGGTGTTGACACTCTCCGCTTCCATCAAGAAGCGTAGATGCTCACGGATGTCGGCCACCCGCTTCTTCAATCCCATCGACTCTTCCACACCGCGCAGCCGGTCCAGTTCCCCTTCCATCCGGTGGAGCGCATTGGTCACCGCCAGATAAACATCTCCATGCTCTTCCAGGAATTGTTCGCGTTGTTCGAAGGGCATACGGCCCTCGGCCTGAAAACTGGTTCCCCGGGGCAGAGCGCCAAAAAACATCCGCGCCCGCTCGCGCAGCATGTCCCCGCAACCCTTGAGCGCAGTGGAATGAGCCTGCCTGGCGCGCAGTACCGTTTCCATGTCGCGCACCAGCTCTTCCACCCGCACATTACTCAGGCTGATGCCGAAATAACTCGACGCAACATCCTCCAGCTCGTGGGCCTCGTCGAAGATCACGGCCGCGGCCTCGGGAAGCACACCTGCGTCCGGAGCTGCGCGAGCCTGTTGCTTGATCGCCAGATCGGCAAAAAAGAGATGGTGGTTAACGATGATGACATCGCTTTCCAGTGCCCGCCTCCGCATCTCGGTGATGAAGCAGCGTTCATAATCGGGGCAGCTTTGCCCCAGGCAAGCCTCGCTGCGCGCGTCCAGCTTGGCCCACACCTGGCTCGCTTCGGGCAGCGCGTCGATTTCCACCCGGTCTCCGGTCTGGGTGGTCTTCTCCCAGGCCGCGATCTGCTGGAACTGGTCGATCTCTTCCAGGCCGTTCAGGATCGGCTGGTCGCGCAAGGCAAACAGCTTATGGCGGCAAAGGTAGTTCGCCCGGCCCTTCATGTAGCAAACGCGCAGCGGCCCCAGCAACGACTCCAGAAAGGGGACGTCGCGGAAAAACAGCTGTTCCTGCAAGTTCTTGGTTCCGGTGGAAATGATGACTCGCTGACCGGTACGGAGGGCGGGCAGCAGATAAGCGAGTGTCTTGCCTGTCCCGGTCCCTGCTTCGACAATCAGATGTTTGCCTTCCTGCAGACTGCGTTCCACCGCCCGGGCCATATCCAACTGCCCGCGCCGGAATTCGTAAGGCAGCGCGGAACGCGAGAGCATCCCACCGGGAGAGAAGAAGTCGTGGAGCGAAGGCAACGGCTGGGCGGAGATGGTAGCGGTCGACAAGGGGAAGGCCTGTAAAACTCAAGTCTATACGGTCGATAGGCCGTTGTATGAAAGACTGAAAGAGACCATGAAGCCGCTTAAAGGAACCAAAGCCAGAAAGCCCAAGCCGCACTCCCTGGGAGGAAAGCGCGCCGCCGTGGCGAAAGCCGCACGCCGGGCTACGCCTGCTACGCGCGGCCAGCATTCGCGGGCCGAGGTCAAGCGAGGGGCAGCTGCGAAAGCTGCCGCCGAAGCCAGCGCAGCCGCGCGTTTAGGAAAAATCCGTAAGCGTCCGGTACAGTCCATCGCCCAACGACAGGGACCGATGCCGCGCATCGACGTCGAGTTGCCCGATCCGCTGGAGCAACTCCCGCCGATCCCCCGGCGCGAGGCGGCAATCGACACTTCGACGTGGCCGGTGCTGGCCATTGTCGGCCGCCCCAACGTTGGCAAATCCACGCTCTTCAACCGTCTCACCAGCTCACGCCGTTCGATCGTGGGCGATGAACCTGGGATCACCCGTGACCGCATCTACGGCGAGATTGAGTGGTCCGGCCAGCACGCCAGGGTGGTCGATACGGGCGGCATACTACCCGACGATCCCGAGCTTATTCCGTCGGAAATCTTTCGCCAGGCCCAGGTCGCGCTCGAGGAGGCAGACTCCATCGTGATGGTGGTGGATGGACGCACTCCCCTAGCCGCCCCCGATTATGACCTGGCGCGCATACTCCTGCGCGGAGGCAAGCCCCTGCTGCTGGCGGTCAACAAGATCGATACCGAGCGGATGGAAGAGCAAACCGCCGAGTATCGCCGGCTGGGCATTCGCGAGATACTTCCGATTTCCGCGGAACACGGGGTCGGGATGGGCGAGCTTCTCGATCATGTGTTCGCTACTTTTCCCAAGAGCGTCGCGCAGGCACCGGTGGAAGTAGAACCGGAAGTCGCCGAGGAGGGAGAGGCACACCACCGGACTCATGGCGAATTCCAGCAGCACGAAACATCGATTGCCATCATCGGCCGCCCCAACGTCGGCAAGAGCACGCTGTTGAATGTTCTCACCGGCTCTTCGCGGGCGATTGTTTCTCCCATTCCGGGAACGACTCGCGACGCCGTCGACGAAGTGATCGAATACGACGGCGGTCTGCTGCGCTTTGTCGACACCGCTGGGATCCGGCGCAAGGGCAAAACCAAATTGATGGCGGAGAAGCTTTCCGTGGTCATGGCGCGACACCACCTGGAGGCGGCCGACGTCGCGTTGTTGGTGATCGACGCCACCGAAGGTGTTACTTCGTCCGACGCTACCATCGGCGGTTATGCGCACGAGAGCGGACGCTCCGTCATCCTGGTCGTCAATAAATGGGATCTGGTCACCACCGGCCGAACCGACGGCAAGCCACCGGCCGACAAGGAGATCTTCGAAGAGCAGTTGCGCAAGGTACTCAAGTACCTGGCTTATGCGCCGGTGGTCTTTATATCGGCGGCTGAGGGGAAGAACATCCACACGGTGCTCAAACTGGTGAAGGAGGTGGCCGCCGAGCGGCGTAAGCGCGTCTCCACCGGGCAGATGAACCGGTTCCTCGAGAAAATTGATTTTCAGCGAGCCACCGTGCCTGCCGCCAACAAGATGCGGATCTTTTATATGACCCAGGCCGCGGTCGCCCCGCCCACCTTTATCCTGTTCACCAATCGGCAGGTTAAATTGCACTTTGCTTTCCAGCGTTTCCTGGAAAACCAGATTCGGGCTGCCTTCGGTTTTCGTGGTTCACCGATTTGGTTCAAGGTGCGTGCCCGGGATAAGTAAGTGCACCTTTCTTGCTATTCCCCGGCCCTTCTTTTCATGGGATCGTCGATAAATTCGTTTGCGACGTTCGTCCAAGAATAGTAAGGAGCAGTGCCATGTGGAACTCGATTGGTTCTTGGTTTTGTATTATGGGGCTGGTCATCGGGCCTTTCTCCATCGGGATCTTTTTTGAAGAGAAGCTGCAGCGCGCCAACCGTGAACTAGGGTCACGGCTCCTCCGCAGATACTAGGCGATCCCTCTATTTACGCCACAACGAGGCAGGCGTTCAGCAGCCCCTGGCGGGACTGTTTCCGATTGTCCTCGCCTACCCAGGACTACGTCCTGGGCTATTTTTAGACAGACCTTTCCAAGGTAGGCTTCACAACGAGCTTTTTGCTTTGTATCAGGGCACGACTTTAGTCGTGCCGTAAAAGCGCAAAAAGAGCGGGGCTTTAGCCCCTGCGCTCCTTTTCCATTCGAATTTTGTGAAGATTTACGGTGGCAGGGGCTAAAGCCCTGATCATTTTTGGCTGCGGGTGGCCCGACTGAAGTCGTGCCCTGATACAAAGCAAAAGCCTGGTGCCGAGCTTACGTTACGAAGGTCGGTCTAGATCGACCTGGGACGACTGACTCCCGTCTGACTCCTTGTGACGCGGGTATGTCATAGACTCCTTGGTATGAAAAAAATTGAGCTTTTGGGCCTCCTCTTATTGGTGCAGGCGGCCTGGGGTCAGACTTCGCCTGCGAAGTATCCTGCGTTTCCCAGCGAGACCCCCGCCACACTCGAGACACCAACCGCAGACTTCGACTACGTGCGGCGCATCGTGATGATCCCCATGCGCGACGGGGTGAAACTACACACCGTCATCCTGGTGCCTAAGGGCGCCAAAGGCGCGCCGATCCTGCTTACCCGCACGCCCTACGATGCGGACGCGCTCACTACCCATGAAAGCAGTGCCCACCTGGGACCATCGCTCCAGGGTTACGACAATGCCACCGAAGTGATCGTCGAGGGCGGGTACATCCGGGTGATTCAGGACGTGCGGGGCAAGTATCACTCCGAAGGCGATTACGTTATGAACCGCCCTTTGCACGGTCCGCAGAATCCGACGCCGGTTGACCACTCGACGGATACCTACGACACCATCGACTGGCTGGTGAAGAATATCCCGGAGAGCAACGGCAAGGTCGGCATCCTGGGTATTTCCTATGATGGCTTCACCACGTTAGCGGCGCTGGTCAATCCTCATCGCGCGCTCAAGGTCGCGGTGCCGATGAATCCCATGGTGGACGGGTGGATGGGCGACGACTGGTTTCACAATGGCGCCTTCCGCGAGCAGAACCTCACCTATATCTACGATCAGGAGGCCACGCGCGATGGCACCGCCAAGTGGTGGACCGCGTACCTCGACGACTACGACACCTACATGCAGGCTGGATCCGCGGGCGAACTAGGCCGCCGCCACAACCTGGAACAAGTCGGGTTCTGGCCTAAAGTTCTCGCGCATCCGGCTTACGACGCTTTTTGGAGCGACCAGGCCATGGATAAGATTTTGGCCGCCGAGCCATTGAAAGTCCCGGTGATGCTGGTCCACAGCTTGTGGGATCAGGAAGACATTTACGGGGCCATGGCGGTGTACAAGGCGATCAAGCCAAAGGACACACAGAACAACAAGGTATTTCTGGTGATCGGTCCCTGGCATCACGGCCAGGAAATCGAAGACGCCGGCACGCTTGGCGCTTTAAATTACGGCAGCGCGACTGGACTTTATTTTCAACAGCAAATCCTTAGGCCCTTCCTCGACCAGTATCTGAAGGATGAAACCCCGAAGGAAGCAATCGCTCCCGTCACAGCATTTGACACCGGAACCAACGTCTGGCGACGCTTACCATCCTGGCCGTCCGGGTGCGCGAGCGGCTGCACGATTCAGCC
>JBEKNJ010000033.1:0-73056 GCA_049522955.1 Acidobacteriaceae bacterium
ACCGCCTTCGCCCTCTCCCATGAGAGCGATGCGGTCGGAATTGCGGCCATGGACCCGCTCTACGTCTTCGAGGGATATACCATCGACGAGCCCTGGGTGATCGTGCTCGCGCTCGCCCACAATTATGAACGGCTCAACCAGGTGCCTTCGGATGAGACAAACGGTGTCGGCGTAACCGAAATCGGTGATCAATACGCGCGCGGCACGCGAGCTTCTTTCGCTCTTGCCAATTGGATCCGCTCCCAGGGGTACAACGCCAGCGCGTATCCCGGACCTTCCGCAGACGCCCTGCTTCTGATTCCCCCCGCCATTGCTTCCGGCTTGGGCGAACTCGGCAAGCACGGCTCGTTGATCAGCCGGCACTTCGGATCGGGCGTGCGGCTCGCCGGCGTGACCACTGACATGCCGCTGGTCGCGACTGCACCCGACCGCTTCGGCGCGGACGAGTTCTGTATGACCTGCCAGGTCTGCACCAACGCGTGTCCTCCTCGCGCCATTGTGGAACACAAGCAGATGGTACGAGGCGTCGAGCGCTGGTATGTGGACTTCGACAAGTGCATCCCCTATTTCGCTGAGGCGGCATCGTGCGGGATCTGCTTTGCGGTGTGCCCATGGACGCGGCCCAACGCGCGGCCCAAGCTGCTCGCCACCATGGCCCGGCGCCTTGGTCAGACACCGCCCGAGGAATGACCGGCTCTTTGAGCCGACAGCAAATTTCAATAGAACAACCCGGAGGACAGGAAATGGCACACATTGAGTTTGCAGAAGGACTGCCCGGCATTCGCGGCCCACTGTCGTTTAGTCCCGCCACTACCAAGCCGTTGGCCGAACTGGCGGAAGTGCTCTTGTATGGCCCGCACACGTTGACGGCAGCCGAGCGTGAAATGATCGCGGCTTACGTTTCTTCGCAGAATGATTGCTACTACTGCCATAGTTGCCATGGCTCTACGGCCGCGCAGCACCTCGGTGGCAGCCCCGCTGACTACGCATTGATTGACCAGGTCAAACAGAATTTCGAAGTGGCTCCAGTTTCAGACAAGATGAAGGCCCTTCTCGCCATCGCCGGCAAGGTACAGAAGGGCGGCAAGCATGTAACCACGGATGATGTTGAGCGAGCCCGCCGGCACGGCGCAACCGATAAGGAGATCCACGACACGGTTCTCATCGCGGCGGCATTCTGCTTGTTCAATCGCTACGTGGACGGCCTGGCTACGTGGCAGCCGCGGGATCCGGATATGTATCTCGAGATTGGAAAGCAGACCGCCAGCCTGGGCTATGCGCGCCGCAACTGGAAAAAGCCCCCGGTAGTAGCGACCACCAAATAATTAAGGAGATTTTTCTATGGCACACATTCGATTGCCCGAAGGCATCCCTGGAATTCTCGGACCCATGGCATTCAGCCCGCAAACAGCAAAGCCGTTGAATGAGTTGGCAGAGGTTTTGCTGCGCGCTCCGAACTCACTGCCACAGGCGGATCGCGAGATGATCGCAACCTACGTCTCCTCGCAGAACGATTGCCATTTCTGCCAGAGTGCCCATGGTGCGGCGACCGCTCACTATTTGGGAGGAAACGAAAAGCTAGTGAATGAAATAAAGCTCAACTTCGAAGGCGCCGCAATCTCTGACAAGCTGAAGGCGCTGTTGGCAATCGCCGGCAAAGTACAAAAGGGCGGAAAGCTCGTGAGCAGTGAAGACGTCGATCGCGCCCGCAAGCAAGGTGCTACCGACAAGGAGATTCACGATACCGTTTTGATCGCGGCCGCATTCTGCATGTTCAACCGCTACGTCGATGGCCTCGCAACCTGGGCGCCCACCGATCCGCAACTCTATCGCGAGAACGGAAAGCGGTTGGTTGAGGATGGCTACATCCAGGCGACCGAAAGTCTCCTGGGTACCGGCCGCCCCTGACGCCCGGCGAAGGCCGGAACGCCGCCTGCATCTTCCAATTAGTTCATCCGTTAATCCCCCTCAGCGATCGGCTGTCCGTATTTCTTGTGGAGTACGTCGCGGGAAAGAACTCGACCTTACTCATGCGCTTTAGCGACGGCCTCGAGAACCCGGGGCTAAAGCGTCTGCGTGAGAACCGGAAAAGAGAAACTGCAGATCCCTCCACTACGCTACGCTCCGGTCGGGATGACAAAGGAAACGGTTCGTTAGTTCTTAAATTTTGTCCATCCGATCCATCCAATGCAAATGGAAGAGACACCCTCTCCTTTGTCATCCCGACCGGAGCGTAGCGTAGTGGAGGGATCTGCAGTTTCTCCTTTCCGGTTCTCACGCAGACAGTGGCGGCTTCAAACAGAGTTGCCGCGTTCAGCCGGGAGGCGCAACGCAAGAAATGAAATGGAAGTGTTATAAAAAATGGAGGCTGATTCCAGCCTTTTTTGCGCAAGCGCGATTCAATGGCGTCCTGGAACGAACCGGACCGCTGAATAAATGCTGGACCAATTGACACCAATAGAGGAAAAACGAGATGAAACAATTAGTGATTGCGGGACTATGTCTGGCTCTTGCGGGGACCCATGCGGATGCGCAGATCAATGCAGGCGAGCAGCAGCCCGAGGCTAGCCTGCCTTTCAACATGGTCCAGGTAACGACCCTCAATCTGCCCTGGCGGATTGCCTTCCTCCCCGACGGGCGCATGCTGATCACCGAAAAGGTCGGCGGGATGCAGTTGGTCACCCAGCAGGGAGCCAAGACACCCGTTGCGAATGTGCCGCCCGTTCTTTGGAAGGGACAAGGCGGCCAGCTGGGCGTCTTTCTCTCGCCGCACTACGCCAAGGACCACAGCGTTTACCTCACCTATTCAGAGCCAGGCGATGGGGGTTCGAGTCTGGCCCTTGCACGCGCCCGGCTGGCGCTGGGCCCGAATTCAGCGAGCCTGGAAAACCTTAAAGTGATTTGGCGCGATGGCGAGAGGGGCAATGGCGGCCAGTTCGGTGCTGCGATAGCCTTCTCCCCGGATGGCAAATATCTATTCCTTACCGTGGGCGATCGCCAGCGCATGACGCCGGCTCAGGATCCGAATCAGCCCCTGGGCAAGATCCTTCGCCTGACCCTCGATGGCAAGCCTGCGAAAGGCAGTCCGATGGCTGGGAAGACTGGCGCGGCCAGCGTCCCCGTGATTGATCCCCCCAGGGACACTGAAGCCGCAAAGACTGCTCCGGTCCTCAGGACCTATACGTTTCCCGGGCCTAACCTGACGCCGGCGGAGACCTGGACCTCCGGGCATCGGACGCCCTATGGTCTCGCGTTCGCACCAGACGGCCGGTTGTGGGAGATCGAGCATGGCCCCAAGGGCGGGGATGAACTGAACCTGATCGAGCCGGGCAAGAATTATGGCTGGCCGCTGGTCTCCTACGCGACCAACTACGATGGAGTGCCGATCCCCAGTCCAGACACGCGATCTGACTTGACCAAGCCTGTCATCTACTGGACGCCGGTCATCGCACCGGGAAACCTCATGTTTTATCACGGCGCGATGTTCCCCCAGTGGAATGGCTCCGCCTTGGTGAGCGGCCTGGGGAGCAAGACGATCAACCGCATTACCTTCGACGGTCAGGGCGGCGCCAAGCCCGCCGAGCGCTGGGACGTTGGGCACCGAATCCGCGACGTCGAGGTCGCCCCCGATGGCTCGCTGTGGATGCTCGAGGATTCCAAGGAGGGCGGTGTGTTTCGCGTGACGCCGAAGGAAAGCCAGCCTACCTCCTGAAGCTAAAGCCAAAGAACAGGTCCGTGTGGGCCCCGGCAACAAGCTTTTTGCTTTGTATCAGGGCACGACTTCAGTCCTGCCGCCCCCGGCCACAATGGTCAGGGCTTTACAGGCTGCGGAAAACTCCGTTCTTTGAAGGGTACGGGCTTCAGCCCGTACATAAACGATTGAAAATAGGTACGGCTTCAGCCGCTGAGGGACGCATTTCCATTCGTCTCCCGACTTTTTCCGCAGCCTCTTTAGCCCCTGTCACCGAAAAACCGCAAGAAATGCCAAACTCGGGACGGAGAGAGTGGCAGTTGCGTTCCTCGGGTTCTCACGCGGACTTCAAAGCCCCTGCGCTCATTTCGGCATGGGAATCGACACTGCCTTGCCGGCGCCGCGTTCGGCGATCCAAATTGTGTCGCCCGCGGGCTCGACTGCGGTGGGGGTCTTGAGTCCTTCCTTGATTACGGTGACGCTGGCCTTATCGCCATGGACCGTAATCACGGAAATCTTGCCGCTGCCATTCTCAGCAACCAGTAGCTTGCCATTGGCTGCGCGCATGCCATCCGGCCCTTTTACCGGCTGATCCATCCAGATATCGACCGGTTTTCCGGCCTTGCCGGCAGCGTCCACCGGGATACGGTAGAGGTTGTTCGAGAACACATTGTTGACATACAGAGTACCGTCCAAAAAGGTGATCCCATCGATGCCATAGAGCGCGTGATCTTCCAGGAAGAGTTCGGCACTCGTAGCACCGGCCGGTAGCCTGTAGATTTTGCTGTTGGCGGTGTCGCTGATGTAAAGCGCCTTGTCCGGTCCGATCGAGAAATCGTTGCACACGCTGTTGTCGCCAGGCAGGTTCCAACGCAGCTTCTGCGCGCCAGTGGAGAGATCAAAGCCCCTCAGGGCGGTATGACGGTTCGTTGTGCCTGGCACCGGCGTCAGCTGGCACGCCCACAATGTGTTGGTCGCAGGATCGGCAAGCTGTCCGAAGAAAAAGGTGCCGGCACCCTCAGCGCTGGCGTCCACGAACTTCTCAGGAGTGGTCGAGCCCGGGCGCACCTTGTAAATGAACGGCGTGCTCGCGCTCCCGACGATCAGTGTCCCACCCGGGACGAAAGTCAAACTCTCTGGCTGGGATTTATCGTCAACAATCAGGATTTCAGCAGCAGACGCAGCCTGTACAAGGCCCGTCAACAATGCGACGCAGGCGGCAAACCGTCGCGCACGTAAATTGGGCATGGTCAATCTCCTCACTTTTTGGCCTCATTCTTGGCAAACCAGGAGTCTTGAAGACACGTGTACGGGACTGAGTCTCGTAGACCTTCGATTAAGATTAGCAGCCCTCGGTTCTTTTCGCGGTTGTGTTACATTCCTCGCATCTCGAAGGGGTGCGACCCCTTGAAGGCAATCATAGTCACACAATACGGGCCACCACTGGAGGTGCTGCAGCTCGGAGAAGTGGAAACCCCTGAGCCCGCAGAGGACGAGGTCCTGATCAGGCTGTATGCCTCGTCGGTCAATCCGCTCGACGGTTTCACGATACGAGGACCCTTGTTTTTCTTTCCCAAGCTTGGGAGGCTCCTCAAACCGAAACACAAGATTGCGGGCGCTGACTTTGCAGGGCGAGTTGAATCGGTTGGGCAGGACATAAAGCAATTTCAGCCGGGCGACGAAGTGTTCGGGGCATCGTTCACAGGAAAGGGCCTGGGAGGATTTGCTGAATATGTGTGCGCCCGTGAAGACAGCCTGGCGATGAAGCCCTCCAATCTGTCGTTCGAAGAGGCCGCAGCGGTTCCGGTAGCGGCAATCACCGCCCTTCAGGGTCTTCGCGATCACGGCCAGATCCAACGCGGCCGGAAGGTTCTGATCGATGGCGCATCTGGCGGTGTGGGCACTTTCGCTGTCCAGATTGCCAAATCATTCGGGGCTGAAGTGACTGCCGTCTGCAGTCCAAGGAATGTGGACAGGGCGCGAGCGATCGGCGCCGACCACGTGATCGACTATACGCAATCAGATTTCACGCGAAGTAGTGTCCAATACGATCTGATTCTCGGTGCGAACGCCCATCATTCGATTTTCGATTACAGACGCGTGCTCAGCCGGGATGGAATCTTCGTCATGGTCGGAGGCGGTTTGGTTCGAATACTCCAGGCGGTGTGTCTGGGGCCACTTCTGTCGCGGATTGGCGATAAGAAAATGCGCTTCTTTATCGCGAAGGTTAACGGCAGGGACCTGTTTCTTCTGAAAGATCTTCTCGAAGCCGGACAAATTGTACCTGTCATCGACAGACGGTACCCATTAGGCGAGGTCGCTGAAGCCCTCCGCTATCGCGAAGAAGGACATGCGCAAGGGAAAGTCGTTATCACCATTGATCACCGTAAACAGGTCCAGGATAGTTAGCCCGGACTTTCTCGACTCCGTGAGGCTTTCATGATCTACGGCTCATACGCAATTAAGCTGGACCCCCCAAAAAACGCGATCGATGCCTAACCGGAATGCCTTTTCCTTGTCTAAGCCTCTGCATGAAAGGAAACGACAATTCCATACGCGGAGCGCAGCAACTGCTTTCCTGTGTGTGGCCGGTGAACGGCATCTCGCGCAGGAGTCTGTTAAAGGCGGCCGGTGCTTGCCTTGGGGCCGCTCTTGCCCCTGCCGCAGCTTGGGCGAAGCCTTCGGTCGGCGATGCGCTGCAGCGCTGGATCGAGCAGTACGCCGTCAGGATGAATGCCGGTGCGGGCGAGGACTGGAACACTCACGATTCTGAACGGCTGATTGCAGCGATCGGAGATGCCAGTGTCGTCATGCTCGGTGAGCCCAGCCATGGGGCAGGCACAGCATTCGCGGCCAAGGCCCGCCTGGTCCGGTTGCTGCACGAGCGCATCGGGTTCGACGTGCTGGCTTGGGAATCGGGCTTCATCGACCTCGAACGGACCGAGGCGGGCCTTCGCGGTGATCTCGATCCGGTCAAAGCCGCACAGCTCGGTATTCTCAAGATTTGGTCGGCAAGCGCGGAATGCCGCCCTTTGTTTGCCTATGCGAAGGCGAGCCACAGCGGCTTTCGGCCGCTGACAATGGCGGGATTCGACATGCAATTGACGGCGCCTGGCACACTCGACTATTTCGCCGGGGAGCTGCGCGCTTTCGTCGGCACTTTGGATCCGACCAGGCGACGCCAGGCGGAAGCGCTCGCGGAGATTATCCTCAATCGCTTCGGGCGTCTTAACCGCTACACCGACGCGCTCGCGACAAAGTCTGAAGAGCTTGGCCGGGCGGGTGTCACCGGGCCGGCGCGGGACGCCGCGATACAAGCCTGGAATCAATCCGAGGGCGACGCGCTCCGCCCGGTAGCGGCGGATCTTGCCCCTTTGGAAGACGCAGCCAGCGCGTTGGACCACCTGCTTCGAGGCGGCGGTACCGCGGCCGGCACGCCGGCGGGACGCACCGGCTTCATGATCCGGGCCATCGCGAGCCTGGCGGGCTACGGCGCCAATCTGCTTGAACATCAGGGAAGTCACTCAGTCGGAGACGCCGCCCGCTATGAGATGACCGCGGAGAACCGCCGTGATCGGATCAACGCCGACAATCTAAGGGGGCTGATCGATTCGGCCCACGCCGGCCGGAAAGTCATGGTTTGGGCACATAACGCGCATCTGATGAATGCCTGGTACGGCCGCGGGTTTGACAGCGTGAGCCTTGAGCCTTTGGCAGATGGGATGAAGCCGACCGGGATCTGGCTCACAAGCTGGTATGGCAACAGCTTTACAAGATCGGCTTTACCGCCTGGCAAGGCGAGGACGGCTGGGTCGGCGGATCGCCCACGCCGGTGCCACCCGCTTCGCTCGGGAGCCTCGAAGAACGCCTCCACCGGCTTGACGCGCCCCAGGTTTTTCTGCCGCTGCGCGGCCTCACCCGGTCAGTGTCCGCGGGGGGCCTCTCGATGCGCATCCCCAAATATAAGGTGGAAACTGTCGCCATCCCTGCTCAACCGTTCGACGCACTCTACTTTATAGACACCGTGAAGCCGGCTACCTTGGCCTGATCCGCGCCTGTACGATCAGTGTTCCGGAACCGGGCGTGCCGACGATACTATGTGCATAAGCGATACGCCTCCAGTGCCAAATTTGGTTCCTTGGTATAGAACTCTGAATAGCCCCAGTGCGTGATTTCGAGAAAACCCGAACGGAATTCCAGGAGATCCTCGCCAAGCCCATTCGCGAACTCGGACTCAAACTCGAGGGTTCTCCGCTCGAACGATTCGTGCAGCAGCTCTATCGCGAACTGGAAGCCAAAGGCATCCACAAGTTCCGTCCGCATTGCTATCTCACGGATGAATGGGGATGTCCTTCTGGCGAGCCTGTGGTCGGCATTCCGTTCTATCTGGCCAACCCGGACCTGGCACAGCTGGAGCGCGATATGAACGACCTGGAAGACGCTCGCGAGATCATGATGTACATGCGTCATGAGGCTGGACACGCATTCAATTACGCGTATCAGCTGTACAAGTCCGCGGAGTGGCGCGATCTCTTCGGTCCATTTCGCCGAGCCTATCGCGACAATTACCGTCCCATACCATTCTCGCGGAAGTATGTTCGCCACATGGCCGGGTGGTACGCGCAGAAGCATCCGGATGAAGATTTTGCAGAAACATTTGCCGTCTGGCTCACGCCTCGCTCGCAATGGCGAAAACGCTACGAAGGTTGGGGCGCGCTGGCAAAGCTCGAATACGTCGATCGCACGGCGCGAAAAATCGGAGATGTCGAACCTATCCGGCGTCGCGGCCGAACCGACATCACCGTCGATGAGATGGAATCGACAGTCGGCGAGTTCTATCATCTCACCCTGCCGGAGGAAATTCCGGTCGAGGAACTCGCGCTGGATGCCGACCTGGCGGACATCTTCAATGTCTCAAGCAAGCGACGTAAAGGCGTCCGCCCCGCCCATGAGATGTTGGATCAGCATCGCAAGCCGATCATCGACAAGGTCGCGTACTGGAGTGGCGTGCAACGGCCGATCGTCAAGCGCCTCGTGGAAGCCATCTGCAAGCGTGTTGAGGACCTCGGTCTGCGCGTGGACGTTCGCCGCGAGTCCGAGCACCTCACGGAGTTCACGGTGTACACGACCGCGCTCTCCATGAATTACCTGATCCGTGGCAAGTTTATTCATTCCTGAGGAGTGCCGGCAGTTGCCGCCACCCCGATTCGAGGTCGCATGACTGGAACGAAATTAAAAGTCACCGTGCTGTACGACTTGTGGGAAGAAGACGCTGCCCCAGTGGAGGAAGAAGTTCCTCCACCGCGCAAGCGCACGGGGCAAAAGAAACGCAAGAAGAAACCGGTAAAGCACGACCGTGAAGAGGTCTTCGAAGCCCTGCAGAAACTCGGTCATGAGCCGTCGTACTATGTCCTCAACGGCCGCACACAATCGCTGGTCGGACTCGCCAGATGCGGCGCCGATCTTATCTTCAACCTCACGGAATCGTATGCGGGGGATAACACCAAGGAGATGCAGGTCACTGCCTTCCTGGATATGCTCGATATCCCTTATACCGGCTCGGGACCGCACGCGAACATTCTTGCGCAGGACAAGTCCATCGCCAAGAAGATGTTTGCTTTTCACGGGATTCAGTCGCCCTACTTCGCTACGGCTTACCGCGGCACACTCGACCACGCACATGACATCTCGTTCCCACTGATCGTGAAACCCACCTCCGAAGACGGATCCATCGGCATAGATGCTGCTGCCGTGGTTAACAGTGTGAAGGAGTTGATGGAACGCGTTTCCTATATTCAGAGGGAATTCGATTCGCCTGCGCTGATTGAGGAATACATCGAAGGACGCGAGATCTATGCCGCCATCCTCGGCAATTACGAGAACCCCTATCCACTTCCGCTGGTGGAACTTGATCTTTCCAAGCTTCCCAAGGGCATGCCCAGAATCGCCAGCCAGGAAGTGAAATTTGAGAAAGACACGGAAGCCTACAAGCTAACCAAATCGGCGATCGCCGAAGACCTGGATGAAGAAACCGTAACTAAACTCACCGACATCGCGGTCAAAGCCTATCGCGCCGTCAGGCTTCGCGATTATGGGCGCATTGACATGCGCATATCGAACAAGGGCGAGGTTTATGTCATCGAGGCGAATCCGAACCCATGGCTCTCGAGCGCTCAGGAGTTTTTCATGGCCGCTAAGAAATCCGGCCTCTCCTACACTCAAATGATCGAGGAAATCGTGGACCTTGCAATGGCTCGGAACGCCTGAAGTATGAGCAAAAGCAAAACCTTCGACGTCTGCGTCATCGGCTCCGGCGCTGCCGGCGGCGTCATGGCCAAGGAACTGTGCGAAGGCGGCGCCAAAGTAGTGATGTTGGAAGCAGGCCGTCGCGTCCCGCTGTCGGAGTTGCTCTCCCACAAATGGCCATACGAGTTACCTTTTCGAGGATTCCGCGGCGAGAAGCAGGCGCCGTTTTATCAGGGTGACATTGCAAAATCCATCGCCTATGCCGATTCAGATAACATCGCGATCGATCGAGTACGCGCCCTCGGGGGCAGAACCCTGCATTGGAACGCGGTTACCCTGCGCTACGCTCCCAGAGACTTTAAAGAGTGGTCCTTGCAGGGCATCGAGGAAGACTGGCCGCTGACCTATGAGGAAATTGCACCCTATTACGATCGCATCGAACAGATAATCGGCATTTGCGGTAACGACGATCATCTTGAAATCCTGCCGGCGGGCAAGAATTATCTTCCCCCTATCCCCTGGCGCTGTAGCGAACACATCATGAAGCGGGCCACCGATGCCATGGGCATTCCCCTCATTGCGGTGCGCAAGGCGGTCCTCACCCGGCCTTACGATCAGCGGCCGCCTTGCCACTATTGCGGCCACTGCATGGATGGATGCGACGTGGCATCGATCTTCAGCACACCAGATTGCATGTTGCCCAAAGCGCAGGCTACCGGCAATTTCACCCTACGCCAGAATGCCCTCGCACGCGAGATACTGGTCGATCGTAAAGGCCTGGCGAGCGCCGTCTCCTTCATCGACACCGAGACCCGCACGGAACAACAGGTCAAGGCTGCTGTTGTTGTGGTGTGTTGCTCGACCGTGGAGTCTGCCAGACTCCTGCTCAATTCAAGATCTCCAAAATTTCCAACGGGACTCGCTAATTCCAACGGCAGGGTCGGGCATCACCTCAATGGTCATCTGAATGAGTCCGTGACCATTTATCTGGAGGAACTCGAAGGTCAAAGGCCCTCGAACCAGGATGGCGCCACCGACCACGTATACGTGCCTCGTTACAATCATCTTTTTGGCAAGACCGATTACGTCGGAGGCTGGGGATTTCAGGTCAACTATTCGAGTTACATGTTCCCGCACCAGGCTGCCAGACTGCCCGGTTATGGGGCTGCCTTTAAGGAGCGGGTGCGAAGAATGCAGCCGGGATATTTGTCTTTCGGGAGCTGGGCCAAGGTCACATCCGATGACCGGAACTATGTGACGGTCGACCCGGCCCGCGTCGATGCGCATGGCATTCCGACACCCGTTGTGCATTTTCGCTTCAGCGAGAATGATCAAGCATTGTGGCGTGCGTCGAGCCAGAGCATGTTGGAAGTTTCTTCCCACATGAAAGGCACAGTCTTTCCTAGTTTTGGGAAGGGTCCTACTGGCTTTGCCAGCCACGAAGTGGGCACGGTGCGCATGGGGAGAGATCCGCGCACATCGGTGCTCAACAGCTACAGCCAGGCACGGGACGTGAAAAATCTTTTCGTCACGGACGGGAGCTGCTTCACCACTTCCAGCGAGAAAAATCCCACGCTCACGATCATGGCCTTATCGTTGCGTGCCGCCGACTATATCAAGGAGCAACGAAAGAAGGGCGAACTCTAGATGGAAAGAAGAGCAGTGCTGAAACTAGTCGCCCTGGCCGCGTTAACCCAAAAACTGTACGCGCTGCCGAATGACGCTATGCGCGATATGGAGTCAGCCCAGGCGGCCCCTACAGCGACTGCGTACACGTTGCAGTTCTTCAGTGAGGACGAAAGCCGCCTTCTCGACCAGCTCATGGAAATGATCATTCCCGCCGACGATCACTCTCCGGGTGCGCACGAGGCCGGCACCAATCTGTTTGCAGACCTGATGGTGGCGAGCAGCGACGCTGCCGTCAAGAAGCAATGGCAAGACGGTATCCGCCTCATCCGCGAAGAGGCCGCGGGTTCATCCCTGTCCGAGGCGCTGCGCAGGGCCTCGGACAATGAAGAAAATCCCACCACCGATCTGGAGCGATTCTTCGTAACGCTGAAACAGATGACCGTCAACGGCTACTATACTTCCGCAACGGGCATACACAAGGAGATGGAATACATCGGTAACACTTACCTCGTTTCGTTTCCAGAATGTACTCATCCCGAACATCAGGAACGAGCATAGGTTCTTTACTCTGCGGACCTTCTGTTCGTTAGCCGTTGCTTCACGCGGGAGCGGCTCTTCAACACAGGCGGCTGCGCCTTACCCCAGGTGGTGTGATTCCAGGTAATCGCCCGGAGCCCGTCGTGCTCCGATTGGAGTGTCATGGGAGGCTCCGCTGGCTTGCCCTCCACTGCGTCAAAGCTCACCTTGACCTGGTTGTCTGTCTCGACCCAATGCCCAAAATGGGTGACGGCACCAGCCCCCGCATCTTCGGTAACCGTAGCAGTTCCATCCAGGCCCAGGCTGACATCCATCGAAGGCCCAGGCTTCGCGTCCTCGGCGGACCGCGATGCATACGTTCCGGCAAATTTCGCATGGGTGGTGGGGGTTGCGCCCAGCGCACCTGCTGCCAACAATAAGGCCCCGAGGAGGAGGCCACGGAAAAACTGATCACGAATGAATGACATCGATCTCTATCATCGATTACCTGCGTAATTCCTGCAACCCGCTCATCGCGGGGAGGCCGGATGCCTTAGAAAGTTTCGCGAATCTGGAAAGCAGAGTGGTCAGTTCCAGAACTGGGGAATCACACTGTCAATGGGCTGGATGCGACGGATATCCGGCTGTCGCTGGTTTCTTTGCATCTCCAACTCGCCGCAAAACCGTCATTTTGAGCGGAGCGCCTAAGAGATTTATCGCATGACACAGCGCTTGGCTGCGCGGAGTCGAAGAACCCCGGCAATGCTTATCTTCCCCATGCTGCTCGGGCCTTTCCAACCGCAGAAGCCCGCAACCAGCGGACCGCCGCGGTCTCTCCCTGGGGCCGAGTCCAGGAACTTGCTGCATCTTTCTAAACTCAAAGACTGGTGGCCACTCTGAGGCGCTCCGCTCAGGATGACGATTTTGTGGAAATTTTGACGAAAAACACCCTAATCTATATTGGCTTATTTTGCAAAAGAAAGGTTAGAGCCTTGGTTGACCTAAGATCACGCCGTTCATTCATTGCGTCTGCGGGAGCCTGCGCTGGAGCGGTACTGCTCGGCTGTCGCGGCCCTGCTCCCTCGCTACCTGCCGAAAACTCCGCCTCTCCCGGATCGACCAGACTGCGGGCGGCGATGCGAACCCTTGAGATCAATGGCAAAAGCGCGACCCTGATGGGTTTGGAGCAGGCAAATGGAAAACAGGGGATGACCCTGGTGGTCAATCAACCCTTCAACGTTCTGCTCGAGAACAAGCTGCCGGTAGCGACGGCAATTCACTGGCACGGCCTGCATCCTCCTAATAAGGAAGATGGCGTACCAGGCTTGACCCAGCCGGTGATTGCGTCAAATACCAGCTACCAATACAACTTTCCCGTCCAGCCCGCCGGCACGCACTGGATGCACTCCCATCAGGGTCTGCAGGAAGCCTTTCTGTTGTCCGCACCCCTCATCGTGCACAACCCATCCGACAAAGTGGATGAACAGGAGATCATCCTCTTTCTGGGCGACTTCAGCTTTACCTCACCGGTCAATATCTATGCCAAACTCCGCAAGCCTTCGGCAAAGGCGATGGCGATGGGCGGAAAGACCGCGATGGCAATGAGTAAACCCGACGCGAACGACGTGGACTATGATGCCTATCTCGTCAACGACCGCACCTTGGCAGATCCCGAAGTCGTTCCGGTGGAAAAAAACGGCCGGGTACGGTTGCGGATTATCAACGGCAGTTCGGGCACGAACTTTTTTGTCAATCTGGGAGATTTGAAAGGCGAACTGATCGCTACCGACGGGATGCCCGTCAATCCGGTGAGCGGCTCCCGCTTCCCCCTGGCCATTGCGCAGCGCATCGACGTGAGAGTGCAGCTTCCCGGAGCCGGCGCATTTCCCATCCTGGCGCTCCGTGAAAATGCGGTCGAGCAGGCCGGGGTTATTTTGGCTACCCCGGGCGCGTCGATCCAGAAGCTATCGGCAAAGAGTCCAGGCTCGGCAGGGCTGTTGACACTCGCTTTGGAGAGTCAACTGGTCGCGGCTGAACCGCTGGCTCCCAGGCCGATTGACCAAAGTTTCGATCTGCACTTGCAAGGCAATATGTCGCTATACCAGTGGCCGATCAACGGCATCGTCTTTGATACCGCGCACCCCAGCGGCCAGAAAGGTCAGGTGCGGGTGAAGCGCGGGCAACGCGTGGCGCTGAAGTTCATCAATGACACGTTCATGTCTCATCCGATGCACTTGCACGGGCACTCGTTTCAAGTGATCGAGATCAACGGCAAGCCGCTGAAGGGAGCTCTCCGCGACACCGTCCTGGTACCTCCAAGGACGAGCGTCACGGTCGCATTCGACGCCAACAATCCCGGGATCTGGTATGTGCACTGCCACGTCCTGTGGCATCTGGCTGCCGGCATGGCCACGTTGGTGGAGTATGAGGCATGACAACCGGGCCTTGCTGAAGATATGAAGAGCAAGTTGTGGTCCACAATCTGAGCATGCTACGCGGCGCGATCGCATGGTTGAGCGTGTGCCTGTTGACCGCCTTCTATCCCGCGGGCGGCCAGCAGACCACCGCAGCGAATCAGGTCCCCCCAGCGCCCAAATTCGGCTGCCGCCATCCTGCGGATCCGCACCGCCGCCAGCACGGTTGCAATAACGAGGATTTTGACCTGGATGAGACGCTCGCGGGAGGCTGGAACGACCTACGGCAAGCAGCGAAGCGGATTGGCATCACGCCGACGGCGTCGTATGTGGGCGCCCTGCAGACAAATGCAACCGGTGGCCAGGACCACGCATGGTCTTATGCCGGACAGTTATCGATTGCTGTCAGCGCGGATTTTGGTGAGTTCATCAAGACACCGGGGCTTTCCGCCTATGCGGGGATATCGTGGGGAACGGGCAGCAATCTTGCGGGCTCCCTCAACAGTGAGATACCCACGTCCAGCCTCTATGCACCTTCGTTCTACCTTGGAGAAATGTACTTGCAGCAGAGGATGGTGCAGCAGAAGTTAACCATTCTTGCCGGCCGGCTGGCAGCCGCCAATTCATTTGCCACCCTTCCCGTTTTCGCAAACTACATCAATTACGGGATTGATCCGAATCCATTCTCGCTTGGGGCGAACGACACAACCTTCTTTGGGCCGCCGGCCGGAACAGAGTGGGGTACCCAGGCCTCCTACGCGATCACACCTTCAATCCAGGTTTCCGCAGGAGGTTTCAACACAAATTTGCATTCAGCCAACGGCGAAAATCACGGCGCGGACTTCACCCTCCAGGAGGGGAATAAAGGCGTCCTCGCGATCGGAGAGATCGATTATCTGCGCAACCAAAAGGCCAGTTCTCCTGGCAAGCCGGGGCAGGTAACGGCCGGATTTCTTCATAGCAACAATTCCTTTCCTTCGCTGATGAAACCGCTCGAGCACAGTGATGGTTACAGCGGCGGCTATCTCATGGGGCAGCAGATGCTGTTTCGCCCTGATGGCCCGGGCACAGACCGGGGCGCTACGGTCTGGGGAGCCGGAGCACTGAACTCCAAACAGATTATTAGTCCCATTCCGATGTTTTGGGGTGCGGGTTTGAGTTATGAGGGCGTCCTGCGCGCTCGTAAGAGCGACACTATTTCAGCAGGTTGGATTCGCACCACGGCAAGCAAGTATGCTCCAACCGCGAGCCCGGAAGAGCTCTTGGAAATAAACTATCAGTGGAACCATTCCCGCTATCTGTTCATCACTCCGCATGCTCAATACCTATGGAAGCGGGAAAACGGCAATCGCCGCAACGCAACCGTCCTCGGAATCCAGATTTCCCTTACGCTCTGATGCACCGGGCAGATTGCTTTCGATAAACGCGAAGACGGCCATACTCGCAACAAGCTTTTTGCTTTGTATCAGGGCACGACTTCAGTCGTGCCGCCCCCGGCCAAAATAGTCCGGGCTTTAGCCCCTGCCACTGAAAATCTGTAACAAATTCGACGAAAAAGGGCGCAGGGGATAGGGAGCCTGCGGCAAAGAATGGCTATACCAAACTCCACTCAAGTGGATATTGCCCGGAACCACTTCCCTGTAGCACGCTGGAATATGAAAACAAGCGAGGATGCCCGAGCTGAGGTTTTCCACAACGCGGAAAGTTGACAGGCTGGAACGGCAGGGTGTATTTAATTACTATGTTAATTAACACATAGGTTAAATTCACATGAGCCCTGATCATCTCAGTACGACCTTTGCCGCGCTCGCTGATCCCACCCGCCGCGCGATTCTCGCCCGCCTCGCGCTGGGTGAGACTTCGGTCAATGAATTGGCGGAGCCTTTCGAAATCAGCCTGCCCGCGGTCTCCCGCCATCTCAGGGTGTTGGAGAGCGCAGGCTTGATCTCTCGTAGCCGCGATGCGCAATGGCGACCGTGCAGGCTGAACCCGGAACAGCTCAAGTCCGCAGCCGATTGGCTCGAGGAGTATCGCAGGTTCTGGGAAGAAAGTTTCGACCGCCTCGACGATTACCTGCAAAAGCTGAAGAAAGCACGGAAGAAATCTGATCCCAAGGAGAAGTCACATGCCGGCATCCACCCTCGCAAACGCTAATCAAATAGCTTTTGACCTTTCTATCAGCCGCGTTTTCGACGCGCCCCGCGAACTGGTCTGGGAAGCGTTCACCGATCCGGAACACGCAAAGCAATGGATGGGCCCGCGAGGCTTCACCACAACTCACTTCGAGCAGGATGCCCGGCCCGGCGGCAGATGGCGTGCCTGCCTGCACCAGACCGGCGAGTGGCAGGGTCAGAAGTATCCCGACATGTGGCAAGGCGGTGTCTTCAAAGAAATCGTGCCTCCGGAACGTGTGGTCTATACGTTTGCCTGGGAAGGACAAGCCGGGCAGCCCACACGCGAGACGTTGATCACGATCACCTTTACGGAACTCGAGGACGACAGGACGCAGATGGACTTCCACCAGGAATTCTTCGACACCGTTGGTCTGCGCGATGGTCACAACCAGGGCTGGAGCAGCAGCTTCGATCGCCTGAACGACTACGTCACAGAGAGGTTCCGGATACGCACCAGAGAGAAGAAGTGACGAGGTTTCCGGCCTCGTCGCTCTCCCCAACGAATGAATGGAGAAAGCATGAACATCTCAGCCCCGAGCGAAACCTTCAGCCTGACCCACACGTTCTCTGCTGTACGCGACCTGGTCTTTCGTGCCTTTACCCGGGCCGCACATCTGAGGAAGTGGTGGGGTCCGGCAGGCTTCACGGTTGCTGTTTGCCGTTTCGATCGCCGGCCTGGCGGTATCTTCCACTACAGCATGCAGGCGCCGGTGGGCCACCGTATGGGTGACAGACCGATATGGGGCAAGTTCGTTTATCAGGAGATCGCTCTGCCCGAGCGCCTGGTATTGCTCAGCGCCTTTTCTGATGAAGGGGGTAGCCTCGCCCGCCACCCCATGCGCCCCACCTGGCCGATGCAGGTGCGCAGTGATTTCACCTTCACTGAGCAGAACGGCCAAACCACGGTCACTTTGTGTACCACTCCGCACGAGGCCACCGATTTAGAGCGCAACACCTTTACCGCAAGTCGAGCACTCGTACAGAAGGATGTTAAGGAAAGCTTTGCCCAGTTGGAGAGGTATCTCGCGAAACTCGATGGTAACCGTGCTGTGAACCACGGCGATTCACCCGTGGCGCCGGCGTTTACGTCGAGTCTTGCTCCCCATGAACAAATCCACTTCGTATAGAGAGGAAACCATGAGCACAACAGCACAACAGGAAGTGACCACCCCTACCCAGACGACAACCGGTAACTTTGTCTGGCACGAACTTAGAACCACAGATAGGAGGGCCGCCGAGGCCTTCTATACCCACGTTGTTGGATGGCAAGCGAAAGGCTCGGGCGATCCGGGCGGCGTACCTTACACTCTTCTCTCGACCGGTGGCTTAGACACCGCCGGGCTCATGGAGCTGACCCCACAAATGGTCGATGGCGGCATGAAGCCAGGCTGGGTCGGCTTCATCGGCGTGGATGATGTTGATGCTTATAGTAAGCGCGTGGAACAGGGCGGTGGGAAACTGCATTGCGCGCCGATGGACATACCAAATGTCGGCCGCTTCGCATCGGTAGAGGATCCGCAAGGCGCCGTCTTCCTGTTGTTCAAAGGCTCTCTCAAGTACGCACCACCTCGTCCTCCGGTGGGCACGCCTGGCACTGTCGGATGGAATGAGCTCTCCGCCAACGATGAACGCTCGGCATGGGCTTTCTACTCCGGCATCTTCGGCTGGGCCGAAGACAGCACGATGGACATGGGTCCGATGGGCACTTACAGGATGTTCAACAACGGCGGCGCGGCGATGGGGGCCGTCATGACACGCGATCGTAGTAAGTCACCAGTTCCCTTCTGGCTGTACTATTTCAACGTCGAGGACATTGATGCAGCAGCAGCGCGTATCAAGGAGAAGGACGGCCAGATATGCATGGGTCCTCACCAGGTGCCCGGTGACCTTTGGATTGTTATTGGCATCGACCCACAGGGAGCCACGTTCTCGCTGGTAGGGCCGAAAAAGCAGTAGCCTTCCCGATGGCTGCGCATCTCCCTCGGGGTTGCGCAGCCTCGTTCCTTATGGGTACGAGGCGACCTTAGGCGTAACCCGCGGGTGAATCGTAGCCGCTTCACCTGCGTCATTGATGACGTGGCTTATCTCGCCGAGGTCACCAAGAGCGACCGTAATCATGTGGTTGAACGTGACATCGGGGGTCTTGGGAACCTCGATGGCACGAGTCAACGTGACCCCAGGATGCAGGAAGACGCTGTAGATGCCAAGCCCCCAGGCCTCATGGCTGCTCACCTCATTGGCTACTTTGTAAGAAGCCCAGCCGTTTGTTCCCGGCGCACTCGCATAACTAGCCTGATCGGGTGGATCGTAAGGAATCTCGGATTGATAGAAATAAGTCCGTCCATGATTCCCGTTCCAGAGCACCTGAAATTGCTGGTGATGTTCAACGAACAAACCGTAAGCCGTGACGTTGTCTCCGTTGACGATGAGTCCGTTGGCGCTCGTGTTGCTGAGCCAGCCCACGCCGGAACCGTGGTCGGCACGCCAGATCCAGGTGTGGTCGATGATGGTATCGCTGCTGTTGATCTTGAGATTGACTTCCGCGCGGCCTACGCCGGCGCCGCCCACGCGGAAGAAAACGTCGTGAAGAGAAATTGGATTCTGAACATGCCGCGCCTTGCTCCCGTCCGGACCCACTTGCAGCAGGACCGGTGATTGTTTCACCCCGGCATCAAACAACAGGCCAGCCACGATGATTCCATCCACATCTGCGGTCGTCATGGCCGCGGTGCCATTCGTGGGTTGCAGCGTGGCGAAGCCAAGCCCCAGCACCACAGTATTCGGCCGCAGGACGCGGAGCGGTTCGGTCAGTTGATAAATGCCCGGAGTGAATAGCAAATTCTGCCCTTTGGACAGATGTGCGTTTATGGTGGCGGCGTTGTCGACGTCTGGCCGGGCGATATAAAAGCGGCTGATGGCAATCGACCTTCCCGGCGTTGTTCCGCCATGCCAGGTGATTCCCACACTCCGGGTGCGCAGCGATGGAACGCGGACGCTGAAGTTTCCCGCTCTATCGACTTGCAGGAATGGCTTTTCGCGAACGATCGGGGTCTCGCCGACTTTGGTGTAAGGCGGCACTGGCCATTTCCCAACCGGCGGGTGGGGAACGCCGACAAACACCATGTTCCAGTTGGCGCCACTCCAACTACCCCATTCGGTATTTCTCGAAATCCATTGCTGCTGTGGACCCGCGCCGACATTGCCGTCGATCAAGTCGTCGGACATCCAACCGCCGCTCGCCCACCCGCTGTGCTGATGGAGCACGATATCGCCGCGAATGTGCATGCGCCGAAAAGGTGCAGCCTGCGACACCGCCCATTGCATCGTGCCCCCAGCCGGTGTTATCGAGAACCCTTCGGCTGCTCGCCAGAAAGTGGTCGTGGCGTTGTCCTTCGGCAACGCCGCATCGGAATGTACGTTGCCGGCGATACGCACGTCATCCGGAGAAACCCCCAGCCCCAGCACCTCGGTATAAAACCCAATGGGGATATCCAGTTTGTATGCGCCGGGGAGAAACATCATGGCATTGCGTTCCGCGCCAAACTCATTGTTTTGCTGGGTACGGTATACATCATCGATCCGCCGTTGCATGGTGGACGCCGGCATCGACGGACTGAAGATCAGAACGTTCGGTCCGAAATCTGGCTTTCCTGGGCTTGCGGCTTTCGCCGCAAACGCGGAGGGTACCAGTAGCGCGGCCAGCAGCGCGGCTTTACCAAACATAGGTGCCTACCGATTCCGGAGGCAGCGTGGTCGTGAACCACTTGCCGTGATACTTCACGTTGAAGGCCTTGGGAAAGTTGGCCGTGTTGGATGCGACCAGCACGATCTTGCCATCGGGGGTGAGAAAGGCGACCGATGCAAGTTGCTCTTGCTCACTCGACCCCACGCGCACGGATCCGGGCGGCACAAACCGGGAAAAGTGTGCGACTGCGTAGTACCCCACATTGCGTGAAACGCGATTGCCGTCCAGAGTGATGGCGCCCTGGCAGCCGGTGCATCCTCCATCGTTGGTGTGTGGTCCATTATTCGGATCGGCGGCGAGATTCCAAAGCAGTACGTTGCGGCACCAATTTCGCGTGGCGGCAATCAGCACGTCGCTGACATCTTCAGCGATGGGAAGCGGCTCCCCCAGAGGGCTGGTGATCGTCTGCTCGGTCATATATAGGTTCTTGTTTGGATATGCATTGTGCACGTCGGTCAGAGCAGAGGGCGCACCGCCGTACAAATGAAAAGCAGTTCCATCTACGAACTTCCCGGCGACTGGGTCTTGAAGGATCGACAGAGGATAGGAAAGAACATCCGGATTGTGGTCGTACAAGAGTACCTTGGTGGTGATTCCCGCATTGCGAAATGCCGGTTCCAGGTACTTAGCGATCAACGTGTCTTCTTCCTCCGCGAACATCACCATGCTGGGGGTGTTCTTGGGGTTCAGTGGTTCGTTCTCCACGGTGATGGCTGCGATGGAAATGCCTTCGGCCTTCATTTGCTGGATGTACTTCACCAGGTATTCGGCATAGGTCTTGTAGTACTCAGGCTTCAGGTGGCCGCCCTTCACACTATTGTTGGTCTTCATCCACGGCGGAGCAGACCAGGGCGATGCGAGGATCTTGATCGCGGGATTGATCGCCAGAATCTGCTTGAGTGCAGGAATGACGTCAGCCCGATCCGGCCCCAGACTGAAATGGGCAAGGTTTACATCCGTCTCTCCGGGTTGTAAATCATCGTATGAAAACACGCGTTCATTCATATCGGATGACCCGATGGTGACCCTCAGGTAGCTCGCCCCAATGCCATTGCCTGGGGCTGCGAAAAGTTCCTTCAGCACGTCGGCCCTGGGGCCGGGCTCCATGCGCATGAGAAGTTGCGCGCTGCCCCCGGTCAATGCAAAACCGAAGCCATCGATGGGTTGGAACTGCTGCATGTCATTTACTTCGATGGCCGGAAGGGTGTCCGCGGGTGAAGAGAAAGACAGTGGATCCTTCTGCTCGGTGAGCAATGCCGAGCGATCCGCAGTCGTCAGCCAAAACCGGGCGTTTGGTAGTTCCTGAGCGGCTGACGCGATCAGGAGTGGGGACAATAAGATCCAAGCGGCGAGCAATTTCATGAGACTTCCCTTCTCTCCATCCGACAAATCCCTTGACCAGACATAATAATCAATCGATTGTCTACTGGCTAGTGGCGTCGTGAAGTGCCTCTCGACACCGGGAAGTGTGAAAAACATTTCCACGGGAGGTCCGCGAAACCGCAGATCCCTCGGCTACGCTCGGGATGACAAAGGGCAGGGTAGTGCTTCCATGGAAGGGTGTGGTTGCTCCTACGCGTTCTTTTCGCCGTTCCTGACAGAATTGTCATCCCGACCGCAGCGTATCCGGATTTCCTGCCACGCTCCACTAGACAAGTCCGCGTGTGCGCCCTTCCGTAAAGAAGGGCGCACGAAGTGCGACAACGCCACCAAGTCCAACAGGAAATCCGGGGGAGCGAAGTGGAGGGATCTGCAGTTCCGCGGACCTCTCCTGGAAATGTTTTTCGACAGAATTATTGCCAGCCCCCGCCCAGCGCCCGGTAAAGCTGCACCAGGCTTTGATACTCGCTTCCACGCGCCTCGGCCAGCGTCAGTTCTTCGGAGTACAGCGATCGCTGGCCGTCCAACACTTCAAGGTAGGTCGTGGTGCCGCCTTTGTAGCGCATGTTAGACAGACGGACAGACTCCTGTAGATCCGCGACGCTATCCTCCAGGCGCAATCTCACCTGATGCAGCTTCTGGTAGCCGATGAGCGCATCGGAGACGTCGCCGAAAGCTCGCTGAATGGTTTGCCGGTAGGCGATCAAGGCCTGCTGATGCTCCGATTCAGCCAGGTGTAGATTCCCGCGCAGGGCGCCCCCAGTAAAAATCGGCTGGCTTACCTGCGCACCGTAAGACCAGATGCCATACTGCGAACCCATGAGGCTCGAGAAAGTACTGCTTCTGCCGAAAGAACCGCCACCAGAACCGGTCAGCGAAATCTGCGGAAAGAATGCAGCCTTCGCAACTCCAATCTCGGCGTTCGCGGCAATCAAGTTTTGTTCCGCCTCGCGAATATCAGGCCGCCGCTCGATGATGGAGGAAGGAAGGCCGGGCGGTACTTCGGGAGGAAGTGTTTGCGCTACCAGGGGAAGCCCGCGCGGCACTCCCTGCGGGTAATTGCCGAGCAGGATGCTGATGGCGTCTTCCTCCTGAGCAATTTGCCGTTCCAGATCCGGAATGGACGCATTCGCAGTGTCGAGAACCTGCTGCGCCTGGAGCACATCGAGTTTTGTGGCGACACCGTGGCTCAGCCGCAGATTGGTGAGCTTGACCGAATCTATCTGCGTCTTGACCGTATCGCGTGTGATCTGGAGTTGCAGGTCGAGTTGCAGGAGTGTGAAGTAGTCGGCGGCGACATCACTCACCAGCGTCAGCACGACCGTTTGCCGCGCAGCTTCGGTGGCGAGCAGCTGGGCCCTTGAGGCTTCCGTTGCACGACGCAAACGACCGAAGAGATCTAGCTGGAACGCTGCATCGGCAGTAAGAGTCAGAAAGTTGTATTTGCTTTGAATGGTATTTTCCTGTCCACCGATGAAAGTGCCGTTGCCTTGCACTTGGGGAAACAGGTTCGAGCGGGTAATCGCAAGCTCGGCGCGCGCAGCCACGATGCGTTCCGTAGCCAGCTGCAAGTCGTAGTTCTGCTTGAGAGCAAGGCGAATCAGCTCTTGCAACTTCGCATCCTTGAAGACCTCCCACCAGGGAAGATCCGCATACGAGGCAGCCTGAGCCTGAAGCTGGGGGTTCTCGGACAGATCACGATATACAGTTGGAGTTTGAACGGCCGGTCGATGGTAATTGGGGCCAACCATGCATCCGGCAAGCAGGCCGGATGCCAACAACCCAGTCAGTGATCGTGCGACGTTCATGATCAGCAACTCCGTTTGTGATTCAGTCCCCCGGTTCGGGCGAAGGCGTTTTCGGCAACGGCGCGACAACGTGCTCCTGGCCAGCCCCAGACAATTTCTCCACTAGGCAGAAAATTCCCGGGACGAAGAAGATCCCGAAGGCGCTGGCCGCCATCATCCCCCCGATCACCGTGGTTCCCATGATCTGGCGCGCCACCGAGCCCGCACCGGTTGCGGTCCACAGCGGCACGCAGCCGAGAATAAATGCGAACGACGTCATCAGGATCGGCCGCAACCGAAGCCTCGCGCCTTCGAGCGCCGCGTCGGCGAGCGGTTTTCCGTGCTCGTATTGTTCCTTGGCAAACTCAACAATCAGAATCGCATTCTTGGCCGCCAGACCGATCAGCATCACCAGCCCGATCTGCGAGTAGACGTCGGCCTCGATCTGAACCAGGTACGCGGGTAAGAACGCGCCCAGCAGGACGCGGCGGAGCCACAGCACGAGAAAGGCGCCAAACACCGCCACGGGAGTACTAAGCAATACGCTGAAGGGCAACGACCAGCTTTCGTACAGCGCTGCAAGAATTAAAAAGACGAACAACAGGGAAAGCCCGAAGATCACCGCCGGCGGAACACCTTCCCGGGCCTTCTGCTCCTGAAACGACATACCGGAGTAGTCGAAGCCCATTTCTCGTGGCATGGTTTGCTTGAAAACCTCTTCCAGCGCCGCCGTTGCCTGGTCCGAGCTATAGCCGGGCGCGGCACTGCCGTTGATTTGCGCGCAACGGTACTCGTTGAAGCGCATGGTAAATTCGGGGCCGAAGCGCGGCTTGAGCGTGGTCAGCGTGGACAAGGGCACGTTCTCTCCCCTGCCGTTGCGGACATAAAATTGTCCGACGTTCTCCGCTCTGCCCCGGTACTCTCCCTCGGCTTCGACATACACCTGCCACTGGCGGCCGAAGCGATTGAAGTAGTTGATGAAGTAACCGCCCATAAAAGTCTGGATGGTGCGGTAGACATCGTTGAGGTTCACCCCTTGCTTCAGTACTTTGTCGCGATCCACATCGACAAATTCCTGGGGAACACTGGGCAGAAAAGTGGTGGTCAGGGTGGCAATTTCCGGCCGCTTTCGAGCCGCCTCAAGAAAAACGGCGAGGTTCCTGGTAAGGAATGGAATATCGGCGCCCGAACGGTCTTCGAGGAGAAAAGTAAATCCGCCCGCAGTACCGACGCCCGGAATGGCCGGCGGGGAAAAGCTAAAGGCAACGCCCGCCGGCAACTTGCTCAGCTGCTGGTTGAGATGGGCCTTGATGGATTGAAATTGCTGCGCTCTCGCCGTGCGCGTGTCCCAGGGATAGAAGGCCACTGAGAAAAACGCGTTATAACTGGTACGAACAAAGCTCAGCAAACTGAAGCCCACGACGCTGGTCACGTGCTGAACTCCCGGGGTATTCATGATGATTTTTTCGACATCCGCCGCAACCGCTGTGGTCCGTTCCAGCGAAGCTCCGTTGGGCAGTTGCAGATTCACGTACGCATACCCTTGATCTTCGTCGGGGAGGAAGCTCGACGGCAGGCGGCTGGCGAAGAAGCCGGCTGCAATCCCAAAGGCCACCAGCAGGATAACCAGGACGGCGGTCTTTCGCAGCAGCACTCCACTCCAATGGACATATCCCTCGGTGGTTTGCTCGAAAACGCGATTAAACCAATCAAAGAACCGCCGCAGCAGGCCGCTGCTCGGTTGCCGTGGGCGGAGAAGCAGCGCGGCCAGCGCGGGGCTGAGCGTGAGCGCGTTGAACGCGGAGAGGACAACGGAAATCGCAATCGTAACTGCGAACTGCTGATAAAGCCTTCCGGTAATTCCGGGAATGAAGGCTGTGGGCACAAATACAGCGGAGAGAACCAGCGCGATGCCTACCACCGGGCCGGAGAGCTCTTCCATGGCTTTGAAAGCAGCGTCCTTTGGCGTCAGCCCGTCTTCGATATGACGCTCCACCCCCTCGACCACCACGATCGCGTCATCGACGACCAGCCCAATCGCCAGCACCAGACCAAAGAGAGAAAGCGTGTTGATAGAAAAACCGAAGAGGGGGAAAAACACAAACGTGCCCACAAGCGAAACCGGCACCGCCAGAAGCGGGATCAACGTGGAACGCCAGCTTTGCAGGAAGAGATAGACAACCAGGATCACCAGGAGGAGGGCGATCAAAAGGGTCTTAACAATCTCCTTGATGCCTTCCGTAACCGAACGAGTCGTGTCCAGAGACACGGCAAAATCCATGTCCTGGGGAAAGCGTTGTTTCATTTGCGCCATCAGTTTCTTGACCCCGGCAGCCGCGTCGACCGCGTTTGAACCGGGCAACTGGTAGCACGCAATAATGGCGCCCGGCCTTCCGTCAAAACGGCCGGCGACGCTATAGTCCTGGGCTCCAAGCTCGATACGGGCCACATCGTGCACCCGCACGGTGCCTCCGTCGGGAGTCTCACGAACCACGATGTTGCCAAATTCTTCGGGTGAGATGAGGCGGCCCTGCGCCAGGACGGTGGTGGTAAATTCCTGTCCCTTGGGGGCAGGTTCGCCTCCTACCTTACCGGCAGGGTTCACCGTATTTTGCGCTTGCACGGCGTTCACGATGTCAGGGACCGTGATCCCCAGCTTTGCCAGCTGGTCGGGTCTTACCCAAAGCCGCATTGCGTATTGGCCGGCGCCGAACACCGTAACGTTCCCAATGCCCGGCGAACGGAGGATGGGATCCACGAGATTGATATACGCGTAATTGGCGAGAAACCTGGCATCGTAAGTCCCATGCGGGGAGTAGACGGCAACCCACATGAGGGGCGCGGTCACGGATTTCCGAACCGTGATTCCGTAGTTGGTAACGTCGGTGGGAAGCTGAGAAGCAGCCTGCGTTTCACGCGATTGGGTGAGAATAAAGTCGGTGTTGGGATCGGTCTTTACATCGAAGTCCACAATCAGGCTGGTGGCATTATTGCCGGTAGCATTCAGCGAATACATATAGTTCATGTTGTCCACGCCGTTCATCTGCTGCTCGATGGGCGTGGCAACGGCTTGTTCCAGCGTCTGCGCGTCCGCACCCACGTAGGTGGCGAGAACTTGAATCTCCGGCGGAGTGATGTTGGGAAACTGGGCGACCGGCAAGGTCAGGACGCAGAGCGAGCCGACCAGCACCATGATGATGGAAATCACCATGGCGACGATCGGGCGGTTGATGAAGAACTTTGACATCGGAGCTGTCTATCCCTGGCTTCCACTTGCAAATGGCTTGGGGTTCACCTTGGCGCCCTGGCGCACTTTTTGCACTCCCTCGGCGACGACTCTTTCTCCCCGATTCAGCCCACTGGAAATCACCCACATGCCACCGACACGGTCACCGACCGTGACGGTTCGAATGCTCACCTTGTTGTCTCCATCCACCACGGCGACCTGGTACGCGCCCTGCAGCTCTGACACGGCGCGTTGAGGAACCAGCAGCGCGTCATGTTGCAGGCTGACGACGGCGCGCACTTTGGCGTAGCCGCCAGGACGCAAGATGTTCCCCGGGTTAGGAAACAGCCCAGCGATCCGAATGGCCCCGGTGCCCTCGTTGACTTGCCGATCCGCAAAGAAGAACCTGCCCTCGTGTTCATAGGTGGAACCATCGGCCAGAATCAGTTGCAGGCGCAGAGCTTTGTCAGCCTCCTGGCGGCTGGTCTCCGTGGGGAAGCGTTTCCGCCATGCCAGATACTGGGGCTCGCCGACCGTGAAGTAAACCTTGATCGGCTCAACCGTGGAAACAGAAGTGACCGGCCCGCTGTTGGGGTTGACCAGCGCGCCTACCTGCAGCTGGGCTTGTCCGGCGATGCCATCGATGGGGGCAACCAGCCGGGTAAACTCGAGATTGATCTTTGCCGTTTCCACCGCGGCCTCAGACGTCTTAATTTGCGCCTTAGCCGTTTCCACCGTGGCAACGGCCGCCAGGTCGTTCTGCACCGCGTTGTCGAGATCCTGCTGGCTGGCGGCCTGTTGTTCTGCCAGGGGCTTGTATCGCTTGACATCGAGGTCGGTGCGGCCCTGCACTGCTATGGCATTGGCGAGTGCGGCCTTCGCCTGTGCCAGTTGGCCCTGGGCCTGGTCGAGGACCGCCTGAAAAGGCCGCGGGTCGATCTCGAACAGAAGCTGACCCTTTCTGACGAATGCGCCCTCCTGATAGCCCTGCCTTTCCAAGTACCCTGTAACCTGCGCGCGGACGTCGGCGTTGACGAGCCCGTCGAGGGTGCCGATCCATTCGCCGTATATCGGGACATCCTTCTGCTCAACCTGTACTACCTCGACATCCGTAGGGGCGGCCGGCTGTGCACCCGAAACGTGGTTTGACCGTGCCCCGACAATTACACCGAGGACGACCAGGCAAAGCACTCCGACACCAGCGATTACCAGGTTGCGTTTCGAAACACCGGTCATGTTGACGAAAAACCTCGCCGCGAGGATGTATCGGCATCATCTTCTAAAATCTGAATCAACGCCAGTGCATGTTTTCAAGGGCCACCTCGAGAAGTACCGGGTACCGGGAGTGTAGACAAGCTAAGTCGATTTTGATTTGTCAAAAATAACTCTGTTATGTCGAATTTTGCCAGATTGTTGACGCCCGGATTCCGGGTGTGCCGCAACTCTTGATCGAGGCACTCCCTCTCCTTCGTCCGGCTATAATTCGGGCGGATGAAAGCCGAGCCAGTTGAACCGCCGAAAGACGCGGGCGTGGGTACGCCTCGGAGCGAACAGCGGCTGCGTCCTCCCGACCTCATTTATGGGTTGGACGAACGCCCTCCGCTGGCGCATTTGATTCTTCTCGGCGCCCAGCATGTGGCCGTGATCTGTCCCTACCTGGTGTTCGTTACTTTGATCGCGCGGGCGGCGGGAGCCTCCACTACTGTGGCATCCCACGCGGTCGGGTTAGGCATGATCGCGATCGCGCTGGCCACGCTGCTGCAAGCGCATCGACTGGGCCCGGTGGGATCTGGATACCTGGCGCCACCGGTGGTTTCGGCGATTTACTTCGCACCGGCGCTGGAGGCGGCCCATCGCGGAGGGCTGGCACTGGTGTGCGGGATGATCGTGTTCGCCGGCGTATTTGAAGCGATCTTTGCGTGGGCGCTGCCGCGGATGCGCCGGGTATTTCCTCCGGTCGTTTCGGGCTTCATCGTGATTGCGGTAGGCGTCGAGTTGGGCCTCATCGGGGTGCGGGGATTCCTGGGGATTTCTGACCTGCACGATCCCAATCTTCCAACTCACATTGGTGCAGCTGGGTTGACGCTGGCAGTGATGATCGGGTTCGGCGTGTGGGGCAAGGGACTGCCCCGGCTGCTCTGCGCTCTGATCGGTCTCGCCCTGGGGATGGCGATTGCAGTCGCAGTCGGAATGGTGACCAGCAGCGACGTCGCGATCATCGCTTCGCGGCCATGGTTCGCGCTGCCTGATCCTCGTTTTCTCTCCTACCGGTTTGAGCCTTCGCTGATGGTGCCGTTCGCCATTGCGGGCCTGGCGTCGGGCCTGCGCGCGATCGGGGTGATCACAACCTGTGAGAAGATCAACGACGCATCCTGGCGGCGGCCCGATCTGAAGAACATCCGCTCCGGGGTTCTCGCGGATGGCGTCGCGTGCTTTGCCGGTGGGTGGCTGGGAACGCCGGGGCTGAGCGCCGCTCCAAGTCTGGTGGGGCTGCAAAAAGTTACGGGAGCGACGAGCCGCTATATTGCCTACTCGATCGCGGGTTGGTTCGTGCTGCTCTCATGCGTGCCGAAGGTCGGCGCCGTGCTGCTGACCCTGCCGATACCTACCATCGGGGCCGCGCTCATGTTCAATGGCGCCTCGATGCTGATGGGCGGGATCCAGATCGTGACCTCGCGCCCGGTAACGATGCGCAGCACGTTCATCGTGGGGATCTCACTGCTGTTTGCGTTAAGCCGCCGTGTGTATCCCGAGTTCTACACGCTGCTGCCCCCCTGGACCCATGCGTTTACCGATTCGATCTTGTCGATCGCTGTGGTGGTCTGCGTGGTGCTCAATCTTTGTTTCCTCATCGGCGAACGCCGCACCGAGGTCATGGTACTGGAGCCTGGCGACGGCAAAGCTCTGTCACGTTTCGACGACAAGTTCCGCGCACAGGCCAAGCTGTGGCAGCTGAGCGCGGCCGACACCGGGCGTGCTGAGACGAGTATCAGCGAGCTGCTGCGCCTGATCGAGGAAGGGGGCCACGCTGACAGCGCCATCACTGCAAGCGTCAGCTATGATGACCTCGACCTGGCAATCAACCTCAGCTACCAGGGCACGCTGCCTTACGTTGCCTCAGAACAACGGCTGCCCCGCGGAATGGTCGAAGAACAAATCTTCGCGGTCGGGCTGTCGGGCTTTTTGTCTTCTGTGTTTCCCGACCGTCTCAACAGCCAGCAGAAAGACGGCACCTGCGAGATTTCGGTGTACTTTCAGACCTAGTCAGGAATCGGTGGGTGGTGGCGCTGTTGCCGCCAATCGACGCTGCATGATCGAGAGGCTCAACCATTTTCCGAACTTTCTGCCGGCCTCGGGCAGGACGCCGATGGGCAAAAAACCAAGCGAGGCATGCAGGGCGACCGACGGCACATTGTCGCCGCAAATGCAGGCGACCATACTGTGACATCCTCTGAGCGTGCAGAGGGAGGTTAGCTCGGTGAGAAGGGCTTTACCGACACCATACCCGCGACAGTCGGCGCGCACGTAGATTGAGTCTTCAACGGTGAAGCGATAGCCTGCGCGTGGACGAAAGATCGCAGCGTAGGAGTAGCCGACGATGTAGCCGTCAAGCTCTGCGACCAGGTAAGGCAGGCCGCTTTCCGCCACCGCCTGTAGTCTGCGGCGCATGGTGGCTTCGCCGGGCGCGACAAGGTCAAAGGTAGCGGTTGTGTTTTCGACGAAGTGGGCGTAGATGGCGGTCACGGCAGCCATGTCTTCAAGCGTGGCCGGCCGCACTGAGCATTCGGCCTTGGGACGCGTGATTACAGCAGCGGGCCCACGGGGGGACCAAGGTTCGTGCGGTTCTTTGGAGTCAGCCATACCTGGAGCTTCTTCCGGCGGCAATCAAAAGGATATGCGCCCTCTCCTGCGGACCGCGGGGCGCGCTTTCATAGCGGCTTTCCTGACGCGGGTGGACGTGGGAGGAAGCTGGGTTGTTGGGGAACAGCTTTCCAGACCGTAGAAAGATTTCAGATACAGGCAAAGCAGTTCGTGGGCTGCCATGGATGGATTTCTCATCGGACTTGCCTCCGCTGGAAAGCGCCGGCATTCGCTAGCCGACAGTTTCAGTAAAGCGCTTTCCGCGTAAGGAAGTCGGTGGGGACTTATTAGGGAGTTGTAAGGAAATGGAGGCGATGATGGGCGAAAGGAGGCGCAGCCTCAGGGCTAAAAGTGTCTGCGTGAGAACTCTGCACTTAGTCCCGCAGGGACGTCTGAAAGTAGCCCAGGACGATAGTCCTGGGTTCACAATGCACTACCGGGCAGTCCCGAAGGGACGGCTGATAACTCGGCCCCGGTGTTCAGTCGTCCCTCGCGGGACTGTTCAGCTTGCTTATCATTACCCAGGACTATCGTCCTGGGCTACTTTCAGACGTCCCTACGGGACTAAGTGCAGAGTTCTCACGCAGCCTCTTTTGCCCACACCCTTCCGGGTCCGCGCCTCAGTTGGCGAGCGCGTCGCGGTTGGCCTTCGCCCAGGCGCTATCTCGCGGCACGGCCTTCATCGGAGGCCCGCCGGCGGTCCCGCAGGAGCATGGGCCTTCGGTCTTAGCCTCAGTCATGCAGGAGCAAGACTTATCCTTCAGGCATGCGCAGACGTAGACGACCTTGCCCTTCCCCTTGGCGTCGTTGTCGGGCTGATTCCGGGCGGCGAAACCGGTTTGGAGAACGGCCAGCAACGGCAGCAAGGCCAGCATGGCGGCGGTCCCCTTGATTTTGCCTTTCATTGCGTCCCTCATGGATTGTCCTTAGCGTGTGAGGATTGGCGTCGGCGCGCGAAATCCGACTTCCACTTCCCTAACATTGCAGCCAAGGAGTGGTGGTCCGCAATATCCACTCTGCGGTGTTTTCCTATAGCCACTAGCGGTAATAACCCGCCTTGGTGAGAGCGACTACACCCTGCTTGCGGAGTTCAGGGTTATCGCGAAAAAACTCCGGACTGAGCTGAAGACCAAGCTTGCAAAACTTGCCCGGGGCCGCGACGCGGGCAGGTTTGTATCCAAGGGTGTAACGAGACCGAAGCTGATCGATCAAGAGAGAGAGATGGGCGGCGGCTTCCTTGGTGCTGGTGCTCAGGATAGGGCCTCCGGTTGCCTTGGCGTATTGGTCGAAGTCTCCGAGTCGAGTTCCGTTCATCCCCGAAGCCATGATCGCCCGGTTGGTCTCCGCGGTTCGGTCAATGAGCAACGCGACAACCGCTCCTGATTGAACCAGTCTCATCATCGCTTCGGGTTGCGAATGCAGATGCGCAGGAGAGTGCTGACCGATGGTTGCCCGAGTAAAGGCGTTTTCCTGGTTTGCAGTACCATCCGTGAGCCACACTAGAACGCGGCGACTCCCCGGCTTTGCTTTCATCACCTGCTCCACGGCTTCAAACATATCCTCATCGAGAAAGGTACCTTCCACATCGGCCATCCACGAGGCGGTTTTTATTGCGTCCGCGGCCAAGGGGCGATTGGTGGTAAAGCCCTGCAGCAGCTCGGTGCGGGAAGAAAAGATCATCACCGCTACTTCGTCTTCGCGCTTCAGATGGCCAAGGACTTCCAGCCCGGCTTGCGCCAGAGGCCCGAGCGCAGCGTGCACCGTCTCGGTCATGTCGAAGAGCAGCACCACAGAAAGAGGCAGCTGATCGCGACTGAAGGAGCTGATTGTCTGCGCGACGCCATCTTCCGAGAGCTGAAAATCCTTCGCCGACAGCGTGTCCACCGGAAGTCCCGTCTTCTTGTTCTGTACCAAGACATCGAGCAAGACCAATTCGGCGTCGACACGGATTGTTTGCTCAGGAGGAAGTGGAGATTGGGCCCCGCCCATCTGCCCGAAAAGAAGAAGAGTGCCCAGAGCGACGGGAATTGCAGGCAATCTGACGGGAAAGTGAATCTCTGGGCCAGCGCAGTTGCGAAGCAGTTTCATCGGGACAGCATATCCTGTCAACGCGACTCTCATAACTTTCGCGATCTGGGCCGAATCGAGACCGTTGACGGTAAGTCCGCCCAAGATAGGCCAGGCCCACGGCCACCAAACTCTACTCGAAGTGAAGCACTACAATCTCCGGATTCGATCCGAGTCGCAGCGGCGGTCCCCAAGTTCCCGCTCCGCTTGAAGTGAAAACCTGCATCTCCCCGACCCGACTTAAGCCGTAGACAAACTGGCGGTATATCCGCCGCGCCATCCAACTCCAAGGTACGAACTGCCCAAGGTGCGTATGCCCGGATAGCTGCAGAGAAACACCCGCAGCCTCGGCAATTTCCGGATGGTCGGGTGCATGCGTCAATAGAATGCTCGCGCGATTGCGATCCAAGCCGATGGTTTGTAGCACCGAAGTAAAATGGCCGCCTTGCGCCGCGTTGCGGTACGGCACACCAAGAATCTGCAAACCGTCAACTTCCACCTTCTCATTGATGAGCACGCGCACTCCGGCGGCCGCTATGGCATGCAGATATTTGCTTTCATCCCCAAACTGCTCGTGGTTTCCCGCGACAAAATACACGCCGTGCGGCGCCACGAGGTCGCTCAATGGCTCCGCTGCTCGCCGGACGTCGATAGCCGTACCGTCATACAAATCGCCAGCAACAAAAATCGCGTCCGGCTCTTCCTTCAAAATCTTCGCAACCATCCGCCGGAGAAAACTGCCGTTCCTCACATGTCCCAGGTGCAGGTCGCTGATGAGCGCCGCGCTCCGCCCGCGCCACGCCGGCGGCAAGTTTGCGAGTCGCACCGTCGTTCGAGTGATACGCGTCCAGCCGGCGTTAAAAACTCCGTAGAGGCCAGCCACTAGTGCACCGCCGAACAGCCATTCCACCATCCGATGGAAGCTCACCTCCAGTCCAGCCAGTCGCGCAACCCCGAAAATTATCCAGGAGAAAACAGCGGCGAAGAAGAGGAATGTCAAGAAACCCAACCAAACCGCAGCAACCCTGTAAAACGCGCGTACCGCAGCGTCTGTATAGCGGAAGGCAAGCAGGGATGCGGGAACAAAGCTCACGGACAAAAGGCCGAGAACCAGCTTGATCCAGACCACCCCGGAGATATCGCTTCCCTTGAGCGGAAATGTCCACGTCTCATATACAAGAAAATGCGCCAGAAAAAGCACGGCCTGCAGAGTTACGATGAGACCGATCAAGCCCTTTTGTACCCGCATGCTGCGTTAGATTCCTCAATCTGCCATTCGGATTGTTGGCGTAGTGTTCCGGAAATTGGCAGAAAAATCAAATGCAGGGGCCCAATCAGCTTAAACCGGAAGCAATTCGGTTCGTTCCTGTTTGTTCGTCAACTTCTGGTTGCCGGCTATTTGCCACCAGGGCCGGGCAGTAAACGTTGCCCCTGTGCTCGCCCTGCGAGGATGGCGAAGACGGCATTGCGGTCATGGCGCGACCGGCGGGAGTGGTCAGCGATCCAGGTCCCACCGTCCTCAGCCCGGAGAAAAATCCTGCAACCGGCGACGCATGGGCAACATCTTAAGACTGCCGAAAAACGCGGAGCCGGATTGGTAAGCACGGCTCACTGCGGATCCCATTCCGCAGTCAAGTCGTCTCCTCCGTTAAAGGGGAGAAGGGACCCACGGCGATAGCGGCAGTGCTCCGCACTGCTGCCTGTCGCGTGGTGTGTTTCGGTTAACCCCTTGCAGCCACGCGATGGAACTTTCTTTAAAAGGAGATCGCGATGGCAACGCTCAACCACACCAACCTCACCACCTACGATGTTCCGGCGCTGACGGAGTTCTTCCGCTCGGTTTTCGATTTTCAGGTAATGCACAAACGCACCGATAAGCTAGTTGTGCTGCGGAATTCCGACGGCTTTCTGTTGACCCTGATGTACGACAAGCGAATGACGCCGGAGCAGGGCTATCCCGGGCTGTTTCACGTTGGGTTTCTTCAACCCACACAGGACGCTGTGGACTCCATGCACGAGGCCTTAAGCGCCCGGAACTACACGGCGCCCAAGCCGGCGAAGTTACGGCGTGGCGGACCGGAGGCATACGGCTTCTACTACGACGCTCCTGGTGGTGTGCTGGTGGAAGTAAGCACGATGAACATTGCCGGGAGATGACCCGGCGGGGCGGTGGTCCCACCTCGAGCAAGTTTATTCTTAGCGGTGGCTACCGCCGCCCCCTCCTCCTGAACCACCTCCACTGGAACTGCCTGCACTCGACCCTCCTCCCCCGCCTCCTCCGTGCGAGCCGCCACCACCACTTGAGCCGCCGACGCTGGATCCTCCACCGCCGTGGGAACCACTTCCGCTGAATCCTCCACCGGCGCGCGATCCGCCGCTGTTGCTAAACCCGCCATGTGCTCCGGCAAAACTGCCACCTCGTGCCTGTAGAGTGCCGGTGCGATTGGTGACCGGTGCAGAGACGGTGACAGTTCTGCCACTGTGCACAACGTCTTTGGCCATGGTGAAGCTTTGCAGCTTGGAGTCGAAACCCAGGGGAACACCCTTAACTCCCGCCAGGTTGCCTCCGCGCAAACCGTCTCGCATAACGTGCGCTTCCATATGAGGGGCGCCTATCCGGGTTAACGGAGGCAAATGAGCACTGCGATATTCTCGCGGCGGCGACTTGAGCTCCTCGATCGTGTGGCCCGGCTGGAACTTCACCCGCTCCACCGATAACCCATTCTTGTTGTTCAACGCGAAGACTTCTTCTTTTCGGTTGATCGGAGGACGGCCCTTCACGTCATAGGGATGAATGGGAACAATGGCCACCTTATTGCCGCTCTTGACCCAGCGGACCGGAGGAATATGGTGGCGCTTGTGACCCGCAACCCAGGAATAGTGATGCCGTCGATGAACCCAGCTTCCCGCGTGACACACAGCCCAGTTCCACCCGGCTGAGCTTGGTACCACTCCCGTATCGACTATTCTGTCGATGCCTGTCACCGGATCTCTGGCCATGCGGTACCGAATCGCAGCCGGAAAGCAAGGAAAGTAGATTTGAGTCGTGGAAAGCCTGAGGGGATCGGGTAAGCGCGGCGGTACCGCCTGCGCCTCGTTGAACCCGGGGGTCTGGTCAAAGCTTGCCCGTACAACATGCGCGCTTTGTCCCCTGGCCCGGACAGAAGACGGCCGGGCTTGCGAAACATTGTCGCCTGGTTGCTGCCGGTCATCCTGGGTCGCCGGTTCCCAACAGGTGCCGTAAGGTGGGCACGCGAAGAATGTGCCCTGCCCCTGCATGTCTGCAAGGCCGGGAATAGGCACGGCCAGCCCGGATGCTTTCATCATTTCGGCCATGGCCGCTGTCCGCTGGGCAACCCGGTCCGCGACCCAGTGGTCCCAATCGGCAAATGCAGCCGGATCGCTGGTGCCGGCGAGGTCGACCTGACGGCCGTCGCGATAGTACTGGGTGTGGCCTTTAACCAGTGTTTTCTGCGCCACCCCAGTCAATACCAGAGCGTCGCTATCTAACGTCGTATAGGCGATTCCATCCAGATAACTGCTGATGCGAGCGACCCAGGGGTTGGGGAATTTTGACGACAGAGTATCCGTGGGCGTGCGCAGGAAGAACTTGTCTCCAGCAATATAAGAATGCAGATTAAGCGATACCGTACCGGTAAGAAGCCCGAGGTCGGTATAGGGCACGCCGCTGGTGGTGTGCAAATCGTTGAAGGTCAGGACGGAGTTCTCTCCGAGATAGAGAGTCGCCGCATCTTCAAACTCGATTTCCGCACGTCCCACGCCGGTCACAAGGCTGAAGCCGGTTTCGAGCGGTAGATTGGCAACTGCTTTCTCCCATGCTGCGTCGGCGGGCTTTCCCTTCTCATCACCTCGGGCAATGCGCACATCGCCCTCCACATAACTGATGCGAACAATCTGAGCGTAGGTCGCATCCGAATAATGTTGTCCCAGGATAAAGAGCGCTTCCTGCTTCAGCTTTTCAGAGCTGTCGGTGTTGAGGATTTCCTGAATTTGCGCCAGCGCCTGCGATTCGTCTTTCTGCATCAGGGAATTAAGCGCCAACAGTTTCAGGTCATCGTCTGTGACTGTCTTTGGATCCACGGGCTTGCCGGTCGCGGCGTGAATCTCGATCTCCAGTGCTCCGCACTCATGGATCCAACTGCTGGTAGGAAACTCCTGGCTTAGCTCGGTGCAGCTGGCCAGGGCGGGTTTCCTTTTGTCCTGCTTGTTTTCCGCATAAGCCTTCCAATAAAGCGCTCCGTCGGAGAGACCGCCGCGTTGGCCGGCGACCATGGCGAAGATTGCTTCCGCATTTGCCCAGCGCCCTTCGTTGATGGCGCGCGTACCTTCGCTATAGAGACTACTGATGGCAGCGTTCGACGCAGCCGGGAGCGCGTCGGCGCCTTGTCCCGGGGCACCTTGGGCGAGAACTGCGGTGGATCCGCAAAGCAACATTCCGTACAGGGCAGAAACAAAAACAAGTCTGGATTTCATATCTTGCCCTCCTTGCTGTGGGCGGCCGGGGCTGCCGGTCGAGAACGCAGCACACGGACCTCAAAGAGCAGACGGTCGGTGTTCATTTCATCCTGCAGCCTGGTAATGACGGTGCTGTTCAAATCGCCCGGCTGGTTTGCCAGCTCTGCCAACAGATGATCCAGGCGATCAAGGGCCGTTGCCAGTGCCGGATCGTCGCCGTGCTTCAGTTTTTGCCGGCAAATGCGATTTGCCGGCAGAAGATCCCGGGCCTCGTCGCGTAAAGGAGATAGCATCTGGGCGTTGCCGGCATCGGCGTGTTTCAGTTCCATCAGCAACCGCTCGGAGCGGTCCAGATGATCGCTCAGAACTACGACCACGACGCGCTGCGGAGGACGGGCGACGCTTTGCTGCTTTTGCGGCGGATGATTTTCGGTAACGGTCCTCGCCTCCCTGCGCTCCCACAGCCGGCCACCGATGAAGGTGCAGGTAGCCAACGCTATGCAGGCGGCAGCATAACTCAAACCCATCCACGGGCCGCTACGCAGCCAGCTCCACTTATCCCCCTCATAGGCAGGGAGCGAACCGGAAATCGCTTCCCATACCCGTTTGCCGTGGAGGGCATCGCGGGCCGGCACTTCTGCAAATTCCATTTCGGCGAGGTCGCTTTGCAGCGCGGCGTATTGCATGGCGCATTCCGCACAGGCCTTGAGGTGCTGTTCCACGCCGTCCCTGTCGCTTTCGGCAAAGCTATGCGCGATCAGATCCTCTTCGGTCAAATGACTCATATTTTTACCCTTAGGGCCGCCAAGCGGCGGCGCAATTTTTGTACGGCACGAAAGACAGCTTGCTTCGCCGCGTTGGGCGCTATCTCCAGCGCCGTTCCAATCTCTTCGCAGGTGCGGTCTTCCATATACCGCAGGACAAAGGCGGTTCGTTCGATGGGTGTGAGGCTATGCATCGCAATCTCCTGCATGGCTCCGATCTCCCCGCTAAGCAGCAGCCGGTCCGGGCCCGCAGCCGAATCCGCCATCTGTATTTCGTTTTGCTCCAGCCCGGCTTGTTCGGGTCCGCGGATCTTTTTCAAGGCGCAATGGACCGCGATGCGATAGATCCACGTGCCAAAGTCCGACCGCGACTCAAAGGTCTCCAGCTTCCGATACCCCAACAGGAACGCCTCCTGCACCACGTCTTCCGCATCGGCTTCGTTGCCCGTGATGCGAAACGCGACCCGAAATAGTTTCCCGGTATGGCGGAGGACCAAGGCTTCGTAGGCCCTCTTATCTCCAGAAAGGACTGCCCGGATCGCCGCCTGGTCGTTCTTGTCCATTCCGCATATTAGATACCCGCCGGCCGAGGGCGGTTAGGGGAGATTTGTGGGCAATCTGAGGCGGCAGATGACGGGTTGCGGGGCCGGTCACACATTTCGGTCGCAGTTTCTGAACGCTCCCGTTACTCCTCCCTCGTAAACCCGCCGGTCGAAGAATCTCATGGTGCCACGGATCAAGGGGTGCCCCATATCTCGCTCGTCTTTTGCGAGATGTGGGGAACCCCTTGATCCGTGGTCGGGACAGAAGATTGATGGCCGGGACAGAAATTGGACCGGCGGGTTCTCACGCAGACTCTTAAGCCCCGCACTCTACTGGGTCTTTACGGCACGACTACAGTCGCCTGCTGATACAAAGCAAAGCGTAGTAGAGAGATCTGTCGTTTCTCCCCGGTTCTTTCGCAGACTAAGTGTTCGTTTTTGAACGCGTATTACGAGTGTTCACTTATGAACGCGTGCCAAGTGTTCGCAAATGAACGCGTGCTGCCAGCGTTCACAAATGAACACTCGCGGTGACTTATTAAACCTTCGGCGACGTCCACGATCGAACACGACTTATTAATATCGAACGATCCTGCATACGTCACCGCGACTATGACTGTTATCTTCCAGCGTCCTTGCCGGGAATATATGACTTGATGTGTGGCCTTCTGAATGCCATGCATCTATCGGGAACCTATGACGCAATAAATGCGTAATCACAATTCTGGCAGTAGTCATTCCGTGCATTCTTTCAAATCCAAATCGAGGGTCAGGCATGATCACGCTATCTTCTCATCTTCGCTTGAAAGCATCCCTGCTTCTTCTTATCGCTTTCATCTTGAACGTTGACCTCGTCAGCGCCCAGACGTCCGATGTCCACAACCCCTCGTCACAAATGCGTATTGCTCAGGATCTGGAGTTGATTCGCACAGCCGAGCAGACCCATCTTTCCGAAGCACAACGAGCAGCTTTGTGGAAGAACCTGGCATTGAATTACCACTCGGCCTCTGACTTTCTGAAGGCGGAGGACGCCTACAACAGGGCGCTGCGTCTCCTGAAGACTGCACCATCAGCCCGGGCAGAGTATGCCTCAACACTCGATGATCTCGCTTCGCTCTACCTGACCTTCGACCGTTTGGAGGACGCCGAGAGCGCCATGAAGCAAGCACTCAAGGTACGTCAGAAGCTCGGTAATGCGACCGGTCTTGCGTCCAGCGAAGTACACCTGGCGGACATCGCTCTGGTGCGGCACCAGTTCAAGAAGGCGGAAGGTTTAGCCCAACGCGGACTTGCAGAGATGGAATCTTCGCCAGATCCACCCAAGACGGCGATGCTCTCCGCATTTATTACTCTCACGTATGCACGCTGCTCACGGGGCCACTACAGTGAAGGATTAGTGAACGCAGAGCAAGCGGTTGACTTCGCACGCAAGAACTCCGAGCCAGAATCGGTGGCTGACGGGTTCGCATTGGAGACGCTCGGATTTGCTAAGTGGAAGAGCGGGGAGAGACAAGAGGGGGAGAAAGCCATGCTTCAAGCTATCCAGATGCTGCGAACAAAGCTAGTCCCTGCCGATCCACGCCTGGCCGGCGCTATGCTGCAATACCGAGCCTATTTATTGGAGGCAAACCGGCAGGCGGAAGCGCAAGAGATTAACGAGGAAGTGACAAGGATGACCCGTCAGGCCGGAGTTTACTGCCAGGGGTGCGCCATAAGCGTCAATTCGTTATCGAATACCTTACGATAGCGCCTCGTGTGAACCTTGGGCTCAGCAGGAAAGTTGTGGTGGGCCCATGTCTGCTGCAACTTGACTCTCGCGGACGAAAAAGATGCGGTATTCTTCGCATGCTTGTTCTCAGAACGTGACGGGGAGGGCAAACATGAACAGAGTGTTCCTGATTGGTTGTTTGTTGTGTGTGTCTGTTGGCAAAGCGCAGGACACGGTGCGCATGGAGCAGATCGCTCAGTCCCACGTGACGGCCAAGCGGTTTATGGGATCGGTCCTCGTGGCACGAGGTGACCAGATCCTTCTGGATAAAGGATATGGCTACGCCAACCTGGAATGGCAGATACCGGATTCACCGGAAGCAAAATTCCGCCTGGGATCGATTACGAAACAGTTCACGGCCGCCAGCATTTTGTTGCTTGAGGAGCGAGGCAAACTCAAGACAGACGATCCGGTGAAAAAGTACATGCCCGACGCGCCCGCCGCCTGGGACAAGATCACGATCTACAACCTGATGACCCATACTTCGGGGATTCCAAGTTTCACCGGTTTCCCCGATTACCGTTCGACCGAGGCTGCGCCGACGACGCCGGAAAAACTGGTGGCCCGTTTCCGCGACAAACCCCTGGAATTCCAACCGGGCGAAAAGTGGAACTACAGCAATTCCGGATATGTGCTGCTTGGGTACCTGATTGAGAAGATCAGCGGTCAAAGCTACAAGGACTTTGTACAGGAAAATATTTTCAAGCCCCTGGGAATGAATGACTCCGGATATGACTCGAACTCAGCGATTATTCTCCATCGCGCGTATGGCTACTCGCCGGGTCCGGATGGGCCGGTGAACGCGGGTTATATCGACATGAGCATCCCCTTCTCCGCCGGCTCTTTGTACTCGACAACGCATGACCTGCTGCGGTGGGAGCAAGGGCTGTTTGGGGGCAAGCTGCTCTCTGCTACCTCGTTGAAGAAGATGACCACGCCTTTCAAACAAGACTACGCGTGCGGCCTGGGGGTGCGAACCGTGAATGGCCACACAGTCATGGACCACGGCGGCGGAATCGAAGGCTTCAACACCGACCTGGCCTACTATCCTGACGACAAGCTGATCATCGCGGTGCTGGGAAATCTCAACGGGGACGCCCCGGGAGAGATCGCAACGCAGCTGGCAGCGGTGATTCACGGAGAGAAGGTCGTGCTGCCTTCGGAGAGGAAGGCGATTGCGGTCTCGCCGAGCATCCTGGAAAAGTACGTTGGCACCTATGAGCTAACACCCACGTTCAGCGTCGTCACTACGCTAGAGAACGGCCAACTGATGGCGCAGGCGACGAAACAGCCCAAACTCCCTCTCTTTGCCGAGTCAGAAACTAAGTTCTTTCTGAAAGTGGTTGACGCACAATTTGAGTTTTTCAAGAACGATCAGGGTGAAGTGACACACCTGGTATTGCACCAGGGCGGACGGGACATGACGGGCACGAAGAAGTAGGTAACGGTCACAGTGAAGGTACCTTTGCTGGATCACGCTCCGGACGGCCGGACCGGGGCGCACTTCAGATTTCAGGTTCGCGGCGTTTATAGTAGAGGCAGCACACCCCCGCGGTATTGGATGTCTGCCATGCGCCCCACCGCAGCCGGAGCACAGGTTAATCGGGATTCCAGTGAAGACCAAATTCTGTCGGCGCAGCTTAGGCTTTTATACGCCAATGCGAATCTCGGAGTTGTCGTTAACATACTTGCGGCGACCATTCTGGGAGCCCTGCAATGGGGGATGATTCCGAGGACTGTCGTCATCGGTTGGTGGCTTTACATTAGTTTGGTATCGGTTGTCCGGTATGCTTTTGCGCGGCGCTATTGGCGTGCTTCCCCGACGCCAAAGGACCTTCGCAAGTGGCGCACGATGTTCACCGTGGGCGTTGGTTTGGCAGGAGCCGGTTGGGGCGCGGCGGGTGTTCTGCTGTACCCGGCAGCCCACCTCACAAACCAGGTGTTTCTGGTCTTTGTCTTAGGGGGGATGATGCTGGGCGCCTCTTCCCTGCTCGCTCCCCGGCCCGAGGCGTTCCTGACGTTCTTGGTTCCGGCTGGCTTCACCCCCGCGGTCCGTCTTTTTTTTCAGGGCGACAAAGCGCATTTTGCCATGGGGGCATTGGCCACGGTGTTTACTTTTGCCACCGTGATCGCGACCAAGCGGCTTTATTGCATGATCGAAGCTTCGCTCAGACTACAGATTCAGAACCGAGACCTGGTGGACGACCTGCGGACCGCAAACCAGGAGACAGCAGCCCTGAACCAGGCGCTGGAGCTCCGAGTCGAGGAGCGCACCGCCGAACTAAACCAATCCACCGAGCAACTACGGGCTGAGATTGCGCAGCGTGAACAAACAGAAGAAGAACTGCTACGCGCGCGAAAACTGGAATCTCTCGGAGTGCTGGCGGGTGGCATCGCCCACGACTTCAATAACTTCCTGACGGTCGTACAGGGAAATATTGAAGTGGCAAAGGTACAACTGAACCCCGGCGAGCCCGCTCAGGCATTTCTTGATCAAGCCGCGAACGCGTGTCAGCGCGCGAAATCCCTGTCATCTCAGTTGCTCACCTTTGCCAAAGGGGGAGCACCAATCAGAAGCGTCGTTTCCATTGCTCAACTCGTCACCGACGCTGTTCACCTTGCTCGTACCGGATCCCCGGTTGGCATCGAGGTCAGGATTGCGGAAGGTCTCTGGTCCGCCCAGGTCGATCCGGGTCAGATCGGCCAGGTGCTCCACAATATCCTCCTGAATGCCAGACAGGCGATGCCCGGTGGCGGCACCATCGAAGTGCGAGCCGAGAATGTCGCTCTGCCCAACGATCCCGACGATGATGCCGATCCTCAAGTCAGGATCTCGATTCGGGATTACGGTAAAGGCATATCCGCCGATGTACTCCGGCGGATATTCGACCCGTATTTCACTACCAAGCCGGGGGGCAGTGGTCTGGGGCTCGCGACCGCCTATGCAATTGTTGTCAAGCACGGAGGACACATTTCCGTAGATTCGACACCGGGTGTTGGGACAGAATTCGTCATTGATTTGCCAGCGTCGCTCGAATCTCCCCTGCCCGAGTTACCCGCGGCCGTGCCGATGCAGACCGGCTCAGAGCGACTTCTTGTGATGGATGACGAGGAGGCTCTCCGCATCCTATTCAAGGCTGTTCTCAGCAAACTCGGGTACGATGTGCAGACTGCGCGCGACGGGGCTGAGGCCATCGCACTGTACGAAGCGACTAAAGCGGCTGGTGGCGGTTTTGACGCTGTCCTGTTAGACCTCACGGTGACCGGCGGAATGGGCGGTCTGGAAGCTGCTGCGAAATTGAGGGAATTAAGTCCGTCGTTGAAGCTGATTGTCTCCAGCGGTTATTCCGAGGCCCCGGTCATGTCTCATTTTGCCGACTACGGTTTCGATGCGGTCGTTCTGAAGCCCTGGACAGTGAAGGAAATAAGCGAGATTCTTCGCAAAGTATTGATTGCGGATCCGGTTCGCAGGGTCTGACTTTTTTCCAGCTAAAACATATCCTGTTCAAACTACCGAACGATGTGACCTTGGTTTCCTGAACGCGAAGCAACCGCTGGCAACTTCCAGGCACCATAATTACTTTGGAATGTACCTGTAGGCAGGGTCGCGCAAAGCCCCCTGAACAAAGACACCTCGCGCGACGCAATTCTTTCATTCAAGGGTGCTGGCGCATGGCAGGTAGCATGCCTGACAAAACCTGGGTTGTGTTTTTCAACCGGCCCCAACTCGAGACTCAGTTAGTCGTCGCGGCGAAGGTTATGGTGGTTGGCGATCACCTGATCTTCACAGACTCCGAAGGAGACATGGTCCGCTTATTCTTGCTTGAAGTGGTTGCAAGCTACTCTGAGGTACCAAGTTAAGTGTGCCCGTAGTGTTGGCCAAAGCGTGACCGTTTTCTGCTCCCGTCAAGCCGGCAGATTGACCGAAATGACGAGTATTTGGGCCGTGTCCTCCGCCTCGTTTCGCCATTGTCGAGGGGCGCCAGTGGGAATCGTGACAGAATCACCCTTGCTAAGAGTCTGCTCGGCATCGTCCAGGGCGAGAATCACCTTGCCTTCGAGAACGAACACGAACTCATCGTTGATCGACGAGGTGGGGTGTTTTCCGCTGATACCACCGGCATTGATGCGGACCAATGCGGCCTGAAAGTGCGACCCATCCCCCAAAAAACCCAACCCTTCGATGTCGGCTCGGGACCACTCAAGGGACAAGTGAGAACGCTCGTCTGAGCGAATAATCTTCGCTTTCGCTGACTCTGCAACGCGAAAAAACTGCCAGAGCGTCACCCCTAAAGCCTTGGCGATGCGCTCCATTGACGAAATCGATGGAGAACATTGGCCGTTTTCTATCTGCGAGAGAAAACTCGGTGAGACTTCAGTTCTGGCTGCCAGGGCTCGCAATGACACCCCTTGCTTTTCCCTTAAAGCACGGAGAGATTCTCCGAGGCTTTCTTCAATCATCGCGCAATTCCTCTTGAGCTTCCTGGTGCTGGCAAAGTCGCCTGCCCTCCGCTCAGAGAAACGGCCGCGTGATGCCTATTCCCCTCACATGCCGCAGGGGTATAGAAGAGCCCAGGGACAGACGCAATGCTCCAATCATAAACCTTAAAAGACGTGGAGGCTCGTTGACAGCGCCTGCGCTCCTACGGCAAAGTCATTCGCAGTCCTCATCACCAGGCGGGAGAATACATGCACATTTCCACCTTCCACCACCTGCACCATTTCATCAACCACTGGGCCGTACTGGTATCCGCGCTGATTCTGTGGCTGCTGGGGGCCGCGTGGTACTCGCCTGCCCTGTTGGCCAGGCCCTGGATGGCAGCGCTCGGCATCGTCCCCAAGGGTCCCAGGAAGGGTCTGGCCACCGGCATGATTTCTTCTTTCATCGGAGATTTGTTTGTGGCTTTCATCCTGCTCCACTTCGTTCTCTGGTCGGGCGCCGACACTTTGGCCACCGGCGCCTTCATCGGCTTTCTGTGCTGGCTGGGATTTATCGCCGCGACCCAGTTCCCTCAAGGAATTTACGAGAACCGTCCGCCGCGACTCTTTGCCATCAATAGCGGTTACTGGTTGGTAGGTTTGCTGATCATCGGGGGATTACTCGCGGTTTGGAGATAGGTCCCATGTAGATAAGAGGTAGGCGTGAATGCGGGGGCTCCCAACCCCTGGGTGCCGGCCTTCAATCCTCGCGCAAGGCTTGCATGGGCTCGATCGAGGCGGCTTTGCGTGCGGGAAGAAGCGCTGCCATCAATCCGATTGCCGATAGTCCCAGGGCTACCGACACGTAGGTCAAAATATCCAACGGCTTCACCTGGTACAAGAAGCTGGTGACCCAGCGGCCGGTGACAAACGCCAATAGAAGACCTATGGCGAGTCCTGAGCCAATCACGATCGACCCCTGCCGCAGGATGAGTTGCGCGACGCTGCGCCGGGTTGCGCCGAGCGCCATCCGAATGCCAATTTCGCGCCGGCGGTGACTTACCAGTTGCGATAAGACTCCGTACAAGCCGGCGACGACCATCACAACCGCGAGCCCGGCGAAGGAACCCACAAGATACAATCCCAGCCTCTGGCTGAAGGTGTTCTTTTGCACCAGGCCGTCCATGGTTTCAAAATCTTCCAGGGCGAAACCGGGAGCTACCTGGTGAAATACCGAACGCATTTCCGCCGCGATCGGAAGGTCGCCGCGGCTCCTAACCACGAAACTGACGACCGTCTTGAGCAGGGCCTGATAGAAAAGCGAAGTGGTGGGAACCTGGTGCTGCGACAGCAAGATCAAGGGCCGGACCGCACCGCCCACATTGCTGTCTACCTGGTCTGCCAACACGCCAACGATGTTGTAGGGCTTGATCATCCCAGTGTTTTTGCCGCCGAGATCGATCTGTTTCTGCAGCGGGTCCTGGCCCGGGAAGTACTTGTCTGCCAGGGCCTGGTTGATGACCGCAACAAAGGGCGTGGTGGCAACATCTTCGTCACCAATCATGCGGCCACGCAAGACTGCGGTACCCATCGTCGCGGCGTAACCTCCACTAACAGCACTGATACGAGCTTCGCTCTTGTTCTGCGGGTCCTTGGGTCGGCCCAGAACCTCGAAGCTCGTGCCTATATCCACACCAGACAGCGGCGGCGCGGTGACCAGGGCGGCGCTCTCGACGCCGGGCAACTGGCGCATGCGGTCGAGGACGGGCTGGTAGCTGAGGACTGCTACAGAAATCGGCGCGTTCCCCTTATCCTCGGACACGGCCATAGCGGAAAAGCCCGCCGCGTCGGCCGGCATGGCAGTGAAGGTTGTTATCCGGGCGGTATCGAATCCCAGCCGCGATTTTTCAAGGTTCCAAAGGGTGTGAAACAGCAGCCCCGCGACGATCAGAAGGAGCGTAGAAAGAGCCACTTCACCCGCCACCAGCCCGCCGCTCAACTTGCCGCTCACGGACTGCGCACCGAGGCCTCGGGAAGCCGCCTGCAACGCTGCTTGGGGATTGGAGCGTGCCACCAGCAATGCAGGCAGCAAGGAAGAGAGTAGGGTAGCAATCAGGGCGATGGCAGCCAGCGCGAGCACGACCGTCCAGCGAATCGCGATCGCATCCGCGCGGGGAATGGTTCCTTCCGGCAGCTTGCCTACCGCGCTTATCGCAAGCTGCGCGAGCATCACCCCTGCGGCGCAACCGATCAGGCTCAGCAACAATCCTTCAGAGAGCATCTGGCGGGCGAGCCGCCATCTGCCTGCGCCGAGAGCAGTACGCACGGCGAACTCCTGTTGGCGGCCCAGGCAGCGGGCAATGAGCAGGTTCGAGACATTCGCGCAGGCGATGAGCAGCACCAGCCCCAGCGCCGCAAAGAGCGCATAGAGGACCGGGCGGACCGGACCGGTCAGCACGTGCTGATACGGGGTGGCGCGAAAGGTGACGGGGCCCCCGCTGTCGGTTTTCGGGAGGTGCGCAGCGATGGCATCCAACTCGTGCTGCGCCTGCAGCAGGCTGACTCCGGGACCTAGCTCACCCACAATGTTGAAGAAATGGTAACCGCGCTCCTTTAGCATCTCTCCCGTGGGTTGCACCGGTAGCCACACGCCCTTGTGGAGATCAGTCGCCATCTCTTCGGGAAAGTGAAACGAGCCGGGCATGACGCCAATTACGGTTCGGGGCGTGCCGCCAATGTTCACCATCTGACCGACGATGCCGCGGTCCGCGTGAAAAGTTTGACGCCATAAACCCTCTGACAACAAGACGACCTGGGGACCCCCGGACTGGCCCTCCGCTTCGGAAAACGTGCGGCCGAGCATGGGTCGTGCGCCGAGCATGGGAAACAAACTGGGCGTGACGCGCGGCGCAACCACGCTCTGCGAGCCATCTTTGCCTTCCACTACGCTGACGTCTTCCGAGTAGCCCGCTGTATATTCCAGGAGCTTTGACTGAGCACGGACATCGCGATAGTTGAGCCAGGAGGTGGCGGCAAAACCAGGCTTGTCGTTTGCCGGCCCGATGAAAACCAGGCGATCGGAATGGGCGTAGGGGAGCGGCCGCAAGAGCACGCTTTCAATCACGGTAAAAATCGCGGTATTTGCGCCGATACCCAGCGTCAACGACAGGATGGCAAGCAGCGTCAGCCCGGGCGTCTTACGCAGCTGGCGGAGGGCAGAACGCAAATCGTAGGGTAGTGTCTGCATAAAATCCCCAAAAGAGCCACGATCGCTCCGTCTGAACCGCACCTTTGTTGCCACACGATACAGGAAACTTCCGGCCATTTACAGTTTACTTCCCTGTCCCGAACCGCTGCTTGAGGGTTCATGGTCCAGGGCTATAATTGCCGCGCGCTCGCGATCACGATCAGAGAAGAGGTAGCCGACGATGGATGCGAAATCTGGAGCACGAGAACGCTTCGACTCTATCCGCAATGATTTGGTAGAACTAAGCCATCGCATCCACGCGAACCCGGAACTGGCCTTTGAGGAAGAGAAAGCTTCGTCGTGGCTCTGCGAATATCTGGATACGGCGGGCTTTGCTGTGGAGGCGGGGATTGGCGATCTGCCCACGGCGTTCCATGCACGGGCTGGATCCGGGCCGCTGCATATAGGCATTTGCGCCGAATACGATTGCCTGCCCGGCATTGGTCATGCCTGCGGCCATAACATTATTGCCGCGTCGGCGGTTGGCGCAGCAGTTGCCGCGGCTAAGGTGGCGGATGACTTCGGACTGACCATCAGCGTCATCGGAACTCCGGCCGAGGAGGTCGGCAACGCGGGGGGAAAAATTCTGTTGCTCGAGCGCGGAGCCTTTGCCGGCATTCATGCGTCGATGATGGTGCACCCAGCGCCTTTCGATATGTTGCGAGCAAAGATGATCGCCGCTTCCATGTTTGAGGTTCATTGCACGGGGAAGGAGTCGCACGCATCGGCCTATCCGGAGCTCGGGGTCAATGCAGCGGATGCAATCACAATCGCCCAGGTTGCGTTGGGTCTGCTGCGCCAGCACATTCGCTCTACGGATCGCATCCACGGTATTGTGACCAATGGCGGCATCGCTCCCAACGTGATTCCGGCTCACACCGCGGCAAAGTACATCGTGCGGTCTGAGACGCTGGATCAACTTGCCGAATTGCGCCCCCGGGTTTACCGCTGTTTTGAGGCAGGGGGGCTGGCTACCGGAGCCAAGGTCGAAATCATCGGCGGCGACAAACCATATGCCGAGGTGCATCACGATAACGATATGGCGGTTTTATATCGCAAAAACTCCGAGGCGTTGGGGCGGCCCTTTCCAAATCTTGGGGAGTGGGAAACGCGGCCCAGCGGTTCCACCGACATGGGCAATGTTTCCCGGGTGATGCCGTCCATCCATCCTATGATCGGCATCAATTCCCTTCCCGCGGTCAACCACCAGCCTGAATTTACCGCGCACTGCATCACCCCGGATGCAGATAAGGCGTTGGTGGACGGCGCACTGGCAATGGCGTGGACATGCATTGATATGGCTGCGACTCCCGAGGTGCGGGACCGTCTGATAGCAAATCTAAAACCAGTGCGGAACGCGCACGGCGGGTAGATCGCAACAATCACTGGCGCTCTTTCGTCATCCAGGCCTCGAAACCCATGCGGGAGGTTTCGATTCGCGGTTGAGCCCAACCGGCGTCGATCGCCATGCGGCGAAACTCCTCCAGCGGGTAGGCACGCCTCACCAACATGTTGCGAAAGACAAACATCATGAACCAACGATTCAGCCGGTTTACGCCTAAGCCATTCACGTACTGCCTCACCTCCGTCATCGGCGCATCCCGGCGCATGTCAATGAGCAGCGCCTGACCGCCCGGCCGTAGAACGCGGCGCATCTCCATCAAGGCCTTTTGCGGCTCGGAGAAATTCTTGAAGGCCGCGCGGCAAACCGCGAAGTCCACGCTTGCGTCCTCAAGCGGGAGAGCCGCGGCGTTGCCCAGTTGGAAGTGGACATCCACCCGCTCCGCCGCGGCGTTGCGCCGGGCAATTTCGACGAAGGTCCTGCTGATGTCCACCGCGCGCACCGGCAGGCCTCGTTTGGCCAGTTCGATGGAGAGAAAGCCCGGTCCTGGCGCGATCTCGAGCACCTGCGCGGCGGGTGGGATCGAAGCGGCGATTCGCACCGCCAAAGCCTGGAATTCCGCCATGTCTTTACGCGTGGTCCGGTCGTACCAACGCGCCGTTCTACCTTCCATGCCCATTCCCTTGTATGCTTTGACTGCAGTCGTCATTTATTTATCCTCCATGTATCTTATAAAATAAGATACATGGAGAGTAAAGCATAAAGAGAGCGATTTTTATTTCCATGCCCGTGAAGACCAAGTTTCGCCGTGCCCCAGCGGCCGCAACCGACCCCGCTACCCTGCCGGTCCCGGTCACCCTCGCAGACCGCGTGGTGCTGGAGATTCGTAAGTTCCTTGCCGCGGGCATCTTCTTCAATGCGCAGGCCGCGGAAAAGGCCGGGCTTGGCCTCACGGACATGCAGATGCTCCACATGTTGCAGCTCTACGGGCCTTCCACGCCCAGCCGTCTCGCTGTCTGGACCCGGCTGAGCAGCGGCGGGGTCACGGTTGCGCTTGACCGCCTGGAGAAAGGGGGCTACGTGCGCCGCGTACCCAATCCCGAGGACCGGCGGAGCTTGCTCATCACCCTGATTCCCGCGCGATTACGCAAAGTAGCCGCTATGTATGAAGGAGTCGAGGCGGAGACACGCCGCCTACTGGCTCTGCTGCCTCCGAGCGATCTGGAAGCGGTGGTCCGCTTCTTCGAGACGATGCGCGCCGTCGGGGCGGATGGAGATACGCAAGTGCGCCCGTAGCCCGGCAACAAACCCGCGAACTCCAGAATTGGGGAAGTCCGAAGCCTTGTTGCCAAGCTAACGCAGGAGCGCAGAAGCTGCCCATAAAACGGGCGCCTGCCCATGGAAATCCCCTGTGATGCGCTTTCGTTCCATGTAGTATTCGTAGTCGTTTTTCTTGCCTGTGCCCTGGCAAACGCTGGTTATGTTTTGATTCTGATCGATGTAGCCGGCAACGGCGATCCATGCCCTACGCGCCGCAGGACCGTAGGTCGCGGCGTCGAGCCAGCCGTATTTCACGCCGGTGATCAGGGCAAAGGTGAACATAGCGGAGCTTGAACTCTCCGGCCAAGCCTCGTCGTGATCGATGAGTTGTCGCCACATTCCATCCTTACCCTGATACTTGAGCAGCGCAGCCATCATCTTTTGATAGCCGTCGAAAATTCGCTTCCGTTGGGGATGGTCCGGGGGCAATTCACGGAGCATTTCAGCCATGCCGGCAGCCACCCAGCCGTCTCCACGGCCCCAATAAAAGGGGACGTCCGGAGCGTGATAGAAAAGGCCGTTCGGTTGCTGCAGCTTTTCGAGATAAGCCGTCATCTCCATCGCGTCACGATCGAGATATTTCGTGTCTCCCGTGGCGCGGTAGGCTTCCAGCTGCAGGATGGTGAGCATATACATGTCGTCGATCCAGAAGCGTGTTTCTGCCGACAGTCCATCAGGCCCGGGATTTTCCCATTGACGATCCGCCCATGCCTTGCCCATCGCGAGATACTTCGGGTCTTTCGTCTCAATCCCGATCTCTAACGGCACAACGCCGAAAATTGAGTCGTCCACATGATGCCGCACCGGGATCCGGGCCGCTTCCGCACCACCCGGTGTGAGCGGTTCGAAGCGATGAATCAACCCGGCGCGCAGTGCGTCGTCGTGGGTGAGGGATGCAAAGGTGAGCGCGCCATACCAGGTAGCCACCTCAGAGTAATGGATCGTCGGACCGTACTGATGCGGGCTGGTGACGAAATGCTCGGAGACCTGCTTGCCCACCTCCTGGGGAGAAAGCCCCGCAGGCCAGTTGCTGAAATAGGTATTCTGCTGCGCGAATACCGTCAGAGGGAACGCCACGAAGAGCACTGCAAAGTGCAAACGACTCTTGAACGAAACTGACTGCTTAGCCATCTTTTTTAACCATCGAGAGGGAAAGTAAATTCACCAGTACGATTCTCTCCTCTCGCCGCGATCACTTGGCCAAATTCGACAGAACTCTTCCCGCCCAGCGGGACGCCGACTGAATTTAGCGCAAGAGGTTGGTGTGATGAGTGGCGATCAGGATGGCGCCATAGATCCATCCCAGCACCATATAGAAGAAGGCGATCACAATGCCAGCAGGAATCGAAGCGATGGCAATTTTGATCAGGAACCTGACCAGCGGCCAGAAAGGCATATCGAAGCCGACCACGACCACCGGTGTGGCTGGAGCAACCGAAATCTGCGACATAGCAACATCCCTCCAGCGCCCTACTATAGACAAGCGTACATTCAGCCCCAAGGAGAAAGTGCGGCTCCGGCGGGATCGGAGATACAATCGTCCACGGCGACCGTGCAGGTTTGCGAGTGTTAGCCGGAGGACGAATGGGAGTTAATCGGAGAGCGTTTCTCGGATCCATGGTGGCAGTCGCGGCGGCGCGTGTCGTCCGGGCTCAACTCCCAGCGGAGACCGCCAATCTATGGGGTTCTCCCGTAATTGACTGCCACTTCCACCCGCGGCCAACCCTGGAGGCCAATCTCGCGCATTTGAACGGCTCCGGCTGCCAGGCGGCATACATGCTGGCCCGGCTTAGCGCAGCCGATGATGCCAAGCGCTTCATGGAGCAGGAGCCCACCCGCTTCGCCGGCTACTCAGTCAGCACCGACGTCTCCGCACCCGACGCGGTGAAACTGTTGACCGAGGCAGTTAAAGCCGGAGCGCACGGCTTTGGCGAAGTGAAGTTTCACGTGGAAGCCGATGGACCAGAGATGAGGCGGTTGTATGCAGCGGCGGCAGAGCTGAATGTACCGGTGACCCTCCACTTCCAGGAGGTGCCCCACACCCCGACCGAGGGTGTCTTCAATACTGGTTTCAAGCGCTTCGATAAAATCCTCAAGGAGTATTCGAAAACTACGTTTGTCGGACACTGCGATGCATTCTGGGCCAACGTCAGCGCAGACTACGCGAATGACAAGGATTACCCAAGGACGCCCATCGTGCGCGGCGGTATCACTGACAAATGGCTCTCAGATTATCCCAACCTGTTCGGCGATCTTTCTGCAAACTCGGGTAACAACGCACTTACCCGCGACCCTTCGTTCACTGCCGATTTTCTCAAACGGCACAAGGAGAAGCTGCTTTTTGGCAGTGACTGTTCGTGCAAGGATGGACACGGCGCCGGAATCTCCCAGGGCGGCAACCCTGGCGCAGCGAGGCTGGCGGGCAAGTGTGTGGCGCGCGAGACACTCACCGTGCTGAAGGCGAACACCACGCCAGATCTCTTCCACAAATTGGTATGGGTGAACGGACACCGCATCTACAAGTTGAAGGGCTAGCCGAGGTGAAAAATATGGCGGCCCCCCGGCTTCGCCAATTCTCAACGGGCTACGAGGCCGCCCTTGCCTTCTCCACTTGATAGTTTTCTATGTGATCGTATACTCGATCGGTAAATTTCAGGCTCTTATACACGTTCCCACAATCCGGATCGGCGGGATCAGGAATGATTGGAAAATCCTGCTCGGCTTGCCATTGGAGGATGCGCTCGCGCCGCGGTGGATTGTAGTCCCGTCCCTCCACTTGCCGCAGCATTGCTGAGGCCTTTTCTGCAGGACAATCTGGATCCTTTGCCAGCCAATCAATGACTTCTTCTTCGGGTAAGAATCGCGACGCCACCATCGCGAACACCAGTCGCCCGTAATGACCTATATCCTTTCCGGCCCCCAATGAGTTCAGCAGGTGGACCATCATAGCGTCCTCACGAAGTTGCTGAATTCCGTCTGATTCTGAGACCGGGCTCTCCGCTTGCTCGCGTTTCTCAGCATTCGCAGCGGCTCGCAGCCGCGATAATTCCCGCTCAGCGGAGTCCGCACGTTCCTGCGCCTCCTCCAGGGTCTCCTGTCCGCGTGCGCCGACTTGCCGCCGATCATTGGCTGCTTCCATCCTCTTGTTCATCGTGCCTCCGTCTTCGCTGTTTCTTCTCCATCAGATGGCGGCCCGCCCGGAATCCGTTGCCTCCCGGAGTTCAATCAAGTTCTTCCTGCGCTCCCCTGTTCACTGCGTCGAAGGGAAGGAACAAGGAAAAAATCGTCCCGCGTCGACCTCCCTTCTCACTGCTCCGAAAACGCAACGTTCCGTGATGTCGACGAACAATCTCACTACTAACCCACAGCCCGAGACCAGTGCCACTGGCACCCTTCGTTGTGTAGAACGGCTCGAATATGCGACTTGCAACCGAAGCCGGCATACCGCTGCCGGTATCTGCAACGGTAATGACAAGGCCTGCCCTTCCCGTAGTCCATTCTCTTCCTTCGTGACTGCGTAAAAGGAGACGACCACCACCCAACGGTTGCATGGCGTCAATCGCGTTGCTCACCAGATTACTGAGCACTTGCCTTATCTCACCTTCAAAGCACCGCACCGTCAAGGTTGTGCGTTTGCGATCCTCGACCTGTATGCCGGCGTTCACAAAGCGGCTCTGAAACATGGAGATCACGCCCTCAATAAGTTGATCTCCGGAGATTTCCTGGGGACTGCTCGACTGCTTATGAAAGCGAAGCGTTTGATTTGCGATCACCGATACGCGGCGGAGTTCGCGCTCGGCTGTCTGGACGTACGTCCTGGTCTTCGCCGGCTCCTCGCTGCGTTCTGCCAGATACAGAAGATTCGTTACAGATTCGAGGGGATTATTGATTTCATGTGCGATGGATGCGGCAAGCCTCCCCACCACTGCCAGCTTCTCGCTCTGCATCAAGGCCAGTTCGGCCTTCTTCTGCTGCGTAATTTCGAGCGAAGCTGCCGAGATCGCCTGGACGGTACCATCCGCGGCGAAGACAGGGAAATAACTCACAGTCCAGTAACGATGCTCTCCAGGACGCGTGACGAGTTCACCCTCAAGAGGGAAATTCACGACGGGCTGCCCGGCAAGCACCTGCTCGAACAACTCTTTGAGCCCTTCAATGGGAGCCATCTCTGTGAGAGTACGGCCAACAACCTGCTCCGGCCGCAGGCCGAAAAACTCCGCCTGTCTATCGTTGAGTCGAAGGTAGCGGAAATCCTTCGTGTCAAACAAAGCCAATCCGATGGGAGCCGTTCTGTAGACGGTTTCAATTTCCGCGAGCTGGCGCTCGGCTTGTTCGGACTTGTCCTTCAACGCTTCCCGAGCGTTCCTCTCTTCAGTAACGTCGCGAGAAAAAGTGACAATTCCTTCGGGCGTTGGGTAGACATCGATGTGCAGCCACAGATTAAGAGGTTCGGGGTAATGCGCATCGAACCCACTTGATATCCGCTCGTTCATGGCCCGGTAGAAATGCTCGACGTAGGGAGATCCCTCGTAGACTGCGTGTGGGAATGCCTCCCAAACGGTCCTGCCGAGAATCGGTCGATCCGCAGCGTAAAGCTCAGTCGCCCTTGGATTGAGATAGGTCATGATCCAGTTGCGGTCCACCCCGACAATCGCATCGGTCGTCACGTGCAAAAACTGACTCAGCCGCTCCGTGATCCGGTCTTTCTCTCGTTCTGCAGCCCGCTTTTCTTCGATATCGCGAAACACCAGAACAATGCCGTGCAGTTCTCCGTTGTCATCGACGATGGGGGCGCCACTGTCGTCAATGGCCGTGTTCTTTCCGTTCCTCGAGATGAGAACGGTATGGTTAGCAAGACCAACAACCGACCCCGTACGCTTGACTCTGTCTGCCGGACTCTCCACACGCCGACCGGTGGTCTCATTCACGATGTGGAAGACCTTCTCCAGCAGCTCCCCCTTGGCTTCTCCGATCTTCCAGCCGGTCAATTGTTCTGCGAGGGGATTCATCCGGAGCACGCGAGTATCCGCATCCGTCACAATTACGGCATCGCCAATGCTCTGCAGCACGCGTGAAACACGAGCTTCGCTTTCCCTCAGCTCCTGGGTAGCGTTCGCCTCACGAGTAATATCCTGACAGATGACAAGTACACCCAGAACGGCCCCACCTGATCCAAAAATCGGACTGTAGCTGTAGGTCCACCGGATATCCTGCAACTTCCCATCTCGGATGATTGGCACGATCGCGTTTTGGTGATAGACCGTCGTTTGATCATCTATAACCCGCTTGAGATTGGGGCCAACGATCTGCCAGGCATCAGACCAACACTCCCGAGCTGTCTGGCCCAGACCCGAAGGGTGCCGCTCAGCGAGCAGAGGAATGAACGCATCGTTATAGACCTGCACCAGGTCCGGTCCCCAGAAAACCAGGGAGGGAAAAGCGCAGGCAAGCATAAGGTTGACGGAGGAGAGAAGGATCTCGGACCAATCTTCGATCCGCCCGAGAGGAGTCGAACTCCAATCGTGATTTCGGGCCAGGCCCGCCATCTGACTTTTGCCAAGGATCAGATCGTCCGAAGCGCTGTAAGTCTTGTGATCCTTTGGAGCCTCGCCTGGCATTTGCAAAAGTGAACAACTCAAACAGCTTGCTTGAATTCGGTCGACCGATGAAACATTGCAACCCGGGGGTCAGATGGCATTACACCATCCCCTTCGACGGAAGTTGCAATCATATGGTTGTAAACACTCGCTGTAAAATGAGGCAGGCCGAGAGATGGCTGTCACGCAAGCCCTCCTCAATCACTCCCGCCCCCGGGCGCAACCGCCGCGGATGGGCAGCGAGTCAACCAAATCCCTATCTTATATCATTGATTACAAACAGTTAACGGCAATCTGTGTCTCGAGGTGCCGGCATAGTTGCGCCCGCCGGATCAGGCTTCATTCGCTTGCCCATTGGATGAAAAGCCGATTCTGCGGGAGACGAATTGGGTCGAAATGCGCTTAACTACTACAGGGCCAGACCTCTGATCTAAGCGCAGTCCTCTCAGGAGATCAATCAATATGTACCGGATAGCCGTCTTGTTCCTGGCAACATTCGCTGCCAGCTCTCTTGCCGAGCAGTTGCCCCCCGTCACCACGGCCCGTCCCACTCCTGCTCCGCTGCAAGTACCGAATCCGCATTACGTGACCCTGGTGCTGACCCAGGACGTCAACACACCCGCCGACACAGTCTGGGTGCGCGTGGGCAAATACTGTGACATTGGCGAGTGGGCATTTCCCGACTGCAAACTAGTTGCCGGCGACGGCGGCTATGCGTCCGTGCGAAACATCGTGAACGAGGTGTTGGTCGGTCAAACCGGCCACAGCTACACCTACACGCAGCCCGTGCGAAAGGACGTCAAGTACAACCTCTATCACGGCACGCTGGAGGTGGTGCCGGTTACCGGCAGGACGTCGCGTCTCATCTACACTTTCTTTTACGACAACAGCATGCTCGCCGACGATGCTGCGCGCGACGCCGAGATGGCCGCTCGCAAGAAGCGGTTCACCGCATTTCTCCAGAACATGAAGACACTGGGTGAAGGCGGCAAAGTGCCAGCTTCGGCAAAGGAAAGCACGCAACCCCCGAGGCCCACACCTGAGCAGTTGCAGACTCCAAGTCCCCATTACGTCGCCATACCTATGACCATCACCGTCAATGCGCCCGTGGACGCGGTCTGGGCTCGCGTTGGTAAATACTGTGACATCGGGGAGTGGGGCATTCCTAACTGCACGATTCTCTCCGGTGACGGCAACAGCCTGGGCACCGTCCGCTCCATCGGGCATGAGGTCCTCGTAGGAAAAACCAAGTACAGCTATACCTACACCCAACCCGTTCGCGAAGGCGTGGCCTACAACCTGTACCACGGCACCATCGAGGCAGTGAGTCTCACAAGCAAAACCACTCGCCTGAACTACACCCTGGTCTTCGACAACAGCAACCTCGCCGACGATGCTGCGCGTGACAAGGATATCGACAACCGGCGCACACGCTTCACCAGGATGCTTGAGAACATGAAGACCTTGTCCGAAGGAGGAACTCTACCACCCGGAGCCTTGGGTGGAGGCGCTAGCGCCCCTCCCCCCGTCAGCACTAGACCCTAACAAGTCCAGATCGAGCTTTTGTGGTCAAACAGACGGGACGGGTGGCGTTATCCCGCATCTGGAGCGAGGTGTGGGGCACCCGCGGTTCATTACAGAACCTGCTTTGCAACGAGCGGACTGTTAGAGGGCGCCTGCGGTAACCTGAGACGCGCAGCCATCTTCACCAATTGGGGCAGAGATTCGGCCTTCATCTTTCGCATCGCGTTGCCGCGATGTTTTTTCACTGTGATTTCACTGATGCCGAGACGACTGCCAACTTGCTTGTTCAACAGGCCAATAACCACCAAAGCCATCACATCACGTTCGCGAGAGGTGAGGTCAGCGTATCGCGCCTTCAATGTTTGAGTCTCTTCTTCGCGGCCGAGTAGGGTTTTGCTCCTCTCTACCGCGTTCCGGACAGATTGCAAAAGCACATCGCCCTTGAAAGGCTTGGTCAGGAACTCGACGGCGCCTGCTTTCATGGCCTGCACCGTCATGGGAATATCACCGTGACCCGTTACAAATATGATCGGCATTCCAGGGCGCTCGACAGCTACCCGCTTCTGCAAATCAAGACCGTTGAGTCCCGGAAGGGCAATGTCGAGGACAAGGCAGTTTGGAACGGAGACCGGCGGTCTTGCGAGAAACTCCTGTGCGGAAACAAAGGTCTCTACACACCAGCCGGCTCTTCGAAGGAGCGCTTCGAGCGATTCGCGGATTGAGATGTCATCGTCGACGACGAACACCATCGTGGTGGCCTGCACCATAGATGTGACCTCGCTGCCGTAGCCTCGGACGGTCGGTGAATTCATTCTAAAACCAACTTTGCATTCACGTCCGAAAGCATTTAGCCGTTTCCCAGAGCGGTATCAATTGCCGCGCGCAGAGCCGTCCCACTGAATGGCTTGAAGAGACATGCGGTCGCGCCTTGTTGGAGAACCTGCGATCGCACTTTCTCATCTCTTTGTGCGGTGATGAAGACTACCGGAGTCGCCCACCCGAGACGCTTCAATTCTTCGAGAAGATCGGGTCCCGACATTCCTGGCATCGTGATATCGAGAATCAAACACTTGCTTTGCGAAAGCAGATTCGAGGCCAAATATTCCTCGGCTGAGGAGAAAGCCTGGACTGCAAAGCCAAATCCTTTCAGCAAATGGGGCAGTGACTCGCGTACAGACTCATCATCGTCGATCACTGATACAAGGGGACGCGTATTCATGATGGATCTCGTTTGCGGTCCCTATTAAGGATAGGGCCAACGTTCGCGCCAATGATCAGTTCATCCAAGCGTCTGGTCAGGAATGCCTATGTTCTGCAGGAAAATACCACCTCTGGCCAGTGCTGACGACGACCCAGAAATCCATCATCCGACGGCTTAGGAAGAGCGTCTAGTATACCTTGGTATCCAATTGCTAAGAGAGACTGGAACCACGGGGAATTGAAAAGGCAAAGGTCGACCCCGGTCCGTGGTTTAATGTCGCCCATATTTGCCCTTGATGTGCCTCGATAATCGAACGGCTGATCGCGAGCCCAATGCCCATACCATCGTCCTTCGTACTGTAGAAAGATTCGAAGAGCCGATCGGCGGTACCGGGAGCGAAGCCGACGCCGGTATCCTGCATGATAAGCCGAACATTCCCGCCAGCATCTTTTTCCGTTTGAATCTGCAGTTGCCTCGGTCGATCTTCAACTTCCCTCATCGCGTCTATCGCGTTGCGAAGCAGATTGATGATCACCTGCTGAAGCTGTACGCGATCGCCGTCGACCGGTGGAAGATCATCCGCGAGGTCCGTCTGCAAAACGACCCGGCTCCGGCGCAGTTCACCCGACGAGAGTGCAATGACCTCGCGCGTTGCGTCATTCAGATCGATGCATTCGGCAACAGATTCCTTCCTCTTAAAGAGAGACCGCAGGCGCGCGATGACGTCGGAGGCTCGATTTCCGTCGCGAATGGAGCGGAGGGCCGTCTCGCGCGCACCCTCGATATCCGGTGGATTGTCCTCCAACATCTGAAGGCACGTTTCCGCATTGGTAATAATGCCCGCGAGCGGCTGGTTTACTTCATGTGCGATAGAAGCTGTCAGGATACCCAGACTCATAACTCTGGTTACATGGGCGAGTTCGGATCTGGATCTTGTAAGGGCTTCTTCAGAAAGAATGCGTTGGGTCACATCCTGTACTGCTCCAATGTATTCCAACCGGCCCTGGAGATCCCGAGTTGCACGCGCCATGACATGCAGGAATTTAATACGACCACCAGCCATTACGATCCTGTGGGTGTGCTCATAATCACTGCCGGTCTCCACTCCCCTTTCAACCGCCGCGTATACCAACGGTATGTCGTCGGGATGTACCCCGATGCGAGCAATATCCTCCGATATCGGCGTGCCGGGTTCCATTTCATGAATGCGATAGAGTTCCTCCGACCAGATAGACTTCGTCATATCTGGCCGCCAGGCGAAAGTGCCGGTCCGACTGAGCCTCTGACCTTCCGCGAGTTGAGCCTCGCTTCGCTTCAGCTGTTCTTCTGCACGTTTTCGATCGTCAATATCGGTGTTAAATCCATACCATGCGGCAATGTTTCCCGATGAGTCGCGCACAGCTGTGGCACGGAACAAGAACCACCGATAGGTCCCGTCGAAACGACGGAGTCGCGCTTCGATCTCTCCCAGCTGCCCAGTAGCCAAAGTAGCTTGCCAATAATCAGCTAGTTGGCTTGCCTCGTCCGGATGAAGAGCGGCCGTCCAGCCCCACCCTTGCCCCTGTTCAGCCGTGATCCCTGCATAGTCGAGCCATCGTTGGTTCAGGAAAGTGACATACCCATCAGCCCGGGAGGACCAGGCGAGCGCAGGAATCGTATTTACGATCATCTGCAGGGCGCGCTCATTCGACTGCGATACCTCTTCAGCCTTTTTGCGATCTTCAATGTCAATGTTTGTTCCATACCATTTGACGATCTTGCCCGATTCATCGCGCAGAGGATTCGCCCGGAAAAGGAACCATCGATAGACGCCATCGAAGCGGCGCATGCGCGCTTCCACCTCAACCGGCGTGCCTGACTCCAGGCACGATTGCCAGTACTGCACGAGCCGATCGACATCATCGGGGTGAATCGCAGATCCCCAGCCCCATCCTTGCGCCTGCTCAGCGGTCATCCCCGCGTAGTCAAGCCAGCGTTGATTTAAGAACTCACAATAGCCGTCGGGGCGAGTTGACCAGGCTGTCGTTGGAATTGCGTTGATGGTCGAACGAAGCGTCTGCTCGTTTCCGCGAACTGCATCCTCCGCGCGCTTTCTATCCTCAATGTCAATATTTATTCCGTACCATCAATATTTATTCCGTACCATTTGATGACCTTGCCTGATTCATCGCGCAAAGGATTCGCTCGAACAAGAAACCATCGATAGACGCCATCGAAGCGGCGATGGCGCGCTTCCGCCTCTGCCCCCGTGCCTGAAGCCAGGCACAACTGCCACTGTTGGACAAGGTTGGCGCGGTCGTCGGGATGAATCGAAGTTCCCCACCCCCATCCCAGCGCCTGCTCAGCGGTCAACCCCGCGTACTCAAGCCACCGTTGATTCAGGAAATCGACATGACCATCCGGGCGCGTTGACCAGGCTGGCGTTGGAATTGCATTAATGGCCGCGCGAAGTTCCTGTTCCGTGGCGCGAACTGCGTCTTCCGCCCGCTTTCTTTCCTCTATATCGATATTTTGTCCATACCATTTGATGACATTTCCCGACTCATCCTTCACTGGCACTGCGCGAAATAGAAACCACCGATAGACGCCATCGAAGCGCCGGAGTCTTGCCTCGTACTCACCGGGTGTCCTGGACGCCATAATGGTCTGCCAATACTCCGTGAGACCGGCGATGTCGTCTGGGTGAAGTGCAGTCGCCCAATTCCAACCGAGCGCCTGATCGGCAGTGAAACCGGTGTAATCAAGCCATCGCTGATTGAGGAAGTCGACGGATCCATCTGATCCGGTGGACCATGCCAGCTCTGGAATTGTGTTGATGATCAAGTTCAGACTGCGTTCGCTGGTTCGGAGTGCCTCTTCCGCCTGTCTCTGATCCTCAATGTCGATCAGAAGAACGTACCAACGCTCGACTCGTCCCTCCGGGTTTCGCAAAGGAAGGCCGCGAGCCTGAAGCCGCCGAAACACACCGTCATAGCGGCGGCAGCGGTGTTCCAAGTCAAAGGGTTTGCCTGTCTCAGCGGAGTGGGTAGTCTCGGCAATCACGGCCTCAAGGTCGTCTGGATGGACCACACCGGTGGAGGCCCAATTCTTCAGTTCGTCCAGCGTTTGACCGAAATAGTCGAGTAGCGACTGCGTAACGAGTTCTAACTCAAATTGCGCGTTCAGAGTACATGCCAGGACAGGCATCGCATCGACAATCTGGCGAACGCCATGATCGTTAGCACGCAGAGCCGCGTCCGGTTTCTCTGGATCCCCAACACTCATGCCGATCGACCTCCGGATTCTTAGTCGGCAGACGATTCAATGCGGGTCTTTTAGGAGGGCCCAAAACGGTGAACGATGATTTTCAGCAATCATGATACCAAGGTATCAATGGATACCATCGTCTCCTTGTTTCGCAACATGGCTTGTGGTCTGATGGCGCCACGTGCTCAACCGAGAGGAGAAACCAATGACTACAGCAGTCGCCCAGGAAGTCACAAAGCATTCATCCGACACAGCCGCCATTCGTCCCTTTGCAGTCCAGGTCCCGGAAGCGGAACTTGTCGAATTGCGCAGGCGCATCCACAACACACGGTGGCCGGAACGAGAAACGGTCACAGATGCAACCCAGGGCGTGCAGCTTGCGACGACGCAAGCACTCGCGCGCTATTGGGGCACGGAATACGACTGGCGCAAGTGCGAGGCAAAACTGAATGCCTTGCCGCAATTCATCACCGAGATCGATGGGCTGGACATTCATTTCATCCACGTTCATTCGCAGCATGAGAATGCGCTGCCCCTGATCGTCACGCACGGCTGGCCCGGCTCGGTGGTCGAGCAACTGAAGATCATCGAGCCGCTCACCAATCCCACCGCCCACGGCGGAAGCGCATCCGACGCCTTCGATGTGGTGATTCCGTCGATGCCGGGCTACGGGTATTCGGGCAAACCGGCCACGACCGGTTGGGGCGTGGATCACATCGCGCGCGCCTGGGTCACGCTGATGAAGCGCCTCGGATACGAGAAGTTTGTCGCGCAGGGCGGCGACTGGGGCGCAGTTGTCGTCGATATGATGGGCTTGCAAGCGCCTCCAGAGTTGCTCGGCATCCACACCAACATGCCTGGCATCTTCCCGGCTGAGGTAGACAAGGCTGCTTTTTCAGGAGCGCCGGCGCCATCGGGTCTCTCCGCCGACGAAAAGGTCGCTTACGAGCGTCTCCAGTTCGTCTATCAAAAGGGCATCGGCTACGGGTACCAGATGGGGCTGCGCCCGCAGACGCTTTACGGAATCGCAGATTCTCCCGTCGGGCTTGCGGCTTATTTTCTGGATCACGACGCGCGCAGCTACGAGTTGATCTCGCGCGTCTTCGCGGGAGAGAGCGAAGGCCTCACGCGCGATGACATTCTGGATAACATCACCCTCACCTGGTTGACGAACACAGCGCTCTCCGGCGCCCGCCTCTACTGGGAGTTTTGGGGCAAAGGAGGGTACTTTAATGCGAAAGGTGTCTCGATCCCGGTTGCCGTGAGCGTCTTTCCCGACGAACTCTATCCTGCCCCGCGAAGCTGGACGGAGCAGGCGTATCCCAAGCTGATCCATTACAACCAGCTGCCCAAGGGCGGGCACTTTGCCGCCTGGGAACAGCCGAAGTTCTTTTCAGAAGAGCTTCGCGCGGGCTTCCGGTCGCTGCGGTCATAGGCGGCGAAATTTGCAGCTACTTGATCGTGGCAAAGACTAGCCTTGTGTGCACATTGACCCAGGGGGAGTGCAGCATACCTGCGTAGAGGCATATCCGTAACGCCGCTGAGCTCCCTTAGGAGATCACAGTCGCTCATCACTGAGCAGAATTCCAAGTCCTGGTAAGTCGTGTCACCTCGGGACAGGTGAGGTAGACATGAAACCCTGGAAAGCAGTTTCGCTGCTTTTGTTTGGTCTTGCGGTTGCGGCCGTGGGATACGGGTTGGTTCTCGTGCGACGAGGCTTCAGCGCACTTGCGAAACCATCAGCGGTTGAGGAGTTTGCGGCCACAACGGCACGCAAAATGGCGGTGCCATCCGCGTATCGCCACCTTCGCAATCCCATCACGCCTTCAACGGAGAACATTCGGGCAGGCATGGAGCATTTCTCCGATCATTGCGCCACGTGCCATTCGAATGACGGAGGGGGCCAGACGTTATGCGGCAAGGGTCTCTATCCGAAACCGCCCGACATGCGTGCGACCGGGACGCGGAACAAGAGCGATGGCGAGCTCTACTACACTATTGAAAATGGAGTTTGTTTGAGCGGCATGCCAGCCTTCAGCGATGCGCACACTGCCGCGCAAACCTGGCGCCTGGTTTTGTTCATCCGGCACTTGCCTAAGATCACGGCCGAGGAACTCAGTGAGATGAAGGGGCTGAATCCGAAGATGGAGGCGGATCCAGCGAAGTTCTGAACTACCCGAAAGGAGCCCCGAATGGAAGAACCAGACGAGAGTTCGCGCCGTTGCTTTCTCAAGGGGAGCTCGATGTTGGGCCTGGCAGTCGCGTTCAGACCAGCAACGATCGGGGAGGCATTTGCAGATTCCAGAATTGCTGGAAAGGCGGACACCATGACCCGAAGTCGTGCTACACAACGAGGCAGCGAGCAAGCAGCTGACAAGGCTACGATTCGTCCGTTTCAGGTGAATGTCCCAGAAGAGGAACTTACCGAATTGCGCAGGCGCATCCACTCGACAAGGTGGCCTGATCGGGAGACGGTTACGGATGAATCGCAAGGCGTGCCGCTTGCAACCATTCAGGAACTTGGGCGCTACTGGTGCACAGACTACGATTGGCGCAAGTGCGAAGCGAAACTGAACGCCCTGCCGCAGTTCATCACAGAGATCGATGGGCTGGACATTCATTTCATTCACGTTCGTTCGAAACATGAAAATGCTTTGCCGCTGATCGTCACGCACGGATGGCCCGGATCAGTCATCGAGCAGCTGAAGATCATCGATCCACTCACCAATCCTACGGCACATGGAGGGAGTGCATCGGACGCCTTCCATCTGGTGATTCCGTCGCTGCCGGGGTTCGGGTTTTCAGCGAGGCCCACCACTCCCGGCTGGGGTCCCGAGCGCACTGCAAGTGCCTGGGTCGTGCTGATGAAGCGTCTTGGATACGCACAGTTTGTGGCGCAAGGCGGCGATTTGGGCGCCGGCGTCTGCACTGCGATGGCCAAACACGGACACCCCGAATTGGTGGGAATTCACACCAATTTTCCTGGGACGATTCCATCCGACATCGCGCGGGCGCTGCAGTGTGGCGATCCCCCGCCCTCCGGCCTATCCGCCGATGAAAGAACTGCTTACGAGCAGCTGACCAATCTATTTGCGAAGAAACGTGCCTACGCACAAATGATGGCGACGCGCCCGCAAACGCTGTACGGGTTGGCGGACTCGCCCGTCTGCCTGGCAGCCTGGCTCTTTGATCATGGCGACGGTTACGGCCAGCCGGCAGCGCCGATTACCTCGGCGGTGCTCGGACGCACGATTCACGGATACTCCGCAGGTGACCTGACACGAGACGATGTACTCGATGACTTCACACTCTACTGGTTGACAAACACAGCAATTTCCGCGGCTCGTTTCTACTGGGAACTTCATCTGAATCTTTATAACGCAGCCAATGTCTCCATCCCGGCTGCGGTGAGCGTCTTTCCCGGGGAGAACTATCAAGCCCCGCGAAGTTGGACGGAGCGGGCGTACGACAAACTCATTTATTACAACAAGGTCGACAAAGGCGGCCACTATGCGGCCTGGGAACAGCCGCAACTCTTTTCAGAAGAGGTTCGCGCCGGTTTCCGATCGCTGCGATCCTAGATGGCGATATTGGTAGCCAGCTTTGAAAGACACATAACACATGGGTGACGGTCATCGTGGTTGATGGCCAGTCAGCAAGGAGGAATCATGAAACTCGCAGGCAAGAAAGCTCTCATCACCGGCGGAAACAGCGGCATCGGCCTTGCCACTGCTCGCCTTTTTGTTGCAGAAGGCGCTGAAGTCGCGATCACCGGCCGGGACCAGAAGACGCTGGATGAAGCAGTCGCGGAACTGGGACCCAAGGCGCGCGGCTATCGCGCCGATGTTACCGTGGCGGACGACCGCAAGCGGCTCTTCGCGGAACTTGCCAGGGATTTCGGCAAGCTGGACATCGTCTTCGCTAATGCCGGAATTGGCGGCAGGACGCCGACCGGCGCGACGGACGAAGCAGCGTTTGAAAATATCATCCACACCAACCTGAATGGCGCTTTCTTCACCGTCAACTCCGCTGCTCCTCTGTTGAACGACAACGGCAGCATCATCTTCAACGGATCGGTGCACAACCATCTAGGCCAGGCGAACCAAGCCGCGTATGCGGCCACGAAGGGCGGGGTGGTCTCCATGGCGCGTGCAATCGCTGCCGACTTTGCGCCGCGCAACATTCGCGTCAATGTGGTCGCACCCGGAGCGACCAAAACGCCCATCTGGAAGCGTGGCGCTGGCGCCTCAAGGACAGCTGAACAGTCCGCCAAGCTCGCTGATCTGTTCTCCTCGACGATTCCTCTGGGCCGATGGGGCGAACCGGAAGAACTCGCGAAGGCCGTGCTTTTCCTGGCATCTGAGGATTCGTCGTACGTCAATGCGGTCGAGTTGGTGGTGGACGGCGGGTTGACGGGGGCTCCCTTCGGGGCGCCCATGCTTCGCGGCTGATCTGGACCGTGGTGCTCTGGGAGTTGCGCTCGATCCGCGTCACAGGGAATTGACGGGTGCTGAACGTTCGCCCCAGCGTACGTTGGCCGAAATTTTCGGCGCGAAGTCCGCGCAGCATCCGCGCTTAATCATCCCAACATCTGCACCATTATGACGTCGGCGAGGAGAATGGTCGCGCCTTCAATGGTCGGTCATGTATCAGGGGAGTGCTACGATATTTCCGACCTGGTCAAGCGATAGCCGATACACTCGTCCCACATCTGTACTTCATTGCGGCTGAGGCCCACGGACGAGGAACTGAAACTCCGCTCGCGTGGAGTCGGGACCGGCCGTGATCGGATCGTCGAGATGGATCACGGTGCCGTCCTGATCGTAACGGGACCACCGCGGAAGGCCAGGCCCGTTGGGATCGCCGGTCCGGGCGAAGTTCGTCCAGTAAGCGATCATCTCCTCGCTCAGTACGCGGTCGGCAGGGCGCCACTCAGCGCCGTGCCTCACATCCAGTGTTCCAAAGACGTACTCCAGTTCGTCGGAGTGGAAAGCATACTTTCCCTGAGGATGGTTCTCCTCGGGGGGCGCGGGCCGGTCAAAGCGATAGCGATACACCGGAGCCTGCCCCGTCCTGGTCTGCGCCTCTGCCCATTTCCATCCACCAAGCGCGATGAAGGAAGATGTGGTGAAGTCATCTGCCGACCGCACCGCCTGCTCGTCGCTATTCGCCGGGAAGGCAGCCAAAAACTCTTCTGCGCGCGGGCCGTAGTGGTCCGAAGCATAAGCCTTCCACTTCGCCGCCGTCATGTCCCTGGACAGCGTGCCTGCCCTCTCGTCGCGGTTCCAGCCAATGATCTCGGGGATATGAGCCTGTTGGCCGGAAGCATAGGCGTCAGGGATTGACTGCGGCAAAAACTTGCCGTCGATCACAGGCGCAAATCCGAACCCGGGTTTTTTCTGAACAGCCTCAAGAATCTTGCCGGCGGGAAGATCGCGCAGCTCCGCCAGGTTCTTCACACCCAGCGATTCGATCCACTGCTGGTTCTTCTGGTTGCGCTCCACCAACGCAGACATCGGGATCGCCGCGCCGAAGAAGGCACCGCTTTCCCCGATGGCCTTCTGAAACAGCCCGCGCGCGTCAGGAGCGACGGTCAACGCATTGATTGCGAAGGAACCGGCACTTTCGCCGAAGATGGTGACGTTTCCGGAATCGCCTCCGAAGTAGTTGATGTTTGCCTTGACCCAGCGAAGGGCCGCGACCATGTCCATCAACCCGTAGTTGCCGGCGTGTCCATCGTCCTCCCTCGCCAGTTCCTCGCTGGTTAAGAAACCAAAGACACCAAGCCTGTAGTTGATGGTGACGAGGACCACTCCTTTCAGCACCAACGCGGAGTTGCTGTAGCGCGGCTCGGATCCGGATCCGGCGACAAATCCGCCGCCATGGATCCAAAACATGACCGGCAGGTTACTTCCGGGCTTCGCAGAGGCGGGAGCATAGACATTGAGGTAAAGGCAGTCCTCGGTGGGCCCGGCATCCTGGAAGATGTAGTCATTCCAGATGTGGTACTGCTCGCATCGGCCAGCGTATTTGGTAGCGTCACGCGTTCCCTTCCAGGAAGCTGGCGGCTGCGGGCTCTTCCAGCGGAGTCGCCCGGTCGGAGGTGCCGCATAAGGAAGACCAAGGAAAGCCTTCTGCGAGCCACCGGCAATCCATTTTCCGGCAATCTCGCCCCGCGCAGTCTTTGCCCTCGGTTGCGATGCATCCGCCGCGATCGCGCGAGACTGCAGCAACGACGAAAGAAGGAGAAAGCACAAAAGCCAAGCGCCTGGCATCGCCATCCAGAGCAGCCGCCGAAGAATTCGCATGTCTGCCTCTGTGCCGCTATTTATGCATCCGACGGAACTGGTACTTTTCTAAATAATATTTCCTAAAGTTCCAGTCCCGTCCGACCACAAATCTCGAAACCGTCCAGTTGGCAACGTTGCCAAATAAGTCGTTTGTTTCATGAAGATGGCCAAGGTGTCCAAGTAATTTATTTGGCCATCTTGCCTCGTTGACCGGCGCGTACTAATCCTCCGGAGGGGGCAAAGTCCACGACCAGGCACCTGATTTTCCGTCTTTGGAGCTACGAACGCCTATATCGAATTTGGCGCGGCGCAGGGTGCGGATGCAGACACCATCGCGCTCGGCGGCTACCTCGATGGAGCCCTGGGTCTGGCTGCCAGGTTGCAAGTAGTCGCGCAGCCATTGGGCGGCAAACTTGCGTTTGGGCAGACCGGCGCCGGTGGGACGGGGGGCGAGGAGATCCTCCGGGGTGAGGTTGCTGAGCCCCGTCCAGTAGAAATTGCCGGCTTCTCCGATCCGGTAATCGAGCGGCGAAGCCAACGGTCCAAGGTTCGATTTGACGTGCAGGAGAGCGTTTTGCGTGGGTGCGTCGGGCGAGCTGCCGACGAGAAACTCGGTGCGGAGAGCGGCGGAGCAGTCCATGGATGCCCGACCTCGATGAGCCGGCCTGCCGGCGGTAGGTTTGGCGAGGTGGCGAACGAGGAGAATGCAGCAGCGGTGAAGCTCCGCCAGGCGGGCGAGACGGTCGATAAGAGGGCGTGTTTGCGAAGCGCGATCGGGGTCAGCTTCCCAGAGACCGTCCCAGGGATCGAGGATCACGAGGTGGGCCTGGGTTTTCTGGAGCGCGTGCTCAAGATAGCAGAGAGCGGAGTCGGGGGAGGACGTAGAACTCGCAGAGACGGCTCTACGCAGGATGACGAGGCGCGCGGGATCTCCGTGGAGGCCGGCGAAGCGCGGTTGAATGACTTGCGAGGGGGAGTGTTCGGCCGAGGCGTAAAGGACGGTGGCTGGTTTGAGCGTTTCGCCGGTGAACGGGTCGCAGCCGCGGGTCAGCGCTGCCGCGATGGCGAGGGCGACCCAGGTTTTTCCTGATCCGGGTTCCCCGGAAAGCATGGCTAACGTACCGGCGGCGAGCCTGTGCTGCCAAAGCCATTCGACGGGTTGAGGCTCCAGGTCGGCGAGGTAAATGATATCTGTGCCGGTTACGGTTGCATCTGCATCCGCGGACAACGGTGGTGGCGGGTGAGGCGAGAGTGCATCGTTCATCAGGGCTTGCTGTAGGGTCATCGCTTACTCCAGGCCGGAAGGCTCCGTTTGACGTAAGAATCCTGTCTTATGGCCGACATTAATACGCTTGGGAGCCGCCGTCCATGGGCCTGGAGAATAAACATGTGGAGCAGGGGGTAGTAAACTCGTGGTTACTACCCTAATGTACATGGATAACTAAGTAGTTAGCCCCACTCTTTTGACGACGAACCGACATATCATCCCACACCCTGAATGAAGACAACAGGCTCTCCACTCCTTGCTCCCCAAAGGACAGCGAGCACCTTTGGAACGAGATCGATTGGGTGATGCGGGAGATGCGCGTCATAACCGCGAACTTACCACGAATCAAAACCAGGGGGAATAGGTATCATGTCGACGCATTACGACGGAAGCTGGCAAGGTGGAATGTCATTCTGTCATTCTGTCTTACAACGGGGGGAACAAAGCAGTGCAGCCACGTGGCTCTCGGAGGATAGTCTCCACAGGAACATCGGCCAAAGATCGAACATGAGTGAGCAGTAGGTTAAGAAACTTCTCCGGTCGCTGGAAAGCTACAAAGTGGCCGGTATCCGGGATCAACTCCAATCGCTTCACTGGCGCAACCACGTCGTTGAAGAATTGCCTCGCGAGCGCAGGCGTCGTTAGCACGTCCTTTTCCCCTTGAAAAATGAAGATCGGAACTTCGAATCGCACGCCACGTTCCCATGCATCGTATCTCGAGAATTCGCTTAGCATCTTCTCTAACGAGAATCGCATTCCCCTAAAGAAAGCAAGGATATCCCTGAGCGACCATCCTGGTGCGTACCAAAGTGCATTTTTCAGGAGCGCCACGGTGCGGCGATAGCCTATCGGATCGGATTTCATCGTCCATCGCGCAACTGCCGTGAAATCTTCGTGAGTCCAATGCGTCGGATCCAGGTCAATCCGCTCGAGCGTCCTCACTCCCGAGCCAAGGCCAAGCGCTCGCAGTCTCTTCACTATCTCCACGCGCTCTTCTACCCGCCCACGAACCATGCCCGTGTTTTGGTCGGCGCCGATGTATGCATAAAACAAATCCGGACGCCGCCGCACCATCTCCAGCCCAAATGTGGACCCGAAGGAGCTTGCCAACAAAAATACGCGGTCCTCTTTTAGCTGCGCACGCAGATATTCCGCGACTTCAAGGCCATCCCGTGTGAGCTGCTCCATACTCAACTTTCCGCCGCCGCGCGGTCCTGTTCTCGCAAACGTTTTACCCGTACCTCGCTGGTCCCACTGAACGATAGTGAAGTGCCTCTCCCAGGAACGCAGGAGTGGAGTGAAGATTGCATAGCTGCTTCCGGGTCCTCCGTGGATTACAAACAGAATCGGGTTCTCCCTGTTCTCACCCCTAATCCCGATCCATTGGTCGATTCCGCCTATCCGCACGAAGGATTCCTCAGAGATTCCGCGGTCTGCCGCGATCTTCAACGTAGCGGTCGTGGCCGCCTGACGGAGTCTCCTGTGAATGAGCAGAAAAGCTAGAAAGCCCAATGCGATTGCCGACGCACCGAAAGTCCAAATCATGATATCTCCTAACTGTGTATGCTATACACAGTTAGGAGACCAAGCAAACTGTAAAGCGCGGGAGCAAACGAATACATGAAAGAGTCGATGAAAAAAGATGGCGGCGAAACAAGATCGAGGGGCCAGGATCTGGCCTGGGGTCTAGGATCCACTCCGAGCCGTGGGCCCAGGCCTGCACTCAGCACAACTGAGATTGCTCGTGTCGCAATTGAGATTGCAGATGCCGGTGGACTCGAATCCGTGACCATGAAGAGGGTCGCTCAAGAGCTTGGGGTCACCACCATGGCCCTTTATCGCTACTTTCCGGGCAAGGCCGCTCTGGTCGGTCTCATGATCGATTCAGCCGGTGAGTCTGCGCCTCCATTCAGGAAATCATCTTCACCGTGGCACAAACGCTTGAAACTGTGGGCACACAGTTGCCTGAGTATCTATCGAGAACATCCGTGGTTTCTAGAGGCCACATCAGCGCGTCACAGTCTCATGGGGCCAAACGAGCTCTCATGGATGGAAGCCGCGCTAAAGATGTTGGCGGAATCGGGCCTGCCTCCTCAAGAACGGCATTACGCCTTTCTCGCGATCATAGGCCATGTTCGCGGATACGCCACCTTCAAAGAGATTGGCCAGCACATTGGATCCGATCAACAGTGGGTTCAGGATCTGCTTCACTATCTGAGAATAGAAGCTGATCGGTTTCCAGAATCTTTAGAAGTTCTTGGATCTGGTACATTCACTGAAAAATCTGACATCGCCTTTGACTTTGGACTCGATTGCATCCTGACGGGTATTCGCGCGAAGATCAGCGAACGCTCGACAAGATCATCTCGTTTGACATAGATTCTGGTGACCGTTCTCGGCTGGCGCCAACAGGCCGATGCACGCTTCCAGGGACGTCATTTTCGCGCCGGGTTTCCAACACATTAACCTGGTTGATTTATGCGTCGGCGCGTGGGAGTTATCTATCCGATTATCACGGCATCGGCGACTTCATTGCGAAAGTGTTTTGAGGATGGAATCTGCTTGCGGGGGTTCGATGTAGAGCCATAGCAACGTTGCTCGCTGTAGTTGTTCGCGACTTCCTGCTTAACGAAACGCCATCCAATCTGATGCGACTATCAGAACAACGCGGCCGCGCGAGCATCGTCTTCTGAAAACTTGAGGATGTTGTCGGCGTCACAGACCTTGCGACGGTCCTAGTCCCCTGAAACGCGCCTTCCTGAGCTAAAGCATGTGAATTGACGTCATGTCAAAGCACGCATCGTGCACAGATCGGTAACGATATTTCGGCCAGTGTTTACAAATCCTATCCATCTGGCCGAAAACCGGCTACATGGCAACCTGGGCCGTCGCGGTCAACGAGTGCTTTGGCGATTTGGCGTCAATCCAAAAGCATCCCTGACGAGGAACGCGTTCATGGTTACATATTCTCGGATTATTTCCGGGTCTCGATTACCTTATATACTCACCAAAATGTCTTATATCCGAACGTTTGCCCTGCTCGCCGCAGCTCTTGGCAACTGCCCGTCGTTGCGCGCCCAGCAGGCCGACATGGTGCTCATCCATGGCACCGTCCTGACTGTCGATGCGAAGGACACTGTCGCTCAGGCGCTCGCTATCCGCAGGGGCGGGATCGTTGCCGTCGGGACCGACGCTCAGATCATGAAGCTGGCAGGAAAGACAACCCGCATCGTCGACCTGCACGGACGCACCGCGACCCCCGGGATGATCGACACTCACAGCCATTACACGGAAGCTGGCGCCGAGGACCTGTACTT
>JBEKNJ010000034.1:0-217000 GCA_049522955.1 Acidobacteriaceae bacterium
TGTCATCCCGACCGGAGCGTAGCGTAGTGGAGGGATCTGCGGTGCGCCCCTCGGCCCTCCCGAATCTTCCATGGGGTACCCGCAATTTGGACCGAATGATGGCCTGAGCTGCAGGGAAGCCCCAGGGAACAGGAACTCGCCGCCTCCTCACGCTTCAAAACTCGTTGACACCGCATATATTAACTGTATTACGATTATTTCCACTTTATTTCGTTCGGTTTTCTTTCCGTTATCATTACCGTGATCGAGGACATCCTGTGCTTTCGACGAAAAGAGCTGCGACCGCCGCCATACTTTGGATAGTGTTCTTCAGTGCGTTCGCGGCGGACGTTCCCCGCGGTAACCCTCAGATTCAAGGCGGCAAGATCCGCATTGAGTTTGATCATCACCTGCGAAGCCGGGTGGTGGCCCGTTTCGACAAGAAGGAGACCGTGCTGGGGCCGTTCACCGCCTCTGAGACTTTGACCACTCCCGGCAAACACTGGACCGAATTCCTGCTGACCTCGCAAAAGCACGATCGCACCAAAGACACTTTCGGTGAAGGGGAACGGCTCACGGTGGAGGGAAAGGCGGGAACGCTCACGAAGAGGGTCTCGGTCACGGTATACGACGACTTTCCCGCGATGGCGTTCTTCGATGTGCAGTACACCAATACCGGAACCTCTGAGCTCACGATCAAAAGTTGGGCCAACAACGCATACACCATGAACGCTCAACCCGGGGCGGGCACACCTGCCTTCTGGTCTTACCAGAGCGGTTCTTACGAGAAGCGCCCGAACTGGGTCCTGCCGCTGCACGCCAATTTTCAACAGGATAACTACCAAGGCATGAATGCCAGCGACTACGGTGGCGGCACGCCGATTGTGGACGTCTGGCGGCGAGACGTCGGCATGGCTGTGGGACAGGTCGAGCCGAGGCCCAAGCTTGTTTCGCTGCCTGTATCCATGCCCGATGCCGCGAATGCCAAAATCGCGGTACGTTTCGACAAAGAGATTTCATTAGGTGCCGGTGACACGTTTCATACCTTTCGCACCTTCGTCGCCGTCCACCAGGGAGACTACTTCCGCGCGCTGGTCGATTACCGGCGGTTCATGATGAAACAAGGTTTCCAAATGGCGACAGCTCCTGATTCTGCTTTCGGGGCCATTTGGTGCGCGTGGGGATATGGCCGATCGGTGCAGCCAAAGCAGGTGTATGACTCACTTCCTACAGTGAAGCGACTGGGATTCAAGTGGGTCACGCTGGACGACGGTTGGCAAAACAACGTCGGCGATTGGGCGCTGGATCCCAAGAAGTTCCCCCACGGAGACGCGGACATGAAGGCCCTGGTTGACCGCATTCACCAGGAAGGATTCAAGGCCCAGCTCTGGTGGTCACCGCTTAGCGCGGTCCCGAGCTCGGAATTGCTGCGGGATCATCCCGACTACGAATTATTGAATCGTGATGGCTCGACGAGAAAAGTTTCGTGGTGGAACTCATATTACCTGTGCCCAGCGGATCGCAGCGTGGTGGAGTACCACAAGGCATTGGTGCGGAAAATCCTGGTGGATTGGGGATTTGACGGGCTGAAGCTCGATGGCCAGGACATGAACGGAGTTCCAGCCTGCTACAACCCGGCACATCATCACGCACAACCGGAGGACTCGGTCGAGTCTCTGCCGGATTTCTTTCGCGCGATTTACGATACCGCGCAGGCTGTAAAGCCGGGGGCACTGGTAGAGTTCTGCCCTTGCGGCACGGGGTATTCCTTTTTCACCATGCCGCACTTCAATATGTCGGTGGCTTCCGACCCGGAAGGTTCCTTTCAAGTTCGCTCCAAGGCGAAAACGTTAAAGGCCCTGATGGGAGACAACGTTCCCTTCTTCGGGGATCACGTCGAACTGAGCGATGGTGGCAATGACTTTGCCTCGACTGTGGGCGTCGGAGGAGTCGTGGGCACACAGTTTGTGATTCCATCTCTTGCCACGAAAAGGAGTCGATCCGATTTGACTCCGGAACGCGAGAAGAACTTCGCAAAGTGGCTTGCTATCTATCACGACAAAATGTTGTCACGAGGCCAATACCTGGGGCAGCTCTATGACATCGGCTTCGATGCGCCGGAGACGCATGTAATCCGCAAAGACAAGACCATGTATTACGCCTTTTTTGCAAAACAGTGGAAGGGGTCCGTCGAACTGCGCGGGCTCGAAGACCGCAACTACCGTGTCGTGGACTACGTCACGGGGAAGAGCTTAGGGACGGTGTCAGGACACAATGCACATCTGCCGATTGAATTCACCGGAAATCAGCTTTTAGAAGCGCAGCCACAATAAACAGTCGAGAGGACGAATGTGAGACTTTTGTCTTTGAGTATGTTCTGGGTGTGCGTCTCCGTGGCCTTTGGCCAGTCCAACTCCACCTTCTACGTGGCGAAGACCGGGGATGATTCGAATCCCGGCACACAAACGGCACCCTGGCGCACCATGCAACATGCCGCAGATACCGTGCGTGCTGGTAGCACGGTCAATGTGCACGGCGGAATCTACGAGGAGCGCGTAACCATCAAGTCATCCGGCAACGCGACCGATGGATACGTTACTTTTCGAAGCTATCCCGGCGAGACGGCCGTCCTCGATGCAGAACATTTGGTTCCGGATGGCGGAAGCGGCATACTGACGATCCATAATCAGAGTTACGTCAGGATCGAAGGCTTTGAAATTCGCAACTACCACACTGCCGACCGCCGGCTCACTCCACTGGGCATCAGTGTTATGGGTGCCGGCTCCCATATAGAACTGCTGAAGAACAACGTTCATCACATTGAGCAGACGTTTAATGGGCGGGATGCGCCGGGACACGGCGCCAACGGGTTTGGCATCGCTGTGTACGGTACCGACGCCAAGACTCCTATCAGTGAGCTGGTGATTGACAGCAACGAAGTGCATCATCTCAAAACCGGTTCAAGCGAATCGCTGGTGGTGAACGGTAACGTCACCAACTTCCGCATTACGCACAATGTCGTCCACGACAACAACAACATTGGAATCGACGTGATCGGTTTCGAGCGGACGGCTCCCGACCCCGCCGTGGACCAGGCGCGCGACGGCGTGGTCCGCGGCAATCTGGTTTACAACATTACATCGCGCGGCAATCCGGCCTATGGCAATGACGAAAACTCCGATGGGATTTACGTGGACGGGGGCACCAGGATCCTGATCGAACAGAACGTCATGCATGATGTGGATTTTGGGATCGAACTGGCCAGTGAGCACAAGGACCGCGCCACCAGTTACATCGTTGCACGAAATAACCTGATCTATCACTGCCATACCGCCGGTGTTTCCATCGGGGGATATGCGCCGGAGCGGGGACATACCGAGCACAGCACCGTGGTCGGCAACACGCTCTATGACAACGATACGTCCGGCACCGGGTCGGGTGAATTCCAGATGCAGTGGAACCTGACAGACAATATCTTTGCAAACAACATCGTCTACGCGGGGCGCCGCTGCCTGCTCACGCTGAACAGGTCGCAGGCAAAAGAAAGCGCGCCGCCTGTCCGGATCGATCACAACCTTTATTACTGCGCTCTGGGCTCAAAGGCGAGCAAATGGGGAACGTTTCCTGCCCCCATCACAGGATTCGACAACTATGTTCAGTCAACAGGGAATGACCGTCATTCCCGTTTTCTGGATCCGCATTTTGTGGACGCGCCCAGGGATTTTCATTTGCGATCAGACTCTCCAGCGATTGCCGCGGGCACAACGGCAGGAATGCCGGTGGGAGAGGTGGATATGGAAGGTTCCCCGCGCGTCAAAGCAGGGACCATAGACATCGGCGGCTACCAAACAAAATAGGGAGCAGTGCCGCGAGTTAAGACGCCTTCAATTCTTACGACTTTCTTACGCTTTGCGGAGTATCCTACTCTGCACGTCGGCATCGATCCACCGCCGACCCGGCGGAGCGCCTCATGTCGTTGTCTGATCTCTTAATTGGCAAACCCATCGCAACCACAGAGGAGCGCGCTGAGCACATCGGTGCCGTGGCCGGCATTCCAGTATTCGGTCTCGACGCTCTGAGCTCAGCGGCGTATGGTCCAGAGGCTGCGCTCACCCTGCTTATTCCTTTGGGCCTGGCTGGTATTCAGCACATTGTGCCGATCAGCTTCGCAATCATTGGGCTGCTGGTCATCGTCTTCATTTCCTACCTGCAGACGATCGACGCGTACCCGCACGGAGGCGGCAGCTATACGGTCGCGTCTGAGAATCTCGGGGCCTATCCCGGCCTGCTGGCCGCCGCCGCGCTGATGATCGACTACATTCTCAATGCGGCGGTCGGCATCTCGGCTGGTGTGGGTGCGCTGGTCTCTGCCTTTCCCCGGCTCGAACCCCACACCCTCGCCCTCTGCCTCGCCATCCTGCTCATCCTCACCCTGATCAATGTGCGCGGGGTAAAGGACACCGGATCTGCCTTCCTCATCCCCACCTACCTTTTTGTTGGCACGCTGCTGATCGTAATCGCCGTGGGAGCAGTGCGCGCCCTCGCTGCGGGCGGCCATCCGATCGCGATCGTCGCGCCCCCACGGCTGCCGGTGAGTGCGTCGATGCTCTCTCTTTGGCTTCTGGCCAAAGTCTTTGCCAGCGGCTGCACCGCCATGACGGGTGTTGAGGCGGTCTCGAACGGCGTCAACGCCTTCCGTGAGCCCACGCAGAAGAATGCCAAGCGAACGCTCACCATCATCATCGTTTTGCTCATGGTCTTCCTGGCTGGAATTGCGCTGCTGTGCCGCGCCTACTCGATCGGTGCCACCGACCCCGGTGCCGCCGGTTATCAGAGCATCCTCTCCCAGCTGACCGCCGCCGTCATGGGCCGCGGCTGGTTTTACTACCTCACCATCGGGTCGATCCTCGCGGTGCTCGCGCTCTCGGCGAACACGTCGTACGCCGATTTCCCGCGGCTGACACGCGCTATCGCGATGCACGACTACCTGCCGCACGTGTTCAAAGTCCGCGGGCGCCGGTTGCTTTACTCCCACGGTATTGTTGCGCTGGTAGGCTTCACAGCGTTGCTTCTGATCGTCTTCGGCGGCGTTACCGACCGCCTGATCCCGCTCTTCGCTATCGGTGCCTTCCTCGCCTTCACGCTTTCGCAGGCGGGAATGGTGGTCCACTGGAAGCGCCTGGGCGGCAAGGGCATGGGACGCCGCATGGCCATCAATGGTGTCGGCGCTGTCGCCACCGGCCTCACGCTTGTCATCGTGCTTGTCGCCAAGTTCACCGAAGGCGCATGGATCACGGCCATCCTCGTTCCCGTTCTGATCCTTACGATGAGCGCCGTCAAACGCCATTACGATCGTGTCACACGCCAGATTGCGGTCGATTGCCCCATGCGCGTGGAAAACCTCGTCGAGCCTCTGGTTATCCTGCCGCTCGACCGCTGGACCCGCATTACCGAAAAGGGCCTGCGCTTCGCCATGAAGATTAGCGATCAGGTGCAAGCGGTCCACGTGGACGCCGAAGACTGTTGCGACGAGGTGCAACAGATGTGGTGGCAAAATGTCGCCGCGCCGTTGCAGGATTCGGGGAAGACGGTTCCTGAGCTTATTCTCCTCTCCTCACCCTACCGCTTCGTCATCATGCCGCTGGTCGAGTACATCCTGAAGATCGAACATGACCAGCCTCATCGTCAGATCGCGGTACTCATTCCCGAGCTCGTCGTCAAACACTGGTGGCAAACTCCGCTGCACAATCAGCGGGCGCAGTTGCTGAAGGTGCTGCTCCTTGTCCGTGGCAATCAGCGCATCATCGTCATCAACATCCCCTGGTACCTGTAACCCAGACCGGCACTACGGCCTCACCTCGATCGAATCACCTGGAACCGGACGGAATAGCCGAAGCCGATCGAGTGATCGGGGGTTGCGGAGGAAAGACCAAAGCCGCAATGAAAGTCCAGTTGCTGATGCGGCGTAGGTTTGTATGCCGTTCCGAAGTCAATCACATGCTGCGGCCCACCCCGTTCGGGGAAGTCACCGGAGTATTCGACATAGGCATCCCAGGAGGGCGTAAGCTGGCGGTCGAAATACAAACTGGACTGTCCCGTCAGATTTCGCCGCCCTCCCTGGGTAGGCCACATGAGGGAGAACATGCCGGCAGCAGTCCAGTTCTTTGTGAGCGAACGCGACCAGGGCAGCTGTACAGCCGGATCATAGCCGTGGCTTGATAGCAAGTTCGCTCCCGTCGGAAGACTCACGGACGGGATGAGCGAAATGTCAAATCCGCCTCGTGTTGGACCTAGCTGCTGTTTGAAGCCCACGGTTAAATCAGCGAAACCATTGGCAAATCCGGAAGAGGTGTCGTCGTTGACAAAATAGTTCGGGGTTGCAAGACGCAGCTCGGTCTTGCCGGCGATTCCAAATCGCACGGCTGTCTCTGGGAGATCAAAGCTACGTTGGCCTGCATTGCTGGTCTCCTGAAACCCATTCTCAAATTGCAGACTGCCACAAGGGACGACGACACTCGAATTTGTGATCTGCGGCCTGTCTGTGGCAATGGAGCTTTGCGCATTGGTGCCGCAGGCCTGAGTCTTCGCCTGAAGAGCCAGGGTTCCCGTCGTGACGGAAAGATACAGAACAAAGGCGAACCGCAGCATGCAGAAGATAGTAACGGAGCGATGACGGTTTGTGCTCTTAGCGCCCGGGAAAGGGAGAAATGGATGGAAGTAAAGCAGAGCTATCTGTTCTAGAGGGTGATCCGACACCGGTTATGATTCTGATAAGTGATCAAAACAACCGAAACACACCCCAGGGCTCTATTTCGCACGGATCGTGTCCGATTAGTCGTTTTAGGGCTTGTCGTCAGTGTGGCGCTTTTGTGGTCGCTTCTTGCGCTGCTGCTTCTGGCTGCCCGGTGGATTGATCCACCGACCACTGCTGTACAAATACAGCGTCGAGTGCAGGCCTGGGTTCACTCTACGCCGTATCGCAAACGCTACAAATTTATTCCTCTCAGTCAAATCTCACCCAATCTTCAGCACGCTGTCGTAGCCGCGGAAGACGCGCGTTTCTACCAGCACCATGGCTTTGATTGGCATGAAATCCAAATTGCTGCCGACGATGATTGGGAGGGCGGCCGCAGCCGCGGAGCCTCAACGATTACCCAGCAACTGGTGAAGAATCTCTTCTTTGGAACCGGCCGCTCCTTCCTCCGCAAAGGCGCGGAGTTCACACTGGTGCCGGTGGCCGAGCTCTTCCTTGGTAAGCAGCGCATTCTCGAGATTTACCTCAATGTGGTTGAATGGGGGCCGGGGATCTATGGTGCGGACGCGGCCTGCCATGCCTACGACGGAACCGCGGCCCGGAACACCGACCGGCAACAGGGGGCACGGCTCGCTGCGATTCTACCGGCTCCCCTGAAGCGACGGCCCGCGCGCATGAATCAGTACAGCGCGCTCATCCTAGAGCGAATGCAGCAAATGGGCTGGTAATCGCCAGGTCCGGTGCTGAGTTCGACGTCACCTGAAGCCAACCTCGCCACTTCGGACGGCATCCATAGGGAGTGGACTATGGAAGGGGACTCCATGAAAAAGCTTTACCAGATTCTTGCTGTCACCACGCTAAGCGCAAGTCTGATCGGCCCTATATCGTTTGCCCAGGATCATCGTGATGACGATCATCACGACAATTACGTTCGCCATGATGAATGGAAGAAGGGCTACCACATGAAACCGGAAGACTGGCACAGGGCTCAACCGGTTGATTATCGGCACTATCATCTCAGCGCTCCACCACGCGGTTATGAGTGGAGGTCGGTCGATGGCAACTATGTCCTGGCTGCTGTCGCTACCGGTGTCATTGCCTCTGCCGTCGTCGCCTCGACGGTTCACTAGGCGCTGCGAAGTGTACAGGTGGGCACGGCTGCGGTCGTGCCCTCTTACAAAACAGTCTTCCGCAAGGCATCAGGTCAGGCGTCAGCATACTTCGGATGCCGATGGAGGAGGAGAGCTGCAGCGCCGCGGAGCCTCGCTACTTCGGCTTCATGGGTGGGCTCGAGACGTGGTGGTTTGCCGGCCAAGGTCAGTTCTCGCAGTTCCTTTTCTATAATCGGGGCGAAACGGCTCCATGCCGAGGTCACATCTCCGTCGATTAGGACGACTTCAGGAGCGAGGGCCGCGGTGACCATGCGTAGACCCCTCCCGATGTAGGTGGCCTGTTTCTCTAATGCCTGGATGGCGGGGCGATTTTCTTCTTCCGCGAGCCGGAGCAGTTCATGAAACGTAATCGGCTTGGCCCTGGAAGCGAATTCACTGTAGTAGCGCAGGGCTGCACTGCAGGAAGCGAAGGTTTCCCAGCAGCCATGCAGCTTGCAAGCGCAACGAGTGCCCGCTGGATCGATCGAAATATGGCCAAATTCACCAGCCATCCCACGTTGCCCAGTGACCAGTTGGCCATTGACCAGAAGACCGGTGCCGATTCCTTCGGAAACGGTAATCAGCACAGCATCTCGAACGCCGTCCATCCGCCCAAACCAAAGTTCAGACATAAGGCAGGAAGTAGCGGCGTTTTCCATCGCCACGGGCAGCCCCATCGCCCGCTCAATAGCCCGTTTGATGTCGTATCCAGGCCAGTTGAGGTTGGGAGCAAAGATAAGGCGTTGCGTCTCCAGATCCACGCGGCCGGGAACACTGACGCCGATTCCTTCTAACGACTTGTTGGCATGGTTCGCTTTAATCCTCTTCATGCACTCAACGATGCTGGTCACAGACTTTGCCGGATCAGACCCCAGAGGAAGCGTAGATTTAGCCAACAACCGGCCATTCAGGTCGATCATGGCCACCGTTACCTCGCGTGGATGGATGTCGGCTGCGAGCACCACCAGGTCGTCGTTCAACGCGAGCATGGTGGGGTGCCGTCCACGCGGGAGATGGGCGAGCGCACCCTCTCGCACCCAATGCTCCTTGATCAACTGCTCGATGATCTGCGAAACGGTGCTACGCTGCAGGCCCGACAGTCTGGCCAAATCAGCTCGAGAAACCGGCTGGCGGACACGAATCAGCTGCAGAATGATATCTCTGTTGATGCCCCGCGCTGTTTCGCTGGAAGCGAGCCTTATGTCGGTGAGGTCTACTCTGCGTATGCCGTTCTTAGCTTGCAACGGTCTTGCCAAGAATTCTCCTTTCACAAGTGTTCGGCGTAATGGAATACACCCGGCGGATCAGGAAAGCGCCTTTTAGCACCCCGGGTGTGCGGCGAACAAGTTCATGCTTCGCCACAGCCGACCTTAAGTTTACTTTCTGGACTTTCTTGCTGAATCCAGCATTAAACCCGATGCCTCCACTTGCGGCCAAAGGCCGCCAGGGTTCATCGTCTCCTCCCAAACGCGCGCCGATACTAGCTACAATCAGAGTTCTGCAGTGTGGATGTTGACAACTTATTTTTGTCTTCACTATAGTTCCGGACCGATATTAAAGCACGAGCGGACGAATCACCAGCGGTAAGTTTTGGAGAATGTGAATGCGAATTTCGAGGCAACCGATCGTGCCACACTGAAGATTCCGGAGCTAGCAACCACACAATGGGATAAGAGGGATGAGGGAGTTATCGCATGCGGATTAGATGTCTCGCTCGAAGGGCCATAAAAGATCTCTTGCTGGTGACTCTGGCATTGGTCTGCGGAACTCCGGCTTTGGCGCAGTCTCGTGAAGCACAGGATCAGGCATACGTCCTCGATTCCCGAGTCACGCTGTTAGAAGCCCCGGACGAGGCCGGCCCAATCCGGCGAGCGACGCTAGACCTTGCAGAGGATTTCTACAGGGTCCTGGGAACCAGGCCGAAGATCGTAACCCGGCAGCAGGATGCGGGCCCAGTCACGATCCTGATCGGAGAGCAATCAAAGTTGCCTGCGGCGATGCAATCCAACGCTGCAGCTGCTGCCGAATCGTTCTCTATCCAGGTGGCCAGCTTGAACACGGGACAACCCGGCAGGGCCGTGGTTCTCTCCGGGCCTGATATGCGGGGAACGATCTTCGCCATCTACCAGTTTTCCGAGGAATATCTTGGCGTGGATCCACTCTATTATTGGACCGACCACGAACCGCTGCGGCACGCGCGCATCGTGATCCCGGGATCTCTGCGCAAGACCTTTCCCGCACCTGTCATCAAGTATCGTGGATTTTTTCTCAACGACGAGGATCTATTGACCGGCTGGATCCCTGGAGAAAAGAAAGACCACACCGGGATTTCGCTTGAGGTGTGGAATAAAGTATACGAGACCACCCTGCGACTCAAGGGAAATATGGTCGTTCCGGGAACGTGGATTTTTCCTGATGATCCGCAGGTGAAGTTAGCCAGCGAGCGGGGCCTGATTGTTACTCAACACCACGCCATCCCGTTGGGGTTGAATGTGGCGCGATGGCCTAAGAACGTTCCTTATAACTACTCCACACATCCGGAAATTCTGGAACAGGCGTGGAAGAACGCCGTCGCGGCCTATGCTCCCGGTGAGGAGATACTCTGGGCAGTTGGCCTGCGCGGATTGTCAGATGTTTCGTATGCCGCGATGGACCCAAGCGTCAACAACAACGACAAGGCACTTGGGGAACTTATCAGCAAGGCCATCGCCGACCAGATGCGCATCGTGCGCGCAGTTCATCCGGATGCAAAGTTTGTCACCGACTTATGGCAAGAGGGAGCGAGGCTGGTAAAAGAGGGATACCTGACCATTCCTCCCGAGGTCACCACCGTCTGGGCCGACCTTGGCTACGGATATCTACAGGACAATGGCGCGGTAAGCTCCGGCGAGGGCGCCTACTATCACGTCGCGATGATGAATAATCGAGCGAACCAGCTAACAGAGATGGTTCCCGTCGATCGGATCCTATCGGAACTGGGCCGCTACATCAAAGCCGGAGCCACGCAGTATATGTTGCTGAACACCAGCGATCTTAGGCCGGTCGTGATGACGACGAAGGTGGTGATGGACTTAGCCTACAAAGGACTTCCGGAAGGAGCAGACTCGAGCGCGGAAGTGTGCCGTCAATGGGCCGCCGAAGAGTTTGGGGCGAAGGCAGCCGCGCCATTGGCTGATGTTTATAAGGCGTATTTTGCGGCTCCGGCGCATTTCGGCCACCCGGCGATTGAGTATGGTGATCAGCTTTATCACACGGAGACGCGGCAACTGGCCTTGACTTACATGATCGACTCACCGCTTTATTCCATTCCCAGCCAGGCACCGAAGTGGGAACCCGCGGGCATGTTGGGCGAGCGAGTCGATAGGCCTGCAGGGAAGGAGTGGCTGCAGCAAACGATCGTAAAAGAGATCCAGCAATGCGGTGAAGCGCAACCCCGATGGGATGCTGTGTGGACCAAAGCACTTGCCGTGGAACCACTGGTTCCAGCGGACCGGAGGAGCTTTTACCGTGCGCAATTGCTGACCATGATCGCCATTAACCGTGAGAGCAATCGAACGCTGTTTGAGATCTCAAAGGCTATTCAGGATGCCGAGGGCGGGCAGATGGACGCAGCCAGGGAGGCAACCGCGCGAGCGCTTCGATCGCTGGATGAGATCCGCCAGGCGCAGGCCGCCGCCGAATACGGTAAATGGAAAAATTGGTACAGGGGAGACTGGTTGACCGGCGTCTACCAGACGCAGCAAGTAGTTAAGAGCTTGTCCGCATTCCTCAATGACCCGCTGACGCATTTTCCGCCGCCGGTTGTCTTTACGAATTGGGAAGCCTATTACCACATCATGCATTACGAGGGAGACCGTTCGGCTGATGTGCACTGATTTACCAGACACGCGCAGGGCAGCGGGCCTACGCGGAGAGTTGCTAGCGGCTACTTTTGCAGACTGTAGGCGTTGAGGCTGTCACCGACGCCCACCAGGATCCACTGTTTGCCATCCAGCATGTAGGTGATGGGCGCGTTGGACACATTCGCTGTCGATTCATGGTGCCAAAGCACGTGGCCCTTGTCCGCGCTGTAGACGATCAGATTTTTCTGATCATCTCCGGTGATAAGTAGATTGGCTGCGGTCGTAAGCATTCCAGGCCCTACGGTGAGCGGCGCATTGCTCAGGTTTGGATACTCATGCGTCCAAACGGCATTGCCAGTGAGCGGATCGATTGCCTTCAGTACGCGCCTGGAGACGCCGATAAACGCGCCCGTACCGCTGTATCCGGAGGGATGGGGACCATTGTCCGTCAGATAATAAATTGCCTTTCCTTCGACCGCATCCACATAGAACAAAGAAGCCTGTGGGTTGAATGCCGGCGCTTCCCAATTGGTGGCGTTTGCGATGCTGATCGAGCCGCCGACACTGGGATCCTTCTCCGGGATCGGAATAGGCTCTCCTTGCGGGGAAAGGCCCGAGTAATAATCCAGCGGCACAAACGGCTTGACCACCAGATATTTTCCCGTGACGCGGTCGAGGGTTACGAAGAATCCATTGCGCGCCGCTTGCGAGACTAACTTACGCGGCTTTCCGTTCACCACCTTGTCAATCAGAATCGGCGCCGTTGTGTTGTCAAAATCATGCGTGTCATGGGGCGAGACCTGAAAATACCATTTCAGTTTGCCGGTGTCGGCATCAAGGGCAACGATCGCTTCCGTCCATAAGTTAGCCCCGGGGCGTCCCTGACCTGCGAACACCGGGTTGGTGTTACCGGTCGGCCAATATAACAGGTTGAGTTGGGGATCATAGGTGCCCGGCATCCATGTCATCCCGCCACCGTGCCCGGACGTCGCTTCGTTGGGCCATGTCTTGAGCGCCGGATCTCCCGCGCGCGGGGTGGACCACCAGGTCCATTGCAAATCTCCGGTCACCGGATCAAATGAATCGAGAAAGCCAGGCATGTCCATGGCATCGCCGCCGATTCCCACGAGTACGTGGTTCTTTACGATCAATGGCGCCGTGGTCGAAAAATATTGCTTGCGGGCGTCGGCGAAATTCTTCCGCCACAATTCTGCGCCCGTGGAGGCGTTGAGGGCGACGAGCCAGTTGTCAGGTGTGAGGAAATAAACCGTGGTCTTCCATATGCCGACCCCGCGCTGGCCGATCAGATGGCCGCCGTGATCGGCCCAATCGTAATGCCAGTATGGGTTGCCGGTATGTGCATCGAGTGCGTACACGTGGTCGGGAATGGTGATGTAGAGTACGCCGTCCACCAAAAGAGGGGTGCATTTGATCGCGGGCTCAGGCGCGCGAGTCTGGCCAGCGGGACGAGCGATTTTGTAAACCCATTGTTGGGCCAGTTGGTTCACATTGCCGGCATTGATCTGGGTTAGCGTGCTGAAGCGTTGGCCATTGTAGTCGCCGTTGTAACTGGTCCAGTTTTTGATCGGCGGTTTGCCGATCTCTTGCGGGTCGAGCGAGACGGTGGGCGCTGCAAGGGCTGGGGTGAGCAGCACTGCCGCCGCCCAAAGCACGGAGCCAATTCTCATTTGAGCGTCTCCAAATAAGCCGTCACATTGTGCATGTCATCATCCTTGAGGGTCATCAATAGCGCCTGATGGGGTGCGAGGGGGTCCTTCATTTCCACGTCGACCCCAGGTCCCCTGTCAATCACATGGCTCTGGCCGCTGCTGTCAACCAGGGCGATGCGGAAGTCGCTGACCTGGGTCACGCGGCCGGAGATAACGTTGCCGTCCGTCGTCTTTACTGTCGCGGTAATGGCCAGTGAGTTGTCGGGGGGCCTGGCTGGCCAAACCCAGCTGCGCTGCAGTTGGTCGGGGGAGCGAAACTTGCTTGCGATATGGTCAAAGCTTTGAGGGGTATGGCACGACATGCAGTTGGCGGAGACATACGCTTGTCCCCGAGCTGGATCGCCGACCAGAATGTTCAGCACATGATAGGTCCCGCGGTTGGCGACATCCTCAACCTGCAGATGAAGAAATTCGGCGATGTCCCTGAGTTGATCGTCAGCCATGCTGGCGAAGGACGGCATGCCTTTATCCGGTCGTCCCTTTTTCAGGAACGGAACCAGATGCTCACCATGGTCGTCGCCGAGAACCACATCTGAGGTAATCAGGTTCGGACCCTCCGCACCGCGCGCCTGAGGTCCGTGGCAAAAGGCACAGTTCTGCTGAAACGGGGGCGCGCCGCGTGCGGCTGCTGCCTTGTCTGGCTCAGGTCCAAGCCCGAGAAAGACGCGAGTCGCAGCCGCCCGCTGTTCCGGAGTGCCGTTGAACCCGCCTTGACTGCCGCGTGGCGGCGCCGCGTTCGGTGCGGGGCCTTTGGGAGGAGTGGCGTCCTGGGTCTCCTGGCTGATGAGGGCGGTCGCCAGAAGAGCGAAGCTCCCGAGGACAATTTGGATGAGGTAACGACGGCGCATACAAAAATCCCTCTGCATCCGATAGTCTAATTTGAGATGAAAACTAAAGCATTCGGCAGGGGTAACTGATGGAGTGCCGATTTTTGCGATGCGCTCTTGCAGGCTTTGCTTTCTTGCTGGTTATGCCCTGTTCGAGGATGTTAGCGCAACAAGCGGACATGCCTGACGTGCAAAAGAATCCGTTTGCAGGAAACCGGGCGGCGGTTACCGCAGGCAAGACGCTGTACGACCAAACCTGCCAGGCGTGCCACGGCGCGGATGCGCAGGGTGGTCGCGGTCCATCCCTGGCATCGGGCAACTTCAAGCACGGTGGCGAAGACAACGATTTGTTTCGGACCATCCGGACGGGTGTTCCGGGCACGCAGATGCCGGCGTTCTCTCTTTTGCCTTCGGACGACGTGTGGCGAATGATCACTTATCTGCGGAGCCTCAATACCAACGGCGCGGCGGCCAACGAGAGGGTGACGGGCAACGTGGCTGCTGGGCAAGAAATTTTCTGGGGCAAAGGAGGCTGCGCCCGGTGTCATGAGGTGAACGCGCGCGGCACGGATATGGGACCTGATTTGTCGGATGCGGGAAAGAATTCCGCAGCATACCTGCGCGGCGTGATTGCCAATCCGAATGCTTCCAAGGGAGGTCCGCAACGCTGGTTCAGACCCAGCGCCGTTACCGTTAAGACGCGCGATGGGGAAGAGGTCACCGGGATGCAGCGGGCCCAGGACAACTACACCCTGATCATGACGGACTTAAGCGGCAAACTGCGCAAGTTCGACAGGAAAGATATTCTGACCGAGCGCAACGAAACGAAGTCGCTGATGCCGGGTAACTATAGTCAACTGCTTTCTCCATCGGAGACGGAGGATCTGATTGCGTATTTGAAAAGCCTGAAGGCGCGCGATCTGAGCAAGACTACCCAGGTGGAGGTGCCCGGGGGATTGAGTTTTGCCAGACTGCGCAACGCTCAGGCGGAGCCTCAGAACTGGCTTACCTATTGGGGCAATTACCAGGGGCAACACTTTTCGCCGCTAAGCCAAATCACACCGGCGAATGTCAACCAATTGCAGGCGAGATGGTCGGTGCCGATGCCGGCAGGACCGGTGCTCGAGGCGACTCCGCTGGTTGTGGATGGCACGATGTACGCCACATACACCACGGCCGAATCGGCTGGCGTGTATGCGATCGACGCCAAGAGCGGCCTGACTATATGGAAGTATGACCGCCGGCAGAAGGTTATCAACCCAAACCAGATCAATCCCTTTAATCGCGGGGTAGCGATGCTGGGAAATCGGCTCTTTTTCGGCACCCTTGATGCCGCGCTGGTCGCATTGGATGCGCGCAGCGGACGGATTCTTTGGGAAACCCAGGTGGCCGATACGATGACCGGCAATTCCATCACGGGAGCGCCGTTGGCGGTGAAAGACAAGATCATCGTCGGAGTAGCTGGGGGCGAGTTTGGCATTCGCGGCTTTATCGACGCGTACGACCCGAAGACCGGACAACGGCTGTGGCGGTTCAATACGATTCCCGGGCCAGGAGAATTTGGTAACGAGACGTGGAGTGGCGAGAGTTGGAAACACGGCAGTGGGGCCGCGTGGTTGACCGGCAGTTATGATCCGGATCTCGACGTAGTGTATTGGACGGTGGGCAACCCCGGCCCCAGTATGAACGGAGCTGTGCGGGAAGGGGATAACCTGTTCACCTGCTCGGTCGTTGCTCTGGATCCCGACACCGGCAAGCGCAAATGGCATTACCAGTTCACTCCTGGAGACACACATGACTGGGATGCCAACGAAGACGTCGTGCTGGCGGATAGCGTGATCAACGGGGCGAAGCGCAAGGTCATGTTGCAGGCGGATCGTAACGGGATGTTTTACGTACTTGATCGGACGGACGGGAAGCTTATTCTTGGCAAACCCTACGTCAAGCAGACATGGAACAGCGGTTTCCAGCCGGATGGCCGTCCTATCCTGATGCCTGACTGGAAGGCGACGCCCAAAGGCAACATTGTTTCTCCTATCCTGGTGGGGGGTAGCAATTGGCAAAGCCCTTCTTACGATCCGGTCCGCTCCGTGCTGTACGTGGTTGCGCTGAACGGCGGCATGGGATACCGCAGCGTTCCGGTTAGGTATGAGGCGGGTCGGCAGTACATGGGGGGAAGACCATTCCCGGCTGACGAGCCCAGCAAGATGGGGTTGTTGGCTATCGATACGACGACGGGCACGGTCAAGTGGGAGTATCCGATGTTTCGCATCTCTATGGGGTCGGGGGCGTTGGCTACCGGCAGCGGACTGGTCTTTCTTGCCACCGGAGATGGCAATTTGATTGCGCTCGATTCCACGACCGGGAAGTCACTTTGGCATTTTCAAACTGGAGGGTCGATTGCTTCCTCTGCCATTAGTTATGCCATCGAGGGGAAACAATACGTGGCAATTTCGGCGGGAAATGCGGTTTATAGCTTTGCTCTTCCGGAGTAGAACGGTCGATCAGACCGGTTCGATCTCTTGCTTTGCGACCGGTATCGCTGCGCTGAAACATTTCCAGGATAGATCCGCTGAACTGCAGGTCCCTCCACTACGCTACCCCGGATTTCCTGTGGACCTTGGCGGCGTTGCTGCACCTCATGCGCCCTTCTTTACGGAAGGGCGCACACGCGGCCTTGTCCAGTCCAGCGTGGCAGGAAATCCGGGTACGCTCCGGTCGGGATGACAATTCATTTTGATTATTCGGAATTCGGCACGTAAGGTCGGGATGAGAATTTATTTTGAGTATTGGGAATCAACACTCTACGCTTGGGGGAGCGCAGGTGTCTGGGGGATTGCTCGTTAGCGAAAGAATCGTATCGCTTTGCCACACTTTCGCTGCCGGCTAGCCTCTCGTTCCTCGGATCTAAAGTGACGGCACCGACTTGCCGATACAACCTATGTCGCCCGTTCTCCGCCGTGTCGCCAATCCCATGAAGGGCATCATATTCAATCTGCTGGAAGACGTGGTGATCCATGATCACGGCCAGGACACATGGGACGAGTTACTGACGGCCACGTCGCTCGATGGTGCCTATACCTCGTTGGGTAGCTACCCGGACGAGCATATCCAGTTGCTGGTCGGGGCCGCCGCGCGCATGCTCGGCGTGAGCCCGTTCGAAGTGTTGCGCTGGTTCGGCCAGAGAGCCATTCCGTTGCTGGTGGAACGATATCCCTCGTTTTTCACCGCTCAGCAGTCAGCCCGTCCGTTTGTCCTGAGCGTGAACGGCATCATTCATCCCGAGGTGCGAAAGATCTATCCAGGCGCCGACGTCCCCACCTTTGAGTTTCACGATGCACCCGGCGGCGCTCTCATGATGGGCTATCGCTCGCCGCGAAAATTGTGTGCTCTGGCCCAGGGGTTTACCGAAGGAGCAGCCACGCACTACGGCGAGACCGTGATTTTCGAGCATCGGGAATGTATGCACAATGGAGATGCCAGGTGCCTTTGTCATATCTCCTTCTCGTCAGACCGGAGCGATTAGCTGGTGCGATCCGCCACGGAGGACTTCGCGGAAGAGATCAGGAAGTTACGGCGACGCGCAGAACGTGAGCGTAAGGCGCGACTCACCGCCGAGTCGATAGCCGAAGGCGGACTTCGGGAGCTGTATCAGAAGAAGCAACAAATCGAATTACTCGGAACCATCGCCGTGGCAGCCAACGAGGCTACCAGTGTAGAAGACATACTTAAGATTGCTCTCGATAAGATATGCCAGAACACGGGTTGGCCCTTAGGCCACGCGTATTTTGTCGAATCGGTTGCCGAAGGCAAACGCCTGCACTCCGCCGGCATTTGGCATGGAGTCGAAGCTGAGTGTATGCGAGCGTTTCAGCGCGCGTCGGAAGCCACAACGTTTAATCCGGATGTTGGTCTCCCGGGGCGGGTGTTTTCCAGCGGAAAGCCATTCCTGATTTTGGATCTGGCAAAGGACACCAATTTTCCCCGCGCCGAGGCTGCACGCCTTGGCGACCTGAGGGCGGGCTACGCTTTCCCCGTTCTCGCGGGCACGGAGGTTGCCGGCGTTCTGGAGTTCTTTGCCCACACGACGGAATCTCCCGATGTTTTCTTCCTGGAATTGATGGCTCAAATTGGCACCCAGCTGGGACGAGTCCTGGAGCGGAGCCAGCTGGGCAAAATTGTCGAAGAACGAACCCGCAACCTGCAGGCCGAAATTCTCGAGCGACAGCTTGCGGAAGAGGCTGCCAAAGCTGCCAATCGCGCAAAAAGCGAATTCCTCGCCAACATGAGCCACGAAATTCGGACGCCGCTCAACGGTGTCATTGGCCTGACGGAGATCGTGTTGGATACGGTGCTCACTGCAGACCAGCGGGATTGCCTGGAAACAGTCAAACGTTCCGCCGATTCCTTGCTCACCGTCATCAACGACATTCTGGATTTCTCAAAGATCGAAGCCGGCAAGATCGATCTGGAGGCAATTGGCTTTGACCTTCGTGATTGCGTGGAAGATGCGCTCAAGTTGTTCGCTCAGCGCGCCGGGGAAAAAGGACTGGAACTGCTGTGCGACATAGCGCCTGATTTGCCGGAGATGGTGCTGGGAGACTCTGGACGGCTGCGGCAAATAGTCCTGAACCTGGTGAGCAATGCCATCAAGTTTACCGAGAGCGGAGAGGTCGTGCTAGAGGCCGAGATGGAAAGCCAGACGCGCGAAGAACTCAGCATACGTTTCAGCGTGTCGGACACAGGCATTGGTATTCCGCTCGAGATGCAGCAATCTATCTTCTCGCCGTTCACACAAGCGGATACCTCAACCACGCGTAAGTATGGGGGCACCGGGCTGGGCCTCACGATATCCGCGCGGTTGGTATCGATGATGGGCGGGCGTATCTGGCTGGAAAGTGAGGTCGGTCGAGGCACACGCTTTTGCTTTACTGTGCGCATGCAGCCTTATGCGAGCGGGGCTGAGTCCGGCATGATCGCCGCACCAGAATCTTTGCGGGATGTAAGGATTCTCGTAGTCGACGATAACCCGACCAATCGGCGGATTCTCCAAGGCACTCTGCGAGTCTGGGATGCGCAGACCACTTGCGTAGAAAGCGGCGCGCAAGCACTTCTTGCACTGGTGTCAGCATCGGAGGCAGGAAAGCCTTACCAGTTGGTCGTGTCCGACATGCATATGCCTGAGTTGGACGGCTTTGGCCTGGTGGCCAGCATCCGCAATCGGCCGGTGTTTGCCTCCCTCCCTGTAGTGATACTCACGTCAGGAGGACGTCAAGAGGATGCGGAGCTTCGTCGTCAACTGGGCATCGCCGCCTTCCTTGCCAAGCCGGTTCGCCGGAAAGAATTGCTGTCCGCGATCCTCGCAGCGTTGGGATACAAGGCGACTCCGCAAACGGCCCGGTTATCTCAGTCATTACTTCGTCCGCTCCACATCCTATTGGCCGAAGACAACCATGTGAATCAGACGGTGGCAACCCGGCTTCTTAGCAGGTTTGGCCATACCCTGGTCATTGCCAATAATGGTAAGGAAGCCATTGACCTGGTTCAGCAGCAGGGTTTCGATCTCGTGCTCATGGACATTCAGATGCCGGTCACGGACGGCATCCTGGCGACGAAAACGATTCGCGAGCGCGAGCAATCGACCGGCGCGCACATACCGATTATCGCGATGACCGCCCACGCCATGAAAGGGGACCGGTTACGGTGTTTGGCAGCGGGCATGGACGGCTATGTGACGAAACCCATCCAGGCGGGGGAACTTCAAGCGGCCATTCTGACTGCACTTGAGGACACACCGCGCGTTGCATCTCCCGATGTCGAAAAACCCAGGCATTCCATATCGGCAGAGAGTGTCGTTACCTGGGATATGGCCAAAACTTTGGAACAGCTCGACGGGGATGCAACACTTCTTCGCGAGGTGATCGAGATATTTCTCAACGAGGCGCCAAAACATCTCACTGCCTTGCGTCTCGCCGTGAACCAGGGAATCGCGGCAACAGTGGAGTCGGTCGCCCACTCACTCAAGGGAGAACTTGGTTATCTGGGACAACCAGAGATATCGAAGAAGGCTCAGGAAATCGAAGCAATGGGCCGTTCGAGCAACATCGAGCATGCCGCGCGTCTTCTTCCGCAATTGGAAGCAGACATCACCACTTTGTGCGTTGCGATACGCGGAACCAGTAGCACGGCCGTAGGCACCCAGGTCTGAGCGCATAAGAGCTAAGTTGTTTGGCAGACATTGGAAGTCTGAGAAGATGCCGGCTTTTTACATCTCCAACTTTGCGGGAGTTTTGACGAAAAACATCCCCCGGCTTTTAATCCTTCGTCGAGAGTCGTCCTTCGTAGATTTTCAGGTTTACATAAGCCGCGTGAAGCAGGGGAGTGTCGACACCAAATCTGCGCCCTCGATCGAGCAGGTCACCAATGATCTGATCGGCCTCCACGCGAGTACCTTTGACCAGATCCCGATACATGGAAGAGGTCAGGTTCGAGCCCCTGGTGGTCAGCGTACTGCGTACCTTGCCCAGGAAATCTCCGCTCGGCGGATGCCCGCACGCGGTCGCGATGGCGGTCGATTCTCGCAGGATTTCGGTTGCGGTATCCACTCCGCCGGGTACGGCCTCGGCCTCTCCGACCGCGCCTCGCAGGAGGCAGGTCAAAGCGCCCAGGCTGGAGAGCTGAACCCACTTCTGCCACATCTCCTGGGTGATGCCTTCAGAAATACGGGCTTCAAAGCCTGCTCCCTGCATGACGGTATCAAGGTGATTCATTCTTTCTGTGGGACCGCCGCGTAGTTCTCCGTAAACGAGTCTCTGGGTGCCAGTAAGCTGCACGATACGTCCATCGTCGTCTACTTCGCTGGAGATCAGGCAGACGCCTCCGATGACTACCCCTTCTCCGAAACGTTCTATCAGGAGATCGATGTGGCGCATCCCGTTCAGAACGGGCAGAATCATCGTGGCTTTGCCCACGGCGGGTGCAAAATCGTTGATTGCCGGCTCAAGGCCGTAGCCTTTGACGCTGAGAAGTATGAGGTCAAATGCGTCCCGGAGTTCGTTTGCCAACAGGATCCTGGGATGGAGCGTGGCGTCCCCGTGAGGGCTTACGATCTGCAGACCTTGCTTGCGAATGTTATCCGCCTGGCGCCCGCGCACCAGGAAGGTCACATCGCGTCCGGCCTGAGCCAGCCGGCCGCCGAAATAGCCGCCGACTGCACCCGCGCCAATCACCAGAATCTTCATTGCTGTCGCACCTGCGGGTAAGTTCCTGAATCCTCCAATAAGTGTGCGACCCCCTTTACACTTGCATGGGCCCAGGGAGTGTTGGACGCCCAGCCGAGCAACAGGATGTTTGCACTGCAAGCCACCATAATCCACCAAATGGCGTGCGTGGCCTGGGTAAAGTCAGACCCGTGGGCGTGGCTAGTGCTCACAACGGTGCCCGCGACGGCAACACCCAGCGCGGCCCCCACCTGCCGACTGGTGGATGCGATCGCCGCAGCCACCCCCGCTTGCGACCGGGGCATGCCCTCTACAGCGCTATTGGCGATCGCGGGGTTGACCATGCCAAGTCCTATTCCAAATAACACGTAGACCAACAGTAGAAGAGCTATGGGCGTAGCGACGGTCAAGCGGGTGAGCATCCCGGCGCTGAGCAGGAATCCGGTGCCTGCGATCAACAATGAAGGACGTGTGCCAAGGCTGCCGACCAGGCGGCCGGAAAGCGGTGCGCAAATCATCATCATCACGGCAAGCGGCAGCGTGCAAAGGCCAGTATGGAAGGCCGACAATCCGCGGACCTGTTGCAGGTACAAGGCATTGAGAAAAAGAAATCCGGCAAAGGAGGCGAATGCGCAAACAGCGATAAGTGTGGCGCTACTGAAAGGCACGCTGTGGAAGAAGCGCAGGTCCAGGAGGGGGTCCTTCAGCCGCGGCTCGTAGAACAGAAGAGCCGCCAGGCCAATCGCCGACAAGACAAACAGACCGAGGATAAGCGGCGACTGCCAGCCCACATGCGGGCCTTCAATCACGGCAAAGGTCAGCGACGCCAGGCAAACAAACACCAGTAGCTGGCCGACCGGGTCGAACGCTCGTGCTCGCGGCGCTTTCGATTCGGGTACGTAGAGTGCCGACAATACTATCGCTGCGAGGCCAATAGGCAGATTGATCCAGAAGATGGATCGCCAGCCCACGGCCTGGGTTAGCGCCCCGCCGATCAGTGGGCCGAGGGCAAACGAAATACCCGCCACTGCTCCCCAAAGACCGATAGCGTGTGCCCGGGCCTTAGGTTCGTGGAAGGAGTTGGCAATGATGGATAAGGCCACAGGATTGAGCATAGAGGCGCCCAGGCCTTGAATGGCACGGAAGGCAATGAGGCCGCCAATACTTGGCGCCAGGCTGCATAAGACCGATCCAGCTGTGAAGAGAGAAAGCCCAAATTGGAAGACTCGCCGCCGCCCAAGACGGTCTGCAACGGAGCCCGCCAGCATGAGCAGGCTGGCGACTACAAGGGTATAGGCGTCGAGGATCCATTGCAGTCCCGACAGTGTGGCGTGAAGTTCGTGCTGAATGGCCGGCAGCGCAACGTTGACGATGGTCACGTCCATGCTTACCAGCAGCAGACTCATGCAGCAGATGCCGAGGATCAGATTCGGCCGGTCAGACCGTTTGCGAGCAGAGGGCTCTGTGGTGACGTTCATCCGTGGCAGAATCTCCTGGGGTTGCGTGGGCGGCTACAGAGTTTGAGATGCAATTCCGGAAATTCGGATTCCAATTGTGCGACAGCCAACCCGTCGATCTGTCCTCGTTGGGTCAACTTTCCAAGCCGCGTCGGATGATTAGAAATCTATTCAACACTAATTTTCGACGCTTCGTCACTGGATGCTTGCTGCCCATGGACTGAGGGTTCTACTGTTTGGCGCATGCCACGGCCATTTCATTTCTCCGGAGTCGTGCTTCTCCTGTGGTCTGCAGTCCACCTTTGGGGAGCGCAAGAGGTTCATAATGCGGCTCCAGTCACTTCGGCATCGCAGACCTTCGCTTTCACCGACACCAACGATCTCGTGGAACAGGGGGTGAAGGCGGAAGTGGTCGAGTATCGAGGCCGTAAGGCTGTTCGTTTGATCGCGCAGGGGGAGGATGGCCTCGCGTTGGTTAAGGGGATGCAGTTTCGCGATGGGACCATTGAGGTAGACATCGCAACTAAGGTCACCACGCCACCGGGCGTAAGAAGACCTGGCTTTACGGGAATTGCGTTCCGTGCCCGTCCGGATGCCGCACATTTTGACCTGTTTTATCTTCGGCCAGGGAATGCGCGGTCGGAAGACCAGGCCATGCGCAATCATTCGGTGCAATATGCGGCCGAGCCTGGTTTCGGTTGGGAGAAGCTGCGCAGGCAGTGGCCTTCCATTTACGAAGCCTATGCTGAGTTGCAGCTCGACGAATGGACCAAAGTGAAGATCGAAGTGCATGGACGCCAGGCAAAATTGTATGTGAATGGGTCGGAAAATCCGAGCCTGGTGGTGGACGGCTTGAAGGGCGAAGACCTGCAGGGCGGGGTCGCCCTGTGGAGTTATGCCGGCGAGGAAGCATATTTTTCCAACCTGAGAATCAGCAATACAAAACCGGAACCGCTGACGAATGACGGAGAAGGTGCCGGCACCTGGGATGTAAAGTTCGCAAGCGATGCCGGGACCTACACCGGCACCATGAAGCTCGTGCGCCAGGACAACACACTCGCGGGCATATGGTCAGGCGCGTTTGGCCCCAATCAACCGGTGAGCGGTATATGGCGAGACGGTTATGTTGAGCTGACCTTCAGTGGCACCTGGCCCGAGCAACCTGGAACTGTCACGGCGACACTCGCCGGGTGGGTGGATGAGGACTCGGCAAAGGGACGTATGAAAGTAGAAGGCCGAGCCGATGGGCGATGGACCGCCGTTCGGAAAAAATGAACCCAGGCCCCCGCCGGTGTCAACCTCGACGCTCGTAAGATCTGCGGAGCAGCATAATGGCTCGCGTGACGTCTTCGGCCGAACGCAAAGGCACACTCACCCAGCCTGACTGGGGAAGAATGTGGTGTGGCTGCGCCTCTCCGTTGAGGACCAGTTGATCCCGCACGTCGCGCGGAAAAGGAATGTCCACTAGCCCATCCCCGTGAATGTGGCCCAATTCGCGGTTGGAGCGGTAAAACGCAGTTCCACCAAACCGGTGCGGCCTTTCCGCGACTCCGTCCCACTTGCTCACCGCATCGCAAATCGCATTCAGTGCGCCCTTGAACGCCATGTTCTTCTCCTTTCATCGTCGGCATGAATGAGGCTGCGGTTAAAACTCCACTACCACTTTGCCCAGGGCGCCAGTCTCAACCACGGCGTGCGCTGCGGCAATTTCGTTTGCCGAGAAGCGCTGTTGGTTGAGGATTGGCCTGAGCTGGTGAGCATCGGCCAGCACGCTCGCCTGCTGAAGTATCTCGCCATGGTGTGCCTGGCCAAAGCCTGTAAGCAATGGCATCAGGGTGAACACTCCGGAGTAAGTCGCACCGCGGAACGAAAGCGGAGCCAGCGAGTGCGTGCTCCAGCCGAGACAGCTCACAACGTGGCCGGTGTAACGTTTGACCGAGACGAAGGAAGCATCGATGGTTGCGCCGCCGACGGTGTCGTAGACCACGTCAAAACCCTCACCCGCGGTGTGCAGCGCGACATACTGCTCCGGAGTGAGCGTGCGATAGTCGATCGGGATAGCCCCGAACGCTTCCACGACGTGCTGCTTGTCTGGAGAGACCGTAGAGAAGACCTGCGCACCATATGCCTTTGCCAGCTGCACTGCGATTTGGCCCACGCCTCCCGCGCCCGCGTGGATCAGCACTTTCTGGCCCGCCTGCACCCTGGCGCGATCAACCAATCCCTCCCATGCGGTGATGGTGATCAGGGGAAGAGCGGCGGCTTCCCGCATAGAAAGTGACTTCGGCTTGAACGCGAGCCGCTCCTCATTGGTAACGACGTACTCGGCAAGCGTCCCTTGTAGCCCTCCCACGCCGCCGACCATGCCGTAGACCTCATCTCCGGGGTGGAAGGCTGTTACTTCAGGACCCGTCTCTTCGACAACACCCGCCATATCGAGCCCCAGCACCGCGGGCAGCGGTTGATTCGCATGGCCTGCCTTTCCAGCGCGAATCTTGGTGTCGAGGGGGTTTACGCCGCTTGCGTGCACCCGCACCAAAACCTGCCCAGCCGCGGGGATGGGGCGGGGAATATCGAGCGGCACAAAGGCTCCTCCGGGTTGTTCAACAACGAACGCTCTCATGGTGATTTCCTTTTCTGAAACGCGATCGTTGTTCTCCCGAAGATACGATCGATTTGCTACGGGTTATGCCCGAGCAAGGATCTTGATGTCGCGTATCTCCAGGATCGACTTCGGGTAGCCTTTCAGCACACTGTTAATCATGGCCAGCCCCACTTCACGCATGGTGCTCACCTGGTTGGGAAAGAAGACTCGCAGGAACGGATATAACCAACCGATGAAGGTGTAATACGATTTGATGTTTTGCTGCCCAGGTATTGGCTTCATGAAGCCGGGGCGGAAGTTGTATACCTTCCGGAAGCCGGCTCTCATCAGTGCGTTCTCCGTTTTCCCCTTCACCCGGGCCCACATAACACGCCCCTTCTCAGAGCTGTCAGTGAGACTGCCCGACACGTAGTCGAAAACCATTTGAGGATTGAGGCTGGCCAGCTTGTAGGCAAAATGAGTTGTCAGGTCATAAGTGACGTGACTGTACTCTGCTTCGTTCATTCCCCTCGAACTGACTCCGGCGCAGAAAAAGCAAGCATCGTAGCCGGTCAACTGGCTGGTGAACCCATCCAGATCAAGAAAATCAGGCACGATGCACTCCTTAAGCTTAGGGTGCGTTCGCACGTAAGGCTTGCGATTTACCAGAAGAACCTGTTCGACCGCCGGGTGTTCCAGGCATTCCAACAGGACGCCTTCGCCGACCATGCCGGTGGCGCCTGTGATGATGACTCTAAGTTTCGTGGCTTCCGCGCTCATGCGTAATTCATAGTTCAGTGATTGGATTCTTGTCTGGTGTCAGTTGATTCGGAAATGGGTTTCAGGTCGCACTACTCGTTGCCTACGAGACTCCGCTGCATGAAGACGGTATCGAGCCAGCGTCCAAACTTGAATCCGACATCTCTCAGCAGTCCCGCTTCATCGAATCCGAAACGCCGGTGCAGGGTAATCGAAGATTGATTGGCACTGTCGCCGATCACCGCAATCATCTGGCGCATTCCACACGCCTGGGCGGCCGTAATGAGCGCGGGCATGAGAAGCTTGCCCAGGCCGGTACCCAGACGATCCGCGCGGACATAGATGGAATCTTCCACGGTATACCGGTATGCGGGGCGCGCGCGGTAAGGCGAGGCGTACGCATACCCACCAATATCGCCGTCATCGTCGGCCACGAGCCACGGCAGGCCCCTTGCGTCTACCTCGTTCCAGCGCCGCGCCATCTCGGTGCGGTCAGGTGCTTCGGTTTCAAACGAGCCGGTGCCGTGGTTTACATGGTGCCCATAGATGAGCGTGATTGCATCCATGTCGGAGGCAATCGCTGGTCGGATCATGAGAGGCATTCCCTTGCGTGCTCCTGGTCACTTGATGTTTGGGTAGACTCCAGGAATTTTTAAGGTTATGCGATAGATGCTCGAGCTGGCCGCGACATACAGCGTCTTGTGGTCGGCGCCCCCCCAGGCCACGTTTCCCACGCGTTCCGGAATATCGAGTGTGCCCAGGTGCTTTCCTTCCGGGGAAAAGATCCAAACCCCTCCCGGGCCTGCGCTGTAAACATTGCCCTTCTGATCCACCTTCATGCCGTCGGGCGCTCCTGACCGCTTATCGGAGGTGGCGTCGAAGAAGACCTTTCCGTCTGTGAGTGTCCCGTCGGGCTTGACGGTGTAACGCATCCAGAGCTTCTTCGGTTCGGAGTTGTTGACATAGAGATATTTCTCATCCGGCGAAAAAGCGATGCCGTTGGGCCGGGGCAGGTCCTTCACCAGGAGCTGTAGCTCTCCACGGTCGGGAGGCGCGCCGGGCTTATGAGAGACGGCGCCAGGGACCCGGTACACCCCGCTAAATGGCAGCTGCTTGGCTGGGTCACTGTCGAGTTTGGGGAGTCCATACGGTGGGTCGGTAAAGTAAAGCGCACCGTCTGACTTGTACACCAGGTCGTTGGGACTGTTCAGCTGCTTGCCCTGATAGCTATCGGCAAGAATCGTGGCCTGCGCCTTGGGGTTGACCGTCTCCAATCTCCAGACGTCACGTTGTGCGTGACCGGCGACGGTGAGGCGGCCGTGGCTGTCGAGCGTCATGCCGTTTGAGCCGGGCTCGTGACCAGCAAAGGGCGCGGAGCCCTTGTAGCCGCTTGGCTGCATAAAGACGCTGACCCCACCACCGGGCATCCACTTGCGAATGCTGTTGCTGGGAATCTCTGCAAACAGCAGGTAGCCGGCCGGTATCCAGACTGGCCCTTCCGTCCATGAAAACCCGGGGCCGGTGGCTGCTTTTTGCAGCACGGGTTGAGCGGGAACGATCATGTCCAAGCCTGGATCCAGGCGCTCTACAGCCATAGGAACCGTGGGCGGCGCTTCGGCCGCAGACGCCCGCTTCGAAGCCGCAGGCAACAGGCCATGATGGTTTAGCGAGGATGCAATCAACACAGCGCCGATTGTCGTCGCGCTCAGAACAACTAGCCGGGAAACCTTCCGTTGGATCACTGAATCTTCTCTCCTGCGAAAACAGAGGGATCATACCATTAGTCAGCACGTCTCCAGCAGCAGCATGCTGACGGCGGACGCTAGCGCTCATTGAGTCGAAGTTACTTCCAAAATTTCGACTGATTGAGAACCGGCAAACTGGACCGGAACTCCGCGGATCCAGTCGTCTTTGGTAAACACGCCCAGATCTTTGTTCGAGACCACGGAGTGGATTTTGACTTTTCTCGCCGGCATGAGCGGCAATTCTATGTTTGCCTCGGCCGCATTCGACTGATTGCGGAAGACCGCGATGACGCCTTCGCCCGAATGCGACAAACGGGCAAACCCATCCCACGTGGCTGACGAAGGCTGACGCCAGTTGCCGAGCGGAAAAAAGCTCTGGTTGATCTGCGTACGCTGGCGAAGTTGTTTGAACCATCGAATGTGGTCCCGGTACCACTGCTGATCGGCGGGACTCAACTTGCGCAGATCCCCAAGCAGCAAAGGGGCGGAACCGATGGCTGTGGCGAATGTCTCTTGCGCGTTTGGTATGTCAGCGTGAAGGTTTCCAATCAGCATGCTCTCCACCGGCATGGAGGGGGCTCGCTGATACAGCAGGGTACGGGTCTGGATCGTCCCGGCAGAGTCGGGCTGGAAGTCGTTGACGTTGCTCATCCAGTCGAGGTCACCGGCCGCCAGCAGACCGGCATCGATCACGTGCTTTTGACCCCAAAGCTCAAACGTCAGGTCGAGAAGAACGTCCGGATGCTTCTCGTAGACTTTGCTGGTGACGTGGCTGATCCCCTCATAGATCATATTCAGCGACTCCGCCCAACTGCCGTGGTAGTGGCCGTTGGCCCAGCATCCGGGCGCTTCGCCGTAGGCATTGAAAATGGTTGTCAAATCGAGCTTCACGTAAGCCAAGTGGAAGCGCTCGATGGCATCGTTCACCCGGTCTGCCGCTGAGTCCGCAAAAGGGGTGGCCAGACACATCACGACTTTAGCGCCGGCGGCGGTGGAGGTGAACTTGGGCTTACCGGATTGATCGAGCGCTGCCCAGTCCGGATGGTGCACATAGTCCGCGGTCTTGAGCCCGATAGCTGCCAAGGGAATCCATAATCCCAGGCGCATGCCTTTCGCTTCCACCGCTTCCCGGATGGGGTCGAGGCCTCCGGGGAAAGCAGTCGGATCTACTGTGTTCTCTCCGTAATCCTGCTGCCAGCCGTCGTCGATGGTGAAGATATCCATCCCCATGGTTCCGGCTACATCAATCAATTGCATCGTGGTTTCGCGATTGATCCTCCTCTGGAATGGTTCCCAGGTGTTGTAAATCCACGGCGTTCCACGAGAAACAACCTTTCGTTGAAGAACAGCGGCGGTATAGGAGGGCAGTACCCAATGAGGATCGCTGAAGCCATCGCCATTGCGAAAGGTGAGCAGCGAGACCGCCGCGGTTTTGAATTCGGTTCCGGGCGCCAGCGATCGTTCGAAGGGCATCAGATCGGTGTCGTACAAAACCCCGACACCGACGTGCCCGGGGTTGTACCAGGCATTGATTTCTGTTCGTTTCATATAGCCGGGAACTTCGCTAAGGATCGCGAAGCCATCGCCTGTCCTCGCGTTGGCTACAAAAAGACCGGCGTCTTCTGACCGGCCGGTATAGAACGTTTCTCGTGGAATAGCGCCGTACTGGGCATTCAGAATGGTTTCATTCGATGGACCTACCGAGGGCGCAATGGATTCAATGTTCATATGGGAAAGATGTAACGCTACGGTGCCGGTATTGCGTAGCAGCAGCCATTTGCGTATGGCCGGGTGCCCGTCATACACCCGGTAGACGACGGAGACTTCCAGGGGAAGTGTCTTGCTTCGGAGGTGGATGGTCAGCGATTTACCGTCGGGCAGCGTGCTCGGCTCCGCTTTGACCAGTTGAAACGACGCTCCGGTCAGGGTTTCCCCATTGCAGAGAAAAGAAAATTCCAGGGCCGGTCTTCGGGTGGGTTTTTCGGAAGAGATGAACTCTGTACGGGTAGTGAGATCATTCAGCCGCTGGGTCACGAGGCCCGATGAAGAATCAAAGGTGATGGTCCGTTCTATCCGGTCGTTGCCAATGGTCCAGGTTTGGCAGAGCGCGCCTGAGGTCGAAAGCCACAATACGGCTGCTGCCAATGTCTTGATTCTCATCTGAGAATGCTCCCTATGTTGCGTGTTTGTGTCAGGGCACGACTTTAGTCGTGCCGCAAATGGATGTAAATAGTGCGGGTTTCGGAGTTTGTGTCGTAGCAGGGCCCGGAGGGAATCGACGGGTGCCCCATGTTCGCGCAAGCGTACGTGGGCCGAAAAAGATGGGCGCAGCCCAACGACCGCTTTTGCCGCATCCATTTGGAGATCCGATCAGTTCGCCCTCTGGCCAGTTCCGTGGGAGTCTGTGTAGAGCCGCCGGGACCAGAGCCACTCATTTCGAATCGTGACCAATTCAGAGAAAGCGATCGTTGGGCTGCGCCCATCTTTTTCGGCCCACGTACGCTGGGGCGAACGTGGGGCACCCGTCGATTCCCTCTGACGCTGCTGTGATAGGCTCCTAAGCAAATATGAGGTTCAGCAAGGCTAGCGCCAGCAGGATGCCTGCGGCCGAAAGCAGCAACGGGAATGGCAGGCTACGAAGGCCCGCTCGGATCCCTGGCGGCCGATACTTCGGAGCCGCGAGCGAGTTAGTTTTCGTAACCAGGCTGACCGCGATGGTGATGACAAAACAAGTCAGCCATCCGACACCTGCACCGTAGAAGCTCGCGGTCATGTCGCTTCCATACTTCAGAATTCCTTGCTGGTACAGCAGCCAATGCGCGAAGGACGCCAGCGTCCCACAAACCAATCCAGTGAGCGCGCCGGCCGGCGTGGCCCAGCTGGTAAACATGCCCAACAGGAAAGTCGCAAACAGCGGCGCGTTGAAGATAGAGAACAACATCTGGACATAGTCCATCAGGTTATTGAAGCGGAGCACAACGAAAGAGGTGCCGACGCTGAGGATTGTCGCCACGACGGTTGCGATTCGCCCGACCAGGAGATAATGGGCATCACTGCGGTCCTTCGCCAGGTGGGCCTGGTACAGGTCGTAGGTCCAAACGGTATTGAACGCAGAAATATTCCCCGCCATTCCCGACATAAAGCTGGCTAGCACCGCGGTGACGCCCAATCCCAGCAAGCCATGGGGATAGTAGCGCTCCAGCATCGCTGGGAGTGCCAGGTCAAAGCGACTGGAGAGCCCTGCGGGAAGGATGGCCGCCGCCGCGACTCCGGGCACCACCACCAGCAGAGGGAAGAAGAGTTTGATCGCAGCCGCCACCAGCGGAGTGCCCGCGGCGGTGGGAAGGTCACGGGCAGCCAGGCCGCGCTGAACCAGCACGAAATCGGTGCACCAGTAGCCAAAGCTCAACACGAAGCCGAGACCGAAGACGACCCCCAAGCCGTCCATTGTTGTGGTATGCGGATTAACCGCCTGCATGCCGGCCCATATGTGTCCCTGCTTTCCCCAGCAGTAGCGTGCCGAGTACCACGCCAGGGGCGCAAAGCCAACGACAATCAGCCCGAACTGCAGCACCTCGTTGTACATGGTTGCGCGCAGGCCGCCGAGCAGGATATAGGCGAGCACGAATACCGCCGAGATCACCGTGGCGAGGAGAAAGCTCCATCCAAAAATCACCTGGAGTATCAGGGCCATCGCGTACAGTCCTACGCCCGAGACCAGTACCGTAAGCACGGCGAAGGAGAGCGCATTGAAGACCCGCGTCGGCTCGCCGAAGCGCAGCTTCAGGAATTCCGGTACGCTGCGCACTTTGCTGCGGTAGTAAATGGGCATCATCAGCAGCGCCAGAAATACCATCGCGGGCACGGCGCCGATCCAATAGAAATGCACCGCGCGCCAGCCGTACTTGGCGCTGGTGGAGACCATGCCCATCACTTCAAGGGAGCCGGAGTTGGCGGCGACAAAGGCAATGCCCGTGATGGCCAGCGGCAGCGACCGGCCGGCCAGAAGAAATTCCTGAGAAGTGTTATTGCTGCGGCGAAGGCGAAGTCCGACGAACAGAATGATAAAAAAATAGGCAGCGACGATGCCGTAATCCAGCGTGTTCAAGTGGAGTTGGAACAGCGGCGTCTCCCTTTTCCCAGTCACCGGGAGGCTGCCCGGCAGCCTATCGATTGTAGCGCTGCGCTATGCCGCAGGAGGCCCGGATACCGGAGAGTCGGGGCCAGGGTGACGGTCCGGCTGCCGCCACCTAGGTACGTAGCGATTTGATGCCACTGTAAACCGGGAGACCCCCACCTCCGTCTATTGGAACGAGAAGGGTTAGACCCACTCATCCGCTAAGGAGGACGTATGAAGTTTTCGCTTGCGCTCGTTGCACTCCTGGGGCTTTTGCCGATGGCCCAGGCGCAGACCCCACCGCACACCCCGCCTACCCCGGCAGCCATGGCTCAGCACGAGGTCCAGCGCTACACCACATTGCTAACCCTCACGCCAGCCCAGGTCGAGCAAGCGACCACCTTCTTTACCGCGGAAGCGACAGCCCGTCAGAACTCACGATCCAGCGAACATGCCGCGCATCAGGCCCTGGAAACTGCGATCAAGTCCAACGACACAGCGACCATTCAGTCGACCGCCAATGCCTTAAGTCAAATTGAAAGCGAGGCGTTGGTTGCCCATTCGCTTGCCCGGGCCCAGTTCTACGCTATTCTGACGGCCGACCAGAAGACCAAGTTTGGCGAGTTGGAACAGGAGCACGTGATGGGCGGATTCGGCCACGGACCCATGCGATAACGTAAACTGCTGCCCAGGAAGGCACTTCTATGGAAGCATTGGAGCGGCTTATCTACGCTAGAGAGCTTTCACCCGTGCGAGACCGGATGATTGCAGAGCTTGAGGACATTGACACGCTCTGCGCCACCTACCGGTCTCGCATCTATCGTTATGCGCTGCTCTCGCTGCGGGATCCGGACCTGGCGGAAAGCGTGACCCAGGATTGCTTCCTTAAGGCGTACCGGGCGCGCGACGAGTTCCGCGGAGACTGCAGCGTAGCCACCTGGCTGACCCGGATTGCAACCAATCTCATCCGCGACTCCACGCGGTCGCGGAAGTTTCAGTTTTGGAAAACGGTAGGCAACACGGCAGTCGACATCGGCGCCATGGCCGACCGTCTTCGTGCTCCCGGGGGTTCCCCTGAGACCTCGTTGGTGGTGCGGGAGGAATTGCTCAAGGTTTGGGATGCCGTGGCCGCCCTTCCCGGCCAACAGCGCAGCGTCTTTCTTCTGCGCTTCGTGGAAGAGATGGAACTGCCGGAGATCGCAAACGCGATGGGGCTGCATGTGGGGACGGTTAAGAGTCACCTGCATCGTGGTCTCGCCGCGGTGCGTAAGGCGATGGAGAAGACAAAATGAACACCAATCATCTGTCGGCGTGGGAACAGGAAGAATACGTACTGACGCAGGGAACGGATCAACCGGCTCCGCAGATCATTCGCCATCTGGCGGAATGCGCGGAGTGCCGGGCTGCCGTAGAACGGCTGGAGCATGGCGTGGGTATTTTCCGCAGCGCCGCCGTGGAGTGGAGTTCGCAGTGCCTGGCTACCCGGGCGCAGCAGCCTTATGTTGTCTCCGTCAGGAGGTTTCCTGTTGTTGCCATGCGCTGGGTGCTGGCGGCGGCAATCCCGTTAGTGCTGCTGGCGCTGGTACTGTTTCCGCTGCACGTTCCCAGCCCGCATGCGGTACAACCTGTGCAGCAGATGAGCGATGATGCCTTGCTGGATCAGGTGGATGAACAGGTCTCGGTCGCTGTTCCGTCGTCTATGGAGTCCTTGACCCACTTAGTATCGACACAGAGCAGTGCAAACGCAGCTGCCCAGGGAGCCAAGCACATTGTTCAGACCAATTAGCACGGTTGGGCTGCTGTGGCTGGCTTTGGCATCGGGGGCGGCCCTGTGCCAGGAGGGCGGCCCGCCTCCCAATGGACAAGGCATGGGACCACCGCCCATGGAAGGCCGTCGTCCTCCTATGGAGCGTGCGTTTCACCTGGGACCCCACGGGCGGTGGTGGAACAATCCGGAATTGGCACAAAAGTTGGGGCTTACCGCGGACCAGCAAAAGAAAATGGAGGCGGTGTTTGAGCAAAGCCGTCCCGGTTTGATGGATCTCAGCGCCTCGGTGCGAAAAGAAGAGTCCGGAATGGAGCCGCTGTTGGCAGCGGATCAACCGGACGAGGGCAAAATTCTGGCACAAATTGATCGCGTGGCCCAGGCGCGCGCGGAGTTGGAAAAAGCCAATGGCCGCATGTTGCTGGGGCTACGCCGGCTGCTCACCGCTGACCAGTGGAAAACACTTCAAGCAGAGGAGCCTCACGTTCATTACCCCCGCTTCGGGCAGGGGCCACGTAGCGACTCTGAGCATCCTTAAACCGCAGATCCCTCAACGCTCTGCGTGGCGTGTGGAGGATGTGCGGTTTGTTGGTAGCACCCCCCTCAGCTTGCGCAGCTGTCGGAAAACGACAGTTGGCCGACACTGGAACCGGGCCATTCCAGAGATTGCGGCGAATCTCCTATCTGCCTGGTCAACAATGCGTCCCCGCCGCGCCGGCCTAGACCATGCTTGGCGCAGACCGCTTTGACCAGTTCCTCGATCCGCGTCCGATAGGCCGTCGAAACGAATGCTTCGCTTTCAAAGCGCTTTCTATACATTGGCTCGAGCGCGGGGAAGTGCTCGCGGACAAATGCAAGATAGATCTCCTTGGAACAGGGTTTGAGGAAGAGCGGCTGGGCCGAGAAAAAGCTGGCTTGCGCGGCCTTTGCTTTTTTAGCCATCCCATCCAAAGCCTTGCCGGTGTCGGTGATGCCGGGGAGCAACGGCGAACACAATATGCCCGCTCGCAGACCCGCCTCACGTAGCCGGGCAACGGTTCGTAGCCGCAGGTCCGGGCGGGGCGCTCGAGGTTCGAGCAAACGAGCCAGGGCTGCATTGGGAGTGGTGATGGTCAGATGCAACACCAGCCGGTTATTCTTCGCGACCCTTTGCAGCAGCGGAATGTCCCGTTCAATCAGGGTAGATTTCGTGACCAGGCCAATGCTCAGACCGTGCTGCCGGGCCAGCACTTCCAGCAGCGACTCCGTCACCTTTTCCCGGCGCTCCACCGGTTGATACGGGTCGGTGGCCGTGCCCAAGGCAATCTCTTCTCCCGGGCGAACCTGCTTCAGTTCCTGCTCCAGCAACCAGGCTGCATTCTGCTTGATAAAAATCTTTCGCTCGAAGTCCTCGGGTGGAAGCTGCATGAATTCGTGGGTGTAGCGGGCATAGCAGTAGCGACAGGCGAACTCGCATCCCCGGTAAGGATTGATACTCCAGGCAAAGCGCAACCCCCGCCGCGAAACGCTCCGGTTAAGCACCGACCGGACCGCCAACGAGCGCAGTTCCATGCGATGTCCCTCTCCCGCCGGAGAGGACTCAGCCGCGAGGCGGGCAATGCCGGTCAGAGGAGCACCACAAGCCTGGGGAGGGAATCGGGAGAGGATCGGAAACAGGTCGAGAGTGGGGTTTTGGGCAGTTGCTAGTTTCGCCATTTGTTCGCCTCTGGAACCAGCCTACTCCGGCTGCTTTCGCTTGGCAACAACTAGCTGCGGCGGCGGTCGAGGCGGAGGCGCAGGCCACTTTTGGGCCGCAACGAAATTGCCGGATGCAGAGGCAGATTGTGGGGGGCACCGGCGGGGAGCGAAAGCTTCCAGCGGGTGGCCACGGATGCGAGAATCAGCACCCCTTCCATCCAGGCCAACCCCTCGCCAATACACTGGCGCACGCCCGCACCGAAGGGGAAGTAGCAGAAGCGAGGCCGGCGGCTTTTGTTCTCCTCAGTGAAGCGTTGCGGATTGAAACGCAGAGAGTCTTCCCAGAAACGAGGGTCGCGGTGGGCTACAATTTGCGATGCCAGGAGAATGGCTCCTTTGGGAATGGTTATACCGCGATACTCATATCCTTCTGCCGCCGTGCGCGCCGTTACCCAGACCGGAGGGTAGAGGCGAATCGCCTCGGCAAATACCTGTGCGGCATAACCGAGGCTGCTGTAATCTTCCGCGGCCGGCGTGCGGCCTCCCAGAACAGCATGGCATTCCTGATAGAGCCGCTCCTGAACCTCAGGATTTCTGGCCAATTCCCACAAGGCGAAGCTCAACGCATTCGCGGTGGTCTCGTGACCTGCCAGCATCACGGTTACGCATTCATCGCGGACCTGCTCGTCGGACATACCGCCAGTTCCGTTTTCGCTGTCAACCGTGGCCAGCAGCATCGATAACAAGTCCCCGCGATCGCCCGGATCGTTGCGTCGCTCCGCGATCATGCGGTAGATAAGGCCGTCGAGGTAGGCTCGTCCCTTTCGAATGCGCGTCATGGCAGGCAAGGGTAGGTTGAGGATGGTTTCGGGAAAGGGCAGGAATGCCAAGGGAAGAAATTCCATAAAAGAATCCACTGCCCGCGCGATCTCTTGCACCTCGGCTTCGACGTTAGTATCGAAAAGTGTCTTGCCCACAATGCGCAGAGCCAGGAGGAGCATCTCCGGGTGCAGGTCCATTACCGTCCCGCTTTGCCATCGGGAGGTCATCTCTGACGCGTAGCTGCCAATGGTTTTTCCGTAGGCCACAATCCTTTGCCGATGGAAGGCCGGCTGTGCCAACCTGCGTTGGCGCAGATGCAGGGGAGCTTCGCTGGTCAGCAATCCTTCTCCCAGCACCAATTTGGCACGCTGCATCACCAGTCCGCGGTGGTGGTGGCCGGCGTCGCGCAACAGCAGATCTTCGATGAGTTGAGGATGGTTGAACTGGAAGATGTGCCGGCCGAACCCGGTGTAGTGGTTGAGGTCCCCGAACCGGTGGGCATTGTTCAGCATGAAGTCGACCGCACTTTGGCGGAAGAGCTCTCCCGAGAAGACACGGCGTGCAAAGCGGGGGCCATCGGGATAACGTGCGCCAGCACGAATCGCGATCTGCGGCGCTATCATCTCGGCTGTTGGAGGGAGGCTCACTAGTTAAAGTTTAGTCGGAAGGGCTTCAGGTCGCAGTCACCTGTCTTTCAGCGTATGAAACTGTGTCTGCTACAGAGGGGCGGAAGCCGCGATGCGAGGTTCGGTTCTTACCGAGATGGTCGTGGGTGATCGAAGAGTCGTGAGGTCCCAGGCAGTGGTATCCCACATCTCGCGAAAAACGGGCGAGATACCTCGAATTTCCTGCACGTGGCGCTATAAAAGTTCGCGTGTGCGCCTTTCTATAAGGAAAGGCGCATGGGGTTTCCGGAACCCAATGGGGCTCGACAGGGAATTCGGGGTCTGGGGCACCCATCGGTCCCGTTGCTGGGAAAGGCTGAAAGTGTCAGCTTAGTGTTCTTCGTCATCTGGCCTGGGCGCGCGGACCGCGTAATCGGCTCCTGGCTGGGTCACCGGGTTGCGTACTTCTCCAAGCCGTGCGGCGCTTAGCGGACCATCCTGTACCCGCCGGCGAAGCCCAAGCAAAGTTTCCTGCTTGTCGCGCGCGTATTCGGCTGCCAACCTGGTCAGCGCGTGGGTGACGATATCGCTATGGTGCAGATTTTGCATCTCTGGATCGCGGCGGAAGTTCAGCCAAAGGCGATGCACCAGCTCCACATCGTCGGCTTGCAACGACGGTGCGTGCGGGCCGATGTGGAAGGACTCCGCCTCGCCATTGGGGGAGACGACATAAAAGGTGATCTGCTTCTTCGGTTCAGGCAACGCTTCCCACGCCTGGCCTACCCGGTACGCCTGTTCGTGCGCCGTCATCTTGCTGGATAGGCCAGAGACCACGGCGGCTGCTTCCAGAGAATTAGCAGTCTGCACCAGGGCTGCGAAAATGTCTCCCGCCGGAACTACCAGAAGCGAGATGTGCTTGCCAAAGCTCTCGGCGACGGAAACGGCCTTGGTAAACAGCATCTGCTCGTATTCGCTAAAGAGCTGATCGGAGGTAGAAATGACCATCGGACCGCCGGCTCCCACCATGCGCGCCGTCAGCACCACCACGTCCTGATCCCCGGTGTTGGTGCGCGCCAGCGTCCACTTGAGCGCGAAGGGATTGTTGGCATCGCGCATCGTGACCACCACGCACCCGGGGTTGATTTGGAGCACTTCGCGACCCACCGTGTCTTCGTGCTCCAGTTGGAAGTGCTCTTTCATTTGTAGTTCGGTGGTGGTTCTGCGGCGCCTGTTATCCCGCTCTGAGACGCTAAAAATGATGAAGAAAGTGGTTGCGAACAAAATACCGCTGACCGTAGCCACCGATTTCGTGAAAAGGTTTACCAGTGCCGTGGTGAGCAGCACCATGAAAACCGAAATCAGCCCGATCGGGATCTCGCGCTTGCCGATGCGCAGATTGGGGGGGACCTTCCATCCGCGTTCGCCCTTGTACTTCCATCGCAGCACCAGCATAGCCAGGCTGTTGAAGGTGAAGCTCCAAATCACACCGAAGGCATAGGCTTCGCCCAGGGCTATTACGTTGCCTCGGCTGGCGACGATGGTGAAAAGCTGCATCGCCGCGACCAGGTTAACGATCCGGTAGCTGGTGCCAAACTTATGATGGGGCTTGCGGAACCAGTCGGTGAGCACACCATCTTCGGCAATGCGCATCAGCACGCCGGTGGAACCGATGATCGAAGTATTGATCGCGCCGGAAAGAATCAGGAAGCCGACCAGAACGACAAACACACGGAAAATAATCCGCAGCACCTGTGGGCCGACCATATACATGGCCATCCCGGCGATCAGGTTGTCGCGGTAGACCGGCACCCGCACCGAGTCGGGGATCAACATCACAGCCAGCAGCGAACCAAGGCCGGTGAAAAGAAAGCTGTAGATCGCAATGACGATCGCGGCCCGTTTCAGGTTCTTGAGTTTGGGGTGTTCAATCTCGCGATTGACCTGAGCCAGAGTTTCCTCGCCGCTCATGGCCAGAACCGAATGACCGAAGGCCATGATGATGCCAAACAAGCCCAGCATCGCGGGTAGCTTGGTGTATTTCAGAAAGCCCAGAGCATCGTTGCTGAAATGTAACGTGGAGGGCGTGGGCCATGGCGGCAGCTTGGCGCCTACGTGGAAGGCGGAGAAGATCCCCCAGCTCAGCAGAATCACCACCATCACGGTGGTGATCTTCATCACTTCCAGGGCCTTGTCGCTGGACTCCTCGATCCCCTTCAGATTTTGCCACCAGTAGTAAACGGTGACGATCGCGGCAAACGCTGCCGAGGTCAAGTCCATGGGGAGCTGTGGCGCAACGTGATGTCCACTGAGCATGGCGCCCGGCAGCCAGCTATGAGCGGCGGCCACACTCATCAATTCATTCAGCAAACTGGTGATGTACTGCCCGGCGGAAACACCCGAAATGGGCCCGGTCAGGATGTAATCAAACATCAGCGCAGAAACACTCAGCTTAGCGAAGGTGCCGCCCAGAGCCTCCTTCACCACCCGGTACACGCCTCCACGGGTGAACATGGAGCAGCTCTCCACGTAAACGGCGCGCACCGCAAACGAGAAAAGCATGACTCCGAGAATGAACCACGGAGCTGATTTGCCTACGGCTTCTTCTGCGATGCCGCCGGCGTAGAAGGCCGAGGAGCCGAGATCGTTCAGCACCACCGCCGCGGCGCGCCAGAACGAGATAAACGTGAGCATCACCGAGGAGGCGACGACCAGTTTTACCCGGTTGGAAGGAATCGATGGCGCTTTAGTTGTTCGCTCGGAAGCCATTCGATATAGGCTAATGTGTCATTTCCGCGACCGGGGAGAGTCGCGGTCTGGATTGCAGCCAGACCTGAGTCTATGTTGCTTGCCGCTTAGCGTCAACGATGGAACACCCACGAGAAGCCTGACCTACTCACCCACCAGCAGCTGAAGATCTTCTATAAAACTAATCACCACCACGACCGCCGATCCAGCGATGCCGGCGAAGAACATAACCTCAAACAGGCGCATGAAGAAGATGGCAATTAGCATAGGCATTGATTGTATCGCTTTCTTCGTCTCATAGTATGCAAGAGTCTCAAACCACACGAGATGGGAGACAAGATTCGAAGACAAGGAATGGTAGACTCTCGGCCATGGCAAGTCTGACGCGGCAACCGTGGCTACTGGGTATCTTTTCTGCGGCGCTGCTCCTGTTGCCCTTCTCGATCATGGGCCCGGTGCCTTTCTGGCGCACCTTCTTCGCCTGGCTGGCCTTTGTGCCTCTGTTCTGCGGGCTCCTGTCGCAGCGGAACCTGGTCCATCCAAAGGCGTTGCTGCGCGGGACCCTGGCCGCCTATCTCATGGGCTTTCTCTGGTTTAGCGGCAACTGCTATTGGATCTACCAGACCATGTTGTACTTCGGCGGCCTGCCGCCGTTCATTTCGGCCGGCATTCTGATCGCCTACAGCATGGTGCTGGGGCTTTACTTCGCTGCTTTGGGGTTCCTGCTGACCGCAACCGCACGCGCCTTCCGCCCTCAATACGCACTCGTGGCGGCGCCCTTTTTCTGGGTAGCGCTGGAACTGTTGTCTGCCCGATTCACTAAAGTTCCATGGGACCTGTTGGGGTACTCGCAGATTGACAATTTTCTGCTCACCAGGCTGGCGCCCTACACCGGCGTTTACGGAATTACCTTCGTACTGGTCGCGGGCAACGCACTCATCGCCTGGGGGTTGCTCGCACACACCCCGAAACGCCGTGTCACGTTGTTCATAGGCGGTTTGCTGGCGGTGCTGTTGTTGCAAAACGGCGATCATTTCGCACCTCCCTCGGCGCGGGCTTCGGCCACGGCCGTGCTGTTGCAGCAGAATCTGAACGTCAACCAGGACAATAGCTGGCCGGGCACCGAATATGATGCTCACCTCAGGCAGTTCATCAGACTGAGCACCCGCACCTGTGGGCCTTTCCTGGCCGGGATGCTGGAACTAAATGAATATCCGGTTACGCCCGATTGCCCGTCCAAACCGGTTATTCCCGACATTATTCTGTGGCCGGAATCGCCCGCGCCCTTCCAGGACAAAGACCCGCGCCTGCTGAAAGCGCTGGGCGATCTGGCGATTTCCATGCAGGCGCCGGTGATCGCCGGCACCACTTCTCTGGATCCCCACGGCCCCCGCTTTGATATGTACAACTCGGCGCTTTTCGTGGGCATGGATGGCGCGGTTGCCGGCCGTTACGACAAGATCCACCTGGTCCCGTGGGGCGAGTACATACCGTACAAATCCTTTTTTTCCTTTGCCAAGAATCTGACCCAGGCGGCCGGCGACATGACCCATGGATGGCGGCGCGTGGTCTTCTCCACCGATGGCCACCGCTTCGGTGTCTTCATCTGTTACGAGGAAATCTTCGGCGATGAGATACGGCTGTTTGTAAAGCAGGGCGCGCGGGTGCTGGTCAACATCTCCAACGACGGCTGGTACGGCGATACCTGCGCACCCTGGCAGACGCTCAACATGTCGCGCATGCGCGCGGTCGAAAATCGCCGCTGGCTCTTGCGTGACACCAACACCGGCATCACCACGATCATCGACCCCTACGGGCGGCTTACGGCGAGTGTGCCGCGTCACGCGCTGACCTCGTTGGCTGCCAGGTTCGGGTATCGCACCGACTTGACCTTCTACACCGTGCACGGCGATCTGTTCGCCTACCTGTGTGGGATAATCAGCTTGTGTATTATCGCCGCCACGGTGCGGGCTCGCGTGCGGCGCCAACCGCGCCGATCGGAATTCTGAATCCTCATGTTGAACGAACTCGAATTTTCCTACACTCCGGTGCGCGACAAAGTCCGCGACCTTCTGGAGTATCTTTGACCGCCCAAGAGTCGAAAGGGAACTGGCCGGCTTAGAGTCGAAGCTCTCCGATCCCGCCATCTGGTCTAACCCAACCGAGTCGCAAGTGCTGATGCGCGAGCGCAAGCGCCTGGAAGGGCTGCTCGCCATGGAAAATGAACTGGTGCGCCGAAGCGGAGACATCGACGCCTACTTCGAGCTGGCGCGCGAAGGCGAGTCGATCGAGCCCGAGCTGGAACGCGAGATCAAGTCCTTAAGCGAGTTCGTGGAGCAGCTTGAGGCTCGCACCATGCTCTCAGAGGAGACCGATCCGCTCAATGCAATCGTGACTGTCCACCCCGGCGCCGGAGGCACCGAATCGCAGGACTGGGCTGACATGCTGCTGCGCATGTATCTCCGCTGGGCCGAGCGCCACGGCTTCAAGACAGAGATGAATGACTATCAGGATGGGGAAGAGGCGGGCATCAAATCCGCCACCTTTACTGTGACGGGCGAGTTTGCGTTCGGGCAGCTTGCGGGGGAGACGGGCGTTCACCGGTTGGTGCGTATTTCACCCTTTGACCAGGCCAAGCGCCGCCATACCTCGTTTGCCAGCGTCTTTGTTTCTCCAGAGATCGACGATTCCATTCACATCGATATCAAACCCGACGAACTGCGCATTGACACCTATCGCTCCGGCGGCAAGGGCGGCCAGCACGTCAACACGACGGACTCCGCGGTCCGTATCACCCACCTGCCCACCAATATTGTGGTGCAGTGTCAGAACGAGCGTTCGCAGCACAAGAATCGCGAGAAGGCGATGAAGATGCTTCGCTCCAAACTTTACGAATACGAGCTGGAAAAGAAAAAGCAGATTTCGAAGAAGCTGGAAGACTCGAAGCTAGATATCAACTTTGGCTCGCAGATCCGCTCCTATGTCCTGCAGCCCTACCGCATTGCCAAGGATCTGCGCACGCGGGTCGAGGTGGGCGATGTGGACGGCGTGCTCGATGGCAATCTGGACCCCTTCATCCGCGGATATCTCATCATGCGCCGCAAGGGCGACGGGCCGGAACCATTGGAGGAACCGGTGGACGTAGATTGAGCATCTTATCCTGGGTGTTGAGGAGATGCATTGAACGAGCCTGAAACCATTCGCACCATTCTGGAAAAAACCCGGACGATTGCCGTGCCGGGACTTTCCGATAATCCAGACCGTCCTGCGTTGCATGTCTCCAGGTATATGCAGCAGGAAGGCTACCGCATCATTCCGGTACATCCCACCGCTACCCAGGTGCTGGGGGAAAAGGCGTATCCAACGCTCGATGAGGCCCAGGCAGCCGTGGGCAAAATTGACCTGGTCGACGTATTTCGCGCTTCCGAATATGTCCCGGAAATTGTTAAAGACGTGATCCGTCTCAAGATTCCGTATCTCTGGCTGCAAGAGGGGATTTGCCACGACGAAGCGGTCCGCTGGGCGGAAGCGGATGGAGTCCTGGTAGTGGGTGACCGCTGTATCTACAAGGAACACGTACGTCTGGCCCCACTCCGCCGGTAGTGGCGAGCCCGAGGTAGTCAGGACGGAGTTCTCGTGAGGACGGAGTTCCCCGTCGCGAAGACAGAGTTTTGACAACTTCGCTGTTGGCTAGCGGCTACAATAAAAGAGCTGTTCTGGTCCCCATATGCGTAGTCTGCGTCAAATCGCTCTGGTCCTGTGCGCGGCATGGACGGTTGCCGCGGTCGCTGCTTCTCCGGTTGAGGGACCAGTCCGCGCCCAACATCTTACCGTGGAGTTGCTCCCGCTCGAAGGTTCGATCCAGCCGGGCGGCAGCTCGCTCATCGGCCTGCACTTCACGCTGGATAAGGGCTGGCACGTTTATTGGGTCAATGCAGGGGATTCAGGAGAGCCGCCCAGCATCAAGTGGACACTCCCAGCCGGCATCACGGCCGGCCCCATGCTGTTTCCTGCACCTCGGCGCCTTCCCCTAGGCCCACTGATGGATTTTGGTTACGAAGATGAGGTGCTCTTCCCTATAACCCTGAGCGCCGATTCCACCGTTAAGGTACCCTCCACCACCCAACTCGGTGCTCATGTCAATTGGCTGGTGTGCCGTGAGGTTTGCATCCCCGGCAAGGCGGACCTGGCCGTTCCGCTGCAAATTGCAGGGCAAAAAGGTCCTGTCGACCCGGCCCGGCAGGTGCTGTTCGATCGCTTCCACAGCCTCTTGCCGCAGCCACTTCCAGCCTCCTCCCAAGCCGTTTTTGCTGCCACTCCCGGTGGCTTCGCACTCGCCCTGAAGGGACACCCGGCCACGAGCGCCCAGTTTTTTCCGTTAGATCAAAGCCAGATCGAGAATGCGGCCCCGCAACCGGTCAGCCGCGTCGATGGCGGCATAGAGATCTCCCTGAAGAAGGACGAAAACCTCCGTGCCCAGCTGGCACAGCTGAACGGAGTGCTCCTGCTGGGCGACGGATCGGCGTATGAGATCCACGCTTCACCCGGCGCGTTGCCGCCAACCATCGCTGGAACTTCTGGCTCCGGTATAGGCGAACTTCTCCGGTTTGTTTCTTTGGCATTTGTGGGCGGCTTGATTCTCAACCTCATGCCCTGTGTCTTTCCGGTCTTATTCATCAAGGGTCTTTCCTTAGTGGAGGCTTCCCGCCATCACCACAGCCGTGTACGCGCGCACGGCATGGTCTATGCCCTGGGAATTCTGGTCTCATTCTGGGCGGTGGTTGCCCTGTTGTTGGGGCTAAAGGCTGGGGGCCGTCAACTGGGCTGGGGCTTCCAGTTTCAGTCTCCGGGCTTTATCGCGGTCATGGCGCTGCTGCTCTTTTTTCTCGGCCTCTCGCTGGCCGGCATGTTCGAGATCGGGCTCACCGTGACCAATACCGGCTCCAGTCTGGCCGCACGCCATGGTTATTCCGGCAGCTTTTTTACCGGTGTCCTGGCCGTGGTGGTGGCAACCCCATGTACCGCTCCGTTCATGGGAGCGGCTATCGGCTTCGCCCTCGCCCAGAACGCGGCTGTTGCTTTTGCCGTTTTCACCGCCCTGGCCCTGGGTTTGGCCGCGCCTTATCTGCTGCTCACGTTCAATCCCGGATGGATGCGTCATTTGCCGCGCCCGGGCGCCTGGATGGAAGTGCTGAAACAAGGCACGTCCGTGTTTATCTTCGCCACGGTCATCTGGCTGGTCTGGCTCTTTGCTTCCTCCGCTGGTGTGGACGCATTGACGGCTTTGCTGGGAGCGTTTCTGCTGTTGGCCATTGCCGGCTGGATTCTCGGCCGCTGGCCGGCACGCAGGGTGCCTTCGGTGTTTGCCATAGCAGTCGTCGTCCTGGCGGTAGCAACGCCGCTTTATGCACTGTGGAAGTTTCCCGCGGCCGATGCAACGAGCGCTCGTACCGGCGCTGCGCCGAACCGGGCAGGTTGGGAACCTTACAGCCGCGCAGCCATCGAGCAGTATCGTGCGCAGGGCCGTCCGGTATTTGTGGATTTCACTGCCCGCTGGTGCCTAAGCTGCCAGGTCAATGAGCGCGCTGTTCTCAATCGCGGCGATGTGCGGCGCCGCCTGCATGAGTCAGGCATCGTGCTGGTTCGTGCTGACTGGACCAAACACGACGAGAGTATTGCTTCGGCACTCACGGAACTTGGACGAAGTGGCGTTCCTACGTATGTCTTCTACCCTCCCGGACAGCCAGCCTTGGTGCTACCCGAGGTGCTCACACCGGGCATCGTTCTTGGGGCGCTTGATCAGCTGCAGAGCCGCCCCAGGCAAAACAGTCAAGCCCGGCTGCAGCCTCAACCCTGAAAGGACAAGCCGATGAACCGCAAACGCACCGTTATGGCCGCGATGATAGCCCTAACCTTTTCCGCCTATGCCGCCCAGATCGGCAGCCAGGCGCCCGACTTCCATGGAAGCGACTCCAACGGTAAGACCGAAAGCTTAGATCAGTACCGCGGCAAGTTCGTGGTGCTGGAATGGCATAACCACGACTGCCCCTACACCGTTAAGCATTATGAGAGCGGAAACATGCAGTCCCTGCAGAAGCAGTGGACGGCGAAAGGGGTGGTGTGGCTTACCGTCATCTCTTCTGCCCCCGGCCAGCAGGGCTATGTGGATGCAGGCCAGGAAAATGCGTACATGAAGAAGATGAACGCCCAACCGACGGCAGCCATCCTCGATCCCAAAGGCGATATCGGTCACCTGTACGACGCCAAGACCACCCCCAACATGTACGTCATCGATCCTAGCGGGAAGCTGATCTATGCCGGCGCCATTGACGATCATCCCACCACGGAAATATCTGACATCAAAACGTCGAAGAACTACGTCTCCGCGGCGCTGACCGAGGCCATGACGGGGCAGGCGGTACAAACGCCTGTAACGCGGCCCTATGGCTGCTCGGTGAAGTATTGGCGGTAGAGTTATTTATGACACAGAAGTTAAAGTCACGACTGCTGGTTCGCTGGCTGGCTATCGCCATCGCGGTAGCCGGCCTGGCGCAGGGGCCTTTATTCGCTGCGCAGGGTCCACCGCAAGCCGGGCCCCCGCCGACGGAAGATCCGCACATTGCCGAGGAGCAGGCGGCGGAGCGCCAGGCCCTCGGGTATCTCGGTTACCTGGACCAGGGGAAATATGCAGACAGCTATGCCTACACCGGCATGCTGATCCGCGCCCAACTCGACCGCGATGCCTATTCCACGCAAATTGCGAAAACGCGGGCCGGGGTAGGGACGCTGCAATCGCGCGCTCTTGTCGATGCCGGCTACACCACGACAGTGTCCGGGGCTCCCGAGGGTCAGTATGTGATTTTGCATTACCAGGCAAGCTTTGCGAACCGGCAGGATGCCGTGGAGACGGTGTATCTCGGCTTCGCCAAAGGCTACTGGCGGGTGGACGGCTACAACATCAAGTAAGCCCGCGAATCACAAGGGCCGCGACCGCACCACGGTGAAGCGTTTCTTCCAACGAAGAAATGGGCTTTCCAGGTAGCGGTACGAGAGCATGGCCGTGGCGATCGTGGCGGGAAGAGCGATCGCCATGGCGCACAATTGGGAAGCGAGTGGGCTGAGGTGACCGCCCGCGAGACGCCTGGTCAGATCCCGCGCAAGACCTAGCCACAACACATGGAAGACATACAACCCATAGGAGATCTTTCCCAGGTAGATCAAAGGCTTTTGCCACGTGCCTGCCGGCAATGGCAGGCAGCTGAAGAAGAGACATAGGCATCCCAGCAGGGCAATCAGATAGCGCGGCGCGATGTGCGCGAAGTTGTGTGGAAGGACAACATCGCTGCCATAGACGGCTGCCTGGGCCGCGCGCAGACACAGCAGACCGGCAATAAACAATCCGCAGCGCATCGCTTTGGGAAGGTTGGGAACTCGCCCGCGAAGCAAGAGCGCCGTCATCGTTCCCAGCGCAAAAAACTGGAACTGCACCAGGCTGTTGACCCAGATCACTGGATCCAGTGGTTGACCTTCACGCAGGAAGATGAACAGCGTCAGGTACGCGACGGCCATCAGCAGCGCGCTGATGCCCAACAGCGCCTGAGAGCTCAGGTACTTCACCAGGCAGGGCCACAACAGGTAAAACTGCTCTTCCAGCGAGATGCTCCATAGCGGGAATAAGAATCCCGGGGGATAGCCGTGGCCTGCGCTGTACCAGTTGGTGAAGAGCAGCATCAGAGCGGCGCCCCAAGCCAGAGAGACCGTGTGGGTGGGGGAGAACGATCCGTAGAAGCAGCCGAGGGCAATCATGGCGAAGTAGAGCGGCCAGATGCGAAGAACTCGGCGGACATAAAATGCTGGAATGATGATGCTATCTGTGTCACGCTTTTCGCGCAGTAGTAGCTCCGTAATCAGATAGGAGCTGAGAAAGAAAAAGATACAGACGCCAAATTCCCCGGCACGCCCAATTCTTCCAATCTGAGTTGGCTTGTCAAGGTGCGATACCAGGCCGTGGGTAATAAACACGAGAAAAAAAGCAAGTGCCCGAAGGATGTCGAGACCAGGGCGGTAGAAATCGTCTACACGCGTCCGTGTCTCTTCGACCTGGACGACTGAGACGGTAGATATAGACATCGTTTATACCGAGGAGCACCCCTGCGTAAGTGGATGGGCTCCGCCAATCAGACCAAGGAGTGCCATGTTCACACCGCAAACGTATTCCATTGCGCTCTTTCTGATGACACTCAGCATGCTTTGCTGGGGAAGCTGGGCGAATACAGAAAAGATCACCGGCAGCTGGCCGTTTGAGCTCTACTACCTTGACTACACTTTCGGCCTACTTATCTGTTCCGTTATTTTCGGTCTCACGTTGGGACAGATCGATCCTTCCTCGCCGGATAGTTTCTTTCTCAATTTAAGAGGGGCAAGCCAGCGCAGTCTGTGGCTTGCGTTTGCCGGAGGAGCGGTCTTCAGCGTGGGAAATATCCTGATCGTCGCCGCCATCTCGATTGCAGGAATGGCGGTGGCGTTCCCCATTGGTGCCGGGCTCGCGCTGGTGTTGGGTGCAGCTCTTAATTATGTTGTTGCCCCCGCGGGCAATCCGGTGCTGATCTTCTCCGGGATTGCGCTGGTGTGCGTTGCGATCGTGCTCGACGCTTTGGCCTACCGAGGTATCTCCCGCGGTGGTGCAGCGTCCCGCAAGGGCATTCTTCTGAGTTTCATCGGAGGCATTGGTGCCGGGCTCTTCTATCCCCTGGTGGCCAAGTCACTTTCCGGTCCGGGACACCTGCAGCCTTATACCGTGAACGTCGTGTTTGCCCTGGGTGCCGCGGCATCGGCGTTGCCCATGATTTATTTGTTGCTGCGCCGGCCCATCAGCGGGCCCCCGCTGCAATGGAAGGACTACGGCACCGGCACCTGGAATGTTCATGCCTGGGGCATTGCTGGCGGGCTTATCTGGGGCGTCGGAACCATTGCTAATTTTGTTGCGTCCTACGTGCCGATGATTGGTCCGGCAACCTCCTTTTCGATGGGTGAGGGCAACACCATGATCTCCGCGTTGTGGGGCGTTTTTGTGTGGAAGGAGTTTCGCGGCGCCAGCAGTCGTGTCCGGCTCTACCTCGCGCTCATGTTTCTGTGTTTCCTGCTCGGACTGACTTCGATCGCGCTTTCTCCAGTCATTAAATAGAGCCGAGGGATCTGCGGTTCAGCGGATGCATCACGGAAATGCTTTTTTGGGGTCTCGGTTCTCACGCGGACTCTTTGGCCCCTGAGGCGAACGAGGGGCACCCGACGATAACCCATACAAGCTGCGCCGATCGTCCCACTTTGATCCTGTCTTTCCCGTTTTAACGTGTCCAATCCATTTTTGCGACCAGCGTAAGAGATCTCGATCGTTATATCTCCGATACAAGATTTGTGGACGTGCCTGTCTCCTCTTTGCCGGATGGCGCGCTTGGAGAGAGTAAGGAAGAAGAGTGTAGATGGGCTCGGGGAGGGCAACCTGCTGCATGAACGCATCCAGCCGTTCGACACGCTCAGTTTCCGGCTTCGCATGCAACCAGAGGCAGATGATCCCAAAGAAAATCGTAGAGCTGTTTCTCTTCCTGGCTTGGTTGAGCAGCCTGGGGTTTGCCCAGGGCACAACGACGATAAGCGGCACGGTGTACATGCCGAACGGAACGGTGCCACTGCCCAACGTGCTGGTCTATGTGACCACCGGTTCAGTGACCATGCCGGCCTCAGGAGCCACCTGCACTTCGTCGTCGGTAACAGCTGCTCAGGGGTGCATCACATCGTCGACCATCACGCCGACGGTGGTCACTTCGGGCACGGGCGTCTACGCCTATACAAACAGCGCCATCGATGGCACCTTCACCCTGAGCGGCGTGCCCGAGGGCAACTCCTACACACTGGTGATCCAGTCCGGCAAGTGGCTCAACGAGTTTACCGAGCCGAGTTCGGGCACACTTTCCGGTCCTATCTCCGGCCTGCACCTGAACATGCCGACCGCACACTCGGCGACCGCCAACATCCCGCTGATCGCCATTCAGACCGGCAGCGCCGACGCGCTGGAGTGCGTGTTTCGCGATATCGGCATGGCCAGCACGGAGTTCACGGACGATTCGGTTACCAGCGGCTCCTCCCTGGGCGGGCGCATTCATCTTTATAAGGGCAACGGCGCCGAGATAAGCGCAACCACACCGTCCTATACCGCGTTGCAGACGCAGGCCAAACTGAACAGCTATGACATGGTGATGTTCCCCTGCGCGGGTGGGGGAGTTACCGGAGCGAACTCCACCACGATTCCGTACCTGATCAATTACGCCGGTCTCGGAGGGCGGGTGTTTGCCACGCACTACAGCGATGCCTGGCTCGATACCACCGACACAGGCACCAACGGCTCCTACTTTTACAGCGCGGGAAGCTCGTCGCCTACGACCTGGGGGAGTGCGACCGGTACGGTCACGCCCGACCCCGGCTACGCCCTCATCAATACCAGCTTCAGTGACGGCAACACACTCGCTGCGTGGCTCTACGAGAACGGCTACTCCTATGGAGCCAGCGGGGGGAATACCGGCACCGAGAACAAAGTGGAGATCAGCACGCTGCGCTTTAACGTGGATACGGTCAACGCCCCGGCGCAACCCTGGCTCACCTTTCCCCCACAAGCTAGCCAGACCTATAACACTGCCTATAACGGCGGCAGCCCGATCATGCAGTTCAGCTTTAACACTCCATGGGGCGCAAGCGCAGCCAACCAGTTCGGGCGCGTGCTCTACAACGAATACCACGTAGAGAACGTCTCCGAATCGGGCAGCCCCGTATTTCCGGCCGAATGCCCTACGTTGAGTGGGGCCAGCCAGGTCCCGCAAGAGAAGATGCTCGAGTTCGCCATCTTCGATCTGTCGGCCGCGGTGGTGCCGGTGGTTCTGCCCACGGCATCGATCGCAATCACGACCAATCCCGCCAATTCAATCTTTAATGAAGGCGACGCGAACGACACCATAACGGTCGACGTGACCAACACCAGCTCGACGATCGCGCTGCCCAACAATCTCACGCTCGCCGTGACGCTTCCCGCCGGACTAACCGCCACCGCCATGACGGACTCAAGCAGCGGCAACTGGATCTGCACGGTGGGTACGCTTACCTGCACCAACGCCAGCGGCATCGGGGTCAGCGCGAGCGATGCGGTAACCATCACGGTGACCGTATCGGGCACCGCTGCCGGCAGCAACGCGTCCGTTACCGGCGCTGTTTCGGCTACCGTCTCCAGCCCGAACTTCTCCTCGAACGTTACCGGTCCGCTCACCATTACGCTAAACCGTCACGCAGCCGTTACCTGGGCCACCCCAGCGGCAATCACCGCCGGCACTCCGCTCAGCGGGACGCAGCTCGATGCGGTGGGTAACACTGGGGGCACCTATGTCTACACATTGAATTCGACCTCCGGGACCGTCGTCACCAGCGGTACGGTGCTCCCGGCCGGCGCCAACACGCTTTGGGTCACGTTTACTCCCTCCGACCAGGTCTCCTATCCAGGCACGGCCACGGCGAGTGTCACGTTGACCGTCAATTCGACGACCGCGACCGCCGGCAATCCAGCCCCGGTCAGCCTTGGGAGCGAGCCGGTGGGCAGTTCCACCAGCCAGAATGTCACGTTTACCTTCACCGGAGCCGGCTCTATCGGAACACCGCTGGTGGTGACCCAGGGAGCCACCGGGCTGGACTTCACCGACGGCGGCACCGGCACCTGCGACACCAACGGGACCACCTACGCCTACAGCATTGGCAGCACTTGTACGGTAGCCGTGACCTTCGCGCCGCTGCGTCCCGGGCCGCGCTACGGCGCCGTTCTGCTGGAGGACGCCTCGGGCAACGTGCTGGCCACTGCTTATTTGACGGGCACGGGAACCGGGGCACAGATTGTATTTCCTCCCGGCACACAGACCATGCTCACCCCGAACACGTTCACCTACTGGCCTGAGGGTCTTGCGGTCGATTCGCAATCCAATCTGTTTTTCGTCGATGGCAATTCGAACAGCTACGCCGGCGCGGTGATCCAGCTGCCCTGGCTGGGGAGTTCCTACGGGGCCGCGCTGTCACCCACCAGCCTCTATCTTCCCGGCGCGTCCAACTTAGCCTCCGGAGCCATGGCCGAGGACGGGGCGGGCAATCTCTATGTCGGCTTAACCAATTACACAACGTCTACGGGCAGCATTATCAAATTTCCCTGGACCGGAAGCGGCTATGGCTCAGCGATCTCGCTTGGTTCCGGCCTGATCTTTCCCAGCGGAATCACGGTGGATGGCGTCGGGAACCTATTTTTCTCCGATCACAGTGCACTGCTTATCGCCGAACTGCCCTGGAGCGGTTCGTCGGCGAACTACGGATACGGTTCGCAAATTACACTGGCCAACGCTGCAGCTCTCGGCAACAACGTACTCCCGCAGGGAATTGCGGTTGACAGCGCGGAGAATGTCTTCTTTCTCGCCGCAACCTCAAACACTACGGCCGAGCTAATGAAGATTCCTTATGTCAGCGGGAGTTACAGCGCATCCTTCGTCACCATCGACAGCACGTTGTATTCCCCCTACGGGATCACCATCGATACCAACGGCAACATCTATGTGGCGGATTCCAACCATACCGGAACCTCGACCCCGGTCTATGAGTACGTGCTGAGCAGCGGAAATTACGCTCCCCGGACGCAGCTGTTTACGACTCCTTACGGTGGTGAAGCGCCCATGACACTGGATGGGGCAGGCAATCTCTACCTTGATTGGAACAGTGGTGATGGCGCCGGTGCACTGTATAAACAGAACCGGAATGTGCTGCCTGCGATCGCTTTCCCGACGGCAACGACGCACGGCACGGCGGATACGACCGACAATCCCTTATCCTTCGCCGTGCTCAACTACGGCAACTCGAATCTGAGCATTGCTTCGGAGGCCATCTCTACCGGCAGCGCCAGCTTCTCCTTCGATGCAACGACATCGTGCGCGCATAGTGGAAGCGGTAGCCTGGCCGTCAATGTGTCCTGCTCCTATGCGCTGGACTTTACACCGGCGTTGACGGGTTCGATTCCAGGGTCGATGTTATTGACCGACAACAACCTGAATGTTTCGGCGGCGGCACAATTGATTTCCCTCAGTGGAGCCGGAATCGGAACCACTGCCATAACCTTCACGCTGCCTGCGAGCACCACACTGATTGCAGGCACGGTCGGGGTGTCTTATGGCCCGGTTATCTTCCAGGCTACGGGCGGGACCTCGCCGTATCACTACACGATCAGCGGCGGAGCTCTGCCCGCGGGTATGTCGCTGAGCAGCGCGGGCTCACTTACCGGCACGCCCACTGCGAGCGGCACGTTCTCCATTACCGTGCTCGCCACCGACGCGGATTCGGTCACCGGCTCGCAGACCTACTCGCTCACCGTCGGCAAGGCTACGGCGCCAATCACACTGGGCGATCTGGCCCAGACCTACTCAGGAGCTCCGCTCTCGGCCACGGCAACCACCGTGCCGGCCGGGCTGACTGTGAGCTTCACCTATAACGGCAGCGAAACCCCGCCCACTGCGCCAGGAAGCTACGCCGTCGTTGCCACCATCAACGAGCCGAACTACCAGGGTTCGGCCACCGCGACCCTCGTCATCTCCAGAGGTACGGTAACCGTGACGCTGGGTCATCTGACCCAGACGTACACCGGATCTCCGCTCTCTGCCACTGCAACCACCGTGCCCGGCGGACTAACCGTGACCTTTACCTACAACGGGAGCGGGATTGCACCTACTGCAGCGGGAACCTATACGGTTGTCGCTACGGTCAGCAGTACCGACTACGCCGGATCCGCCACCGGGACCATGACGATCGAGCCTTTAACGCCGTCCGTCCGTTTGTCCTCAAGCAATAACCCTGCCGTTGCCGAGACTGGTGTCATGTTTACCGCCAGCGTGAGCTCCGCAGTGGGCAGGCCAACAGGTACGGTGAGCTTCCTCGACAGCACAACCCCGCTAGGCCAGGGGACACTCTCCGCAGGCGTGGCCACGCTAACGACATCCTCCCTGAGCGATGGCTCCCATTCGATTACTGCTGTATACAACGGAGACAAGAACTTCGTTGCAGTCACCAGCGCGGCCTTATCACAGTCGATCGTCGACTTCAGTCTGACTCCCGGCTCGGGCAGTGGGTCCGGCAGCGGGTCGGGCGTTACTACCCAAACAGCAGAGCCCGGAGGTACGGCTACTTATCCGCTAAACATCGTGCCTTCTGCCGGCACCATCTTCCCAACCCCGGTCCTCTTGACGGTTACCGGCATGCCGGCCGGCGCCACGGCAGCCATCACTCCCTCTTCGTGGACTCAGCTCACCGGTACCTCGTGGAGCTTCCCAGCACAAACCCCGCTAAACACCCTCACACTGACCATCCGGTTGGCCCCCGCTTCGGCCGGTATGAAGGAAGACTATCCAGCCCTGGGAAAGCTTCCACCCGTTTTGTGGGGAATGCTTTTGTTGCCTTTTGCGGTCCGGATGCGCCGCGCGGGCAGGCGACTACGCGGGATCCTTTTCACGCTGTCGTTCATGGCTGCAACTTTGGGAGCCTTGTCCATCCTGAACGGCTGCGCAAAGGGCAACGGCTTCTTCGGTCAGCAGCAGTCGTCCTATACGGTAACTGTGACTGCTACTTCCGGTCCCCTTACTCGCTCCACCAAACTCACGCTCAACGTCGAGTAACAAGGAGAACTTGAGATGCGCAGTACGATTCGTCGAGGACTGCTCCTTACGGGCGCTTGCCTGATATTTGGACCGCACCTTTGGGGGCAGCAGTTCGGTTCTGACTCTCAGGCGCGACTGGAAGTGGCCGTTCTTTACAGTCCGCTTCTGTCCAACGTGGCACGCGCCAACAGGTTCTGGATGCAGGGCGGCAGCATTCAGGTTGAGGGGCAATTCTGGCGCGGCTTGGGCATCGAGGCGGACATCTCCGGCTTTCACGCACAAAATGCCAGCAACACGGGGGTGGGGTTGGATATGGTGACCACCACCTTCGGACCGCGCTATCGGTGGTCGTCTGCGCATCAACGCTATTCCTTCTTCGGCCATGCCCTGCTGGGAGAAGCCAATGGATTCAACAGCATCTTTCCTGGTGCGGATGCAGCCTCCGCCACCGCAAATAGTTTGGCGCTGCAGCTTGGTGGCGGCTTGGACCTGCCAGTCAAGCATCATCTTGCGCTGCGCGTCTTCGAGGCCGACTGGCTGCGCACACAACTGCCCAACGCGGACACCGACGTCCAAAACAATATTCGTCTGGCTGCCGGAGTCGTCATCCGGCTTCGCTGAACGGTAACAGCCCGTACTCCGTGTCGCGTGTTCAATGCTTGCCCTGCCCAACGCAGAGCTACCCATGCCACAACACTGAACGCGGCATTCCTTCTGGGTGCCACACCCGCCTGTTTCACAACGTCTAACCGCTTTTCGTTCTCGAATTTCGGGTACGAGGATTCGCGGAAATCCTGATAGAGTCAGTGTGACCTTTTGTAGCAAACAGAAGGGAGATACATGCCCCCAAACTATCTCTTAGAAGGTTAAGCGAGGATAACCTTTCTTATGTCGTTGATTCGATTCGGCGATTTTGAGTTAGATGAGCAGACATTCGAATTGCGCAGGCGGGGTGCACCAGTCCGTATTCAACAGCAGCCGGCACGGGTCCTGGCTCTTCTTCTTAGCCACCAGGGCAAGATGGTCACGCGGGATCAGATTCGGAACACGGTTTGGGGCCAGGATACGTTCGTCGATTTTGAGCAAGGGCTGAACTTTTGCATTCGCCAAATCCGCGTAGCCCTCAACGATCAAGCAGAAAAACCTGTGTTCATCGAAACTCTTCCGCGGCTTGGCTATCGTTTTGTTGCACCCACGGAAAAGATCGACCCTCGGGAGCACCCCCAGGAACGTCGTCTGCGTATCGCTGTGCTTCCGATCGAGCGCCTCGGCGACGCCGGAGACGACTACTTCGCAGCGGGTTTGACCTACGACATGATTTCAGCTCTTTCCAGGATTGATCCGGCAAGGCTGCGCGTGACCGCGGGCCCTCGATTGCCCCCCTCTGAACTTCAAGTAAATCAACTCGAGCGCTTACGTCGTGAACTGGATCTCGATTATTTGCTGCAAGGTTCCGTACGGCGTTTCGCCGAGACGATTCGTATCTCCGCACAGTTGCACGATCTGAGAGATAAGAGTGTGCTGTGGTCTGAGAGCTATGATCGCAAATCGTCTGACTTGCTTGCGATGCAGGAAGAAGTGACGATGCGGGTGAGCCAGTCGCTGGCCCTGGAACTGCTTCCGGGATCACCCGCGGGATCGAGGAAGTATGCAGCGTCTTCGGCCGCCTACGATGCACACCTGAAAGGCCGCTTCTTCTGGCACAAGATGACGAGTGATGCGATCCGAAGCAGCCTGACGTACTTCACCGAGGCCATTACCATCGACCCTGGTTTTGCCCCGGCCTATGCGGGTCTGGCTGACTGCTATGCGCAGATGGGATCGTTTCGCGTCGCCATGATGAAACCCAAGGACGCACTTGCCAAGGCCAGGCCGCTCCTGCAGCGCGCCATGGAGCTCGACAGCACCATGGCGGAAGCGCATTGCACCCAGGGGCTGCTCAAGAGCTGGTACGACCTGGATTGGGCAGGAGCGGAGCGCGACTTCCGGGTGGCGCTCAGTCTGGACAGCAGTCACCTCACGACCCTGCTTTGGCAGTCGTTGTATCTCTCCGCCATGGGGCGGCACGAAGAAGCGATCGCATCGGTTAAAAAGGCGAGAGATTCGGAACCGTTGTCTCCGGTGATGAATATGTACGTTGGCGTTGCCCAGAGTCACGCCGGCCAATACGACCTGGCGCTGCGGCAACTCAACCAGGCTATCGAACTCGACCCACATCTTTACCGGCCTTACATGTTTCTGGGCAGAGTGTATGCAAGTCTGGAGCGCCCTGAGGATGCGATCGCTACGTTTCAGCACGCGCTCTCGTTGAATCCGGAAAATCTGGAGGCGCCTGCTTTTATGGGAGCGGTCATGGCCGACATGGGTAATCGCGAGGGTGCGCTGCAAATGCTCAAAAAACTCAGAGCAGCGGAAAGCAGGACTGAACTGGGTCTTCTGGAAGCACATATTTATGCCAGCCTGGGAGAAGCCGACGAAATGTTTCGTTTGCTCGACCAAGCGTTCAAGAACAAGTGCGCGCCGCTCTATGTTTTTCGGCTTCAAACCAACTTCGGCCGCTATAAGCACGACCCGCGATATTCCCAGTTTCTCAAGGCCCTGGGTATTCCATAATTCGCCAGAGTTTCAAGCTGGAGCGATGTTCTGGTTGGAGCGGAAGAGGTTGTCTGGATCGTACTTCTTCTTTAGCTGCGACAGCCGTTGATAATTCACCCCATAGGAAGCTCGAACCGCAGCAGCGCCTTCATCCGCCAGATAGTTGACGTACGAATCGGAGGCGCCAAACGGCTCAAGTTGCGCCGATAAAGCTCTGGCCCAGGAGATACATTTCTCCGCCAGAGCTGGATCGCTCCAGGCGGGCATGATGTTGATGCTATAACTCACCCGGCGCAGGCCGAATGCGGTTTCGGTTGCGGGCACGCGGCTGGCGACGCCATGCATGTGTTCAATGACCACCTGGGTCTGCTCGGTGGGAGCGGATTCACAGTGTTCAACAATGGTTCGAATGGCTTCATCGGTGAGGTCACACAGGAAGGGACACTTGAAGTAATAGTTGAGGCCCGCGGGTGCGGTGAAATCCAGCATCGACTGGAGTTCGGGATATCTCTTTTCGCCGGTCATATCCGCCACCGGCGCATCGCCAAGGAAGAACTGCTGACCGGCTCCCGCAGCTCGCGAACGTTCGCCACTGTGGCAAAATGCGATGGCTGCGAGGGCAGACCCATGTCCGGTCATGAGTGCTCCGTATGCCGTTAGTTCGTCCGGCGCCTTCAGCGTCACATCGCGATAACGGCGCAAGAGGTCGAAAGCGGCGGTCCTGGGGTAGAGAATGACACCTCCTTCAACCGACTCCAGCGGATGAAGACGGAACTCAAGCGCGGTGACGATGCCAAAGTTTCCACCGCCGCCACGAATCGCCCAAAAAAGATCTTCATTGCTGGTCGCACTTGCTGTCATGTGTGCACCGTCGGCATTGACCAGGTCGGCCGAGATGACGTTGTCGCAACTGAGACCGTGCTTGCCCATGAGCCAGCCAATGCCACCTCCGAGAGTGAGCCCCGTCACCCCCGTGGAGGAAATGACACCGCCGGTTGTTGCCAGGCGATAGCTTTCAGCGGCCTTGTCGAATTCTCCCCACGTTGCCCCGCCCTGGACAACAGCCGACTGCCCTGCAGGGTCGATCTGGATGGCTTTCATCCGCGACAGATCAATCATCACCGCACCGTCCACAACCGACTTTCCTGAAACACTATGCCCGCCGCCTCGCACGGAGAAGGGAAGTTGATTTTCGCGAACAAAATGCACCGCCTCCATCACGTCGGCAATGCTTCCGGGGCGCAAGATCATGCTCGGCCGGCGATCGATCATGCCGTTCCACACGTGGCGGGCGCTTTCGTAATCCTGGTCGCTGGCGGTGATGACAGGGCACTCCAGCCTGGAAGTTAAGCCGGCAAGTTGTTTCTCGGTGAGTATCTCGCTCATGGGGGGAGCGTAACACAGAGATACGCGGAACTTTCCCTGAGTTCTGGATGAGTTGCAGCTCGTTCGAAACTCAGTCTCAACTTATCTCGGCCTCATTGGCGCAAATCGCTTTTGCCTGCAGGATGGCTTGCAACAACGCGGCGTGATCAGTTGGGAGCGCCAATTTCAGATCGGAGAAAATCATGAAACATAGAATTACTCTGGCAACGGCTACCTCGATGATGGTGCCCGCAGTTGGGGCACTCGCCCTCACGCTTCTCTCGGTGCCGAACGCCCAGGCTCAGTGTGGCGGCGCTTACGTGCCGAAGGCACATCCCACCGCTTGGCAAGTGCAAGATGGGGGGGCGACGCTGCTGCGCACCGGTTACGAGGAGGGTCCATCCATCGTGGGCTTGTGGCATGTGAAGTTCATATCCGACGGTGTTAGCTCCGGTATCCCGGGCGGCGTCCCCAAGGGTGCCGAGGTCGACGCCGGCTACTCAGAATGGAATCCGGGCGGGACAGAGGTTATGAACTCGGGCGTGCACGCGCCGAACACCAGCAGCTTCTGCCTTGGCACCTGGGAGAAGGTGGGAAACCGGGAGTACAAGTTGAACCACTTCGCCATTCCCTGGGATCCGACGAAAGGTGCGCTGGATTCCGCAGGCAATCCCGTCGGGGAACTGATCGGCCCGGTGCAGATCAAGGAAACCATCACTTTGGCTGCTAACGGCGAGAGCTTCGAAGGAAGTTTCACGATCGACCCGTATGACGAGGCCGGCCACCACCTGGCTCACCTCGAGGGAACTATCTTCGGGACGAGAATCGATGTGAATACTTCACCGACCAGTATCTTTTGAGGCTGCCTTGGTTGGTGCATACCTTCCTTCGGTGCCGAGCGCGACCGAGGGAAGGTACGCCCCGAAGGAATGTTCAACCCTATCTCCGGGGAGAAAGCTCGATACTTACCCCCTGATGGGCCGCGGGGGATAGGTATCATCCCTTTCAGGTCCCCATTATGAAAATCATCGTACAGATCTCGCTTGACTTCACCTCCATCGCCAAAGCTCTCGAAACCGCGCGGATCGCCATCCGGTCTGGGGTCGACTGGTTGGAAGCGGGCACCCCCCTCATTGTTGCTGAAGGCATGAACAGTATCCGGGCTTTGCGCGCCGAGTTTCCCGAAGTTCCGATCGTGGCTGATCTAAAAGCTATGGATGGCGGGTGGGGAGACACTCAGATGGTAGCGAAAGCCGGAGCAACCCATGCCGTGGTCATGGAGCGTGCGCATCCCGAGACGATCAAAGTGATGGTGCAGGCTGGTAGGGATTTCGGCGTAAAGGTCATGGGAGACAATCTCGGTGCCGAAGACAGGGTTGCGGCGGCAAAAAGGCTGGAGGATTTGGGCTGCGATTTCGTCATTCATCATATCGGGTACGACGAACGCCGCGGTCTTGCGGCGATGGGAATGCCATGTCCAAGTCCGCTCGATCAACTGCGCGAAGTGGTTGCGGCGGTACAGGTGCCGGTCCAGGCTGTGGGCGGTCTTTCTGTTGAACAGGCGATCTCCACTCCCGAATTCGGAGCTCGTCTTGTGGTTTTGGGCGCTCCCCTCATTCACGCAGACACAACCAAGACTGGTTCCAGCAGTCTCGGGGATCACCTTCGCCTGGTTTGCGATCGAGTTCACGCCTATTGACGCCAGGTTAAGCGATAAGGAGATGGCCTCGATGAAGCGATATGGTCAAGTTGTCCGACTGAAGCCAGAGAGCAGAGAAGAATACATTCGCTGCCACCGAGCGGTGTGGCCGACCGTTTTAACGACGATAGCGGAATGTAACATACAGAATTACTCAATTTTCGAATGCGGCGAGCTGCTATTCGGTTACTTCGAGTACCACGGCAGCAACTTCGCGGCGGATATGTCGAAGATGGCGGCTGACCCGGAAACGCAGCGCTGGTGGGCACTCATGTTTCCCATGCTCGAGAAGTTGCCACCAGACATACCGGGACAACGATGGACGGACTTGACTGAGATTTTTCATTTTGAGGGATCGTCTGCGTTTGAAGAAGGCAGAGTAGCCGCGCATGAGGATTCGCAAACCTGAGAAGGCTCGTGTCCTGTCATCCCGGGTTTGTTCGTTCAGACTTTCTTCGACTCTTGTTCGTTCCCCGCCGCGATGGTTTTGACTACGTGAACCGTGGATCGATCCTTTTTGATTCCCATACAACGTCTTTGCGCTCACCCGGCATCCCTTCTAGGGTCGGGGAGGTTAGCCATGGATCCTAAGCAATTAATCGTGATCGTACTGGCGTTGGCTGCGCTTTTGGCGATCGCATGGGTGTTTGTACGTAAACAACGGACGGCCAGCCTACGCAACCGCTTTGGGGCGGAATACGACCGCGCCGTACGTGAGACCGGGCCGCAACGGGCTGAATCGGTTTTGCTGGAGCGGGAAAAGCGAGTGCAGAAGTTCTCGATCCGAGAGCTTTCGGCAGAGGAGCGAGAGAGCTTCCTGACTGAGTGGCGCGCGGTCCAATCGCGCTTTGTTGATGATCCTCAGGCGGCTGTGGGCGACGCGGACGTTCTCGTGGATCGACTCATGCAAGCGCGTGGATATCCGATGACCGACTTTGAGCAGCGGACCGCCGATATTTCGGTCAGTCATCCTCGCGTGGTAGACAATTACCGCGCCGCCCACCAGATCGCGGTGCGACACCAGCAAGGACAGGCAAGTACGGAAGACCTGCGCAATGCCCTTATCTATTACCGTTCGCTGTTTGACGAGTTGCTGCAGAGCGGGCACAGCGTGCATAAGAAGGAGGTAGCGTGATGACTGAACTGAACGGGACGGAAGCAACATTGACGACGGCCGACATGGCGGCCAGGACAGCTGGCCCCATACCAGCATCGCCAGTGCAGACCGAGGCTGTACGCGAAGAGCGGGAAGCGGAAAATTTGAATCGACCCGTCGAAGTGCGAACCGCAACCCCAATGCGGCGGGACTGGGACAATACACCTACCATAACCGCGGATCAGAAGGTCCAGGACGCCGGTGTCGTCACGCCGCTGTTTTCCGACTCCGATGTAGGCGATCTACGCTCCCGTTGGAGTAATGTGCAGGCGGAATTTGTAGACGAGCCGCGGCGAGCCGTACAAGAAGCTGATCAGTTAGTCGCCATCGTGATGCAACGGCTGGCAGAGGGCTTCGCGCGGGAACGAGGCTCGCTCGAAAAACAATGGGAGAGCGGGGAGACGGCCTCTACTGAGGACTTGCGCATGGCGTTGCAACGGTATCGCGCATTCTTCAATCGATTGCTGAATGCAGCTTAGGGCCCAAAAGACGGGTCCGGGCCGATAACCAATAAGATGTACTCTGAGGGGGCTGCCAAACCAGGCGGCCCTTTCGTTTGCAAGCCACAATTAAAAGATTGCCGAAACCAGAAGAAGCACAAAACTTGCGAGCCCAACAACGACTCGAATGAGATGGAACTTGACCCAACGATCACGAAGCCGCTGCCAGTTTGCCGGTAGGGTAGAAACCGTCCATGTGACGACTTTTTCGACGATTGGTACCTCAACCACTACGGTGACCAGCAAAGCTATGAGAAAGAAGGCGAGTGCGATGGCATTTAGATAAAAGGTCCTTGGCTGCGCGCGGTAGGAGAGGAAAAGTACCGCGAGGATCGAGAAGAGGGTGGCCGGCATTAGGACGGTCATCATCGGCGCCATGTTGCGGTTCATCCGGTCGACGATTGCGAGAAACACTTCAGGGGTGAAGGTCCGCATGGACCTGCTGAGAGCAGCCCATGGCCCGTGGAACATGCCGGCAACCAAAGCCGAGCAAACAATGCTGATCAGTTGCCACGTCTTTAATGTCCAGACAGTCGTCACTCGCACCTACCTTGAGCATCAAATCACATCAAAGTCCCAGGTCTAACCACTCCTACCAAGAGGCATGAAACAGTCTACATGCTCCTTTCCTCTGGTGGCGTGCGATACTTACTAGCCGAGAGCTGCCGTGAACCAGGTATCTCTCTTGACTGAGAAAGGGCTGCTTTTTGTGAGGCAACTTCGAACTTTATCGATCCTTATTTTGTCTCTTTTCGCGGCTTTTGTGACCAGTGTATTTTCGCAGGCCTCGCCCCAACGAGTCATCATCGACACCGATCCCGGCACGGATGATGCGATGGCTATTCTTCTGGCCTTGAATTCTCCCGAACTCAAAGTCGAGGCGTTTACCGTTGTGCCCGGCAACGTAGATGCACGGCAAGGATTGGAAAACGCTCTGAAGATTGTTTCGCTGGCGGGACGCTGCGACATCCCGATCGCGGCAGGAGCGCAGCATCCGTTAACTCAAAAGCTGATTACTGCGCAGTGGTGGCATGGAAAGAACGGCCTGGCCAACCTAGAGTTGCCGGCTTCCAAGTGCAAAGTGGATCCTCGATTCGGCCCGGATCTCATCATCCAGTTAATCCACCAATATCCGCATCAGATCACGCTGATCCCGGTTGGGCCGCTGACCAATATCGCGCTGGCACTGTCAAAGGATCCTTCGATCGCCACCCTGGTGAAAAATATTGTGGTCATGGGCGGCTCGATCACTGGTGGGAACGTCGACGGAGCGGCGGAGTCAAACATCTATAACGATCCGGAAGCGGCGCAGACCGTATTCAATGCGGGTTGGATGGTGACGATGGTCGGCTCCGATGTGGGAGAGCGCACCCTGATCACTCGTAAGGATCTAGCGGAGCTTCGTACGACGCATGGTCCGCAGAATGACTTTATCGCCAGTATTGTCGACTTTTATGTGACCCGCAGCGAGAAAAGCGGTTGGAGCGGAGCGGCAATGTACGACCCGCTGGCGGTGGCGATTGCTATGGACCCAACTTTTGGCACACTCAAAGAAATGCACGTGGATGTAGAAACGAAGGGAGAGTTCACTCGGGGAGAAACGGTGGCGAATCGCATGGGCTCGGACGAAAACAATGTTCTGCACGGGGATCACTACGAAATCGAAGGTGTCACCGTGCTGAATCCGAACGCGCGAGTGTGCCTGGCTTCCGACCGCGACCGGTTCATAACATTGTTTCTGAGCCGAGTTCAAGGAAAGTAGCGGAGCGGAGGGACCTGATGTTCTTTTTCGTTCTCACGCAGACAGTCATGGCTTCGGCTGTCTCACCGCAATAAATGAGATCTGTTCCACGTCCTCTGCCTTGAGATCAAAGTTCTGCTGCAAAGTCATCCGTGCTGGAAAATGGTCCTTGAAAAACTTTCCATAAAGAGCCTGAACCTGGTCCTCGTCCTTCATGTCACGCATGTAGATCGTGGAAGAGACGACATTCGAGAAATCCATATCCGCTTCCTCTAACCCATCCAGCAGGTTGCGCATGGATAGCCGCACTTGCACACCAAGATCAGGCGAAAAGAGCCCTAAAGCCGGAACATATGCGTCTTTTGCTGAGAGATAGAGGGTGTCTCCATAGAGAACACCGGGGCTTGCCGTGCGGCTCGGCTTCTCATTCTTCGGGCGAACCGCCTTGCGTTTTGCCAGATCTGCGCCTGCAATACAGCTGAACACGATGTGATTCTTATGGGGAAGATCCAGCACCTGAATCGTTCCCCGTCCTGGAGTGTTTCCAAATTCGAAATACGACGCGTAAATCTTATTCATCACCCCTTCTGGAGCATCGGTGCTGCTCAGATAGGGATTCACCCAAATAACATTCGCCATGCCCATATTGGCTGTTTTTGCAATCGTGGCGACGTTATCCAGGGCCTGTTTCACCTCGGCAGCGAAGTCCGCGGAAGGCTTTCCCGTGAGCGGATCAGTGCCTCCCTGCGCCGACATGTAGAGAACGTCATCCACCTGGATTCCAGCCGGGTCGACGTGTGGTCCTTCTGGCCAGCCCTGCGGATGGATCACCCGGCGATTAACGGCACTGCTCACGGCGATGCAGTTGATCTCAATCCTCTCTCCATTCGGCAGCGCGCCCACCACCAGCACTGTGCGTGCGGGAGGATTCTGAACAATGGATTTCCAATAGACATCGTTCAGAGGACCGATGCTCTGACTGTCGGTCACGTAGACGTTCATCCAGACCACATTGCCGAAATCCATGCCCGCTGCGCGGAGCACAGCTTGCACATTGCTTAACGACTGGCCGACTTCTCTTCGAAAATCCTTGGGAAGACTGCCGTCGGCAAGCCGGCCGTTTTGACCGGCCACGTAGAGCGTTTGGTTGGCGAGAATGCCGGCAGTCGACGCCGGGCCAGGATCTCTGCCATCAACCTTGATGACCTTGAGCGCACCGCCAGCCTGGGCAAAGACCTGCGTGCCGCATGCAAGAATCGATACACAGAAAGCAAACTTGTGGCAAAGCCTTAGTAAGAAGCTCATCGTTTTACCAGGGACCATCACACAGATTGTTTGCGCGCTTTGTCAAGGATCTGGCGGAGGCGGTTGCGGATCGGTCAAAGGTGCCGGTGCCCGGGACCGTTCCAGGAGGGCCGAACTCAGGGTGATTGGCGTAAGGATATGCTGGAAATGACAAGACACAGGAAGCAAAGAAGGAAACTCAATCGGCGCATCGGTAGTCTCCATAGGAAGCAGAGCGGTTGTAATGGCGAGACACGGGCCCTGACCATACGCGCGCAAGTGGAGATCCACTTTGCGCTATAGTTCGTGTCCTGTACCTTGAAGAGGCCCGCTGTCGATTCTTTGTTTCAGGGAGAAAGAAAGTATTAGGCATGATTTTACATGCCTTTCCAAGGCTGTCAATACAAAGAGAAGTGGGCTTTGCCCGAAAGATCACTGATACGGAAGAGGGTCAATTCAAATTGAAGTTCAACAAGCGGGTTTCAGCGGCTTCAAGAGCGGTCTTCAGGGCGCCCAGCAGCGCAGCATCTTTGCCGCAAAGGCTTGGGCGCAATCGAATCCGGCTCGAATCATGTTTCTGAAGCCGAATTTGGCGTGTCACCGCATCAAAAAGCAGCTGAGAACTGCCGAATGGGCCGCCCAAAACAATCAGGGTTGGATCGAGAAGAACGGAAATATTTGCGATTACATCACAAAGAGCTTTTGCCGCGGTCTCAATGACCTGGACAGCCAATACATCCCCAGCCTCTGCGAAAGCAAGAATATCGGCGGCAGTTGCAGATTTCCTGGCACGCCCATTTTTAGACAACCGGCGCCAGGTTTCCTCCATGCCTTTTCCTCCCGCGACCCGTTCTAACGTGCCCGGAAGCCGGGTGGAGAATGGACCGCGCGGCGCACCTGGCACCTGCATATATCCAATCTCGCCAGCACCTCCTGTTGCTCCCCGGTACAGCATTCCATTAATGAAAATGCCCGCACCTACCCCGTTTCCGACCTCCAGGAAAACGAAATGGTCTTCGCCTCTCGCGGCCCCGTACGCCCGTTCCGCCAGCGCATGCAAATTCGATTCGTTGTCGACGATGACCGGTACTTCAAAGGCATTTTCTAACAATTTGCTGAGTGGGAAATCGCCCCAGTCTTTGAGAAATGGCGCGAAGATGAGATTCCCGGTATTGACGTCAGTAATTCCGGGGGCAGAAGTACAAATTGCATACAGCTTTCGCTTCGCGATGGAATGCTGCCGCAACAATCTTTCAACACCGGCAACAAGCGTATGAACAACGTTTTCCGGAGTTTTCCGCGACGGTAAACGGGAACTCCACTGCGCAATTCGGTTCCCTTGCAAATCGGCCAACGCGACCCTGACTCCAGAATCCTTAATTTCGAGCCCTGCGACATAGACATAACCTTGATTCAGAGACAACTGATCGGGCGGCCGCCCGCCATCCGATTCTCCGAATCCCAGGGAAATAACAAGCCCGCGCTTCTCAAGATATTCGATGGTTCTGGAAACGGTTGGTCCGCTTAAACCCGACAACCGGACGAGATCTGCCCGGGAACACGGGCTGTTTGCACGGACCAGCAGATATAACTCTCGCGCATTGATATGACGCAGGCTGGTTGGCCGTGTCGATTCCTTTGCAGGACTTTCTGCTTTGTGTTTAGGCACACTTCTTCTGGCCAAGCGTGTTCTCCCTGGTTGATGGGCGGAACGGGACCTAAGAACCATAACAGAAGATCTAACAAATTGTTTTCGAGACCAGCCGAAGCGGCGATCAAAGGAGTATCAGTTTTTTGGGTTTGTAACAAACCGGAACACCTGAGCGGTGGTCGTCTACCTTGCTTCCCGGGAACCATCTTATGTTCGAAATATCACGGTACACCGGAGGCTGACCAATGAATCAAATCCTTCGACCGGGAAAGCCCTAATTGATTCCAGCCGCGGCCAGCAAATGTTTTGCCTTCCGTGCGTCCGCCATAAATCAGGTAGTAATAGCCGTCGTATTGCCGCCAATCATAGAGGGCAGCCGCGTTGTCCCTATGGTCGGTATTGAATTTCTCTTTCGGGGTCTGGAGCCTGTAACCTTGCGTCCATTTAAGCCACCCGGAACCGGGATCAAGTTGATAGAGGTAGGGACCTTCCGGGTTGTAGTCGGTGGTCAACAGGTACCACTTGCCCAGTGTGTACACAAACTCATAGTTCTCATGAGTTAAGCTGTTGTCTTTGCCATCCTTCATCAGCAAGACGGGGAAACCGTCTCCGACAAATTTGAAGGGCTGGTCAAGGGCGGTGGTAAACGCCAGCCGCGGCTTCATATTCCCCTGCGTGCCTTCCTTCCAAATTAGATAGTAGCCGCGATCCGCCTCCGCCAGCGCCGCATCGATCACCCGCTTGTCATGGGTAAGGTTGCGCGCCAATGTTTGCCGCGGCGACCAGTGAACCAGGTCCTCTGAAGTCATATAGAAGAGCAGGTTCGGCTTACCCGGCTTGTCTCCCCACGAGTTGAACGTCATGACGTAATTGCCGCCCAGCCTTTGCACGTCCGGTGAGCACATGCCGAACCAGTCCTCCTCTTCGCCGTCGAAGTTCAGAATGGGCTCGGAAAAATGCTTGAAATCATGCGTGCTGACCTCCACAACATGGGATCGCACTTGCCCTCTCTCCGGATAAAACGCGGAAAAGAAAACATAGAAAGTACCGTCACGGTAGGCCATCGCAGCGTCTTTGATAGACCAGCCTGGATACGAGAGGACGGGGTTACTCAGGATCTGCCAGTCGATAAACGGTTTCTTCTGCGCGATCGCAGCGGTCCCGCAAAGCGCGACAAGCAGGCATATCAGCGCTGATCTCAAACACCGCATCGTATCCCCTTGACTACTCTTGGCAGTCGACTACACCATACGCCGTGACTTCGGGGTTCCTGGTCGTCCAGTTCAAGGAATGAGCTTTTCCTTTCGGAGACGCTCGAATAGGCGGAAGAAACTCTCGTCTGTCGGTTCGTATTCCAGAAAGCCGAGCCTGCGGCTCTTGGACATATCGGTAATCACCTCGATCGGGCGCCCCAGGTCGGCATCCGTGTGCCACGGAGAAACAAGCACATTCAAATCGGGCTCCGCCAGGCCGTACTTCTCCGCGATCTCTTTCCAGATCGGAGCCGCATCTGCAAGTTGAGTTTCCAGAGGGAAACCTTTGTCTGTAAATGGTGCCGGCTCGAGACCAAAGAATCCGGCAAGCTTGCCCCACATCCAACTCCAGCGGAACACGTCTCCATTTACGATGTTAAACGCCTGATCACGAGCGATTGGCGTGGTGGAGGCCCACAGCAGATGGCGTGCAAGAAGGCCTGCGTCGGTCATGTCTGTGAGGCTGTTCCATTGCACGGCAGAGCCGGGAAACTGGAACGGGCGTCCGGTCTCGCGGCAGATGGTAGCGTACACGGCGAGTGTGACGCCCATGTTCATCGCGTTGCCAACCGCGTAGCCAATGATTGTGTGCGGACGGTGCACGCTCCATCCGAACCCATCCCGTTGGGCAGCGGCGAACAGCTCGTCTTCCTGCGCGTAATAGAAGTTTTCGACATCCAGGCGCGGCTGCTCTTCGCGAAAGGGCGTGGGCGGCAACGTACCTTTTCCGTATGCCTCAAAGGGTCCGAGGTAATGCTTCAGGCCGGTAACAAGTGCAACGTGTTGCACTGACCTGGACCGCGAAGTTGCCTCAAGAAGATTGCGCACCATCGCACCATTGACCTGTATGTTCTCAGCCTCGGTCGGCTGACGCAGCCATGTCGCAAGATAGACGTGTGTCGGCGCAATATCTTTCAGAGCTGTGTTCACGGATTCGGCGTTCTGCAAGTCCGCCGCCACTGGACGCACATTCTCACGGGGAACGGCTTTACGAGACAGCCCATAGACGTCCCAATCGCCCGTTGCCGCCAAAAGGGAAGCCAGATTAAGACCCACAATGCCGGAGGCTCCTACCACTAACGCAGTTTTCTTTGCCACGCCTCTTCCTCTCCTTAGCCCCTGCAACCCTAAAAATCTGTGAAACTCCCGTGGAAAAAAGCCCAGGGGCTAAAGCCCAACTCTTTTTTACGCGCTTTACGGCACGACTGAAGTCGTGCCCTGATACAAAGCAAAGGCCCCCGTTTCGCCCGGTGAGGAAGAGCGATTTTCGGCACCTTTTCCCAGGACCACTCTTAAAGTATAGTTACGCTTCTGCGGGCGGTTAGACCCGGACCTTTTTCACCGCGCAGCCGTCAAAACAAGGGAAGTTTCGAGGTGAACCCGTGAACCCTCTGCTCCAGGATATCCATTACGACATTCGCTACGCTCTCCGCATGCTTGTCAAGTCTCCCGGTTTCACGGCCGTTATTGTCGCTACCCTCGCACTCGGCATAGGAGCGAATACCGCGCTTTTTTCAGTAGTCAATGGAGTGCTTCTCAACCCGCTGCCTTATCCCGACTCGGCTCAGCTCGCCGCCATCTACCAAAGAGACCCGGCCATGGATCAAGCGCCAGTCAGTTACCTTAATTTTCTCGACTGGCAGCGCGCCAGCCAGAGCTTTTCCTCGATGGCAATTTACCGTCACGAAGACTACAACCTCACGGGGAGCGCCCCGGCGCAACGTGTCAATGGCCTCATGGTATCCGCCGGCTTCCTGGCAACGCTCGGCATCCATCCCTCGCTTGGCCGAGACTTTCGTTCTGATGATGATCAGATCGGGGCAGCACCTGTCGTCATGCTCAGCGATGGTTTCTGGCATCGTCGCTTCGGCGCCTCGCCCTCCATCATCGGAAAATCCATCGACCTGAACGGCACGGACTACACCATCACCGGGATTCTCCCACCGAATCTGAAATTTTACGGAGTCGACCGCGATATTTTTTCTCCCATCGGCCAGTGGAATGATCCGTCTTTTCTCGACCGCCGCGTTGATCTCAGCTCCCACGCGTTCGGACGGCTCAAACCCGGCGTGACCCTGGCGCAAGCCAGCGCGGAGATGAACTCCATTGCCCACCGTCTCGCGCTTGCCTATCCCGAAGCCGACAAGGACGTCGGTGTCAGCGTGCTGTCGATGAAACAGGACATCGTCGGAAAGGTGCAACCCTTCCTGATTGTTCTTCTGGCCGCGGTCGCGTTCCTGCTGCTCATCGCGTGCGCCAACGTTGCCAGCTTACTGCTCGTACGCTCCATGCGCCGCTCCGGCGAGTTCGCGTTGCGCAGCGCGCTTGGTGCCGGCCGCGGCCGCATCATCCGCCAGCTGCTTACGGAAAGCGCGCTGCTTGCGGGCCTCGGAGGCGCATTAGGATTTCTGCTTGCGTTCTTTGGCGCCAGAACCATCATCAACCTTCTGCCCAGCGAACTGCCACGCTCGGGCGAAGTTGCGATCGATGCGCGGGTACTGCTCTTCACCCTCGGCATCTCGTTAGCGGGCGGAATTGGGTTCGGGATCGCTCCCGCACTCAGGTCGTCGCGCGTCAATCTGGAGCAGGTCCTCCGTCGAAGCACCAGCGGCGCCGGCGGGGCTCGTGTGCGTCTGCAAGGGCTCTTCGTTGCCGCGGAAATCGCCCTGGCTCTCGTGCTGCTTGTGGGCGCAGGACTCATGCTGCGTTCGTTGGTGGCGCTGTGGCGCGTGAACCCCGGCTATAATCCCGAACACGCGATCACTTTCTCGCTGTCCTTACCCTCCAATGCACAAACCACCGAGGCAGAAACGCGGGCACGGCTGCGCCGTTTCGACGCCGAGATGCGTGCCATTCCCGGTGTCGAAGCAGTCTCTGTCACCCTTGGCTCTCGCCCCATGATCCATGATTCCGAATTGCCTTTCTGGATCGAAGGGCAACCCAAGCCCGCAAACTACACCGACATGCATCAGGCGATGTTCTACCTGGTGGAGTCGGGATTTGAACCGGCGATGGGCATTAGCCTCGAACGCGGTCGCTTCGTCAGCCCGCAGGACAACGAGAACACCCGGCCTGTGGTCGACATCGACGACCAGTTCGAACACACTTACTTCCCCAACAGCAACCCGATCGGCCAACACATTCACATTGCCGGTTTCGATGTGGAGGCTGAGATCGTCGGCGTCGTCGGACATATCCGGCAGTGGGGGCCGGGCAATGACGCGAATAATGCCATTGAAGCGCAGTTCTACTATCCCTTCATGCAGATGCCACCCAAACTCATGCGGCTGGCCGCCGACGGAGTTGCGGTCGTCCTACGCACTCATGATGATCCGGCCGCAATCATGGGCTCAGTGCGAAAAGCTGTCTCGGCATTCGATCCCGGAGCCGTAGTCTACGCTGTCGAGACCATGAACGAAGTGCTGGCAAACTCCATGGCTGCTCGTCGTCTGTCGATGATCCTGCTCGCCGCCTTCGCCGCCCTCGCGCTCGCGCTTTCCTGCATTGGTATGTATGGGGTGCTCTCTTACTTAGCCGGCGAGCGCACCCGCGAGATCGGAGTCCGCATGGCGCTCGGTGCGCAGCGAAGAGACATCCAGCGTCTTATCCTCGGCCAAGGAGCAAAGATGGCGCTCGCGGGCGTCGCCCTGGGTATCTTTCTCGCGCTCGCCCTTACTCATCTTATGAGCAGCCAACTCTTCGGCATCACACCCCATGACCCGCTCACCTTTGCCGGTGTGGCTCTGATCCTGCTGCTGGTTGCCCTTGCCGCTTGCTACATCCCCGCCAGGCGGGCCATGGGGGTGGATCCCATGGTTGCTCTTCGCCACGAGTGAGGTGGAGGGGTCTGAGGAGGCTGATTTTATTGGAGAAACCAATGCGCGGCTTAGGATTCACAAGTCAGGTTGCAACGAAATTACGGGCCCCATCCTTCGCGTTTTTTGCGACGGGTGGGATACCACAGCTTTGGACCTGCGTATTTGGACCCCAACAGGCCCCGCAAACAAAGCGTTTTGCTTTGTATCAGGGCACGACTTTAGTCGTGCCGTAAAGGGACGTAAAAAGGAGTGGGGCTTTAGCCCCTGCGCTTCTTTCGATTGGATTCTTCGTGCAGATTTCGCGGTGGCAGGGGCTAAAGCCCTGACCGTTCTGTCCGACTTTACGGCACGACTGAAGTCGTGCCCTGATACAAAGCAAAAAGTCTGTTGCCGAGCTAGTTAGAGAAGTCTGCGAGGATATCCCCAACAAAGACTAGATGGTGATACGTTTTCTTCCGAAGATCTGGGCGTCGATGGACCACGCACCCGGGCCGAGCATAGCGAGACTGATCGCAAGTACCGCCAGCAGCAGGTGATGTTCGTATCCGTTAGCGGGGTAAAGAGCCATCGCCAGCTCGGCGATTCCCTGCACGGCGCCCATGAGCGGGGTCCAAAGGCCAATGCAGATGCAAACGCCGACAGCGACTAAAAGGATGTGTGCCGCCCAGAGGAGGGAGGGAGGAATCGGCAGCATCATTGATATTGGCTCGGCAATGAGAGAACCTCCAACAGCAAGCCGCAAGAGCAGAAGACCGATGCCAGGCGGTCCATTGGGGAAAGTTGAGTATAAGCGCTGCACGAGATACCCCCAGAAGCTACACCCTACCCCTGTCTCCATGCCCGGCGAATGACTAAAAGGAGCGGTCAAATCGCAGCTCTTTTGAGGGAGTAAGTGCTTCTAAAGCCGGGTTATTCCGCGCTTGAGTCCAAGTCGAACGGCATGCGTGCGATCGCTGGCCCCTAGTTTAGAAAGAATGTTCTTGACATGGCCTTTTACCGTATGTTCGGCGATGGAGAGTTTATCGGCAATCAGTTTGTTGGAATTCCCATCCCCCATCAGCTTCAGCACCTCGACTTCTCGATCCGTCAAGCGATCATCTGCTGCATGATCTGCCAGGGTGACGGCAATCTCTGATTGAATATGCTTGTGGCCGGCATGCACGGTTCGAATGGCATTTAAAAGATCCTTGCGCACCAGGCTTTTCAATATATAGGCGCGCGCGCCGGCCTTAAGAGCTCGATACGCCAGAGCGTCGCCCTCGTAGGTTGTCAGAACGATGGCTCTTGCATCGGGGAATTCGCTGCGGATCGCGATAATCGCGTCGATGCCTAGCCTCGCCTACGATGGTCATGTCGGGTTGGGTTCCGACCAGCGCGGCGACCCCAGCGCGGAGGAGTGGATGATCATCGACTGACAGAATACGAATTGTCTCGGAAGGAGGAGTCATGGCTAAGATGTCCTTTTTCTGCGCCAGAAATAAAATTTCTCCGGTAAGAATTCCTCGTAAGCAATCGATGCCGGAATGGTCAACTGTATCTCAGTACCGGCCCCGCTTTCACTCCAGACTTCCATCTGGCCGCCGAGGCTCTGGGCCCTCTCGCGCATGCCGGGAAGCCCCCAATGCCCAGGCCGGCTGCCTAGCCCGAGGACGTTCGGCGCGATACCCACGCCATCATCCCGAATGCGCAACAAAAAGCGAGGGTCTTCATAGGTAATTTCTACTTCTATATTGTGCGCCCGAGCATGGTTGAATGCGTTGCGCAATGCCTCACGGGCAAACCGGTAGACCTCATCCCGCAGCAGAGGATCAAGGTTCCGAGGCTTGCCTTCAACGATCACAACGAATTGCACGGCACTGTCATGAGCGCCAAGCTCCTTGCCGGCCACAGCCAGGGCCTGGCCCAGATCGTTGGCAATCACGGTCGAGGCGCGCAGGTCTTCTACCGCGCTGCGGGCATCGGCAAGCGCTTGATCTCCTTGATCCAGCGCCATGTCGAGTGCTCTTTTTGCATCTTCCGGCCGCGCGGGCAGCATGTGCTGCGCCGCCTGCAGATGGAGCACGAGCCCCTGAAAGCCTTGCAGCAGAGAATCATGGAGTTCGCGAGCAATGCGTGTGCGCTCATTGGTGCGTTCTTCCACACGCATGTCCAATTGTCTTGACATCTGGTGAAGCCGTAGACGATAGATGAGCCAGAACAGGAGCAGGAGCGAAGCCACGCAGGACAATTGAAACCACCATGCCTGCCAGAGTGCCGGCTCGATTTTGAAGGGGATGGTTGCTTCGGCACCTCTCCATAAATCGGAACCCGTGGAAGCGGCTACACGGAAGCGGTACGAACCTGGCCCGAGATTGGTGTAGACGGCTTGCCGAGTGATGACCGGCTCGCTCCACCCGTGGTCGAAGCCATCCAGGCGGTAGCGAAACCGCAGCTGGCCGGCAGCGGTAAGACTGAGCGCCGAGTAATCGATTACGATGCGGCGTTGGGTGGAAGGAATACGCAGGGAACCCTGCAGGGGAACGGGATTGCCATTGATGGAGACAGTCTCTACATGAGCGATGGCGGGCGATGGCTCAGAATTTGCGCGGTTGGGGTGTACAACGGATAAGCCAAAATTCAAAGAAAACCAGATGTTGCCCTGCGAATCTTTAACCACCGACCGATCGCGCTTCACACCTTCTGTTCCGTGCAGGCCGTCTGCAAGTCCATATTCGCGGATATCCGCGTCGAGTACGTGGTCCTGCAAGAGCGCGTCTCGCCGGATCCTCAATACGTGGCGTGAGGTGGCTATCCACAAGAACCCGATCCGGTCGTCCGCCATGCCAAGAATTGGTTCGCGCAGCAGCTCCTGCTGTGCTGCTGCCGCTGAGATGTGGCCGGAGCTTGAAAACGCGAGGCCGCCTGTAGTACCGATCCATAGAATCCCGGTCGCGTCACGAAGCAGGGAAGTGACGTTATTGGCAGGCAGGCCGTCGTGTACGGTGTAGTTTCGCCAGGCGCCGTTCTCCAGTTTCGTCAGCCCACCTGCAGTGCCAAACCACATCATGCCGTTCGGGCCGTCTTCGATCGAAGTCACCGAGTTGGCCCCCAGGCCATCGGCAACCGTATAGGTGGCGAATCGGCCGTCTTTGAAGCGGCTGACTCCGGCGCTTACCGTTCCCGCCCATACTGTTCCATCAGGATTCTGGTGAACGGTGTAGACACTATTTTGTGCAAGTCCATCGACCTGGGTGTAGGTTTTGGTTGCGAACGAACCGTCCGTATAGCGCAACCTGCTCAGGCCGCCTTGCTGCCTGCCTATCCATAATTCATCCCTGTTCCCGGCAATCGAATAAATTACATCCTGATTGAGCAGATCGTTGGTGATGCTTCCGCTTTTTTCACCTTGCATCCAGTACAGGCCGCCCTCAATCGGCGCGTACCAAACGCGATCGCCGGGATCGACATAGATGGCCCCACTGCTCTCCGAATGCAGCCCGGCAACTGCATAGGTAAGGAAGGTGCTGTCGCGGAGGCACTGGATGCCATGGGAACCTCCAACCCACAGGTTCCCTTCGTGGTCTTCAAAGAGTGCCGTCACCGGCTCATCGGCCGGTTTCGCGCCGTTGTCCACGGACACTCCCCTGGAGTTAACACGAACCAATCCGGCAGCCGTACCCGCCCACACGTTCTGATCACGATCCCTGAGCATGGACAGAATAGGAGTGTGACGCAGAGACTCCGGTATTTCTGCTGGAGTGGTGCTCGTTCCTTCCAGTCGCACCAGGCCGCCGTCTGTTCCGATCCATAAGTCTCCCTGATTCAGGGCGAGCAAGCAATTGACTTTGGGGCTGGGTAGCTTTTGCCCGCTGGGCAGTACTCTTCCCTGGTTGATGGAGAAGAGCCCGCGGTCCCGTGTACCCAGCCAAACCGTGCCATTTGTGGTTTCGGCCATGGAAATGACAGCAGAGTTTGGCTCGGCAAAGCGGTGGGTCGCGACGCCGGTAGCTGAACTAAGGCGGCTGGACATGTTGTCAGCGGTAATTGCGGTGTCGCCGGGAGTGGGGCTTGATTGTTCTTGCGAGGTGAGCGCTTGATATTTATTGGCGTGATATTCCAGAGCTCCGAGGGCAAGGGATGACAGCAGAACCGTACCGTCTCTCCGGCTGGCCACCGAGGTGATGGCGAACTCTGCTTCATCGTGGCCGGATTCGAACTTGCCATCGAAATAGCGCAGGATCTGCGTGGTCTCGAGGACGATCCAAAGAGATCCCTGCGCATCCACCATCAGCCCCTGCACCGGACCGATGTGGATGTTGGTCGGGCTTGCTCGCTCGATAGCACGGAAGCTCGAACCATCGAAGCGAAGCAGGCCTCTGCCTGTGCCAATCCACAGATATCCGTCCGGGGTCTGTGTGAGGGCGGTTACCGTGCCACCGTTGAAACCCCGGTCGGCTGACCAACGCTCCCGGATATATTGGGCAATGGTTCGATTGGGATCGATTGCATGAGCCGGGCATGCCAGGCAAATGGTCGCAATGGCGAGCACCAGATTTCGAAGTGGGCTCTTCATGCATCGATCACGGTAGATATTCAAACTTTTCGACGACCACCTCATTTTGATTTTGCAGAGGGTACTTGTGAGATTCGATGACATAGAACAGCAACTGAGCTTTTTCCTCGCCTGGAGTCGGTACACCCGAGGTGAAGACGTGCTCATAAACGACAGGCGCCCCGGGACGTACTGACGAACCGCGAATGGCTTTGAAGCTCGCCCGCCCGGGCTCCCAGTGCATGACGTAGGTCAGGGTGCCTTCGGGCACAGTGAAGGGGGCCAGATTGCCGGGAATGTAAAAAGGCTGGATGCCAAACTGCGCATTGTTTTTATTCGCGGCGTCGCCCCAACGGCTCATCTCCATATCGAGTTCGCGGAAATGTTGATCTCCGCCCCAGTCATCAAACGTGTTCAGGCTTAGGACGGCGGCCGGCTCCAGGTGGGTCACATCGCGCACCGTGTAGATATAGGTTCCGTAGCCTAAGCTTTGTGAGAGCTCCGCCTCGGCGCAAGACCAGCGCCCCGATCTTTGCTTCATGAGGAGATGAAGGGCTCCGCCTGCATCGGTCCACGCATTGTCGGGGCTATAAAGATTGTTAAGTCCACCGCGATCGCCAGCGATCGTCCGTATATTCCAGTCGTACCCGCTGAACTTGAGAGGCTTTGTGGGGGCTATCTGTGCGGCGCCTGTTCCCTTTACGGTCTCGACGGCAGCGACAAAACCACCTCGTGCCGGAGCGATATCGATGGTCGGCGGAGGGTGATAACCCGGGTCAACCAACAAGGCGGCGTATTCAAATCCAAGATGGGTGGGGGTGCTCCACGTGGAGTCTGCTTTGATGGGGATAAAGGGCTTGTCACCGGAGACGCGTCCTGCGATATTCGATACTCGTTCGCGGCCACCTTGTGCCGCTGGTGGGATGGTGGTGAATGAGACCACCGGCTCGGGGGGAGTGCTGGGCGCGTGGCAACCGGAGAAGCATGCGAAGAAGAACATCAGGGCTAGGCGCCGGAGGCGCGCGCCCAAAGAGCCCGGCTGCCCAAGGATCATTCTTCGGGAATGATTCGCGGGTGACGCAGCGTCGTCAATCTTTGCCCTCTTCGTGTTCACGGAGAACCTCGAGACCTGTAGAACTCGATTGTAATCACGGCTCCGGTCAAGATGTACTCAGAGGTTTGGCACCTCCCATCTCATCGAACACTTGACCGCACCGTGGGCATTTGACGGTGTGCGATGCGAGCCGCAACAACTCACTGGGTTGGATCTTGTACCCACAGGCAGGGCAGGGCAGGGAGAAATCGAATTTAGGCACGCCCTTGAATCTGGGTGCCATCAGCTCATAGGTCCGTCTGCCGAGCGAACCGGCTTTTTTAGAAGGAGGTAGGATATTCTGCCCTGAAATATCTCCGAGGGGAGGTATCGCCTGTGCTCGCCGCACAACATACACCTCGCGGCGATTGGCTGTGCCGGCAATGTCTCTACCGGGGCAGGGATGTTTTCACCGCACCTCTTGCAGCGGATGACCATGCTTCGGACGGGTGGCGGTCCTTGAAACATAGATGCCAGTATAGGCGAAGAAAAGGCGAATAAAATCCACAGGGTTAATCGGGTAGGTAGCGCAGGCCAGCATCGAGTCACGCCGAGCGGGACCAGTCTCAAGCAAGCGCGGAAGCAGGAGGTAGAGGCCGGTTCACTAGTTTGATGACAAGGTTGAAATTACACTCATGACATCATCAATCGATGTCATGACCGCGTAGCCGGCCGCGCTGAGATTCACGCCGGCAATAGGCAGGTCTGGCACGTAGTGTTCCCCTTCTGCTAACAGTGCGAAGCGATAGTCGGCTACAGAGATTCCTTGTGACAAAGCGTATAGTTCGCTCCACGCGTTCCAAGTGTTTATGGGCTCCGCGAATTCAGGGCCTTTCTGCGCGGCGGCCCAATTGGCCGTGGCGCTGTCACCGGCAAAAACAACCGAAGACGGCCCGGAGATCGGTTTAGTCACGCCGATAGCCGGGCTCCTTCCCCAGAGGCTAATGGAGGTCACGCACAAAACCGCAAACGCTCGGGTCAGACGCAGTTTCCGGCGTGGTGAGAGGCTTTGGCAATCAATTGGGTCGCTGTGCTGACACATTGTTAGCTCCTCTGATACAGGTGAAGGTTCGTCGTTTTCTCTGCCGCGTTTCTTTCCAGATGTCTCCATGAAGGCATTCTCAGCCGCCTACTACTGCGAGTTCCATGCTCTCGAAGGTGTCCTTGTCCAATGACGCTTGCACGTGACACGGCAACCTTCCCGCTTCGTTGGGCCCGCGACGAAAGAACTCAGAATCTAGGTTTAAGGGACCCAGCCTTGAACCCAAATTGGGTTGAAGACTAAATTCGTAGCATTCACTGTTCCGATGCCGGTCGCAAAGTCCCAACCCACGCCGGCAGTGTAGGCAGGTTGGTACGATTTGTCAGACAGCGAAAGCACACCCACATTTCCGCCGGGGTCGTAGCAGTTGTATGGGCCGGTGCAGTCGATGTCGTTGTCGCCCAGGGTGACGTCGTTGAACGCGCAGGTTTGCGCTGGACCGCCGGCGGCGAAGCTATCGCAGTTCTTGCTGCCTTGAGCGCCGTACTCTTGTCTGGCAAGAGCGTAGTAGATCGGTGCAGGGTTGCCCTGGCGGCCGCCCCAGAGCTGGTTTACCAGGGCCTGCATGCCGGCCATGATCGGCGACGCGAACGAGGTGCCGCCGCCCCCAGACCAGTTTCCCGGCGGACCTACACAAGGGGCGCCGTACTTGGCCGTATCCGAGTCGCAATACATGTAGAAATGGTTCCATATGCCGTCGCCCGAGAACATGGAAACATCCGGCAGGTCCCGGACGCCATCGTTTGGGTTCCCAAGAACATTCTGCCAGCTAGGTTTCTGCCAACCACGGCAAGTCCCGTTGGACGGCGTCGGGCCAGTATAGGTTGGAGGAATGATGCCGAGTTTCGACACACCCGTGGCGCAATTGCTGGGCCCTCCGCTACCTGCAGAGGGGATGAGGAGAAGTTCAGTGCCGAGGGAACTCGCGCACAAGCCATCGGCTCCATAAGGGGTCTTGTAGCCCTCATAGCTCGTGATCAAAGTGCTGGCGCAGGTGTCGTTCCATGGGATTTCGGGAACGTAGCTCAGGGCGGACCCGAAGGTCGGCCCATTGGTGGCCGACCAATAATCAGCAGTGGTTCCCGCATAAAAGTCGCCAAAGTCAGTGCCCCCCACCGCAACGTCGTATACCGTAGAAGCAAAAGCATTGACCGCCAAGCCATCCTGAGCAGGATCCACGTTCGCGTTGTCACAAATGTCTGCTCCAGTGTCCCCGGCAGACACGAAGACGGATACACCCTCGAGCACCGCCTGCTGGTAGACGATCCTGTAAGCGGCATTCATGGCCGCTCCGTCCTGAACCTCGCACTCGCCATAGCTCAAGCTGATGATCGCTGGTACCTGGCGTTGGCTCACTAGATTTTGGATAGCGATGAGTCCGCCGAAAAGGGTTGTGGTGTTGGCGCACGAGGCCAGCTGGAGTTCAGCACCGGGGGCTGCGGCGCTGGCCCACTCGGCATCTGCGATGGCCTCAGCGTCGTCCCCGTTAGCCCCCGGGTCGGGGCAGCCTCCGGGATGCACCGTCGTGAACGACGCTCCCTTGTATTTATCGAGCCCAAAAGCCTTCCGAAAGGTCGCCCAATCGTTGGGGTCGTAGGCGTCGCTGTCCTCGATCACGGCGATGGTCTCTCCTTGACCCGTGATGCCGAGCGCAAACACAGGATTGAACCGGTAAATCGTCGCAAGATCCGCAGGCACCACAGCCTGTAAAGTGGCGCCATCCGCAGCGAAGGTGTATTGCGGCCTATGGACGAGCATTGCGTGCGGTCGAAAGTCGTTGAGGGACACGATGCCTTCGATGGCGGGCGCAAGTGCGGCAGGAATGGAAGGATCGCGCACATTAGCGATGTGCCTCTCGCCTTTGACATCGAGCGCGTGCATCTCCGTGCCGAATGCTTCGCGCACCTGGCCGGCGGTGCCGGAGAAGGTGATGATCATTCGGCTCGGGCTGGGTTGGCCAACCGTGAAGCCATGGCCGCGAAGCCACTCACTGATCGTCGCGATATCTTGCGGCGAGGCGCCAAACTGTTCGGCGTATTGCTCGGCAGTGAGCCACTGATGCAAGTGGGCGGATCCTGCCTCCTGGAGTTGTTCGGCGAGCGCTTCGGCGTCCTGTTCGCGTTGAGGAGACCGCCGCAGCTGCAGCTGGATTCCGTTCAAGGGAAACGAGTCCTCGACCGGGCCGCGGTCGAACTCCGGCCGAACCTCGCCGCGAGTGTTGCCCGGCAGCAAAATCCGCCTGGATTCGTCAATCGGTTTGACCACCAGAGGAACCGCGGGCAGCGAGAGTCCCTGAGACGATTGAACCAGACTAGGGTTCACGGAGGAGCCGGCACCGGAAGTAAGCTGCGGGTAGGCGTCAGTCAGCAAACACAGCGTGGAGAGCAAAGGTGCAAGTAACCATATCTTAACGTTCTTCATGGCACGCTCCAGGATGTTTCTCCTTCTTGCACAGAGGGAAAGCCTTGTTATCGGGTAAAGCGAAATTTCTCTGAGAATTGGTCCAAGCAAGACGAAAATTATCGATATGCCTCACCCAACAATGGAACGGGTGGCGCTTGCTCTGCGAAATACACGCCTTTTCAATCGATTGACATTGGTCCGGGGTGCAGCTACCTTGTTGCTCAAGCTTCTGCGGGTGCTCGTTGGGAGGCTGGTTGTCGCGACTTCCGCCCAAGACCGTCAGCGAGTTACTGGCGAAGTGGCAGGCCGGTGACGACGAGGCGCTGCGCGCCGTAGTTCCTCTTGTTTACGACGAGCTCCGGCGGCTCGCTCATCATTACCTGCGGAAGGAACGTCCTGACCACACTCTGCAAAGCGCCGCCCTGGTGCACGAGACCTATCTCCGCCTGGAGAAGCAAGGTGCAGGTCAATTCCAGAACCGTGAGCATTTTGTAGCCATCTGCGCTCAACTGATGCGGCAGATTCTGGTCGAGTACGCGCGCAGCCGCAATGCCGCCAAGCGGGATGGAGGCTACCGGCTGACGCTGGATGACGGATTGGCATTCAAAGCCCGAAGCGTGGACATGATCGCTCTGGACGACGCTCTGAACGAACTGGCTAAACTTGATCCGCAGCAGAGCAGCATTGTGGAGCTGAGATTTTTCGGCGGTCTTTCCATCGAAGAAACCGCGCGTGCGCTGAGTCTCTCGCCGACCACAGTGAAAAGACATTGGGCTACGGCCAGGCTTTGGCTGCATCACGAGATAAGCAAGGCAACAGACGCATGACGCCGGAACGCTGGCAACAGATTCGGGGTGTGCTGGAGGAAGCGCTGGAGCTGGCGCCGGAACAGCGCTCCGCTTTCCTGCAGCGAAACTGTTCGGCCGATCCATCCTTGCGACAGGAGGTCGAGACCCTGCTGGCCTCCAGCCCGGACGTACGCTCCAGCTTCCTTCAGTCTTCCCCTCTTCCGGTGCGCGACGGCATGCAGGAACTACCCGCCGGCACTGTGTTGGGCCACTATAAGGTTGTTCGCCGCCTGGGCAGGGGCGGGATGGGTGTGGTCTATCAGGCTGAAGATCAGAAGCTAGGCCGCCCGGTTGCCATCAAGTTACTTCCCGAGGCCACCCGACAAGACCCATCCGCGCTGGAACGTTTTTGGCGGGAAGCCCGCACCGCGTCCGCGCTGAATCATCCCGGCATATGTACCATTTACGAGCTGAACGAAAGCGGCGGTCAACTATTCATTGTGATGGAACTGCTCGCAGGGCAGAGCCTCGATAAGCTCTACGATCGGCGGTCGATGCCTTATCCCAAGTTGCTGGACTTCGGGGTGCAGGTGGCCGATGCTCTGGATGCGGCGCACCGAAAGGGGATTGTGCACCGCGACATCAAGCCCGGCAACATTTTTTTGTCGCCGTCCGGACAAGCCAAGATCCTGGATTTCGGACTGGCCAAGCTCGAAGAGGGATATGCGGCCGCAACCAGCACGCGGGATGGCCATCCTAACGAGACCCGGGCGGAGGGGCTTCCGCACCAGCAGCTCACCAGCCCTGGATCGGCGATCGGCACCATTGCTTACATGTCTCCCGAACAGGCGCGGGGAGAATCGCTGGACGCCCGCAGTGATGTTTTTTCTCTTGGCGTGGTCTTATATGAGCTTGCGACTGGCCGCCATCCGTTTGCCGGCTCGACCACGGCGGTAACCTTCGATCGAATCCTCAACCATGCTCCGGCGGCGCCGATCTCACTCAATCCGGAGTTGCCGATGGAGTTGGAGGAGACGCTCAACAAGGCTCTGGAAAAGGACCGTGAACTGCGCTGCCAATCCGCAGCCGAGTTGCGTGCCGACCTGAGACGATTGCAGCGCAAGAGCAGCGGCGGGTCTGCGGCGACCGCCATTGTTCCGCATCCCGCAAAAAAATCGCGTGCGCTGCCAATGGCACTTATTGTGCTGGCGCTGCTTGCCACGACGGGCTTCGCCGTCTGGCGGCTTTGGCCACGCCCGGTGCCGTTTTCTTCGGTGTCTGTGAGCCAGATTACCAATGAGGGAACGCTGGAAAAGATTGCATTATCCAACGACGGCAAATTCCTGGCCGAGGTCAAGAACGTTGCCGGCCAGAGAACCGTGTGGATCCGCAACATCGCGACCAATACCGATACGCAGGTGTTGAGCGCGTTTCCCAGTGATTACGTGGGGTTAAGCTTCACCCCAGATGCAAACTACCTCTACTTCACGCGAGGAACGCCCGAGAACACCAATTGGCGCTCAATATATGCGATGCCGATTTTTGGCGGTACACCGAGGCAGCTCATCCGAGATGTAGACAGCGCGCCCAGTTTCGCACCGGACGGAAGTCGCTTTGCTTATATGCGATGGACGCTAGAGCGCAAGGATTATCTCTCCGAGATTCATATCGCAGACAAGGATGGCGGCAATGACCAGCTGATCTACACATCTCTCAATCTTACCCAGCCGCCGGTCTGGTCTGCGCAAGGCACCCAGCTTGCATGGATCGAACGAACAGGACCGCTTACTGAGTTAATTAAGATCCTCGATATCACGTCGAGTGGGATAGTCTCCATCGCGCAGGCGGACGGCATTACTTACGACCATAATAACTACGGCTACTCCGATCTGGCATGGTTGCCAGACGGAAGGCATCTACTTCTGCTTTATTCCAATTCCCGCTCCGATCGTGAGCAAATCGCTGTTTTGGGCGTCCCTGGCGGCGAATTCCATACTCTGACCAACGATGTAAATGCTTACAGCCAACTCGCGCTTTCATCCGACGGAAAGACGTTGGCGACGGTGTTAACCAACGTGGATTCGAGTCTTGGTTATTACAAAGGCAGAGGCGGGGCCATGATCTCGCGCACGCCGCTTCGCATCACTCCGAATTCTCTGGCGTGGGCGGATGAGGACCATTTGTTCCTTATCACTCGCGGCACGGGAATCAGTAAACTTGAGCGTACGACAGGCAATCTGGAACCGATCGACACCGGCGATCTGGATATCGGTTATTACATGAACACCTGTGAGGATGGTCACGTCTTATTTACCGCAATCCCAAAAAATGGACGAGAGTCTCGCCTATTTCGCATGAATGGAGACGGGAGCGAGATTACCCAGTTGACCACACCGACGGGTTCTGCTCGTACTCCTTTTTGCACACCGGACAGCCAAAGGGTTTACTTTACTATGCTCGACCCAGCGCACACATCGATCTCCCTATGGTCTGAGCGTCTAACGGGGGGAACGCCGCAGAAAGAGTGCGAAGTGCAGGGCCGTACGATGTTCGCACTCTCTCGGGACACAAAGTTTGCAGTAGTAGCACGGGTCCAAGCCTCTGCCGTCGAGATGGAGATTTGGGACCTCGCCGCGCATCAGATTGTGCGTCGGCTCCCACTGGAGCTGAGCTCCATCCACGCTGTCTACCCGACGCTTTTTTCTCCAGAAGGGAAAACAGTCGTTGGCCTGGCTACGACAAAAGGCGGCAACGCTCTCCGATACCAGCCGATCGATGGGTCCCCGGCCCAGCTGCTGACAGATCCAACACGCGATGAGATGCAATATTTTCAGTGGTCTCCCTCGGGCGGCAAGCTGGCCGTGTTGCAGCTGCGGCAGAGCTCCGACGTAGTGCTAATTAACGATCTCACCGGTAAACAGCCGCGTTAGGGCAGACCGGGATGGTGAATTTGGCCAGTCGGCGATGGGCCACCGTGCAACCGCCAGTCTTCAGATGAGCGAGGCAGACAGAACATGACGCCGGAACGTTGGCAACAGATTCGGGGTGTGCTGGAGGAAGCGCTGGAACTGGCGCCGGACCAGCGCTCCGGTTTCCTGCAGCGAAACTGTTCGTCAGATCTATCCCTGCGGCAGGAAGTCGAAACCCTGCTAGCCTCCAGCCCGGACGTGCGCTCCAGTTTCCTGCAGTCTTCTCCGCTTCCGGTGCCCGACGGCATGCAGGAACTACCTGCTGGCACTGTGTTGGGCCACTATAAGGTTGTTCGCCGCCTGGGGAGGGGCGGGATGGGTGTGGTCTATCAGGCCGAAGATCAGAAGCTAGGTCGTCTGGTTGCCATCAAGCTGCTGCCCGAGGCCACACGACAGGACCCATCAGCACTGGAACGTTTCTGGCGCGAAGCCCGCACCGCCTCCGCTCTGAATCATCCCGGCATCTGTACCATTTACGAGCTGAACGAAAGCGGCGGTCAGCTATTCATCGTGATGGAACTGCTCGAAGGACAGAGCCTCGATAAGCTCTACGATCGGCGGTCCATGCCTTACCCCAAGTTGTTGGACTTCGGGGTGCAGGTGGCCGATGCTCTGGATGCGGCGCACCGCAAGGGCATTCTGCACCGCGACATCAAGCCGGGCAACATTTTTTTGTCGCCGTCCGGACAAGCCAAGATCCTGGATTTCGGACTGGCCAAGCTCGAAGAGGGATATGCGGCCGCAAGTAGCACGCGTGATGGCCAGCCTAACGAGACCCGGGCGGAGGGGCTTCCGCACAAATTGCTGACCAGCCCTGGATCGGCGATCGGCACCATTGCTTACATGTCTCCCGAACAGGCGCGGGGCGAATCGCTGGACGCCCGCAGTGATGTTTTTTCCCTGGGCGTGGTGTTATACGAGCTAGCGACCGGCCGGCATCCGTTTGCCGGCTCGACTACGGCAGTGACCTTCGATCGCATTCTCAACCATGCTCCGGCGTCGCCCATTTTGCTCAATCCCGAACTGCCAGTGGAATTCGAGCGGATTGTCGAGAAGGCTCTCGAGAAAGATAGGAACCTTCGCTGCCAAAGCGCCGCCGAGCTGCGCGCCGACCTCCAACGTCAGAAGCGGGACACAGGGTCGTCAAAGCTGGCAATCGCAACCAATTCGAGGTCTCGAACGCCCAAAAGAAAGACCTGGAAGTTGATCGTTCCCTCCGTAATGGCAATCCTGGCGTTAGCGCTGGTGGCCTACCTCTACCTTCAGCGTGCGCCGAAACTCACTGAAAGGGATACGATTGTTGTTGGCGACTTTATTAACTCCACTGGCGACGCCACTTTTGATGACACATTAAAGCAGGCGCTTACCTCGTCTTTAAGGCAATCACCATTTCTAAATATATTGTCCGACAATAGAGTAAGCCAGACGCTAGGCCTCATGACACGCCCTAAGAATACGCGCCTGACCCCGGATATCGCTCAGGAAGTCTGCCAGCGCATGGACAGCAAAGCATGGATCGAAGGTTCCATTGCCATTCTCGGCAGCGAATACATCGTTGGCCTGAAGGCATTGAACTGCCAGAATGGAGATACTCTTGCGCAGGAGCAGGTTACGGCCGTAAACAAAGAAAAAGTCCTCGATGCGTTGGGCGACGCAGCAGGTAAACTACGGCGCGAACTTGGTGAATCTTTGACTAACGTGAAGAAATTCGACGTTCCCCTCACGCAGGCCACGACGTCTTCTTTGGAGGCTTTGAAGGCACAAAGTCTGGGGAGAAAAACCCTTCACCAGAGGGGAACTGCTGCAGCCCTGCCATTTTTCAAGCATGCTGTTGAACTCGACCCTAGCTTTGCAACGGGCTATCTCGCACTGGGTAAGATGTACAACAACGATTATCAAAGGGAGCGTGCTAAGGAAGCGTTCACCAAAGCCTATTCCTTGCGCGAACACGCCAGCGAACGAGAAAAATTCGACATTGAATCCGCGTACTTCAAAGACGTGATCGGGGATATGGACGAGACAACCCGCGTCTTCCGCGAGTGGCTCGGCAGCTACGCTCGAGACGATGCCGCGCTCGGTAACCTGGCAATCGTCTACATGCGTAAGGGACAATATGAGCAGGCGCTCGAACTCGACCGTGAATCTTTACAACAAGAGCCCAACGATGTGGTTTCATATACTCACGTAGCCTCCGATTTCATGGCGATGAATCGGTTTTCAGAGTCTCGCAAGACTATCCAGGACGCCTTCGACCGACAACTGGATGACGAGACACTGCACGAGCTTCTTTATGGTCTCGCCTTCCTCGCTGGAAATAAGCAAGAGATGGCGGAGCAAGTAACGTGGTATGAGAAACACCCCGAGAACACCTACTTCATTCTTTCTTACCAATCCTCCGTAGAGGCCTATTTCGGGCATCTCCGGAAGGCGCGGGAGCTCAATAAAAGAGCAATAGAGTCCGCCGAGCATGCAGGAAATAGGGAGATTGCCTCGTCATGGCGCATGGGAGGCGCCTTACGCGAGGCCGCATTCGGCAATCTGCCGGAAGCCCGGCGGAACGCTCTTGCGGCTGTGGACGACCCGAATCTAGGCCAGGATGCCGAGGAAGTGGGGGCTCTCACCTTTGCCTGGGTGGGGGAGACCGGGCACGCTGAGTCGCTTTTGAAGGGTCTTGCCGCGCGCTTCCCGCAAGGGACCTTAATACAGTCGGTGATCTTGCCGACGGCTCGAGCACAGATCGAACTCACCCATAAGAATCCTCAGCGGAGCATTGAGCTTCTGCAAACCGCCGGACCCTACGACTTAACCTCCTCTTCCTTCAATGGTTGTATGTATCCGTCATATGTCCGCGGCCAGGCCTATCTGGCCGCAAGACGGGGCCCTGAAGCCGCAGCCGAATTTGAGAAACTCCTGGGTCACCGCGGGTTATTAAGCTTCTGCGAGACTGGCGTGCTGGCGCATCTCGGAATGGCCCGCGCTCATCTGCTTATGGGCGACACCGTTGAGGCGGGCGCCGCCTATAAAGATCTGCTTACGCTCTGGAAAGACGCAGACCCCGATCTCCCAATCCTGACGGAAGCCAAGAAGGAATACGCGAAGCTGCAGTAGGCCGCATCGACGTTTCTCATGGAATACTTGGCTGCATCAGGAGATGTAAGGGTACAGAAACATGACGCCGGAACGTTGGCAACAGATTCGGGGTGTGCTGGAGGAAGCGCTGGAACTGGCGCCGGAACAGCGCTCCGCCTTCCTGCATCGGAACTGTTCGTCAGATCCATCCCTGCGGCAGGAAGTCGAAACCCTGCTAGCCTCCAGCCCGGACGTGCGCTCCAGCTTCCTGCAATCCTCCCCGCTTCGAGTAGCTCTCACCCCGGGGACAAGGCTGGGCGAGTACGAGGTCAAATCGCTGCTCGGTTCCGGCGGCATGGGTGAGGTTTATCGCGCCCGCGATGCGAGGCTCGGACGTGATGTGGCGATCAAGGTCCTGCCTTTGCTCGCCGCTAATTCCGACCGGCTGTGGCGATTCGAGCACGAGGCGCGAGCGGCAGCGGCACTGAACCATCCCAACATTCTCGCTGTGTTTCAGATGGGCACCTACGAGGGTGCTCCGTACCTGGTCTCTGAGCTGTTGGAGGGAGAAACGCTGCGGGAACTACTCAAGCGTGGCCCTCTGTCAGTGCGCAAGGCGATTGATTACGGGATGCAGATCGCGCGCGGTCTGGCCGCTGCCCATGAAAAGGGAATTGTCCATCGTGACCTTAAGCCGGAAAACCTGTTCGTCACCAAAGATGGCAGAGCGAAGATTCTGGACTTCGGGCTGGCGAAGCTGACAAGCCCGCATTTCAGTTCAGACCACACCGAGGGAACCGAACCGGGAGTGGTGATGGGTACGGTCGGCTACATGGCGCCGGAGCAGGTGCGGGGACAAACGACCGACCACCGCGCGGATATCTTCGCCTTCGGCGCGATTCTGTATGAAATGCTGGCGGGTAAGCGGGCGTTTCAGAGGCCCACCTCAGCCGACACGATGAGCGCCATCCTGAACGACGACCCGCCTGGAATTTCGCAGGTCACTCTAAACATTCCTCCGGCACTGCAGCGCGTATCCCATCGGTGCCTGGAAAAGAATCCGGAGCAGCGCTTCCAGTCGGCTTCCGACCTGGCCTTTGCTCTGGATGCGTTGTCGGATAGCTCCGGGAGCGCCCTGAAATTTCCGGCAAAAGATGCGGGCGGTTCCGCATTGCTCTCCTTCGTCAAGGAACACAAGTTGGTGTTGGTAGCGGGCCTCGTCCTCGCTGCCTTTTTGGCCGGAGCACTGCTGTACTCAACCCGTAGCTTGCGTCCGAGTAAGGTCTCGCGCGCCAGGATCACGCACAAGCAATTCACGTTTTCGGGGGATGCTTACGATCCCGCGATTTCGCCCGACGGTCTGTTTGTGTCTTATGTATCGAAGAAACCAGGCGAGAAACAGAAGCTGATCGTGCAAGCGTCGAACGGAACAGAACTTGAGCTGGCACAGGGCACAGGGATCAGCGGTCCGCGATGGTCGCCGGACGGATCCGAAGTGCTGTTTGAGCGTCATGAGGCCGATCCCACGGCGAGGAGCTTAGCTATTTTTGTAGTATCTCGGTTGGGTGGAGCTGTTCGCGCCATAGGAGGTGGGGCATACGCATGTTGGCTCTCCCCTGATGGTCTTCAGATTGTAACGGCTTGGGGCGGTGGATACAGCGGAGTCACATTGGTCAACAAGCTCAGCGGACAGGCGAAGCAAGTCCGCCTATCTGAATACGCATGGCTGGAAGATATTGACTGTTCTGCTCGCGCACCTTTGATTTTAGTAGTAACACGGACGGCCGACAACTTTCAGATTCGGACTTTCAAGCCGGACGGAAGTGAAGAACGCAAGCTGGTAGAAGAAAGCAATCGGATCTACTCGGCGAGGTGGTCTCCGTCTGGCGACTCAATCTATTACCTACATGGAGAAGGAAGCACAAAAGCGCTTTCAAAGATTTCCGCCACCCGCAAAGGGGCCGAACCGGAAGTACTGGCCGATGGCTTGCAAACCGGCGAGTTTTTCACGCTCTCCAGCGATGGGGCTCGGCTGGCGTACACACGAGAGGATGATCATTCGAACCTGTGGAAAGTTGAGCTTCCCGCGGCCGGGAAGAGCGCAAGACCAGAAATCAGTCGCGTCACATCCAGCACGTCGTTTTACGGCGGACCAGGCTTCTCTCCTGACGGACATTGGATAGCGTTCGCCCTTGGGCCGAACCCCGACGAGACCAACATCTTTAAAATGCCCGTTGCCGGGGGAGAGCCAGTGCAACTCACCTTCTTTGAGGGCGCCAAGGCTGCCAGCCCAGCGTGGTCACCGGACGGCGAGCGCATCGCTTTTCTTGGAAATCAAAACGGAACGCCCAGAGTATGGCTGATCGGCGCCAATGGTGGCACCCCACAACCGCTGGAATACACGAACGCTTCGGACACTAACAATAGACTTGCCTGGTGGCCGGGCAGCGAAATCGTATACCAACAACCGGGACTTGGAAATCTTCTGCGGATCGACGTTAAAGCGCGTCAGGAAAAAATCGTCATTCCGCCGGATCACCTATCAGTACATCGCGTTTATTCAAAGCCGGTATTCTCACCGGACGGCAAACAAATAGCCGTCGAGGGAGGCATAAAAAGTGGGGGCTGGGGCATCTGGATTATTTCTCCGGAACCGTATTCCGAAACATTCCTGCCGATTGGCGTACTTTATCCAGCCGGTTGGTCTGCGGATGGCAAATACGTTTATGCAATCCGAGAAAATGGAGCAGACTCGGGACGAGAGATCAACCGGATTCAGGTCGCCGCTCCGAGTGAAGTGTCCGCATTGGCAACGTTGCCCGGCGATGTTGCCGAGAATGACGGTGCCAGCGTGAGCCCTGACGGAAGACAGATGATCGCCAGTGTCAGTGAGCAGAAGTCGGATGTGTGGTTGATGGAAAATTTTGATCCGTCAGCCCGATAACTCCGGCATCCGAGGATCGCGGCACTGCATTACTCTCCGCGCAACGCCTCCATTGGTTCCACGGCCGCCGCTCGTCGTGCGGGCAGCGCTGCCGCGAGCAGAGCAACCACGCCCAGCAACGCGGCCGTCGTTCCCAGGACCAGAGGGTTCCAACCGTTAACTCCATGAAGTTCGGCCGCCATGAGATGGCCGGCGGCCACGGCTGCGGGGATGCCGATGAGCAGCCCGAGGCCTACTTGATGAAAGGCGTCACTCAGCACCATCTTCTGCACGTGGACATGGTTGGCGCCAAGTGCCATACGAATGCCAATCTCGCTGGTGCGCTGTGCGACAGCGTAGGCGGTGACGCCGTACAGCCCGATGGCGGCCAGGGCGAGCGCCACAAGTCCGAAGAGCGAAGTTAACTGCACGATCATTTGCTGCTGGCTGAAGCCGAGGTTTACCTGCTGCTCAAAGCTCTGGAAGCGCGTGATCATGAGGTTGGGATTGATCTGCTGCAGAGCGGCGGTCACTTTCGCTTCGAGGTCCGGCACCGTGCCGTTGGTTTCGATTTCCAGCGAAGTCATGTAATGCGTGGCAGTGAGGAACTCTGTATAGAGCGAGGCTTTCGGGGTGGTGGGGGGCAGCTGCGCCCACTGCCATGCGGGAAGGAAGTACATGGGGTGGCCCTGCTCCTGTGTATCGCTGGGAGACCAGTACTGCGCATTCTCGACCACACCGACGATGGTGTACATGCCGCTGGTCGATTGATCCCAGTCGCCGAAGTGTGCTCCGATGGGGTTTTGACCGTGGAGATATTTTTTGACGAAGGCTTCATCCACAATGGCCACGTTTGTGGCGGTGCGATTGTCGCTATCGGAAAATGCGCGGCCCTGCAACACCCTGGTTCCGATGGTTGCGAAATAGTCCGGGCTTACGCGAACCCACGAGGTCAAATTCACGTTCGAGCCGGGCGGCGGCTCGGGCTGACCGGCGACGTACACATCTTCGCTGCGGTTGTTACCGTCCATCGGGCTCCACGTCGACCACGCAACATGCGAAACGCCCGGGATCGAAGAGAGCGATTCATTCAGCCGGCGATAGAAGCTGTCGAGCTGATCGGGCTGCAGGCCGGCGCTCTGCGCGTTGATCTGGACCATAGTGCGATGCGCTGCGTCGAATCCGAAGTGCTGGTGCTGGAGGTTCTGCAGGCTGAGGATGAGGAAGCCCGCGGCACAGAGCAGGACGATCGAGACAGCCGCCTGGGCGACGACTAACCCTTTTTGCGCGACGGTGGTGTGGCGTCCGGTGGAGCGATGAGCGCCGCGGAGAGCTTCGATCGGGTCCGCGTGCGCGGCGAGCCATGCAGGCGCGACGCCAAACAGCAGGCCGGTGAGCAAGGACGCGGCGAAGGCAAAGGCCATCACCACCAGAGAAGGACTCGCACTGATACTGACCGGATCGTTCTGGAAGGCGAGGCGCAAAATGAGCCTCGCTCCGCCCCAGGCCACAACGACGCCGGCCGCGCCGCCGAGCAAGGCGAGCATAATACATTCGACGAGTGCACGCTGCACCAGCCGAGCGCGTGAGGCTCCAACCGCGGTGAGGACGGCGAGTTGTTGGCGCTGGGTAACCGAGCGTGCCAGCATGAGGTTGGCGAGATTCGCACAGGCGATGAGGAGAACGAAGCTGGCGATCCACATCAGCAGGTGCAGGTCACCTTTATATTGCTCCTGCATGCGCTGGACGCCGGCACCGCCGGGGCTGAGACGGAGGTATTGCCTGGGGATGAGGGCGTGTTCGGGACCGACGATGTTGGCAACCGGGCTCTCGAGGAATTGCAAGAGCTCGACCTGCAGCTGCGACTGGATGGCCGCGGGCTTAGCGCCGGGTGCGATGCGGCCGATGAGATTCAGCCACTGCTGGTCTCCATGCGCGATAAGGTTAGCATCGATAGGCCTGAGCGAGGGCACCAGTTGGATGGGTAGCCAGAAGGCGGGCGGCGTAGAGCTGAGGCGCTCGCCGTAGAAACCGGGCGGGGCGATGCCGACAACGGTGACCGGTTTGCCGTTGATGACAAAGCTTGAGCCGATGACAGAAGGATCGCGTCCTAGTTTCTGTTGCCATGTCTCGAAGCTGATGACGGCGACAGGCGCGGCCCCTTGCACATCGTCGGAGGGAAGCAGAAGGCGTCCCGCGTAAGGACGAAGACCGAGGGTGTCAAAGGAATTCCCAGAAACGAATTCGGTGTACCAGGGCTGTGCTGGTTGATTCTCGCCAGCGCGCCGGATGGCCATCTCGTGATCAGTGGATTCAAAAGCAGCAAGGCTGGCGAAGCCGGGGGTGTGATCGCGGAATTGTTGATACTGCGGGTAGGAGAACAGCGACCAGTCGTACATCGGCTCGATGTAGTCGGGAAGCCCACCGTTCATGCAGCACTGCTCGTTGTCGCCGACGCGCAGGAGAGTAGATGGGTCATCAACGGGCAGGGAACGGAGGAGCACGGCGTGCACCAGGGTAAAGATGGCCGTGGTAGCGCCAATGCCGAGCGCCAGGGTGAGGATGGCAGTCAAGGCGAAGCCGGGGGAACGGCGCAACTGCCGCAATGCATGCTTCAGATCAGCCAACACGGTGTGTCTCCTTCACGCGCGGGCTTTGCCCGCTACGTGTTCCTCCTTCAACTGATGCATGCAGCGCGCCACTGGAAGGCCGGATTATCTTTCTGAAAGCAAACGGCTAAGAGAGCTAAGGAACTGGGTTGGCCGTCCATTGCGAGACGTAACTGTTCGAATCCGGACATTCGCACTGGGCCTTTGCAAAGGAAAGGTCCGTTGAACCGCAGATCCCTCCTGACCTCGGTGGATACGCTTTCATCACAGCTGCCTCTGTTCCGAGTGTAGAAGACCGAGCTATGGCAGAAGGTTTTTGTAGATCTTTCCGTCCTTCATAATCACGACCAAACTCGCTTCCGGTGTCTCGATCAACTTGATGTTGGCAACGGGATCTCCCTGCACCAGGAGCAGGTCGGCGAGTGCACCTTCTTCTACGACGCCGAGCTTTCCGGGGTAGGGATCCCTGGGGCCGGAGAGAGCCAGCAGCTGAGCGTTGTCTCCGGTCGCCATCCTGAGCACCTCGGCCGGCGTGTACCAGCGTGTGAGTTTGGTGAGCTGCCGGTCCTGGCTGACTCCGCCGGTAGGAGAGAAAAGGATATCCGTGCCCCATGCTGTCTTGATGTGATATTTCTTCGCCAACCGGTAGGCGTTTTCTGTTCCCTGGCCAACCTCGAGCTGCTTCGCCCGCGAGGCCGGGTTGCTCTGTTTGTTGGAGTCTTCATCCGCAAGAAACGGCTGGAGACTCCACCAAACTCCCTTCTCCGCCATCAGCTTTACGGTTGCTTCATCGGCCAGCTGGCCATGCTCGATGCATTTGACGCCCGCTCCAATTGCCATTTGAATCGCCGCCGGCGTGTAAGCGTGGACGGTGACGTAGGTGTTCCAATTGGCGGCCGCTTCGACAGCAGCGTGGATCTCCTCCGGGTTATATTGCACGGCATCCAGTGGATCGTAGAGTGAGGCGACGCCTCCGCCGGCCATCAGCTTGAGCTGGCTTGCGCCGAGCATCAGCTGTTCTCGCGCACGCATGAGGACCTGGTCGGGGCCGTCAGCGATGATGGCTACGCCCTCCTGCTCGACGCGGCTGAGCGGATCTCCAATAGTCCGGGGAACCTCATAAGGCATGCGGAAATCGCCGTGGCCGCTGGTCTGAGAGATCATAGCGCCGGAGGGATAGATGCGGGGGCCAGGGTAAAGACCCTGGTCGATCGCGCGCTTCAGACCAAAAGCAGGGCCGCCCATATCGCGGATGGAGGTGAACCCCCGCATGAGCGTGGCCTGTGCTTCTTTTGCGGCAACGAGGTTGATGTATCCGAGGTCTGCGGTCAAGGCGACCTGCATGGGCATCGCGGCCAGCATGATGTGGTAGTGCGCGTCGATGAGACCGGGCATGAGCGTGCGTCCCGCTCCGTCGATGACCTTGGTCTCTACATCGGGATGGATCGGCGTGGTGGAGATCTTTATAATTTTGTTTCCCTGAACGAGCACGTCGACGGGTCCCCTAATCTCCTCCTTTACACCGTCAAAGACGCGGGCGTTGCGGAAAAGGACTGCGGAAAGCTGTGGGTTGGGAGCAGCAGCATTCTGCGCATGGATGAGTGGAGTGAGCAGCAAGGAAACGATCGTTACGCCAAGGCAGCGAAGGTTGTTCATCATTCCTCCGGAAGTCGGTTTGTCAAAAGGCAATCTGCACGTAACTGGAAGAAGCAAAGATGATAGGCCATCCGCCCAGAATGGTTACGGCGACGAGCCAAAGACATCAAATTTGATCCCAGCGGTCCATTCATCTTGCAACAAAATTAACGCGCCTCGGTAATCCGCCCGGTTGATGCAGCAAAACTTTGACGGCTGGTTGGTGATTGCGTCAAATGGCAACGTGGGGCATTGGGTCGCTCTCTAAATGTGCCGTGCAGATATGCGCCATTTGACGCCAAAACTGTGCAATCCCTTGGACAATGCGTTAGCCTCTGAGGGCCCGGATGCATTTCCCAGCACGAAAAAACCCTTCCCCGAGAAGAGCCGCGATCCTCCGCCGGCAAATCACCACATTTAAAGAGAAGAGGTAATCTGAGGGAATCCGTTGCGAATGCCAGAGAGGATTTAATGCCGCGCGAGGCCACTGAATTTGAAAGTATAGGGCCGTCTCCGGCTCAGACTTCCGGTGCACCGCGAGATATGGCCAGCCTGGTCAACACATTCGATTGGGCTACGACACCATTGGGGCCCGCCGCGGATTGGCCGGAGAGTCTCAAGGCCGTTGTGCGCATCCTGCTGACGTCCCGCTTCGCCATGTGGATGGGATGGGGACCGGAACTCACATTTCTCTACAACGACGCTTACGCGCATATGACCCTGGGCAAAAAGCACCCCTGGGCACTGGGCCGGCCGGCATCGGAAGTATGGTCGGAAATCTGGGCAGACATCGGACCCCGCGTCGAGCGGGTTTTGCAGACGCGAGAGGCCTCCTGGGATGAGGAACTGCTGCTCTTTCTGGAGCGCAATGGATACTCCGAGGAGACGTACCACACCTTCTCCTACAGCCCGCTAACCGGTTCAGATGGCGAGATCACGGGTCTACTTTGTGTGGTCATCGAAGAGACGGCACGAGTGATCGGTGAGCGGCAGGTCATGTTGTTGCGCTCACTCGCTGCCACTCTTGGAGACGCGGTGACCGGACAGGTGCCGCTCTCCATCAAACGCGGTCTCAAGGCAGACGAAAGGGATCTCCCGTTCACCCTGACATATCTCTTTGATGAGAGCGGAACGCGTCTGGATTTGGTTTCGAGTACAGGTGTCGAACCAGGCCAGCCGGTCTCCCCGCAGGTGATCGAGTTAGATCGGAAGCCCGCGAAGTGGCCTATCAAAGAGGTGCTGGCGAAAAAGTGCGCAGTCACGATTGAGGGGTTATCCAAACGTTTCGCCGGTCTGCCGGTGGGCATTTGGGGGGTTGCCCCTGCTAAAGCGCGATTGATTCCCATTGCCCGACAAGGACAGGAGAAACCGGTGGGAATCCTGATCGCCGCCCTGAACCCTTACCGGCAGCTCGACCCAGGCTATGCCGGATTTTTGGATCTGGTTGCCGGTCAGATCGCCGCCAGTTTTGCCAGTTCGCGGGCATTTGAGGAGGAGAGAGAACGAGCAGAAGCACTCGCCGAGCTTGACCGGGCAAAAACCACCTTCTTCAGCAATGTGAGTCATGAGCTGCGGACCCCTTTGACGCTGATGCTGGGTCCGCTGGAAGATGCTCTCCAAAGTGGGGCGCCGCCTGAGCCTGCCTCTTTAGAGCTGCTTCACCGCAATGCAATGCGGCTATTGAAATTGGTGAACGCGCTGCTGGATTTCTCCCGCATCGAGGCCGGGCGTCTCCGTGCAGCCTACGAGGCGACCGATCTTTCTTTGTTGACAACGGAACTGTCCAGCGTCTTTCGTGCGGCCGTGGAGCGAGCTGGGTTGAAGCTCATCGTTGAATGTCCGGCGCTGCCGGAGCTGGTCTATGTGGACCACGAGATGTGGGAGAAGGTGATTCTCAATCTTCTCTCCAATGCTCTGAAGTCGACCTTCGACGGAGAGATTCGCGTGAACCTGCGCGCCACCGGCGCGGGGGCAGAACTTAACGTGACGGATACGGGGACGGGAATCTCCGCAGAGGATCTTCCCCGTATATTTGACCGATTCAGTCGGATCGAGAGCGCCCGCCGGCGGAGCCACGAGGGTACCGGTATCGGCCTGGCGCTGGTGCGGGAGCTGGTGGAGATGCATGGCGGATCGATTCGTGCGGAGAGTGCGCCGGGCAAGGGAACCACATTCACGGTGATGGTGCCGTTCGGGCAGACGCACTTGAAGCACGGCCATATTCGCCCCAGCTCGGAGAGCCTTGCTGTTGCGGAATCCGCGGCCGGATATGTACAGGAGGCACTGAGCTGGCTGCCGGAGCAGCATTCGGTAAGTGGGACGCACGCTCATGCGGATGGCCATAGCGCCGACTCCCATGAGGCGGTTGCGGTGCTGCGGCCAAGGATTCTGCTGGCAGACGATAACGCCGATATGCGTGAATATGTGGGCGGTCTACTCAGCCGGCACTTCCAGGTAGTGACCGCGGAGAATGGCAAAGTCGCTCTGGAGCAGGCTATCCAGTGCCGCCCCGATCTAATGTTAACCGACGTAATGATGCCGGAGATGGACGGTTTTGCACTCCTCGCCGCGTTGCGGCAACATCCGGCAACCAGGACACTTCCTGTGATCATGCTTTCGGCGCGTGTAGGCGAGGAGGCGCGCATCGAAGGCCTGAAAGCGAGCGCCGATGACTATCTCACCAAACCCTTCACCGCCCGCGAGTTGATCGCGAGAGTGGAGGCGCATCTCAAAATGGCGCGTCTGCGGCGGGAGGCCTTTGAACAGGAAGCGGCGCTGACAAGAGAAGTGAAGAAAGCGCAACAGCTCGCGCTCGAGGTTCTGGAACATACTCCCGAAGCATTCTTCCTCTTCGACAAGAATTTTCACATCACTTATATGAATCCTGCCGCGGAGGAAATCACCAGGAGCCCCGGTGAACTGCAGATAGGGAAACAGCTATGGGAGCTTTATCCCGAGGTCGTCGGCTCGCTGTTGGAGAGCAGCTATCGGCGCGCCATGGAACAGCGGATCCCCGTGGAGTTTGAGTATTACTTCGAGCCTCGGCAGCGGTGGTACCGGCATCGCGCGTTCCCGCAGCTGGGCGAGGGACTCGCCGTCTACGTGCAGGATTCGACGGACGCCCGGAAAGCCGAACAAGCGCTGAGACGGTCGGAACAACTGGCCGCCGCGGGACGGCTGGCGGTAAGCATTTCACACGAGATAAATAATCCGCTGGAAGCGGTCACGAATGTGCTTTATCTGGCAAGAATGGATGATGGGTTGACCGGGAAGGCGCGGGAGCTGTTGACCATCGCGGACAAAGAGCTGCAGCGTCTGTCGCACATTGCCGCGCGAAGCCTGAAGTTTTACCGCCAGCGAACCTCTCCCATCTCCACGCCGCTGGAAGAAGTTCTGGAGTCGGTGATCTTCTTTCACGAGACGCGCATCAAGACGGGCGAAATCCAGATCGAACGTCGATATAGAACGGCTCCCCCGGTGTTATGCATGCCAGGGGAAGTGCAACAGGTCTTTACCAATCTAATCGGCAACGCACTCGATGCCCTGCCGGCACATGGGCGTCTGATCCTGGCGATAAGGCCCTCACAGAGGCCCGGCGTTGCCGAGAGAGTGCGGGTCACGATTGCCGATTCAGGCAGCGGTATGGACAAGCAAACGTTGGATCAACTTTTCCGGCCTTTCTTTACCACCAAAGGGGAAGTGGGAACGGGCTTGGGTCTGTGGGTGTCGAAGGGTATTCTGGAGAACCATAAGGCGGACATCGCGGTGCGCAGCAAGAGAGGATTCGGAACAGTCTTTCAGCTCTTCTTTCCGGTGAACTCGGTGCCGAACGCAACGGAAGCAGCCGAGGCTCCTATCGAGCTGGAATCAAAGCGTCGCCCGGATTAGCGGACACGCAACATGGCCGGTCTACAGCGCTGGCAGCCACCGCCGTGGCCATTGCGGAAGATTCTTGTAGATCTTTCCGTCCTTCATAATCACAACCAGGTTCGTTTCCGACGTATCGATGGGCGCCAACTCATGGGCAAGTCATTCAGCACTCGGTAACGCGGCTTGCCGAATAGGTTAGCAAATGCTAACCTATTTCGTGATGGGACAAAAACATCAACCCTTCTATGTCTCAAGCGATGACCCTCCAGGTAAACAGAGGATCGTCATAGCGGCGCTGGATTTATTCGTGCGAGATGGCCTTTGCGAGACCAGCGTTCGCGATATTGCGAAGGCATCGGGTTTCAGTAATCCCGCGTTGTTCAAGCATTTTCCGAGCAAGGATGCGTTAGCCAGCCATCTTTTTGAGCGTTGCTACTTTGAACTCTACAACCTGATAACCAAAGCGATGCAGTCTGGAAACACATTTGCGGCGAAGCAGCGTGCCGTGATCGGGGCTTACATGACCGCCTTAGACCAGGATCGGAACGCAGTTCTCTATGTGCAGGACAATCTGCGTCAATTCTGGCCCAGGATGTCAACGGCGTTGCGCAAGCACTCCATCGTCGGCGAGGTACGGATGCTGCTCGAACTTGGACGCAAAGAGGGTGTAGTCGCCGCAACCCTCGACATTGGGCTGCTCACCGTTGCCTGGATCGGCACTCTGCAGCAGTTTGCGCGTGCACAGTATTTCGGCGAATTCAATTTGCCATCGAGCGTCATTGCCAGAGCCTTGGACGATCTTCTAGCGCGGATGGTCAAGGCTTAATTTTTTTACCCATGAGGTGAGCGAGTGCTAACCATTCGGGACTTGCAGCTACGGATCACAGCCTGATGGAGAGGGGAAGCTAATGCCAAAGATTCACGCAATTCGTACAGGTCTGGTGCAGGTGAGACGCGCGCAGATGGAATCGCGAGGAACGGGGCTCGCACGAACAGCGTCTATGCTGCTTGACGAAAACTGGTCAGAGTGGCTGCCGATTTACGCCTGGGTGATTGAGCATGAAGAAGGAATTATTTTGGTTGATACCGGGGAGACCTCTCGTGTCCATGAGAATGGATACCATCCCTCCTGGCATCCGTTTTACCGGCGCGCAGTCCGCTTCTCCGTCCACCCCGACGAAGAGATTGGTCCCCAACTCCGGACCCTCGGGATCGCCGCCAGAGATGTGCGCCAGGTCGTGCTGACCCATCTACATACAGACCACGCCGGAGGATTGAGTCACTTAACGGGAAGCAAAATCTGGGTTTCCAGACAGGAACTGGCCAGGGCGAGTGGATTTGGAGGGAAAGTACAAGGCTACTTGCCTCATCGATGGCCTAAATGGTGGCAACCTGAATGCGTGCGTTTCGAAAATCGCTCCGTGGGTCCGTTTCGGCAAAGCATGTCTGTCACCAGCAAGGGCGATGTGCTGATCGTTCCAACACCGGGACACACGCCGCATCATGTATCGGTAGTGGTATGCGATACACCATCGTTCTTTCTTGCCGGCGACACCAGCTACACAGAGCGTCTTCTCCTGGAAGGCAAGGTGGACGGCGTGAGCCCTGATTTAGCCGTCGCCCGCAGGACGCTAAGCCAGATCTCAGCTTTCGCGGAAGAACAACCCCTGGTGTATTTGCCTTCTCACGATCCAGAGAGCGCTGTCAGGCTGGAGCAGAAATCTGTTCTCCAACGAGAAGCCACAAAGACCCACGATAATTCCACGGCTCGCGTCAGGTAATTCGGGCCGCAGCTAATTCTCCGAGGGTCTCTCGACATGATCGATGACGATTACGTCATCGGGGAACTTCGCCGGCCCCATCTTCAAGCCGAGCTGCTCCTGCATGGCGGTGTAAAGGCTTGGTGGGGCATTAGGGTCATCCGTTGGCGGCGGTACCACCGCGCCGGTCCCTCGGAACTGGGCGAATTGGGATTCGTCTGGAGTCCATTTCAAGTGGAAATCATATTTATCGGGAAGGCCGGTTTGATCGACCACCGGCTTGTCCATCACGCCTGCCTGCATCCAGATGGCAAAGTCTGTCAGGGTCATGTTTGTTACCAGCAGATCTCCAGGGCCCCTGAGAAGGAAGCCAGTGCGACTATCCGGGCCGGAAGTGGTCATCTTCGGCCCATCGCCGGCAACGCTGATTACATAGACGGAAAGCTCTCTCTTCTCATGATGAAAGGTGAGTTTGAAGCGCTCTGCCAGCAGCTTCTGCAACATGGTCGTAACCTGTTTGTCGTTGGGAAGGCCTTCTGCTTCGGGTTTGATTTCTATGTCGTAAAGATCGGTACCGAACCAGGCCGGCCCACCGATGATTTGCCTGGCGTGGAGTCCATATCCAAGGGCGATCAGATCGTTCACATTGGTATTGCGGCACATATATAGGCTGCCTCTGAAACCCACTGACTTGCCGGGCCGGTTGGGAGGGCTCGGCTTGATCGTGGCGACTTCAAAGCCAGGGTTGGTATTCGCGTCCATGGGTGGAGACTGAACCTGGCTTTGTGCGGCGAAGCCGGCCAAGGCAATTGCGGCCACGATCAGCCATCCGGTCGAACTCAATAAGGGCTTGGTGATGAGATCCAGTGTAAGAACAATGCGGCCAGCCATATTTCGGGGATCTCCTCTCTGTGAGCGGTGCCCGGTGTCATTTGCAATTCGGCATCGGGGCCTGCGAAGTCGCCTCTCCGGTAGCTCCCGTGAGGATAGGCCTGTTTGCAGAAACTTTACATCCTGGAATAACAGAAGCGGCCTTTGAAATGTAAATTTCGCTGCCACCTTCCTGAGGCGAGAAACGGGCGCTTCGGCCTAACCGCGGAACGATTGGGAACCATGCAATGATAGGCTGCTTGAAGTTGCAGGCGATCCACCCCAATATCCGGCGGCGGTCTATGATGACGAATCACCTGGAGTTGAACAATTTTCCCGGCCCGCGAGGATACAGTCGCCGTACCTTGCGGAGTCTTATTTTCTTATTGATCTGGGGATTGCCCGGAGTCATCTATTCCACGCGAGCATTGGCTAAGGAGCGCGTAGACTTGGCCGTTGTCCACTGCACTTTGGTTACGATGGACGGAACGCGCCGTGTCCTGCAGGATGGCGCGGTGGCGATTCAGGGCGACACGATTGTCGCTGTCGATTCAAGCGCAGAGATCGATTCCATGTACGAGCCGGTCAAGGTGATCGACGCCCGCGGTGCGCTGGTTCTACCGGGACTGATCAATGCTCATACTCATATGAGCATGAGCTTGTTTCGCGGCCTGGCAGATGATCTTTCGCTGGACGACTGGCTGCACAAATATATTTTCCCGGCGGAGAGCCGCTACGTTACTCGCGATTTTGTTACGTGGTCGACGAAGCTTAGCCTGCTCGAGATGCTGCGCGGCGGCACAACCACCGTCGCCGATATGTATTACTTTGAGGAAGAGGTGGCGGAGGCTACCAAAGCCGCAGGCATGCGGGGGGTGCTGGGAGAAACGCTCATCGGCTTTCCTTCGCCGGATAGCAAGACCCCTGCCGCCGCACTGGCCTATACCGAATCCTTTCTGAAACATTGGAAGGGCGACCCGCTGATTACTCCGGCGGTTGCGCCGCACGCGATTTATACGTGCCCCGAAGAACTGCTCAAGGATGCCGCGGCGCTTGCCCGGAGCAACCAGGCACCGCTTCTGATTCATGTAGCCGAAGCTCCCTTCGAGATCGAGAAGAGCCGGCAGGATCATGGTCTAACAACGGTGCAGTATCTGGCGCGCATCGGCCTTCTGGGACCGAACGTCCTGGGTGCGCATTGCATCTGGTTAGATCAAGCGGACCTTCAGACCCTGGCTCACTTCGGCGTAGGCTGCTCTTACAACCCTTCGAGCAACATGAAGACAGCTGCCGGCTTGATGCCGGCGGTGGAACTGCTTGCGGCTGGGGTTGCCGTGGGCATGGGAACGGACGGCGCTGCCAGCAACAACAATCAGGACATGTTTGAAGAAATGAACCTGGCGGCGAAGCAGCAGAAGTTCGCCCGCATGGATCCTAAGACTTTGTCTGCGGTGCAGGTGGTGGAGATGGCGACGATTACCGGCGCACGAGCGCTCCATCTAGAGCGGCAGATCGGCTCGCTGGAGGTGGGCAAGAAGGCGGATCTCATCGTAGTCGACACCACCGCGCCGCACGCCACGCCGATGTATAACGTCTACTCGGCAATTGTCTATGCGCTGAAGTCCTCCGACGTGAGGACGACGGTGGTGGGCGGCAAACCGGTGATGGAGGATCGACGCATGCTCACACTCGATGAACCAGCTATCCTGGCAAAGGCTGCGAAATACGCCACCGAGATCAACGCTTCCTTTGGAGCGAAAACAAAGTAAAAACCTTCGGGCTGAATTGGGAGGATTTTGGAAGGCACGCGTGCCCTTCGGGGAAAGGATTGCAGTTAAACTAGGTTTGCCGCCGCAGGATATCAATGGAGTGCGAATTCTAAGGGCAAAAGACCGCAAATGATGAAAGATTGGCGTGTGTTGAAGGAAATCGGATGAACGTGCCGGAACCTGTGCTGGCTCAGCCCGTGCTCTCACCCCTGACCCGTGCTGCGATCTTCCTAGTGGTTTGCCTCAAGCCGGAGCGCGAGAGCTACGAAACCGTACGTTCGTTCTGCGCGGATCTCTCCGGAATCATTCGCGCTGTGGAGTTCCGTGACATCGAGGCCGGTCTCACCTGCGTGACGGGGTTTGGCTCCGAGGCGTGGGATAAGCTCTTCGGTAACCCGCGGCCCGCTGAGCTGCACCCTTTTCGAGAGATCCGCTCCGGCGGCCGCCATGCGGTCTCCACCCCGGGGGATATCTTGTTTCACGTCCGCGCCCGGCGGATGGACATCTGTTTCGAGTTGGCCACACAAATCATGCAACGCCTCAGGGATGCAGTCACGACCGTTGACGAGGTGCAGGGGTTCCGCTATTTCGAGGACCGCGATGTCATCGGATTCGTCGATGGGACGGAAAATCCGAGAGGAAACGCGGCTCTGGAGGCTGCGCTGGTCGGCGACGAGGATGCTGCCTTTGCCGGAGGCAGCTACGTCATCGTGCAAAAATACCTGCACAACATGCAGGCATGGAATGCTCTTTCCACCGAGGCGCAGGAGCTCATTATCGGGCGCAGGAAATTGTCTGATATCGAATTGGAAGATGCCGTGAAGCCGGTGTCAGCTCACAATGCGCTGACGGTCATCGAGGAGAACGGAAAAGAGGTCAAGATTCTGCGCGACAACATGCCGTTCGGCCGGCCCGGCTACGATGAATTTGGTACCTATTTCATCGGCTATTGCCGTACGCCACGGATCACGGAAACCATGCTTGAGAACATGTTTGTCGGCCGTCCGCCGGGCAACTACGACCGGCTGCTCGATTTCAGCCGCGCGGTCACAGGCAGTTTGTTTTTCGCGCCATCCGCAACGTTTCTCGACGACGTTGGCGACCCAGAGGGCGCGGCCGACAGCCCCCCGGCGGCGGACCCCGCTCCGGCTACCTCGCCTGTGGGCGACACATCACTTGGAATAGGATCACTCAAAGGAGTTGATGATGAATAACCTCCATCGGGAGTTGGCGCCAATCTCGGACGCCGCGTGGGCGCAGATTGAAGAGGAGACAAAGCGAACGCTTAAGAGATATCTTGCCGGCAGGCGGGTGGTGGATGTTCCGTCTGCGGGGGGTATTGCTTTGCCCGGCGTGGCCACCGGCCACCTGCTGCCGATCAAGCCTCCTGGCGAAAACATCATCGCCAACCAGCGTGAAGTCAAGCCTCTGGTGGAATTGCGTGTGCCGTTTGAATTGTCCCGGCAAACCATCGATGACGTCGAGCGCGGTTCGGAAGATTCGGACTGGCAGCCCGCCAAGGACGCAGCAAAGACGATTGCATTTGCCGAAGATCGGGCTATCTTCGAGGGTTATCGCGAAGCGGCCATCCAGGGTATTCGGGAAGGCACGAGCAATCCGGTAAACCCCTTGCCCTCCGATGTGCGCGATTATCCGGATGCGGTTTCTCAGGCGCTCAGCCAATTGCGGCTGGTCGGTGTCAATGGACCTTATACCGTTCTGCTTGGGGCGGATGAATACACAGAACTTGCAGAGGTCCGCGATCATGGGTATCCCGTGCTGGAGCACGTTAAGCGAATTGTCGATGGGAATATCGTTTGGGCCCCAGCCATCACCGGCGCCTTCCTGCTCACTACGCGAGGCGGCGACTTCGAGCTCAATATCGGCCAGGATGTTTCGATCGGTTATCTCAGCCACACGGATACTGTGGTTCGCCTCTATCTCCAGGAAACTTTTACCTTCCGCGTTCTAACCAGTGAGGCGTCGGTCGTTCTTTCGCCATCCAAAGCGACCCCGGCCTGACGTTGAGTTTAGAAGCAAACCGCAGATCTCTCCACTGCGCTAACGCTCCGGTCGAGATGACAATTCTGTTTGGGAACGCCAAGTATCGTTACCAAGATGAATTGTCATCTCGACCGGAGCGTTAGCGCAGTGGAGAGATCTGCGGTTTGCTTGTTCAGGGGCCCTAAGGCTTCTCTTGAGTCGCGTCGCGGTGGTTGCTGGTGTTTGGAGATTGATTCCTATACGGATCGATATGCACGTCGCCGTGTACATCCATCGCACCCGTTTTCTCGTTGTAATCAACCGCGTCGGCGCGCAGAAGAATCGAGCCATTTTCACAACCGTGCCGGCCGGGCGAACACATCATCACCTGAACGTTTCCTCTCAGTTGGAGAACTGAATCGATTTCCGCACTGGTTAGATTAGGCTGTCCAGCTAAATCAAGCTGTGCGTTGGACGCTGTCAATTCGATGCGCCCTGTATGTTCTGTGGGCGCCATCGTAAAGTACAGCCGCGGAGACTCCACGTGCGTTAAGTAAGGCCGCTCGGGCTGTGAGTTCTGCTGCTGGCATATCGCTGTGTGAGCAGAAAGGAAAGGCAGGCACGCCACGAAAACACTTAACACTGGGAGTTTCATGAAATGGCTCCTCCACATGAAACCATTCTTTAAACAGCCTGATTATACGATGCTGGACCCTTGAGGGCTGCGGCACTTCTAACGGTTAGCTCGCCGCAGCACGATCGGCGGCTGGGCCTGTCCCCGGCCAAAATTGAGCGAAGGATCAGATCCGTCTGGCGGCGGCCCGATCACCGGGTGCGAGCCGGTATCGGCGGGACGACCCGTTTCCGCCCCGGGCCGGGGCGGAGCGGTCCTGCGTAGCTCGATTCGCTCCCCATTGATCGTGCCCGAGTAGGTCGTCGTACCAACGTGGAAGGTGATACTTCTGCCGTCGATCGTGCCTTCAATCGGCCCGGGACCAGCGCCCGGGCCGGGGCCAAAGCCGCCCGCCGGCGCCTCCAATGTTCCGGTCAGCGCATTGCCGTTTTGCACCAGCGTGTAGAGTGTATCGCCCGCCAGCGCAAGCTGTAGTGGATCGGGACCGGAAGGCCCCTCTGCCGACACCGGTCGCCACAGACCGGTAATGCCGGAGCCAGCCGGAACTTTGCGCTCCCACTCGGCGACCTGCGGCCGCAGTGCGCTCGGCTTCACCGCAACGGCTGCAGACGCAGCAGCCAGGCCGGGCGATGTCGCTTCCACCGTGATGTTCCCGGCGGTCTTGCCGGCCTGCACGATCCCCATGCAAAGCCCGGAAAAGGCTTTGCGCGCGGAACCAATGTCCGACTCGTGCGAGGTAGGATCGCCGTTGCCCACGCCGATCAATTTGCCTGAGCCCACGACCGCGAAGGTGATCTCCTGGTCCGTGATCGGCAGCACCCGCCCCTGCGCGTCCTGGACCTCTATGAAGAAAAACGCCAGGTCTACACCGTCTGCAGAGATCTCAGATCGATCGGACCGGATGGCAAGCTTGGCTGCCTCACCAACCGTCTCGCGACGCGCGACCATGACCTGCTGTCCACCCTTGAAACCACGCGCTTCGAGAGTTCCCGGCTGGTAGGTAACGTTCCACGCCACGTGCGAATTCCTGGCAACCTGCTTGCTGCCCAGGCTCCTTCCGTCCTGGAACAGCTCCACGCGATCCATGTTGGAGTGGACCCATACCGCGATCTCCTTGCCTTCCAATCCCGGCCAGTTCCAGTGGGGGAAGATGTGCAGCACAGGCTTCGCTGTCCACCATGCCTGGTAGTAGAAGTAAGTGTCTTTGGGGAACCCGCAGGTGTCGAGCACGCCATACTGCGAGCCGGTGTTCGGCCACTGGTACGGTGACGGTTCGCCGCGATAGTCGAAACCCGTCCACACAAAACCGCCTGGCATCCACGGCCGCGCGTTGACGAAACGCCACCAGCCTTCGGCCGAGGCACGGCCGGTGGTGGTGTAAGGATCGTAAGAGCTGACGAAACCCTGCTCCGCGTCGATCTTGTAAATGCCGCGGGTCGCGACCGCGCTGACGTTTTCCGTGCCCATCACCGGGATTGTTGGGTGGGCCTGGTGATAGGCCTCGATCTGCGGATCGGCGTAGTTGTAACCCATCACGTCTGACACCGTAAGCCCGCCCTGGCCAAGACCAACACCGAGCGGGGGAGGCGCAACCGTAACAGGCCGCGAGCCGTCGAGCCGCGTTGCAACCTGCTTCATGCTGGTCAGTATTTGCAGCCCGGTTGGGGTGGTCGCGGCGCGCTCCTCGTTGCCCATGGACCACATAAAGAGACTGGGATGGTTGCGGTCGCGGCGTAGCAGGTCGGCAAACTGGGCGAGACCCTCGGGGTTCGAGGACATCATGCGCGTCTCGTCGAGAAAAAGCATGCCTAACTCGTCGCACGCATCCAGCAGCTCCGGTGCCGGCGGATTGTGCGCGCTGCGATAGGCATTACAGCCCATCTGTTGCAGCGTCCGCACGCGGAAATACTGGGCCGCATCGGGCAGCGCGACCCCCAGGCCGGCGTGATCCTGGTGGTTGCACGTGCCCTTGATTTTTACTGGCTTATCGTTGAGGAAGAAGCCCTTGGCGGCATCGAAACGCAGCGATCGGATTCCGAAACGGGTTTGGTGGCGATCGGTGATCTCGCCGCCGGCCTCGATCTCCGTGACCAACTGGTAGAGGTTGCGCTCTTCCAGCGACCACAACGCAGGCTGGTTAAGAGTCACCTGCTGCTCAAAGGCATGCTCGTCGCTGTCAGCCACAGCGGAGGGTGGGCTTGCCGTCCTGGCCACGGTCTTGCCCGCGGGATCGAGGATAGTCGAAACTACGCGTACGTTCTGCGGCTTGTTCGCGTGGTTCTCCACTTCGGTGCGAATTTGCACCGAAGCCTTGCCCGGCTGCACCACGCAGCGAACGAACGTGCCCCATTGCTTCACATGGACGGGGGCGGTTTTGACCAGCCAGGTGTGCCGGTAGATGCCCGCGCCCTCGTAAAACCATCCATCGCTCAGCGTTGCTTCGACCCGCATCAGCAGCACGTTGGGCGTGCCGGGCAGGACAAAATCCGTCACGTCGAAGCGGAACGGATCGTAGCCGCCGCGATGCTGCCCGATGTAGTAGCCGTTCAGCACCACCAGCGCCTCGCGATAGACGCCGTCAAACTCAATCGAAATCCGCTTGCCGCGATCCGTTTCCGGGATGTCGAAAATGCGCCGGTACCAGCCAACGCTGTTCTCCGGATAGGCTCGGCCGATGGGATAGAAACCCTTGCTCGACAGCGAGGGGTCGTTCTTGAAAGGGAGGCTGAGGACCCAGTCGTGCGGCAGGTCCAGGGCTTTCCAGGCGCTGTCGTCATAGGCCAGCGCGGCCGGCGGGAGGAAGTTGCCGGTCTTTTGGAATTCGCGTGAGCGGCCGTTGCTGAAGCCAAAATCCTTCGACGCATCACTGGCATGGCCGGAATGGAAGCGCCATCCAAAATCAAGCAGCAAACGCTCACGCGGTGTAGATGCCGCCGGGTTTGGGCTCGTGGTAACAGCCTTGGCTAAGGCGGTTACCGGGGATGACTCCAGGAGGGTCGCGGCCGGGATAACCACGCCGCTCTTCAATACATCTCTACGCGACCACGGACTCATTCCGTTCCCTCAAAAGTCGAGCCCAATCATAGCGAGGTTGGACGGGGGAGGGAAGCCGGACGACAGTTTCTTGTTTTAATCGATCCAGGCGACAGCGCCGCGATCAAGGGCTGGAAGAGTGAACCGAACTCCGTTGCCCTCCGGTTTACTGGAAAGGACCGACTCCTGCCCGAGAAACGGAAGGATGTGCAATTTGGATCGGGCATGCCCATCGAATCTGATCTCTATGTCCCGCTGGGTGCGAGGGGTAGCCACTTCGCCGGCTTTCAATCCATCGAAGTTTGCAAAAAAGATGTAGTGGCGTGCGCCGATGGTGGCGACATGGGCGACCACGTTGCGCGAGGCAGTCACGTCCACTCCGCTGGATACGCGCAGGGTGCTCATCAGCCCAGCAGCCGTGGCGGAATCGGCATGGTCAAAGTCTGCTTCCGCGCTTTTCAGGTACGCACGCTCCGGTGAATCGGGGTAGAGGTGCGCCTTGCTCAGGTCGTTCAACCTGGCGTCGGGATGACCGGTCAGGACCACGCTGCCGCCCTGGTTATAGAACTGATGGATCGATTTTGACTCAGCGTCGCTGACCATGCGGACGTCGGGAAGAACCAGCACCTTTCCATCGAAGCTGCTCACGGTGCGGGGAGTCACGATCCTGAATTGGATGTGATTCTGCAGCAGAAGCAGGAGCACGCCTCGATAGGAAGCGATGAAGTCTTTGGTATAGAAATTGCGAGTGGTGTCAGAAAAATACACGCCCACTTCGCCAATCGGTTCGCGGTGAACGCCAAAAATATCCTCATGGGCGGCGACCCAATGATAGACCTCGCTGCGCGTTGCCATGTCATTCGACTCGGACATCACGTGCCCGCGCGCATCCCACAAGTTTGCACCCGCCATGAGTTCCGACATAAACAGATTGAGCATGGCGTCTCGTGGTTTCACATGCGGGGCGCCGTCCCAGGAGTAGTTGAGAATCCATGTCGGCTTGTCGCCGGCAAATGCCCGAAAACTTCGAATACCAACCTGATACTGAAACCAGTCGAGTGGCGTACGCGAAGCAGCGGTATGATCCTGACTCTCGCCGAATTCATATTCGTGGGCAATCGCATCCACCTGGGGGTAGAGCTGGTAGACGTCGGCTCCGACGCGCGGGCTTTCTGCTTCAATCCCGGGATAAATTTCCGGGATCAGCGATATAGACGGATTCACCGCAACCGCATTGGTGCGGATCTCCGCCAGGAACTCCGTGATGGTGCGAATGCGAAACTCCATCCACTTACGAAAAGCGGGATCAGCAAAGTCGCCAATCTTCACATCTTTGCGGGCATCGAGACCCGTTTGCCGGCGAAACTCCGCGACCGTATTGTCATCAAAGCTGGCCCAGGTGTCTTCCCAACCGGTAAAGTGGGTCATCCAATAAGGGATGTCCACATAAATGCCGTCGATACCGGTACCAGCAATCTGGCGAATGCGCTGCATATACAGCTTGCGCCAGTCTGCTGCGTAAGGACTAACCCACGCATCTTCTTCGCCTTTACGGATCCAAAACGCCGCCTTCGCGTCGAAGACCGCCGGTTCACCGGTGATCTTGCGCTGCAACCACTCTGGATGTTCTTTCATCACCGTGTGCGAGCTATCTGCGTTGACAGAGATACACTCAAAACCGGCGATATAAACAAATGCTTTATTGTTGACCTTGTGTGCCGCAACCGCAGCGCGCCGGATTGCTTCGAGCTTTACCTCGGGCTTCCATAGGCTCTCGTATCTTCCGGGGATGTCATTGTCTACTTCGATCCCATAGACACCGCTGGCCTGTGCCTGTTGAACACTTTGCTCTGCGTTTTCTGGCGTCAGCGAATAGGCGGCAATCCGTACCTTTTTCAGCCATTCCCGATCAGAATTGTCCTGGGTCTGCTGCGCATGCAGTTGCAGGGCGGGAAGCGCAGCCAACACGAGCAGAGCGAACAGACGCACCCCGCTACGGCTGATACAAATCACTCGTGTCACGGGGTGCCTCCCACATCGGCTGCAAAAGCAACGCTTGCTCAGAACTGGTACCTGGCGCCGAGCTGCATGTTCCTTGGCAAAGCTCCCGTTGCGGTACTGGAGATGATGCCAAACGTTGAATCTCCAACGCCAACATCGGGAAGGTTGAATCGTTCTGTGTTAGTGCAGTTCAGACAGTCTCCATGAATCTCGATTTGCCCCCGGTCGCCGAACTTGTAGATACGTTCCACGCTGATATCGGTGGTATGGATACCGTCACTGCGTAAATTAGAGAAGTAGCGGGGTGCGGTACCGGCCTGCTGATCGCCCGGGTCAGCAAAGCAATTAGCGTTGACGTAAGGCATTCCATATTCCGCCGACTGGTGAATGCTCATCCCTGTCGTAAGAGACTGATGAGCGGGACAGGTGACATTCGGCCGCTGATTGCCATCCTGGATTCGGTTATTGCTCATGAAGACTGCGATCGGCTGACCAGTCTGAAAAGTGGTCAACGTGGTCAGCTGCCATCCTCCTACCACGGCATCCAGGGCGCGGTTCATGTTGGAGCCTATCAAATACCCCCGCCCTACCGGTAGCTGAAGCACGGCGGCGAGCGCGAATCGGTTGGTGGCATCGTTCGCGCTGATCGACCATTCGGCCTTCAGATTATCCAACTCCTGCGGGTTTCCGTTGTTCAACGTGCCCACAAATGCATTGAAGCCGGTCGACGAGTCATCCATATTCTTCGACCACGTATAGTTGCCTTCGAAATTCAAGTACTTGCCTTCGCGCTTCTGGAAGACCACCTGCATTGCGTTGTACCAGGAACTCGCAGTAAGTTCCGGCAGACCCTGGAAGGCTCCGTCAAATTGCGGATAAGGGCGCAGCAGATTCCCCAACGGCAACTGCGCATCGCCATAGCGCGATTCCGGTTCGTTGAAGATCGCCCCTGGCCCGCTGAAGAGGCCCTGGAAAGGGTTGGTCACCAGCGTATTCAATTGGTCGCTGTTGTACTGTTGCCGCACAGCAGAAGGGATGAAGTTGCGATTACTCGTGCTGTTGTAGCCGCCCCAAGGTAGGTGTGTGCTGCGGTTAGCCGAGTAGTTTATACCCACCACAAAATTGCCCGGAAACGCTTGCTGAATACCAAGGTTCCACTGGTAAATCTCAGCGTTTCGAGCGGTTTGTGTACCCAGATTATTACCGTTCGGCAGGCCCCATTCCGCAAGCTTGCCGTACTTGGATCCCTGAGGCGCCTCGATACCCGTCGGAAATGGATTCTCGAGGGTAGCGTAGCGTGATAAGTAGCCATCCTTGGTAAAGAAAGCTTGAGGGCTGGAGGTAAACGCGGTGCCGGGATATTGAAAATTCGTCGCTACGCTCATGCCGTAATAGACACCAGCGCCGCCACGTATCACCAGTTTGTCGTTCGCCAGGTAAGCGAAACCAAGACGCGGAGCGACATTATTCCAATCCGTCGGTATGCTTCGTTTCTGGTTGGAAGCGAAGATGGTCGTGCCCACCAGATTGCCGCTGACGCCGGCAACCCCAATACCGCTGTCTCCTGTGAAGTCGCTGAACTGCGAGTTGTTCCTCCGTTCCGTATAGGGCGTACTCCACTCATAGCGAATGCCAAGGTTGAGGGTTAGCTTAGGGTTGACCCGCCAGTCATCCTGCACATAAAAGCCCGTCTCTTTTGACTTATCCGCCACCGACTGGGTTACGTTGATGCTCCCTGAATCCCCATAGCCAATAAGTAGACCGGCAAACGAATTTCCCTGGATGCCGTTGTCCGTGTCATAGGGTATCTGTGCTGTAACATCCTGATCGAAACTGAAAAGGCCGTTGGGATAATTCGGCTGAAAAAAATTGTTATAGAAGAGTCGTTGCTCGCCGCCGAACTTGAGCGTTTGTTGACCCTTCGTCCACGAAAATGCTCCGGAGTAGTTCCCTAGTGTGTGGGCAAAGCTGGTGTCCACGCAGCACTGATCATAGATCGATGTCCAGGGCGCTTCGGGCATAACGATCGAGGGCATGCGTACGACGCCATTTTGTTCGAGGTAGCTGGGAAACCCTACCGAGGTCGGGCTCGGATAGTTGGTGTGCGATGGCTGGGTAACCCGGTCCAGCCCCGCGGTCAAGGTCAACAGCGTATGGGGAGTAGGGGTATACGAATAGATCAGGCCATCGTTGAAAACACGTTCTGTATAGGCAAGACCATCGTTGAACTCGCCATCACCAAATACAGTCGGTGTGCTGCCATGTGCAAAGACCATGCTATAGCGGCCGGAAAGATTCGACTTGTCAGTGAAGTGCTGATCGATCTTGACGTCGAATTGGTACTGCTTTGAGCTTGAGAGGATAACGTCCCGGAAATTATTTGCCCCTGAGACGGAATCCCCAGCTGTATTGGGTTTCGGATACAGCTTGAGAATCGCCTGGCCAACGGGATCAATCTCACTTTGGGGTATAACGTTGTTCGCATACGCAGGCCGGCTGTAGGCAACTGGATCGATCAAAAACGGATCGAAGATTTGGTTCTGAACAGGATTGCCATTCTGGTCGTAAGTCATCGCCTGCGAGAAATCGCCATTGATCTGCGCCGCCGTAGGGACGGTGGCGACAATATTGACGGGGTTGCTGGCAATAACAGACTCGAAGTCCCCGAAAAAGAAAGTCTTGTTTTTAATAATGGGGCCGCCGATCGAGCCGCCAAACTGGTTTTGCGAGTGTCCTGGCTTAGGGCCGCTGTTGAAATAGTCGCGAGCATCGAAAATGGAGTTCTGATTGAACTCATAGGCGCTGCCATGCAGCGAGTTGGTGCCAGACTTCATGATCTCGTCGAGGACGGTTCCGCCGTTGTTGCCGTACTCCGCGGAGAAGCTATTGTTCTGCACCTTTACTTCTTGCAGCGCTTCGACCGTCGCCTGGTAGTAGATGTTCGATGTGCCGCCTTCTCCTTGCTCCGGCGCGGTCGTAAGGTTGCCGTCGAGGCGAATTTCTGCGGTGGCATTGCGCTGCCCATTCGAAACAAAATTAGTCCCCGCCGGGTAGGAGTCCTGGATCCCGGATCCTGCTGTCTCGGTCACGCCGGCGGCGAGAAACGCCAGTCCGAACGGGTCGCGATTTTCGAGCGGCACCTGGGTTAGATATTTCGTTCCCACATCTGTGCCCAGGGTCGCGTTATCGGCGTCGAGCAGCACGGGCGTGCTCTCGACTGTCACACTTGCATTGGCTGCCGCCGGGGACAGGGTCACGTTCAACGTGGTCTGCTGATTCGCGTCCAGAACAATGCCGGCCTTCTCCACCGGCCCAAAACCCGTCGATTCGACCAGCATCTTGTAATTGGCCGCTCGCAACCCCAGAAAGACGTAGAGCCCGTGATCGTTGGCAGTGGCTTTTTGCGAAACGTTGGTTGCTACGTCGGTAAGGGTGACGTTTGCACCTGGAATAACGGCCCCCCTGGAATCCGACACCGTGCCGCGGATTAAGCCCTGCTCGTTGGTTTGGCCTTTGACCATCGCCGGGAGGCAACAAAGACCCAGGGCAAGCGCGCCGATCCGGAACAAGCGAATACACTTCACCGCCAACCTCCAAAATTCAGGATTTCCAGGGACATTACGTTTTCTTACGTAGATGAGTGTTTAGCGTCTTTTTAAAACAGTGTCAAGAAGAAAAGTCTCGCGCGCTCTCTACTGCGGGGCGCAGGAGCATTGGGTCGCGTACTTTGGGGCAGAGCTGGCTCGCTGGTTAGACGAGAGTTACGTCGATGTTGTGGGCCCGCAACGCGTCGACAGCCGAGGTTGGCAGGTTGCGATCGGTGATGAGGTAGTGAATCGCGCCGGGCGGCGTGATCCGTGACAAACTGCGGTGGTTGAACTTACTCGAATCGCAAACCACCACGACCTTCCGCGCGGCCTTTACCATGGCGCGGTTGACCCGAGACTCAAGAAAGTTCGGAGTCGTCGTACCCACCTCCAGGTCAAATCCGTCGACGCCAAGGAACAGAATGTCTGCATGCATTTCTTCGAGATTGTCCTCGGCAAGCGGTCCGACCAGGGAGAAGGAATTCTTCCGCAAGGTTCCACCCACCAGGATTACTTCGAAATCCGTGCCTGCAAGTTCCGCTGCGATATTTACCGCATTGGTGATTACGGTCAACCGGCTGAAGCGCTTCAGGCCCTGCGCAATTGCGGTGGTCGTTGTCCCGGAGTCAAGGATGACGCATTGGCCTTCCTCCACCATCTTGACGGCGGCGGCGGCAATTCGCTGCTTTTCGACGAAATGGTGTTTCTGTTTTTCCTGTAAGGTTGGATCAGCCAGGGCGCTGGAGGGAATCCGTAGCGCGCCGCCATGCGAGCGCTGTATCAGTCCCTGTGACTGCAGCCAGTCCAGATCTTTGCGAATCGTGATCTGCGAGATCTCCAGTTCGCTCGACAAGTCCGTTACCAGCACTCTGCCTTGCCTCTGGACCAGTTCCAGAATGTGCTGTCGACGCTCGTCGATCAGCATCTCGTATTTGTCGCTGCCACCTGGGGACGCTACCTTCGTCTTTTTGCGCATGTCTGTGCTCGAGGGTCCCGTCACTTTCTGCGGCCTTTGCAGCCAGAAGGATAATAACCGAAACCAATCGGGCCGTGCATATCTTTGCACGCGACCGGCTGTCCGCAACTCCGACAGCACCCATGCGCCGATGTTTTTTTTGCCGTAATGAATGATAATCAGTCGCAACTCTGTTCAGGAGAGACAATTGACAAAGATCTTCCTTCTATTGATCTCCGGGCTTGCCATCGCAGGGTGCAGCAATCGGCAAACAGCGAACCCCTCCCAACCGGCTTCATCCGGGGAAGCCGCAACCCCGGTCATTGGTCCATTCTCGGCAGATGAGCTGCAGAAATTTAATAAGCTCGATCCGGTAGACAGTCACGTTCATATCTACCAAACCAACCCTGCATTTCTTGCGTTACTGCAAAGGCTCAACCTTCACGTTCTGAACATCATCGTTCCCCGTTCACCCGATCAACGAGACTTAGACCAGGAGCGGCAGCAGTCGTGGGATTTTGTCCGTGCAAGCCGCGGCCAGGCTACGTTGTGTACTACCTTCAACCCCTTCGTCTATCGGGCCCCCGGGTTTTCCCGCTCCGCAATTAGCCAGATCGATCGCGATTTTGCGCAAGGCGCCGTGGCCGTCAAGATCTGGAAAAATATCGGCGAGCAGGTCAAGGATGCAAAAGGCAACTACATTCTGCCGGATGACCCTGCTTTCGAACCAATCTACAAAGACATCGCCGCGCACAACAAAACCTTGATTGCCCACGTCGCCGATCCGAACACGATGTGGGAGCCACCCACCCCTTCTGCCCCTGATTACTCCTATTACATGAAGCATCCCGAGTGGTACATGTACAAGAAACCGAACGCCCCATCGAAGGAGGCAATCCTCCGCGCTCGCGATCATCTGTTGGAGCTGAATCCCAAGCTGCGTGTGGTTGGCGCCCATCTCGGCAGCATGGAGGCCGATCTGCACCAAATCGGCCAGCACCTTGACCAGTATCCTAATTTTGCCATCGACATCGCGGCTCGCATGCCGTACTTGGTGATGAAACCCCGGGCGGATATGATCGCGTTCATCGAAAAGTATCAGGATCGTTTGCTTTATGCGACGGACAACGAATTGCTCGCCGAGGACAGCGTGCCGGACACTCTACGAAGCTGGGAGAATACCTATGCATTTGATTGGCGGTTTCTCGCCACCAACGACACGCTCCAATACAAGGGTCGAAAAGTTCAGGGACTCGACTTGCCGGCACCGATTCTAGCCAAGCTTTATCATGAGAACGCGGTGCGATGGATTCCGGGCATTTTGGCCAGCTCTCATTGAACGGTGGGCTGAGTTTCGACTTGTTTCCTTATATTCCGATTAGGTATAGTGGGGCCGGTTTACAGCCGCACTAGAACAGGAGCCCTATCTTGACCGAACACCAACTCAGCAATAACGGGAACGGTCGGCGATCCTTCATGAAACTGCTGGCGGCAGCTCCCCTGCTGGCCGCAGTCAAATCCCGGAGTCTGGCGACCACAGTAGCCACAGCAACAGGAAAATCATCCACTGCGGAGGTATACACCCGCCTGGGCGTGCGGCCGTTTATCAATGCGCGCGGGACCTGGACCTATCTCAGCGGCTCCCTGGAATTACCCGAAGTGCGACAGGCGGCGGAGGATGCGTCTCACCATTTTGTGGACATGTTTGAGCTGCAGCACGGTGTGGGCAGGCGGCTTGCGGAGCTTTCTGGCGCCGAATCGGGAATGGTAACCTCCGGCTCGGCCGGAGCGATGTCTGCCGCGACCGCTGCTTGTATAGCCGGCTCCGACCCCAAAAACATCTGGCAATTACCCGACACCGAAGGACTGAAGCATGAGGTTGTGATGCTGGGAGGCCGTAGCGCCTTCGATAATGCCATTCGTCTCGCCGGCGGCAAATTGGTGCTCGCCCACAGCGTGGATAGTCTCCAGTCACTCCTCAATGAGAAAACAGCGATGGTCTACACCACGTGGCGCGACGATCGCCTGCCGAAAGCACTTGCCATCACGCGCGCAGCGGGTGTTCCCATGCTGCTGGATGATGCAGCGGGCATTCCACCGTTCGACAATCTCAAACGCTACGCAACCATGGGTGTCGATCTCTACTGTTTTAGCGGGGGCAAAGGTTTGCGCGGACCGCAATGTTCCGGGATCCTGCTCGGCCGAAAGACTCTGATCGAAGCGGCACTGGCGAACTGTAGTCCCTGGGAAGGCTCAGTCTGCAGGCCGATGAAAGTAGGGAAAGAAGAGATCATCGGTATGCTTGCGGCCATTGAATACTGGTCCCACGCCGACCTTGATGCCCTCAACAAGGAGTGGAGTAGCCGGGTGGAACGCATTGCAAAGCTGGTTGAGACGGTGCCGGGAGTGACTACAAACATTACCATTCCCAAGGAAGGCAACAGCTATCCGACGCTGACGGTGTTGTGGGATGAAAAGGCCTTTGGTTTGACCGTAACGCAGTGCGACCAGCAGCTACGGGCGGGCGAACCCCGGATCGAGGTGCTGACAAACAGTAATCCGAGCCTGGTTCCGGTTGTCCGTGAAGGCGATGATCCTAAGGCAAAGATGGAAGCTCCGCCCAATCGATTACAAATTATCTCCATGACGTTGCAAGACGGGGAGGATCTTACGGTTGGAAATCGTCTTCGTCAGATTCTAGGGGATGCACGCAAACACTCTGCTTGAATTGCCCAGGCGAGAGGTAACGGGCTTATGAACTACGGAAAGTGGTTCGCCATTTCGTCGATCGCTCTATTGATGGGCGGCATCTGCGCACCCCTGCTTCACGCTGCTGACGAACGTCAGATCGATCCTACTTTCTTGTATCGCGACACCTCCACGGCCAAGGCGAAAACGTCGGACATCACAACGGCGTCGTGCCACTATAAGCCATTGTTTGGCCAGGGTGATCCGGATACATCCGTGGTTGTCGGCGTAGCGCGTTATGGTGAGGCAGTCATTGACCCTAACGGCAGCTGTGCCCAGGTTCAATATCCGGACGAAGACCAGGTCTATGTTGTCCTTGAGGGCAACGCCTCGGTCAAATACGCAGATGAGACCGTGCCCCTGAAGATAGAGGACTATCTCTATCTACCGTCAACCATTCCACATTCTCCCAGTAACCCGTCCACCAAGCCGTTAACCCTGCTGATCATGGGGTTTCGCACCAAGGGATTTGAACCAACGCAGATCCCAACCCAACCTTTACATGCCAACATCGAGGATGTGCCGACAAATTTTGTGAAGGGTCATCCTTCTTCGTCTCTCTATCGCTTGCTCATGGGAGATGTCGATAGTAAACGCGACCGCATTGCTGCCGGCCGCGTTCTGACCAGCCTCTTTCTCATGGAAATTGCGCCGGGCGGGACGAACTTTCCGCATCATCACCAGCGCGAAGAGGAAATATACCTGGTTTTGAGTGGTAATGGAGTCATGGTGGCGGACGGTGGAATGGACGGAATCGCAGGGAAGCATCCGGCCAAAGCGGGGGACGCTTATTTCTTTCGGCTGAACTGCACCGTCGGATATTACAGTGCGCCCAACGTCAAATCCCGCATCCTCGCCGTCCGCTCATGGTATCCCGGCATGGTGGTCAAGGGCGCAGAGCACTAGACCGAAATAACCCCAGGGGTTCCTCATGTTGCATATCGATCGAAGGGCATTCTTACAGAATGCTGCGGCCACGGCTTTGACTGCCGCGATCCCCGCCTCGCGGCTTGCCGCGTCGCCAGTAACTACAAAGGAGAGGACGATTGGCATCCAGGTAGGGGCTGTCTCCTTTGTCGACGAGGGGACAGAGAAAGTGCTGGATGCGTTTCAGCGCGACGCTTCCATCAACACGCTGTTCCTGGCTACCTTCACCTACGGCCGCGGCATCGCCGGCCGGCAAATTCCCGGCCAGCCCTTACCAGATCATGGCAAGCAGGAATATGACACCGATACATTTTCCGGCGGAAACTACGCCACGATCCATCCCGAATACTACAAAGACACGGTCTTTCAGGGTACCCGGGCGAGGGAACTCGACGACTACGATGTGCTCCAGGCGGTCCTCCCATCGGCGAGAAAACGGGGAATCAAAACCATCTGCTGGTTCGAGGATGCGTTTCGCGAGAATCTTCCAAACATCGAGCAGCTCCAGGAGAAGGAGTTGTCTGGCAGGAATGCAACCACCTTATGCTTTAACAATCCCAACTATCGAAACTTCCTGTTAGGGATTGTGGAGGACTGGTCACGCTCGTACGACATCGATGGAATCATGTGGTGTTCCGAGCGTCAAGGTGCGTTTATCAATGCAATCGGTGCCGGGGATGAGCGAGATGACGCCAACCGGGTGACCTGTTTCTGCCGGTTCTGCGAAGCCAAGGCAAGAGAGCGTGGCATCGATCCCGAGCGAGCCCGGAGAGGTTTTCTCGAGCTGGCAAGATTTGTCCAAGCGAGCCGTCAAGGGCGACGGCCGGGTGATGGCTACTACGTCACGCTGTGGCGGCTCCTGCTGCGCTATCCAGAACTGCTTGCCTGGGAGATGCTCTGGACAGACAGCCTGCGCGAGACGTATGCGGCCATCTACAAGAAGGTGAAGGAAGTGAAACCCTCTCTTGGAGTTGGCTGGCATATCTGTCACAACAACTCCTGGGATCCCATTTATCGGGCGGAACAGGACCTTGCGGCTATCGCGCCCTATTCTGACTTCTTGAAGATTGTGATGTACAACAATTGCGCCGGAGAACGGATGGCCGAATACATTGAGAGCGTCGGCACCACGATGTACGGCGACCTGCCGAAGCAGGAGACCCTGGACTTCCACTATCGCGTATTGGATTACCAGGAAAAAAATCTGGCAGAGATACCGCTCACGGGATTCTCACCCGACTATGTCTATCGTGAAACCAGGCGAGCGCGCGAGGCGCTTAAGGGCAGCAGCACGTTGCTATGGTCTGGAATCGACATCGACATCCCAACTGCGACCGGTCACAGCAAGTGTGCCCCTGACGGCACCCGGGATGCTGTACTGGCAGCATTCCGCGGCGGAGCGGATGGTGTGATTGCTTCCCGCAAATACTCTGAGATGAAGCTCGCGGACCTGAGGGGAGCGGGTTCAGCGATTCGCGAAGTGCTGGCTGGCAGCGCATGAGACCTGGTGGGAGCCTCCTGCTTCAGCAGGGGGGAGCTTGACTTCAGTCCAGCGGAAAAGCAATTCATGCCGAGAGGATGGGCTAATGAGTTTGCGTGAGAACCTGCCGGTCCAACTCTTTTCCGCAACGCTGAAGCGTTGCTCCCCTCTGCTAAAGCAGAGGGCTCCCACCAAGAGCGGCTCGATGGGGATTTGCTACCGTCAATGTGTTCAGGCGATCAAAAGGAGAAGCGTTACCAGGAGGAGTGACCTTAGACACTTAAATACAGGAGAAGTGGGTTGACATCGATTGCGCTCTGCATCGTAATGAGCCATGAAGTTACCGAAGAAAGCTCCGCGCAAGGTGATTGTGTTTAATGATCCACAATCTGCCATTGAAGGACTTCTTCAAGCGCGGGTGACGAGATTATTCAAGAGCAATGAGCTTTTGGCAGGCGCGCTGGTGAAACTGCGGGATTTCTATTTGGCCGGAGTCCCTTATGAGACAGCGAAGGATGTCCTGGCGGAAGTCGAGACGGCTCTCGCCTCGGCCGAGACGGCTGAAGACCTGGACTAAGCCGAATCGCGTCTGTCTTTGCTGTGTGCCAACGCCTTTTTGAGGAACAGCCAGACCTGCTCGATCCGGTATAGACGCGCGACCTGGCTCACGACAGCCACGGAAACATCTGAGGGCCAATTCCACCGCAAGACATCGTCATAAGCGTCGGGTTGTGGGCTGGGATCTGCATTTCGCTTCAACTCGGTCCACCTGGCCGCCAGAGCCTGGGCCCGGTCGCTCGCGGGACTTTCGCCGAGGGTTGATTCTACGTCGCGAAAAAGCTCGACCCAGAGCTTGGAATTTGTCCGTTCAGGTGGTTTCTTGATAGCGGCGAGGTGTATCGAGTCGAGGGCCCCGTAGTACTTTCGGCCAATAACCTGTCCTATGTAGGCAGCGACCTTTTCCACCCGCATCATCGACAGGTTTCGGTCGCTGGAGGGCTCGAGCCCCCAACGCGTGAGGAGCGCATCCTGTTCAGCCGCCGGCCAATTGCGATGGTCCTTCCAGGCCTTGATCGCGCCGGCTCGCACCTTAGCATCACCCCCCATACCCTCCTCTGCCAGCAGAACCCAGCGACTGGCGAGAGCCTGAGCCGCCTCACTCGCCGGATCCAGGTCGAGGGCCGCCTCTACTTCGAGGAAAAGCTGTTTCCAGTTTCGCTGATAGCCTTCCCGGTTTTGAGGAGAGGTCTGGTTCCACAGTTGAGTTTTCGTCGCCCACGCTTCCTGCGTGTAGTACTGCTTCATAAAACTCTCTTGTGGCGGCATCTCGATAGCCTCGATGATTTTCCTTATGACCGAGGCGTCGAGTGGTTGGTCCGACTGAGCAAGTTTCTCCGCTGCTTGGATCGCGTGGATGGCGCGGTCGATCCGCTCTCGTTTTTCTGTGAGCGCCCGCAGCTGCAAGCGCAAGGATTCGAGGAGACTCAGAGGGTTGCACCCCAGCAGCGCCTTGATCTCTTTCAAAGGAATGTCAAGAAATCTGAGAGCCGCGATCTGTTCGAGGCGCTCCAAATCGCGCAGGGAGTAGAGTCGGTATCCGGAGCTGCTTCGCTGTGGCTTGAGTAAGCCGATACGATCGTAATGGTGCAGAGCTCTCACGGTCACGCCGGCCAGTTTGGCAAATTCATGCGCTCTGTAGAGTCGGTCCATCGTTCCACGTATATCGTCGACCATGACGCAGGGTCAGAGTCAAGAAAGAAAGTTAGTCAAAGCTGGTGGGCCATTCGGGATGCGCTGCGTGCTCGAACATGTGCTCTATCTGCCACTCAGTGATGCGCGGGGACGACAATTTGGGCAATTCGTGACGCGGAAAAAACGCGACCTCCGGGGTCTCAAAACTCGGCGTGGCCTCGCCGCCGAGCAGGTCGCACAGGAAGAAGAGCTTGTAGGCGTGTACCGGGATCGGCGGATGGGGATGTTTGTTGCGGTCAAATACCGCTGCCAGTTTGCGCGGCACCACATCGAATCCGGATTCTTCCTTCACTTCCCGCACCACCATCGCGCTCGGCGGTTCTCCCACGTCGCACCAACCGCCGGGCAAGGTCCAGCCCCCATCTTCGCGCTCGCGCACCAACAGAATCTGATCGCCTTTCACTACCGCGCCGCGAACCTCTATTTTCGGGGTCGCGTACCCATTTTCGCCGCGGAACAGGTCGAGAACCTTTTGCGAGTCGGGCATGCCGCTTCCCACGGCCATCATCTCCGCGGCCAGCCTTTGTAGTTCTACATAGCGCTCATGGTCGTAATGATCTCGAGTGAAGGTCAGCCCGGTCTGTGCAATTGCCTGGAGCCTTTTTGCCCAACTCAGCCACTGCGGGTCCGCCTGGTGATCCATGGTTCTCCCTTAAGATTTGCGCTTGGCTGCCCGTATGCGGCGTACCTCGTCCATCCGCTGGGCCAGTTGTTTTTCGCGGCCTTCCGCGGTCGGATGGTAAAATTCGCGGCCGCGCAAATTGTCCGGCATGCATTCCATATCGGCCACCCGGCCTTCGAGATCATGCGCGTACTGGTAGCCTTCGCCATAGCCGAACTGCTCCATGAGCGGCGTGGGAGCATTTCTCAAATGCAGCGGCACCGGCTCCGCGCGATGGGATTCGATCTCCTCCGAAATCGCACCGTAAGCGGTGTAAAGCGCGTTTGACTTGGGCGACAGCGCAAGGTAAACCGCGGCCTGAGCCAACGCCAGGTCGCCTTCCGGCGAACCCAGAAAATCCATCGCGTCACGCGCCGCCAGCGCCATCCGCAGTGCCTCCGGTGCGGCCAGCCCGATGTCTTCCACTGCCATACGCACCAGCCGCCGGGCAATGTAGATGGGGTCTTCTCCGGCCTTCAGCATGCGGCCCAGCCAATAGAGCGAAGCGTCGGCGTCACTGTTGCGGATGCTCTTGTGCAGCGCAGAAATCAGGTTATAGTGCTCTTCTCCCTGCTTGTCGTACAGCAGCACCCGCTGCTGCAAGGCATTCTGCACCATCTCCCGGGTGATGCGCCCGCCGGCCGCCAGCTTGGCCGCGGTCTCGAGCGCGTTGTAGGCATACCGCGCATCTCCGTTGGCGTAACTGGCGATCATTTCCAGTGCCTCATCGTCGGCGCTTACCTTGAGCTTGCCCAGGCCTCGCTCCTGGTCGGCCAAGGCGCGCTTTAGCAACTGTACGAGTTGCTCTTCGCTGAGCGGGGTGAGCCGGTAGACGCGGCAACGGGAAAGCAGCGCGGCGATCACTTCAAAGGAAGGGTTTTCCGTGGTCGCCCCAATCAGGCGGATAGTGCCTCGTTCCACGTAGGGCAGAAACGCATCCTGCTGGGCTTTGTTGAAGCGGTGGATCTCATCGATGAAGAGAATGGTCCGGGATCCGAATCCGGCAGCCTTCTCTGCGTCCACCATGACCTGTTTGATTTCCTTGATGCCGCCCATCACGGCAGAGAATTCGATGAAGCTGGCCCGGGTGGCCTCCGCGATGATCTTTGCCAGAGTGGTCTTGCCCACCCCAGGGGGACCCCACAGAATCATGGATCCCGCATCGTCGCGCTCGATCTCCACCCGCAGAGGTTTGCCTGGACCGAGCAGTTGCTGTTGGCCTACGTACTCGTCCAGGGTTCGCGGACGCATGCGTTCAGCAAGGGGAGCTGACCGGGAGGTCTTCAGTGTGCTTTCGTCGGGAATCTGGCTGAACAGGCTCATGCATCTATTGTCCGCTGACGCATGGCTTCATACAGCAGCACGCTGCCCGCGATCGCGGCATTCAGGCTTTCCACTGCACCGGGGAGGGGAATCGTAACCCGGGTATCGGCTTGCGCTATCCAGGCAGCGGGGAGTCCGGCACCTTCATTACCCACCAGCAGGGCACTGGGCCCGCGCCAATCGGCCCGGCTCTCGCCATCCCGCGCCACGGCGGCGAATATCCGTATCCTCTGCGCCCGGAGTGCGGCAAAGGCATCGTCGGCGGTAAGGGCCACTACCGGCAGCCGGAAGGCGGACCCTGACGACGCGCGTAACGTCTTCGCGTTCCAGAGACTTACGGTCCCGGGAAGCAGCATCATGCCGGTTGCGCCGAAGGCCTCCGCGGAACGCACCAGGGTGCCGAGGTTTCCCGGGTCCTGCAGGCCAGCCGCGATCACCACCAGCGGCGTTCCCGTAAACGTCGCCTGCAGCGGGAACTCCGGTGCTTCCACCAGCGCTGCGATGCCCTGCGGATGCTCCGTCATGGTGGCGCTCGCAAAGACTTCCTCGGCCACGATCAACACCTCGGCATCGCCCACCGTTAGGTGTTCCAGCAAGGCTTCACTCCCGTTGCGCACAAACACCGTATGCAGGGTCAGTCCGCTCTTGAGCGCTTCTTGCACCAGGTGCAAGCCCTCGATGGCGACATGTGGGGTCTTCGTACCGCGCGCCAGGGCCGCGCGCAGTTCTTTGATGCGGGCGTTCTGCCGGCTTTCCACCCTTCGCGGACCACGTTCGGCGACAGACTTCATGCTTCGTGTCGATTGTACCCGTACGGCAGGGGCGGGTCCGGGGTTGCCAGGCGCACCCGGCGGCAGCCACCGTCCCCGGCAAAATTTCCAAAGTTACCGATGAGGTTTCCCTCACTAAACAGTTGATAGGCATCGTTCATGGGGCAGGAACCATCCCCGGCGAAAAGAGATGCAAGCAATATACAGATAAAGGCATTAGACTGCGGCATGGGAGAAGCAGACCATCCGCTGACGTTGGTCTGGTACTCTCGATGAATTGCACCAAATCTGTTCTGGGGTGGAATTATCTTGTTGGCAGAAATGCTGCGCGTGCATCCGGACGAACCGGAACAGGATCGCGTCGAGTACATCGTCTCCTGCCTACGAAGCGGCAAGGTAGTGGGCATTCCCACCGATACCTTTTATGGTTTGGCGGTCGACCCGGTCAATCTTCGTGCGGTGGAAAGCATTTATGTGATCAAGACCCGGCTCAAGCACAAGCCGCTGTCGCTGCTCATCGCGAACGCAGCCCAGGCCTATGGTCTGGCGCGTGACCTCGACGCCCGGTTCGATCTTCTGGCGGAGCGTTTTTGGCCCGGACCGCTGACCGTGATCGTGCGCGCCGGGTCGCGTCTGCCCCTGCGTTCTACCGCGAATACCGGCAACGTGGCCCTGCGCGTCCCCGACGCAGCCATTCCTCGGGCTATCGTGGAAAAGTTGGGCTTGCCCATCACCGCCACTTCGGCTAATCTCCAGGGCTTACCGGAGTGCAACTACGCAGCCTGCGTTCGCGATCAGATAGGGGATCGCATTCCGTTGATCGTGGATGGCGGGGCCACCGGCCGTAGCGTTGCAACCACCATCGTCGATCTGTCTCGCGATGGTCCCTGGGAGATTCTTCGGGAAGGAGCCATTCCTACCCACGAGATTGCCTTAACTCTCCAGCGCTGAGCAGGTCCCATGCGGTCGACGACAAAGAACGAAGCGTTGCTGACCGGATTTCGGGTGCGGTTTTCGTCAAGGAAAACCGCATGAAATTCGCGAACGCCTCCAGCCCTGAGAGCAAAACCGGAACCGGCCGGCGCGCCCTGCGCCTCTTGCTGGCCGCCGCTTTGATTGGCATCGCGGGATGGTTTTTGTGGCTCTATGGGCAGATTCATTTCTATGCCACCCACGATGAGGCACGTCCTGCCGACGCCATCGCGGTCTTTGGCGCAGCAGAATATGATGGCCGCCCCTCCCCGGTGCTACGCGCTCGCCTTGATCATGCGCTCGCCTTGTATCGAGAACGGCTCGCTCCGCTGGTGATTACCCTGGGCGGCGGAGGCGATCCCCACGATTCCGAAGGCGGAGTAGGCCACGACTATCTGCTGGCTCATGGGGTTCCGGAAACCCAGATCATCGCTGAGACGCAGAGCACGAACACGGAGGAATCGGCAGCGCGTCTTGCCGCGATAGCACGCGAGAATCACCTCAATCGGATCCTTGCGGTGTCAGATGGAACCCACCTGTTTCGCATCCGGGCGCTTAGCACCAGTAAGGGGCTCACCGTCTCGACCTCTCCCCGTGCGGAGGCACGGTCGTTGGGGTTCTGGGGGTCTGCCACGCGCTTGATGCACGAAATGATCAGCTACACGCTCTGGCGTTTGAAGGTGCACTGATCAGGATTCGTCACCACCACTGAGCTCGAAGGCCTCTATCGGACCTTAAAATCATGGTTGCGATCGCGGAAGCCGCTAGTGTGGAAAGGAAGTTTACGGCGTCGTTGTTCAGCCAGCTACGCCGCTCCGCGGTCGCACCGAGCAGCGAATCGATGAAAAGGCCACCCACCGCGCCCAATCCGGCGCAAACTGCCTCGCCGAGCCCTAATCCAAGTGTGGACACCGCTACCAATACCACCAGGACCGCCCCGGCCGTTCCCGCCGCAGTGCCGGCAAGACTGACCGCTCCATTGGTTCCTGGCGTGACCCGGGTGAAGGTGGTCACCAGCACCGGTGGCCCGCCCAAAACCTCGCCCAGTTCGCTGGCCAGAGTGTCCGCGGTTGCTTGCGCCAGCGCGGCTACCACCGCCACAACGTAGAACGAGCCAGCCAGGGGATGGGTGAGAGCGGCCGCGGCTCCCAATCCGGCGACGCCCAGATTGGCTGCTACCTGGGCGGCGTTGCGCCCGCGCTTGTCCTCCGCCAGGCCCAGGCGCTGTTTCTTGCTCCGTCCAAATCTGGTCGCTGCCCAGGTGAACACAAAGAGGGCCATCAGGGACGGCAAAGCGGATCGGTACCAGGAAGACAAACCGGACGAGGAAAGAGGAGCAAGCGTCAGCACCGCGGCGATCATGCCGCCCGTCAAGGCTGCCAGAGGTGTGGCGGCGCGTGCCAGAAGGACCAGGAGTGCCAGGGCCACACTGATTCCCAGCGCGACTCGTGTTGCATGTTGGAAGGTGGCAATCGCGCACCACGGAACGACCGCGGCCAGCACCAGCCACGACTGCCACTGCATTTGCTGTTCCCGCACCTGCACAGTTCATTTTATGGCCGCCGTATCCCTGGATACGCGGTCCCATTTACAATCATCTTTCTAGAGCAAATGAAACGTAGTGAGGTATTCACGGGTGCTTAGCGTTGCATGGCTTCATTCATGGAGCCGGCGGAGTGTGCGTTTGTCAGAGTTTTCATTCAGGGTTTCCCAGCGGATTGCTAACGGTTTTTTGATTGGCGTTGCTGTCTTAGTGGCCGGATGCGGAGAAACTTACCGGCCGGTCGTGTCCCCCGTAGCCGTCACCCAACCCGCCCCGCAGCCACAGAGCTACGCCGTCGTCACCACCAGCGCCGGGATCAACGCGCCCGGGCTGGCGAATGTTTTCGATGCCTCCGGGGATACCCTGCTCACCCAGGCCACGCTGGGGCTTACCCCGCTGGCGCTCACCCTCAGCTCCAGCGCCGGTTCGGCCACGACGGCAAACACGGACGGCACAGTCAACAGCTTCACTCCTTCGACCACCCTGCAGACCAAGAACATCCTGAGCAGCACCTTGTTGCAGCCGGCTCAGCCGCTGAATTTGCTTTCGACTGCAAGCAATCTCTTCATCACCGAACCCAATGTCCCGGCCGTGGCCGTGTTTGCCAGTACAACCGGTATCTTCAACCTGACCCAGCAACTCCCGGTTCCTGCCAGTCCCATTACCCTCGCCGGCAACTCCAATGCGGCCCGAATCTATTCCATCACTCAGGACAACGGATCGAACCAGGTCACTTTCGGAGCCTGCGAGAATCCTGGGCAGGTCACGACGCCGGGCCAGGTGCAGTCGATCGAGATCTCGACCATCACCATCTCGCGGGCTCTGCCGGTTGGCATCTGCCCGGTGTACGGCGTCGGTTCGACGGATAACAACCGGGTGTTCATTCTCAATCGCGGCAGCGGAACCGTCACCGTGATCAACAGCCAATACAACACTCTGGATACCACGGCAAACCGGCAGAATCTCGATCCCACCACTGGCACGTTGTTGCTGCCGCCACCGTCCGGCACTCCGGTGACGGGATTTAATGCCGGCCCGGTTTTTGCCGACTACTACGCCCCATCGTCGCAACTGGTGACTGCCAATTACGACTCCAATACCATCACCATTATCAACACCAGCCTCGACCAATTCGGCAACGACTCGACGTTGTTTGGCCAGGCAGTGACGGTTCCTGTGGGCAATGGACCCGCGACGCTCAGCATTCTGCGAGACGGAAGCCGGGTCTACGTTGCCAACCAGAAGGACAGCACCGTGAGCGTGGTGAGTCTTACCAGCTATAAGGTGTTATCGACGATTCCCGTGACCGGCCATCCCATTTCTATGGCCTCCACCTTCAGCACTCCGTACGGCCAGGTCTATGTCCTCTCTTCTGACCAGCCCTACATGAGCGTAATTCGCACCGATACCGACCAGGTGGCGGCGTCGATTCAGTTGGATGGAACCGGAGTGGATGTGCACACTAGTGCGCAATCGGTAGCCGCCAATAGCGGCACCACCGGTACGGTTGCGAATGCCATCAATGTGAGTCACGCCAGCGGGAGCGGGTCGCCCTGCGGGTTCGGAGCTCGCTGCTATGCGGCGACTCCGTTGGCCGCCGCTACGGCGCGCCCAAAATAACGCCCCGCAAAGGACCATGTTCGCGGTGACAGTTCCATCCTGTCTTTCACCCTTCCAAAAAGCGTGGGGTGCCCCATATCTCGCTCGTTTTTCGCGAGATTTGGGATACCACGAACCTTAACCTTTTTTCCGACCTTCAGAAAGAAGCACGTGGAGCGCTGTGGTCTCCCACATCTCGCGAAAAACGAGCGAGATATGGGGCACCCCACGATTCTTGGAAGGGACAAGATTCTCAGGCTTCCTGACGGGGACCCAGCGGCACCTAGCTCCCAATCGCTCCCGACAGAATGATAGGTGTGGTAGGCGTGTCGGAGCCACTTGCTTTCTCGATCGTTACTCCAAAGGCTTTGGCCGCAATCCCGGGAGTCAGCGGTGGCAGCACCAGGGTGGCAGTCCCGACTGCATCAGGGCGAAAGAGTCCCGCAGGCACCGGGGCCTTGCCGTCGGCTGGGATGACCCAAAGCTCGTAGGTCTTACCTTCGGGCAAAGGTTTCAGATTGGTCGCCAGCAGGATCAGGCCGCCGCGCTCCGGCAAGTAAGTGGCACGCGCGCCCGGCTGAGCGGGAGCTTTTCCTTCAGTAAGAGTCACGCGCTGGGCACTGGGTGCGGTCAAAACTTCCAGCACCTGCTGCGCCTTCGATGCTTGTCCGGCCAGGTTCGTGATCAAGCGCAATTGATCCTGCACCTGATCGTTCAACGCCCGGTTTTGCACTGCGAGGGAGATAGCCGCGATCGCCATGGCAGCAGCCGCGATCCAGGGAGTCCAAAAGCCCGCTCCACGGCGCCCCGTCTTGCTCGAAATGGGAGTGATCTCGGCCAGCTTCCCCTCCGGCTTGATTGCGGGAGACGAGGCGATTCTGTTGAGGAAACGCTCCCGCGCGCCTTCGGGCAGAGGCTGCTGCTCGACCGCTAGTCCTAACAAGGCAAGATCACCGCACACCTGGGCCAACTCGGTGCGGCAAGTCGCACAAGTCTGCAGGTGCGCCCTGATGGATGCGGACTCCTCTGGCGGGAGACCCTGCATCGCATAGGAAGCCAACTCCTCCTGCGTGTTGTGCCCGTTGCCTGTCATGCCTGAAACGCCTTTCGTAACGTAATCAACGCCAAGCGAATGCGCGTCTTTACCGTGCCCAGAGGATCCCCGGTTTTTTCCGCGATCTCCGAATGACTCAACCCTTCGAAGAACGCCAGCTCCATAGACCTTTGCTGCTCGGCGGGAAGCTCCTGCAAAACTTTCTGAACCTTCTCGATCATCGCGTTGTGCTCGGCTTCCGCTGCCAGGTTAAAGGAAGAGGGCAGAACCACCTCCTCTACCGAATCTGTGGGCTTTCTGCGCCGCAACAGATCGATTGCCCGGTTTCTCGCCACCACCACCAACCACGCACCCAACGATCCACGCCCTTGCACAAACGAATCGGAATTCCGCCAGATCTGGAAGAAGATGTCTTGCATGACGTCTTCCGCGTGTCCGGTATCCTTCAGAATCCGCAGGGCCACGGAATATACCGCCCTGCCATATCGGTCGAAGACCTCGGCCATCGCGCTCTGATCGCCCTGGCGGACACGCTGCAGCAACATTCCGTCGTCGGTTAACGGGGCAGTGGTTCCGTCAGTCATCCTGGCAGTTGGGTCCGAATCTCTGATAGTAGAACGATCAGAGTCGCCAATCGGATTGGGGGTTTTGTCTGGCATCAAGCGAGCCCAAACTATTCTACGGTTGCATAGCGCAAACACCAAACCAAAGTACTCAGCCAAGTAGCGAGTACAATAACCTGCGTCCGTCGCTATCCACGAACGATCTACCCCATCCTGAATGAAAATCCGCCTGGATAAGTTGTTGCTCACGCGGGGGTTGGCGCCGTCCAGGGAACGGGCGCAAGCGCTCATCCTGGCCGGGCGGGTGCTGGTCAACGAGCAGAAGGTAGAGAAGCCCGGGGCCTCGGTCGACGACGCTGCGCCGGTGCGTGTCCTGGGGCAAGACCTGCGCTACGTCAGCCGGGGTGGTCTCAAGTTGGAAGCCGCGCTTACCCGTTGGCAAATCGACCTGCGCGGACGGCACTGCGCCGATATCGGCACTTCCACCGGAGGTTTTACCGACTGCATGTTGCAGCACGGCGCCGCCACCGTGGTCGCCGTAGACACTGGTTACGGGCAGATCGCGGAGGCCCTGCGCCGGGATCCACGCGTGCGCTTGCTGGAGCGTACCAATGCCCGCTATCTCCAGGCGGGTGATCTGGGTTCAGGGATCAGTTTCGTATCCATGGACGTGTCTTTCATCTCCGCCACACTGGTGTTGCCCGCGGTGCTCGCTGCGGTAGGAAAGAATCTCGAGACCCCGATCGAGGCCGTCATCCTGGTCAAGCCACAATTCGAAGCGGGCAGGGAACAGATCGGTAAGGGCGGCATCGTACACGATCGGGCCGCGCACCAGTTCGCCATCGATCGCGTGCGCAGTGCGATTCAGGGTCTTGGTGCTATGGATATCGAGGTCGCGGATTCGCCCATCGCCGGAGGCGGCGAGGGGGGTAAAGGGAATCGCGAATTCCTGCTCTACGGCCGCTTCTCGAGCAGTTTCGCAATTACTGTGGCCTGATAAAGATCGCGAGGAGTGGTTTTTCTTGGGAGAAAACCACGAAAAGGCCTATTGCTTCGGTTTGCACCAATTGCGAACTGCTCTGACGCCCATCACGTACACTAAAGCCTCCATGCGACCGGTCGCCATCATTTCCAAGCCGCAGAAGGAAGAGCTCGCCACCCTGCTCCCCGAGCTTGTCGTTTGGATGCGAGCCCATGATTTTGAACCCATTCTGGACCACGTAAGTGGGAGCTACACCCGGGATGCGCGCGTTGTTCCCCGTCATGAATTGCCGGCACAGAAGCCGGCACTGGTGGTGGTGCTCGGCGGGGATGGAACGCTGCTGGCAGCGGCTCGGGCCTTTGCCCGCACCGATGTTCCCATTCTCAGTGTCAACCTGGGCGCGCTGGGTTTCCTTACCGAGGTCCGGCTGGCTGATCTTTACACCACCCTGGAGGGCTGGAAAGAAGGTTGCTGCAACATCGATGCCCGCGCCCTGTTGCACACCGAGGTCATGCGCGGTGGCGCTTTGTACAGAGAATACGAGGCATTGAACGATGTGGTGATCGCCAAGGGCGCCATCGCGCGTATGGGCGACTTTAGTGTGCATCTGTTTGAACAGCTGGCAGCTTCTTTTCGCGCGGACGGAGTCATCATTTCGACCCCCACTGGTTCCACCGCCTACAACCTGGCCGCCAACGGACCGATTTTGGCCCCTTCCGTGGACGCCCTGGTGATCACCCCCATATGCCCGCACCTGTTGACCATTCGTCCCATGGTGGTGCGAGGCGATGCGCATGTGACGGTCAGCGTCGAAGGTATTCCGGATCTTACCTTCCTCACCGTCGACGGGCAGGAAGCATTGCAGCTCCGGGTCGGAGACCAGGTGTGCTGCCGCCGCTCCGAGCACAACGTCAACCTTGTTCGTATGGGCAAAACAGGATTCTTCGACGTGCTCCGCTCCAAGCTGAGTTGGGGCGAACGCTGAAGGTAACTGTCCAATCGATAGTGATCAATTATCCAATCGATACTAATCAAGTCGAATGGGTCTGTATCTTTCGATACGGATATAGACATATCTTGTTGTTGGATACCGCGAATCTAGATTCGCAAATTTTGAAAACCTAAGGTTTAGTGAGTTCATCCAGCAGTAGCTTGGCTTTGGTTGCCAGTGTATGCGCTCCGTCAGTATCTCCACTGTCCAGAGCCTGCTGGGCCAGCTTCAGGTAGGTTCGTATCTGCGTCGCCGTAACTTTTTCTTCCGAAGAAAGAGGGCGTTTAATCCCACTTAACCCTTGTTGAGTTTCCCCGATCAGGTCTGCCGTTTCGTGCTTGGTCCTCTCACCCAGGGCGCTATCACCGGTGGTCAACTGACCAATGGGCGAACCTGTCCCCACGTTCGCCGCAGTTTGCTGCGCGACCGCAGGCTGTCCTGAGCCCTGTGGTCCTGAAGATGAGCTACCAGGTTGGGAAGAGGAAGTGGGGGCGCTCGTAGAATTCTGTGCCGTGTCTGCCGGCTTGGGTGGGGTGGGCTTCACCTTGTGCCGCACTTTCTTAGGTGGCGGCGGTGGCGGCAGCGGCACGGTTTGCGCCGATGGCGGCGGCAAAGGCGAAGCCAGCGGAGTATCCGACTTCTCTTGTTGCTGCGGAGTCTTGGGCGGGGTCAGCGTCCCTTTTCCGGTCTGCAGCGGGGGGGCCTGGGCTTGCTGTGGCGGAGACGAGGTCTTGTGCGAACACGCAGTACAGCAAATGGTGAGCAGGGTCACCATTGAGCATAGGTGCACTGCCCTCATGCTCTCGGCTCCTTGGCAACGATAGATCCCGCTGAGATACTCCCGTCCGGCATAAGGTATCCACGCGCTCTACCTTCCTGAGGACTAGCTAAGGGAAAGCGCAAAATAAAAGTAGTTCCGTGAGTCGCATCCGATTCTACTTCAATAGAACCATTGTGCAGCTCTACGATACGGTAAGTCATTGCTAAACCGATACCGCTTCCATCTTTCTTTGTGGTGAAGTATAAGTCGAAAATTTTATCCCGTACGTCATCAGGGATTCCATTACCTTCGTCATGTATGCTGAGCGAGGCCATGCGGCCGTCTTCGGCCAGTCGTACTTGCAGCTTTCCGCCTTCTGCCATCGCTTGGGCGCCATTCAGCACGACATTCAGCAGCGCCTGCTTCAACAGGTCCGCATCCACCTTTGCCAGCACCGGGCGGTCAGGTAGATCGCTCTGTACGTGGACGTCGCGGGTTTCCAGTTCGGCAGATGCCAACATCAGAACCGCTGACACCACCCTGCGCAAATCCTGTTCCTTAAGCTGCAACTCGACCGGGCGCGAGAAATCCACCAGCGTCTGTACCACACGATCCAGTCTTTGAATTTCGCTCTCGATGACTTCCAGATGACGCATGGCCCGGTGATCGGCGTCGCCCAGCTTGTTACGCATGAGCTCCAGATGAACCACGATGGCATTGATCGGGTTTTTGACTTCATGACCGACACCCGCGGTGAGTCGTCCGATGGCCGCGAGGCGTCGCGAGAGTTCCAGATCGCTTTCTATTTCCCTTACTGATTCGACGTCGTGAAGGGTGAGCAGCGCGCCCAGGGTTTCCTGGGGATAGACCGCCCGATCGTCGTGGATAAAGTCGAGCGAGATCTCGACATGCCGGCCGGTCTCGGTGGTGATCTCCTCTTGTACGAGGGCCATGCGAGCATCAAATGACTCGCGTACCAGCCGGCCCAGCCGGGTATTGCGGGAGAAGACCTCGTGCAGCTTGGCACCCAGTATTTCTGCGCGGCTGATCCCCAGGAAGCGTTCCACCGAATCGCTGACCAACACCGCGCGGGCATCGTGGGTGTACAGCAGGATGCCATCCTGCAGATTGGTCATGATCTGGTCCAGGTTTTCCTTGAGGGCGGAGAAGACCTCTTCCACGTTGCGCATGCGCCGGCCGATGCGCTCGATCTTGTGCGAGACCAGCACCACCGCGTCGCCCGACCGCCCGGCTGTTGCTTCGCCGGCTACTTCCGCTTCCGCCAATGCCAGCGCATCGAGGCGAGCGCCAATCTGTTCAATCGGCTTGAGCGCGATGTTGGCCAGGAAAGCAGCGAAGATGAGGGAGCAAATAATGGCCACTCCCGTATAAGTCACAGCGGCGATGAGCCAAGGCTCGACCACGAAACGCAGGAAGGTCGTACGAACACCCACCCGGACGGTGGCGAAGGGCTCGAAGTTCAGCTCCAGGGGCAAGGTCACGTTGTACACGCGAGGGGGGCCGAAGACCACCTCCATCAGCTTGAGCAACCCACCGGCCTGCAATTCCTCGTATTCCTGCCGGTGGGGCAGCACGTGGTCCAGATTGGTGGGATCGGTGCTCAGCAGTCCACGGCCTTCGCTGTCGGCAATCGAGACGTCGAACACCGTGGGGGAGTAGCGAATGGCGGAGCTCATCAGAGCGGTGAGAGCGGGATCGCTGCGCAGTGCCTCGGCCACCGTCGCGCGCAGCGCCTTGGGGTCGTTGGGGTCCACATGCGGTGCGCGAATGTTGGTCTGCAACGCGCGGCGCGTGGCAAAGAGAATCTGATGCGCCACCATGTCATTGGCGGAATACGCCTGCGACATACGCTGACGGAGGAGCTGGCCCAGAAAAATCCACGACAGCGTGCACACCACCAGGAATACCAGTCCGGTGATCGCGAGCACGAGCTTGGTCTTCAATCTCATGGGGGAGTCACCCGAAACCTGTTATCTACGATTCAGCACGCGGCGGCAGGTACCCGTCTCAGTGGTTGAGGCGAATAGTTCTTTAGGGTACCGTCACTCCTTCCGTCGTCTCGCTGCTCGCGCTACCGTATTCCTTCAATTTGTTGTGCAACGTCTTCAGACTGATGCCCAGGATCTCCGCCGCCCGCGTCTTGTTGTTGCGCGTCGACTCCAACGTTTTCAGGATCAGCATCCGCTCGGCTTCATCCACCGTGCTGCCGATCTCCACGTGAACGCCGCTATCACTGTAACTGGTCGTCCCCGTATCTACCCGCATAAAGCGCTGCCCGAAGGTAGGCGGCAGATGGCGGGTTTCCATGTACCCCTCTCCGCAAAGAATGACCGCCCGTTCAATGGTATTGCGCAGCTCGCGCACATTGCCCGGCCAGTCGTGAGCCATCAGCCGGCTCAGCATCTCTCCGTCGACTCCTTTGACCTCACGGCCATGCTTGGTGTTCATATCGGCCAGCAGGGCCTCAATAATTGCCGGGATGTCCTCTTTATGCTCTCGCAACGGTGGCATATGCAGGTTGAAAACGTTCAGCCGGTAGTACAAGTCTCCGCGCAGGTGCCCATCCGCGACCGCTTCTTCCGGATTCTTGTTGGTCGCGGCCAATACGCGCACGTTCATCGGCAACTCGACCTTGCTGCCCAGGCGCCGCAGCTTCCGGTCTTCCAGCACCCGCAGCAGCTTGGCTTGCGTGCCTACCGGCATTTCGCCGATCTCATCCAGCAGCAGAGTGCCTTCTTCCGCCAGTTCGAAACAACCGGCACGGCGCTCCATCGCTCCGGTAAAGGAGCCTTTCTCGTGACCGAAGATCTCGCTTTCAATCAATGTCTCGGGGATCGCGGCGCAGTTGACGGCGACAAACGGCTTGCCGCGGCGCGGGCTCAGCTCGTGCAGGGTTCGTGCTACCAACTCCTTGCCGGTGCCGCTCTCCCCGGTGATCAACACCGATACGGTGCTGGGGGCGACCCGCTCGATCATGGCAAACATCTCTTGCATCTTCCTCGAGCTGCCGACCAGCGATCCCAGGAAACCGGTATCCCGTAGTTTGCGGCGGGTGACTTCCAGCTCGCGCTCGGTCTCGCGTTGGCGGCTGGCATTGGCGAGAACGGTCTTCAACCGCGTAGGATCGATAGGCTTTTGAATGAAGTCGTAGGCGCCCATCTTCATCGCCTCGACCGCACGCTCAATGCTGCCCTGTGCGGTCAACACGATCACGGCGGCATTCAACTGCATTTCGCTCAATCGCGATAGCAATTCCAAACCATCCATCCGAGGCATCTTGAGATCCGTCACGATGATCCCGGGAAACCATTCTGCTACCTTTTCCAGGCCCTCGATGCCGTCTCGCGCGGTCTCGGTGCGATAGCCCCATCCAGAGACTAACTCTGCCAAACCGGCCAGGGCATGCAACTCATCTTCAACAATCAAAACTCTTTCGGTGGCGCTCATAGCTATCGAACTTTCTTTAAAAGGTTGTCTATCTTGCTTGTATCACGCCTCCGAACTGCTAAGCAGTCGCGCACATGCGCCCCATCTGCAACGTAAGGGGGAGGGGTGCAACTACGGTCAATAGCGGGGTACGGTGGGATCAACTTCCCGGGACCAACTGTCGATACCCCCGCTCAGCGACTGCACTTTCTCGAAACCCTGGTTACGCATCCATACGGCGACGTTCAAGGAACGGACGCCGGAATGGCACACGGTAATGATGGGCGCCTCGGGGTCCAACTCCTGGAAGACGCGTGAGGGAATCTCGCCCATCGGCATCGGCTTGGAGCCTTCGATTTGCGCCGTAGCAAACTCCCATGGCTCGCGAACGTCCAGCAGGATCAGGCCGGGCTCCCCCGATTTAAGACGGGCGGCGACATCGCGGGCCCCAATTTCCAAGTCGAGCATGAATACTTCTCCAGGTTTAGGATACATCTTGGTGGCCGCCACTGCCGCCGGGGTTGTTTGCCCGACGGATAGGCTGCTACCGCAAAAGTCGCCGAAAATCAATCGCTTGCCGCCTTCCCAGCCCCACAGGAGAGAACCTGACCATGCCCTCCCCGCTCGAGTTTGCCCGCAGTCAGCAGGCACGCTTTCTAGAGGAACTCAAATCTCTGCTCCGTATTCCCTCCATCTCCACTCTTCCTGACCACGCCGGGGACGTCCGGTACGCCGCCGAGAGCCTGGCCAAGGAGCTGACGCGCATCGGCATGGAGCATGTCCGGGTGATTGAGACGTCCGGTCATCCGCTGGTTTATGGAGACTGGCTCCATGCTGCGGGCAAGCCCACGTGCCTGACCTACGGTCATTACGACGTCCAGCCCCCCGACCCGCTCGACGAGTGGATCAGCCCCCCGTTCGAGCCCACGGAGCGTAACGGCAACCTCTATGCTCGCGGCGCGGTCGACGATAAGGGTCAGATGTTTACCCAGGTGAAGGCTCTCGAAGCCCTGTTCCAGGGATCGGGGGGCAGCCTGCCTATCAATGTGCGGGTGATTATTGAAGGTGAGGAGGAAGTAGGAGGGGAGGGAATTGCACAGTTCGTGCGTGAACATCCGGAGCAGCTCAAGGCCGATTTCGCCCTGGTCTCCGACACCGAGATGTTTGCTCCTGGTCTGCCCACTTTGTGCGTCGGACTGCGGGGCATGATTTACACCGAGCTGGAAGCGGTGGGGGCGCGCACGGATCTGCACTCTGGCCTTTATGGGGGCGCCGCGCCGAATCCTTTCATGGCCTTGGCCCAGGTGATTGCGGCGCTCAAGGACTCCCAGGGTCATATTCTGATTCCCGGGTTCTACGACAAGGTAGCTGCGCCCTCTGCAGATGAGCTGAGGGCATGGAAGAGCCTGCCGTTCGACGAGGAAGAGTATCGAAAATCAGAAATTGGATCGAGTGCGCTGACCGGTGAGCCCGGTTTTTCGGTGTTGGAGCGGACCTGGGTTCGGCCCACTCTGGATGTGCATGGAATGCCTGGCGGATTCATCGGGGCCGGGGCAAAGACCGTAATTCCTTCGAAGGCTACCGCCAAGATCTCCTTCCGTCTGGTTCCCGACATGGACCCGCAGGAGGTTTTCGCGCAGTACAAGAATTATGTCGAGTCGCTGCAACCGAAGGGCATTGAACTGCGCGTCCGTCTGATCCACTCCGGTGATCCGATCGTGGTGAGCACGGATAATCGGTTCATCCGGGCGGCGACCCGGGCGTTGCAGCAGGTTTTCGGGAAAGAGACGGTCTTCATCCGTTCCGGGGGCTCTATCCCGATCGTGGGAGCTTTCGAGCGGCACCTCAAGATTCCGACCGTAATGATGGGTTTTGGACTGCCTGACGACAACCTGCATGCCCCGAATGAGAAGTTTCACATAGCGAACTTCCATCGGGGGATCGAGTCAATCATTCTTTTGTTCGAAGAGCTGGGCCGGGCTGGGTAATAGAGGTTGCACTCCTCGGGCCTTTTCGACCACCGAAGCCCGAGTGTGCAAGGTCTTTGAACTCGGGACTGATCGTGCGAATGAGCTTGAGCTTCTTTCCGTGCCGCCAGGTTCTCGACCGCAGAGAAAGACCGTGCCAGGTCCGCTCGGTGCGGGCTTCGGTGGTTGAAAAGGCCCGAGCAGCGTGGGTAAGTTAAGCACCGTCGGGGTCCTTCGACTCCGCGCCACAAGCGTTGTGGCACGCGATAAATCTGAGAGGCGCTTCGCTCAGGATGACGGTTTTGTGCGAGTTCGACTAAACATCCGAAACAAGTTAACGGTCAGGGGACTACGTCCTGGGCTACTTCAAACGTCAGCCTGCTCTTTCTCCGTTACCGCACCTCGATCAATTGCTCTTCCCGTGACCCGCTGCCGTAGCGCGCCGCGACATATTCGTCGAGAATCTTCTTGAAGTCGTTGACGATGTCATCGCCCCGCAGAGTCGTCATAAGGCGTCCGTCCACATACACCGGGGCCTTAGGATCTTCAAAAGTGCCGGGGAGCGAGATGCCGATATTGGCGTGCTTGGACTCGCCCGGTCCGTTGACCACGCAGCCCATGACCGCCAGTTTTAGCTCTTCGACGCCGGGATAGCGCTCACGCCAGACCGGCATGCTGTCTCGTACGTAAGCCTGAATATCCTGCGTCAATTCCTGAAAGTAGGTGCTGCTGGTGCGCCCGCATCCGGGGCAGGCCGTCACTTGCGGAGCAAAACTGCGGATGCTCAGCGATTGCAGTATCTGTTGCGCCACCTGCACCTCTTCGGTGCGGTCGCCCCCGGGTTTGGGAGTAAGAGAAACGCGTATGGTATCGCCGATGCCCTTAAGCAGCAGCGGGGCCAGACCCGCTGTTGAGGCAACGATACCCTTCATGCTCATGCCGGCTTCGGTGAGCCCCAGATGAAGCGCGTAGTCGCAGCGTGCAGCCAACAATTCGTAGACTTCGATCAGGTCACGCACTCCGCTTACCTTGGCGCTGAGAACGATCTGGTCGCGGCGCAGACCGTAGCGTTCGGCCGCGTGGGCAGAGTCGAGTGCGCTCACCAGCATGGCTTCGATCATCACATCCCGCGCAGGCGCCGGTTGGGCCCGTTTGGAGTTCTCATCCATCATCCGGGTCAAAAGAGCCTGGTCCAGCGAACCCCAGTTGACGCCGATCCTCACCGGTTTCTGGTTTTCTACCGCGCACTCGATCATGGTGCGAAAGTTGTCATCGTCCTTGCGCCCGATGGAGACATTCCCCGGGTTGATGCGGTACTTAGCCAGGACGCGCGCGCACTCCGGATACTTCTTCAACAGCAGGTGCCCGTTGTAATGGAAGTCGCCAACAATGGGAACGTCGATCCCCAACTTGGCCAGCCCCTCGACAATCGCCGGGAGTGCAGCAGCCGCAGCGTCGTTGTTGACCGTCACCCGCACCAGTTCTGACCCGGCGGTGGCAAGCGCGGCCACCTGCTGAATCGTCCCCTGTACATCGGCGGTATCGGTGTTGGTCATAGACTGCACCACGACCGGCGCGGATGATCCCACGCGCACATTTCCCACCTTCACTGTTACCGACTGCCTGCGTTGCACTTGCGACATAAGTCCCTCACTACTAGTTTACAACGCTGGCCGGGCGCAGCCCCTCAACCCGTCTTGACATGGTTCCTGGGCGTGGATAGGTTGGAAATGACGATAACGGAGGCCCGGCGATGTCAAATTCGGTGCAGGTGGAGATCCCCAACGAAACCAGAGTACTGAATGCCTTGCTCAGCGACCAATTTGCCGGCAAACTCGAAGCCCTGGCCCAAGCCAAAGCAGAGGAGTACAAGGCGAATACTCCTTATCCCCATATCTATTTCGATGATTTTCTGCCGGTTGAGGTGGCTGAGGCTGCACTGCGGGACTTCCCTGAGCCCAAAGAGGCGGACTGGTTTGCCCAAACAGATGTGAACCAGCGTAAGAAGCTGGCGTTCGATGTAGTCGAGAAATTGCCCTCCTCCATTCGCGATGTTCTCTACTTCCTCAACACTCGGCCGATGCTTAAATTTCTGGAAACGCTGACCGGGATCTCGAGCGTGCTGCCCGATCCCAACTACACCGGCGGAGGCCTGCATCAGATCAGGCCGGGCGGCCTGTTAGAAGTGCACGCGGATTTCAGCTATCACAAAGGTCTTCGGCTGGACCGGCGCATCAACGTTCTGATTTATCTGAATAAGGACTGGAAAGAGGAATACGGAGGGCACTTCGAGCTATGGGATCGGAACGTGACGCGAGCGGAGAAGAAGATACTGCCTATCTTCAACCGCTGTGCCATCTTCAGCACCACGAGCGAGTCGTTTCACGGTCATCCCCTACCGCTGGCATGCCCGCCCGATCGCAACCGGAAATCCATTGCGACGTACTATTACTCCAATGGCCGTCCCGAGGAGGACCCCGGGCTCACCCATCGGCATGAGGTGGCTTTTCAGGAACGCCCCGGCATCAATAGTGTGAAAACGACGATCCGGATCAAGAAGGCAATCCACTCGATTACCCCCCCGATCCTTACCGATCTCTATCGGGCGCTGCGCAAATAGAGCAGTCAGCTCTATTTCTGTACAGCCGCGTTGTGCTTGTCGTCGTAGATGGAATTGGAGATTTTGTTCTGGCGATTGTTCAACGCGGTACGGTCCGCCGCGGTAAGTTTGCCGTTATTGGCCGCGCGCATGTTGCGCTCTTACTTGCATTTACGCCGCGAGCGGTCAACTGACGTCCTTGAGACCCTGGGCAATGCGCGCCTGCTGGTTAGCTTTACGCTGCCCGGCAGTTCCCGGGGGCGGTGCGGTTTGAGCTACGGCCGCAACAATTAAGAGAAGAGAGGCTGATCCTATGACTAAAGGCCCAATTTTCATGATGCTCCTTGCCTGACAACGATTACTTGTGTAACAAACTAAATCGTCATTGAGAAGGTTGCGTTCGCACCATAGGGACCGCACATAAGTTGTAGGAGTGGGGTGCTCAGCCGCCTGACCTGGCTGACCGTGGCTTCTTGCCGTAGCGCGCGGCGGGAAGGATGCTGTTCCAGGGCACAGGCGAGGCCAGAATCATGGAAGTGTTGGTCGAGACGTAGGGCATCATCGAATCGATCACCTCTTCCATATGTCTCACGTCGCGGACGGCGACTTGCACGATAAAGGATTCTGCGCCTGTGACCCGATGGCATTCCAACACTTCCGGCAGGTTCCGCACCACGGCGGCAAATTTCGCCAGCTTGTCTCCCGCCACAGTGACATGAACAAACGCGCGGACCGGAAGCCCGACCCGGGCCGGATCGACGAGGGTTCGATAGCCGAGAATCACCTTGCTCTCCTCCAGGCGGTGGACCCGTTCAATGACCGCAGGGGTAGATAATCCGACTCTTCGTCCCAGCTCCGCAAACGGGATCCGGGCGTTGGCTTGGAGCTCAGCCAGAATTTCGCAATCGATATCGTCGATCGATGGAGGAATCATTCCAGTCAACAGGGCGCGCCTTGGTTTAGTCCTTACTAGCATGGTACCTCGAGGCGTCGCTGAGTCTCCTTACGATATGAGGTCAAGCAGCCCTCTCACCCCTAATTCGTTCGTTGAACTCGTGCGAAATCCATATGTTCGTGATTCCAGAGCGGCCGCGAAGACGGCTATGATGCCCGTGGTGTGAGTTAAGGAAGGAACCAACCCCAGATGGCAGAGAATCAGCGCGCATTAGGCGATGTAGCAGCAAGGCAGTTAGCCAACACAACCAAGACGGCGCCCCAGTTAACAGCGATCACCCCGCGTTGGTTGGTCCAGTTGCTGAGCTGGGTTCCGGTCGAATCCGGCACCTACCGGGTCAACAAGGTGAAGAACGATCAGGACATCGAGGTCGCCTGCGGATCGCGCGACGAGCGGACATTGCCCGAGACCTTCGTCGACTATATGGAGACACCGCGCGAATATACTCTGAGCGCGATCTCAACTGTGGTGGATGTTCACACCCGAGTCTCTGATCTGTTTAGTCATCCCCACGACCAGATCCGGGAGCAGTTGCGGCTGACCGTGGAAAAAGTCAAAGAACGCCAGGAAAGCGAGCTGATCAACAACCCCGATTACGGCCTGGTGAATAACGTTGATCCTGCGTTCAAGGTCGCGGCGCGCGGCGCTGCGCCCACTCCTGACGATCTGGATGAACTGCTCTCGCGCATTTGGAAAGAGCCGGCATTCTTCCTGGCGCATCCACGCGCGATTGCTGCCTTCGGCCGCGAGTGTACCTTCCGCGGGGTTCCTCCGCCCACGGCCACAATTTTCGGTTCGCCTTTCCTCACCTGGCGTGGCATTCCACTGGTTCCCACCGACAAGCTGAATATTGACGGGGCGGGGAAGACCAATATCCTCTTACTGCGCACCGGCGAGAGGAAGCAGGGCGTGGTCGGACTGTTTCAGCCCGGACTACCAGGCGAACAGACACCAGGCCTCTCGGTTCGTTTCATGGGTATTGACCGCAGCTCGATTGCCTCCTACCTGGTCTCGCTCTATTGCTCCGCCGCGGTCCTGACGGAAGATGCGCTGGGCATGCTCGAGAATGTGGAAGTCGGACAATACCATGAGTACAAGTGATCAGGACCAGGCGGCTGGCTTCGCTGAGCGGTTGCCAGCACTGCCGGTAGATGAGACCAGCCTGGTTGGTTTGCTGCCGGATGCAGCTATGCTGTCTCGCATGGCGAATGAATTTTTCCGCGCGCAGCCCGGGCAAGGTTCTCCCACCACGGTCGCTCCGTTGATGCCCAATGCGCAGGAGCTCACGCCGACCTTCGAGACGCGGTTGCCGCAGTTCGGTATGCCGTTGCCTTCGGTTCCGGCCATACCATCGGCCGGCAAAGTTCCCGTCGCGCTGGATGTGTCCGGGCTATCCTCCGCACCGACGGAGCTGTCGCCTTACATGATGGGGCCGGCCGCAGCTGTTTCGCTTCCCGCCGCCGCGCCTATCCCGCAAATGGGAGTGGGGCTACAGGACCCGCGAACCGCAGTCGGCGGGGTATCCCCCTTTTCAGTGCCGATGCCCCAATTCGGGGCAACTTCTCCTTCCTTCGAAACCAGCGTGCCAGGGTTGCCGCCATTTCCCCCGCTGTTGGCCGAGGACGATGCCAAATCAGCCCTAACCGCCACTTCTCCGTTCTACTTTCTGGAGCATGCCGGCGGCCTCAGCGGATCTGGCGTGGCTCCTGCGATCCAACCAGTGGCTGCAGCTCCGATGCCGCAGTATGACCCACGAAGCGCCGCCGCCGGCCTCCCACTCTCACCCTTCTCGCTTCCGATGCCGGAGTTCGACCAGGCCTTGTTCCCGTCCTTCGCAGCAGGAGTGCCCGAACTCGCGCCCCTGTCGCCGTTGCTGAATGAGAGCGACGCACGCGCCGCGTTAACCGAACCATCGTCGTTTTATTTTCTGGATAGCGCCGTTCCCGGGACCACCAATGTCATGGCGCATCCGGCGGCCGTCGGCGACCTCAACCTTCCTCGCAATCAGTTCGACATCGGCTCGGTGAGACGCGATTTCCCTATTCTGAACGAACGCGTCAACGGCCACCCACTCATCTGGCTGGACAACGCAGCAACCACGCAAAAGCCACAGATCGTGATCGACCGCATTTCGTATTTCTACGAACACGAGAACTCGAATATTCATCGCGCCGCGCACGACCTGGCAGCGCGCGCGACCGATGCCTACGAGGATGCGCGCAGCAAGGTGACGCACTTCCTCAATGCTTCGTCTTCAAAAGAGATCGTCTTCGTGCGCGGTGCCACCGAGGCCATCAATCTGGTAGCCCAGGCATGGGGACGCCGCCACATCAATAAGGGCGATGAAATCGTCATTAGCTGGATTGAGCATCATGCCAACATCGTTCCCTGGCAAATGCTATGCGCGGAAAAGGGCGCATGCCTGCGCGTAGCGCCGGTCGACGACGATGGCCAGATCCTGCTCGATGAGTACGAGAAGCTGCTTAACCCAAAGACTCGCCTGGTGTCGTTCACCCAGGTGTCCAATGCCCTGGGTACCGTGACCCCGGCGCATCAGATGGTGCAAATGGCCCATCGTTACGGAGCCCGGGTGTTGCTTGACGGAGCCCAGGCTGTTTCCCACATGCCCATCGATGTACAGTCTCTCGATTGCGATTTCTACGTCTTCTCCGGCCACAAGGTCTTCGCGCCTACGGGGATCGGCGTGCTCTACGGCAAGCCGGAGGTTCTGGCGGAAACTCCTCCGTGGCAGGGCGGCGGAAACATGATCGTCGACGTCACCTTTGAGAAGACGACCTATCAGCCTCCGCCGGGACGATTCGAAGCCGGTACCGGCAACATTGCCGATGCGGTAGGACTCGGTGCGGCCATTGACTACCTGGATCACATCGGCATGCCGAACATAGCTCGTTATGAGCATGAGCTACTGGTCTATACCACGCAGGAGATGTTGCGTGTGCCGGGGCTGAGGATCATCGGCACAGCCAAGGAAAAAGCAGGCGTGCTCTCGTTTGTGTTGGAGGGTTTCCGCACAGAAGAGGTCGGAGCCGCTCTGAACCGCGAAGGGATTGCGGTACGTTCCGGCCACCATTGTGCCCAGCCTACTCTACGCAGGTTTGGCCTTGAAACCACTGTCCGGCCGTCGCTCGCGCTTTACAACAGCTTCGAAGACATCGACGCGATGATCGCGGCGCTCTTCCGCCTGAAAAGCCTGGGCGCCTAAACCAGCAACCAATCCCCGGTGAACTGTGCGTGAGCGCCCTTGAAGAGCCACAGCAGGTCCCTCCACTACGCTCCCCCGGATTTCCTGTGGAACTTGGTGGCGTTGTCGCACTTCATGCGCCTTTCCCTTATAGAAAGGCGCACACGCGGACTTGTCGAGTGCAGCGTGGCAGGAAATTCGGGTACGCTCCGGTCGGGATGACAATTCATCTTGGAAACGAAATCTAACGTTCCCAAACAGAATTGTCATCCCGACCGGAGCGCAGCGTAGTGGAGGGACCTGCTGTTTCCTCTAATCCACTCACTAGACGCTCAATGGAGGTACCGACCTCCCCTTTGTCATCCCGACGGTAGCGTAGCGAAGCGGAGGGATCTGCAGTTCAGCGACCTCTCGTGGAAATGCTTTCGAACCGTAGCGTGCGGTAAACTGACCCTACGTGGCCCCGTAGCTCAGGTGGATAGAGCAGCAGTTTCCTAAACTGTTTGTCGGAAGTTCGAGTCTTCCCGGGGTCACCATTCGCCACTTTACTTTTTGGGCTGAGCCGACGGAGGCGTCATGCCGCTCAACCGGAGGTAGCTTGCCATCTGCGAATAATGGTCCTCGAGGTCGTCGGTCAACTCAAAAAGTGCCCTGGCGCGCGGCGTTTTGGCTCCACGAAAGTATGTGATCGTATCGCCCATCTGAGCATCGGTCAGATTCGCCAGCGCCTTGTCGCAGAATTCAAACGATGACTTGACCGCGGCGACGATGGTCTCTTTGGGATCTGTGTCGCTGACTTTGGCTCCCTGGAGCGCCGGCGTGTCGGAAAGCATCGCGCATATCGCGTTTCCGGAAACGGCAATGTGCGAAGTAATTTTCCCGAAAGACCACTGGTCCGGAGTGGGATGATAGCTGTACTTGTCGGCCGGCATTTGCTCCGCGGCGGACACGATGTATTTGGATTGGCGATTGAAGATTTCCCGCGCCGTCGAGACCACTGGATTCGCCGTGGTTTGCGCATTTGCGGCCAAACCGATCATGGCCAACCAGAGTAATCTGCGCATCGAAGTACCTCCGTCAGAACCATATGAGGCGCGGGCTGCGGTGTCAATCTCCTTCAACTAGTGGGATGCTACGCTCGAGGCTAGAAGCCTGCGCGTTGGAAGAGTTGAGCGCGTCTATCGAAGTGCAGGCCACCCTCGCTCCGGGGAGAAAAAAGGATTTCGATGCCGGTTCGATCATGGCGCTATTGCTTCTGGATGCTCTGCCTGCTTCTCTTACGCCTTTCGACGCAAGCCGCCATTGTCCACGGAACCGTCACCAATCCATTGGGCCTGCCCATCATCCATGCCAACGTGGTCCTGGTGCAGAACGGCCAGATCCTGGCCCTTGCGCTGACCCGCACCGACGGCACATATTCGATCAGCAGCAGCGCCAGTGGGCGGTTTTACATTCTCATCTCGGCCACGAATTTCAAGCAGATTACCAGCCTCAGCTTTTACGCCGGTGCTGCAGATAGCCATCAGGAAGATGTGGTTCTGGAGCCTGCCAATGTAAGGCAGGAGATTGTCACTTCGGCGACCGGAACTCCGATGCCCGAGGCACAGGTCAGCGCGGCCATCAGCGCCCAGCGCAGTGGAGAGTTTCGCAACCGGATTGACCTGCTCGATCCGCTTCGGCAAGTGCCGGGAGTCTTCGCCCAACGCCAAGGCGAGTACGGTGGTTTGAGCTCACTCTTCATTCGCGGCAGCAATGCCGATGCCAACCAGGTGAACCTGGATGGGATTGTCATCGGAGATGTTGGGGGCGCTTTCGATTTCAGCAATTTGTCGACCGCGGGGATAGGACAGTTCGAGGTTTACCGTGGCCCCAACAGTGTGCTGTATGGCTCCGACGGATCTGCCGGAGTGGTCACGTTGAGCACGCCACGCGGCAGCACTGGGTTTCCGTCGTTTTTTTACGAGGGTGACGCCGGCACCTTCACCAGCTTTCGCAACCTGGCCCAGCTCGGCGGTACGTACAAGAGGCTCGACTACTACGGCGGCTTCGACGCTTTCCAGAGCGACAATTCCATCAAGATGAACGAATTCCACGACTACACGGGGAGCGCGAACCTGGGTTACGCCTTCACTTCCGCGACCCAGCTTCGGGTCATTGCTCGCAATAGCGATGCGGCGGTTGGATCTCCGGGAGCCTTCAACTTCTACGGCATTGCCAACGCGGGCAAACGGTCGAATCAGGATACCTACCTAGGCGCGTCCATCGAAAACCGCACCATTGGCGGCTGGCACAACCTGGTTCGTTATGGCATGACGCGCAAGCGCGAAGAAGATATCAACTTCTATCCCGCGGGCATTCAATTCGCCGGCACTTCGAACTATTACGGTTTCAATACCCTCATTCGGGGGGCGAACGGGGACACGGTGATTGGCCAAGCGGTCCTGAATTTCGCCGGCGTTTATCCCAACACGGTCGAGCGGGTCAATAACCGCGATCAGGTCTACTTTCAGAGCGACTACCCGTTCACGCAGCATATCGTCGGCATGTTCACGTTTCGTTATGAGGATGAGCGTGGCGCGAAGAAGTCCGCAGCGTATGACCTTGATCAGAATCTGGATCGCCGCAACTATGACTACACCGCGCAAATTAACGGCAACTACAAGTACCGGCTGTACTACTCACTCGGTGGTGGGGCAGAGAAGAACCAGCTGTTCGGGACGGTAGGCACCCCTCGGATCGGGTTGCTCTACTATCCGGTTCGCCCGGCGCGCGGCCTCTTTCACGGCACCGGGATCCGCTTCAACTTCGCGAACGGCTATCAGGAACCCTCGCTCGATGAGCAGTTCGCCAGCCTTTACAACTTCCTGCTCACGCAACAGGGAGGGCGGGAGTCGATCCAGCAATTCCACATCACGCCCATCGTTGCGGAGCAGTCCCGCACCTATGAGGGTGGAGTCGCGCAGAGCTTTCTCAGCGAGCGCGGCCTGTTGCAGGTCAGCTACTTCCACAACCAGTACGGCCGCCAGGTTGAGCCCGTGCCCGCAACGGAGGTCCCCGCGCTGCTGCCGCAGTTGAGCCCGGCTGAGCAGCAACAATTGGAGAGCCTGCTGAGCAACGCAGGTGAGCTCGATCAGAACTCACAGGCATTTCGCGCCCAGGGGATTGAGAGCGAGGCGGAATACACTGTGTTCAAAAATTTATTTCTACGCGGAGGCTATACCTACCTGGACGCGGTGGTCAGGCGGTCCTTTACCTCCGATGCGCTTCAACCCGCGTTCAATCCGTCGTTCCCGGGAGTGCCTATCGGCGCCTTTGATCCACTGCGCGGAGCCCGTCCGTTCAACCGGCCGCCGCACACCGGTTATGCCGCGGTGAGCTACAACGGCGCGCAATATTCGGTGGGATTCACGACGGCCTTTGCCAGCCGGAGTGACGATTCTACTTTTCTAGGGGGCCGTGATGTGGCGGGAGGGAACTCGCTGCTCTTACCGAACCGCAATCTCGACTACAGCTACGCCAAGCTCGACCTCGACGGGACCTATCAGTTCGTGTCCTGGCTAGCCGTTTACACTCAGCTCGACAACCTTACCAGCAACAAAAGAATTGGCCCTATAGGTTATCCGTCGCTGCCCTTTACCTTTCGCGTGGGTTTGCGCCTGGCCATAGGGCACTCGGGGAACAAATAGCTGAACCGCGGATCCCTCGGCATCGGGACCTGCGGCCGACCGAAGGCTATGAAAACTGCTTCTACTCGTTCCTTTGTCCGTTCCCAACAGAAGTGTCATCCCGACCGAAGCGAAGCGCAGTGGAGGGACCTGCTGTTCATCATCCGCAGCATCGAATCTGAATGAAAGCGCCGCCCTCCCCTTTGTCATCCCGTCCGGAGCAACGCGCAGTGGAGAGATCTGCGGTTTTGCTTTCAGCCGCGCGATTCAGTCAGCAAAAGCAAGAGGCCACCCTAACGGGTGGCCTCTTGTGCAACAACTGCTTCTTGTTTAGTACATGTCGCCCATGCCGCCGCCGCCGTGTCCACCGGCCGGCGCAGACTGCTTCGGCTCGGGGATATCAGCAACCATGGCTTCGGTCGTCAGCATGAGGCCGGCGATCGAGGCCGCATTCTGCAGCGCAGTGCGGGTCACCTTGGTGGGGTCAATGACACCGGCCTCAACCAGATCTTCGTACTGGTTGGTTCCGGCGTTATAACCGAAGTGAGGGTTCTTGTTCTCGCTGATCTTGCCCACGATCACAGCACCTTCCTCACCGGCATTGCCGACAATCTGGCGAAGAGGCTCTTCCACGACGAACGATCGTGGCGCCGATCTTCTCATCGCCCTCGAGCTTCTTGATCAAATCATCAACGTCCTTAGCGGAGCGCAGCAGAGCTACACCACCACCCGGGACAATGCCTTCCTCAACTGCAGCGCGGGTAGCGTGCATGGCATCCTCAACGCGAGCCTTCTTCTCCTTCATCTCGGTCTCAGTTGCCGCGCCCACCTTGATGACAGCCACGCCACCAACCAGCTTGGCGAGCCGCTCCTGCAGCTTCTCGCGGTCGTAGTCAGAGGTCGTCTTCTCCACCTGGTTGCGGATTTCCTTCACCCGGCCTTCGATGGCCTTCGCGTCGCCGCGGCCCTCGACGATCGTGGTGTTGTCCTTGTCAATGGTCACGCGCTTCGCACGGCCAAGATCTTCGATCTTGACGTTCTCGAGCTTGATCCCGAGGTCTTCGGTAATCGCGTTACCACCGGTCAGCTTGGCGATATCTTCGAGCATTGCCTTGCGGCGATCGCCGAAGCCAGGGGCCTTCACTGCCGCCACGTTGAGCGTGCCACGCAGCTTGTTGACCACCAGGGTCGCCAGTGCCTCACCGTCTACATCTTCAGCGATGATGACCAGCGGCTTACCGTTGCGGGCAACCTGTTCGAGCAAGGGCAGAAGATCCTTCATCGAGCTGATCTTCTTCTCGTGGATCAGGATGTAGGGCTCTTCGAGCGATACTTCCATGCGATCCGGGTCAGTAACGAAGTAAGGGCTCAGATAGCCGCGGTCGAACTGCATGCCTTCGACCACTTCCAACTGGGTCTCCAGAGTCTTCGACTCTTCAACCGTAATCACGCCGTCCTTGCCGACCTTCTTCATCGCCTCGGCAATGATGTTGCCGATGGTGGCATCGCTGTTGGCCGAGATGGTGCCCACCTGGGCAATCATTTCGCCGGTCACCGGCTTGGAAAACTTCGCCAGTGCTCCGCCAATCACCACGCCGTGCTCGTCCCGCTTGCCGACAACCGCCTCAACGGCCTTGTCGATGCCGCGCTTCAGAGCCATCGGGTTCGCGCCGGCAGCCACAGTCTTCACGCCCTCGCGATAGATCGCCTGGGCCAGAACAGTTGCCGTCGTGGTGCCGTCACCGGCCACGTCCGAGGTCTTCGAAGCCACTTCACGAACCATCTGCGCGCCCATGTTCTCGAGCGAGTCCTTCAGTTCGATTTCCTTCGCTACGGTCACGCCGTCCTTGGTGATGGTCGGTGAACCGAACTTCTTCTCAATGACCACATTGCGACCCTTGGGCCCCAGTGTCACCTTGACCGCGTCGGCGAGCGTGTTAACGCCGCGCAGAATTGCCTGACGCGAATCTTCTCCGTGCAGAATTTGCTTTGCCATTCCTGTTTCTCCTTGAACACAATGTGCGCCGCCAGAACGGCGGCATAAAAAAAGCGCATCCGGTCAAACCGCGATGCGCTTACTTCTTCTTCAGAATGCCGAGTACTTCTTCCTCACGCATAATGAGGAATTCCTCGCCATCGATCTTGATCTCAGTTCCCGAATACTTGCCAAACAGAATGCTGTCGCCTGCCTTAACGTCGAGCGGGAAGACCTTGCCTTCGTCATTCGACTTACCCTTGCCAACGGAGATCACTTCACCCTCCTGGGGCTTTTCCTTGGCGGTGTCAGGGATGATGATGCCACCCCGGATCGATTCGCCCTCTTCTACCCGACGCACCAGAATGCGGTCGTGAAGCGGGGTAAAGCTGGTAGCTACGGACGCGGTTGCAGTTGCCATTGCGTTACTTCTCCTTGCACGAGGGTTACCCTCGCGTTGATTACCAGTGCTAGTTGAGGTTTAATTTCAGAGCGATACGCCAGATCCGATGAGGAGCGTTTAGCACTCTCGCTCTTCAATTGCTAAGATAGCCAGCCAGTAGAACCTTGTCAAGCCTGTCCGGCCGAAATGTGAGTGAAACTCGCTCAAATATTAAGCCAATATGAACTCGCTGCCAGCTCCGGTGAAAATCATCTATACTTCCTGCCATGGGTATCCGGTTTTTCCGCCCGATTTCGGCAATTGTGCTGTTGTTGGCGGGGTTTCCGCTGCTTTGTGGTGCCGCCGATCAAAAAGGGCGCAAATACACCCCTCCGCCCGCCACTGCCACGATCAAAGTCACGGTGCTCAGGTCAACCAACGGTAAGCCGATCCCCAACGCTGCGGTGGTCTTCCACCCCATGGAAGGGGATCGTGACAGGGGCGCACTTGAGCTGAAGAGTGACGAGGACGGCAAGGTCACGATCGACGTGATCCCCATCGGTGATACCGTGCGTTTGCAGGTAATCGCAGACGGCTGGAAAACCTATGGCGAGGATTACAAGATCGATACCGACAGTAAAGAGATCGTGGTCAAGATGAAAAGGCCGGGCGAGCAATATTCGCTTTATGGCGACGGCAAAGGCACGGCCAGCAGCACCACCACCCCGAAGGGCGAATCGAATAGCGCCAAACCTTCCCAGCAAACGCCCTTACCGCAATAGATTGGAAAGCCTGCACCCAAAAACAGCGCTGGTGACGGGCGCCGCCAAGCGGATCGGCAGGAGCCTTGCGTTGAGCCTGGCGGCCGCCGGCGCGGACGTTGCCATCACCTACAGAGATTCAGCGGCGGAAGCGCACGCCACGGTGGAAGAGCTACGCAAGCTCAAGGTGCGGGCGATGGCTGTTCAGTGCGATGTGCGCAACCTGGAAAGCGTGACCGCAGCAGTAGGCGCAGTAACTGGGGAATTCGGCCGGCTGGACATCCTGGTCAACAATGCCGGGACGTTTGAAACTGCGGTGCTGCAATCCATCACCCTGGCGCAATGGGACAAGATGTTTGAAACCAATACCCGCGGGCCTTTCCTCATGGCCCAGGCGGCGTATCCTCACCTGCATAAGAGCAAGGGACGCATTATCAATATCGGTTCTTTGGGCGGGATTCATCCCTGGCCCACCCACGCGCACTACTGCACCTCGAAAGCCGCTCTTCACATGCTCACCCAGACCATGGCCAAGGCCTTCGCGCCGGAGATCAGTGTGAACTGTGTTGCGCCCGGCATGGTCGTGAATGGCGAAGTTGACCCGGCCTACGAGCATTTCGCGCAAAAGACGCCGATGCAGCGCAACGGCACCACCACCGATGTCGCGGAGGCGGTTCTCTTCTTCGCTCGCGGTCCCCACTTCATCACCGGACAAATCCTGGGAGTCGATGGCGGCTTAGGGCTCTAACCGGTGGGAGCCCTCTGCTTTAGCAGAGGGAAGCAACGCTTCAGCGTTGCGGTAAAAGAACTCGAGTTTGATCAAGCGCTTTAGCGCTGGCCTCTAAAACCCAGGGCTAAAGCCCATACCTAAGAAGTAAACCGTTTTTCGGCTGGACTGAAGTCCAGCTCCCCCCTGCTGAAGCAGGGGGCTCCCACCAAACTCGTACTGAGGGGGACCTCGGTTGTCCCCGCGCTACCAGCCAAACATCTTGCTGAGCAGCCCTGAGGACTGCTTGGGATCCAGCTCAGGATGCAGCCCTTCCGGTTCCGGCTGGGGCGGCATGACTTCGCCGAAATAGGCCGCGTGAGGATTGTGCAGGCACAGCCGATCCGCGGTTTCGACGCCATACTTGTCGGCGACCAACTGGTAGGCATCGCGCAACATAGGCGGCCGCGAAGTGAGGTCATGGGCATCAGTGGCGATGAAATTAACCCAATTCCGGCGAACCAGTTCGTGGGAAACTCGCTGCGCAATCTTGCCAAATCGCCCGGTGAGGGAGGCGGCGGTGATCTGGATATAGCATCCGGCGCGCAGCCAGTCCGCCATCCGCTCCGGGTGACGAGCCAGGACCGGGTTTCGCTCCGGGTGGGTAATGATCGATGTCAACCCAGCCATGCCCAGCCGGAAAAAGACCTCTTTCATATTCTGAGAAATTCCGTGATCGGGGAACTCCACCAGCAGATATTGCTTGCCATTGATGGAATACTTCGCCGGGTTGGCGATCGCATCCTCAATGTTGTCAAACATGAGGTGAAAATCACAGCCCAGCCCGAGCGTAATGCGGTTTCCCAGCCGCTTGCGGACCATCTCCAGCCGTTCCAGGTTCAATTCCGGGTCGAACTTGAAATGCTCGCTGGAATGAGGCGTGCATACGATATGCGTCACCCCGTTCTGAGCAGACATTTCGGCCATCGCCACGGAGATTTCAATATCGGACGGCCCGTCATCCAGGCCAAACAACAAGTGGTGGTGAATATCGATCATGAATATCCTGACTTACCTGTCATCACACCGACCAACGACGCAAAGAGTAACAAGCCGTCCGACGAGCCCAGTATTCCCTCGCTCGACCGGTCCGGATGGGGCATCATACCCAGGACATTCTTACCTTCGCTCAATACCCCCGCAATGCAACTAATGGAGCCATTGGGGTTGGCGGCCGAGGTTACCTGTCCCTCCGGCGTACAGTAGCGGAAGGCAATTCGTTCGCCGCGCTCCAGTTCGGTCAGAGTCGCGGGCTCGCAGAAGTAGTTTCCCTCCATATGCCCGATGGGGATCTTCAACACTTGTCCCGGGCTGAGCGCCTGGGTGAAGGCGCTGTTCGTCGTCTCGGTCCGCACATAGACCTGCTTGCAGATATACCGTAGCCCGGCATTTCTCAACAGCGCTCCGGGCAGCATACCGCTCTCGCACAGAATCTGAAAGCCGTTGCAAATGCCCAGCACCAGGCCACCCCCGGCGGCAAACCTCTTTACCGATTGCATGACCGGGGAGAAGCGGGCGATCGCACCTGTTCTGAGGTAGTCCCCGTAGGCGAATCCGCCCGGCACTATGATGGCGTCGCAGTTCTCCAGGTCCTCTGACTCGTGCCATAGAAAGGTCGCCGGCTGATCGGCCACTTCACGGAGCACGTGGAATGCGTCGTGGTCGCAATTGGATCCGGGGAAGACAAGAACGCCGAATTTCATACCTATAGGCTAGCAGTTTTGCTCTGCCGGAGGGGTTGTCTGGCTGGCTACCGGGCGGAACCGGAGTGTCGGCAAGTCCAGCCTGCTTGGATCTGGCCTCTTTGCTGGAGTATTGTCAGGGATTGGGGTTGCCATGCCAGACGACGCTATACCCGATGAACCCCCCGCGCCCGAGCCAATACCACCAGCGGCAGGGATGCCGGTAGTCGCCGCGCCGAGCGCGGTGACTCCGAGTCCTCTAGCTTCGAAAAGTGCGGTTCATCTGCGGACTGCCGGCAAAGCGCTGATCAACTGGTGGCGGGCCGTCACCATTCAGGGGCTCTGTGTGGCGGTGTTGTGGCTGATTGGGCTTCTGTTGCTGCATGTTCCGCTGGCCCCGGCCTGGGCGCTGGTAGCCGGCCTCATGACCCTGGTGCCCAACTTTGGCGGGGTCATTGCTCTTTTGGGGCCCGCCTTCTCCATCCTCGTCAGCCAGCCCAGCATGTACAGATTGTGTTTGTTGCTTGGCTTGTACGCGGTGATCGTGGTGATCGATCAATTGATGTTGCAGCCGATGATCATGAAGCGCGTGACCCGAGTGCCGGTGTGGGCGTCGATCCTGGCCCCGATCGTCCTGGGCATTGTCATTCCTTTTTGGGGAATTTTGCTGGCACCCCCGTTGCTGGCCATCGTTTATGCTTTTCGGCGGCCTCGCCACCAGCCCTGAAAGAGCCCCGGTCCGCGTGCTATACTCGCCTTTCGCCGCGAGTTTCGCGGCTCAGCATTTTCAGTCTCAGCCTTCTTACAGGCAGTAGAGGTACCCATGTCCGGCCACTCCAAATGGGCCACAATCAAGCACAAAAAAGGCGCGCTCGATGCCAAACGCGGCAAGATCTTCACGCGCCTGATCAGGGAAATCACCATGGCTGCTCGTCAGGGCGGCGGTGATCCAGATGCCAACCCCCGGCTGCGCGGCGCGGTCGCCGCGGCCAAAGCCGAGAACATGCCGGCCGACAACATCAAGCGAGCCATTCAGCGCGGCACGGGCGAATTACCCGGGTCCATTTATGAAGAGATCTCCTTCGAGGGCTATGGTCCCGGGGGCGTTGCCCTGATCGTCGAGGTGACCACCGACAATCGTAACCGTACCGTCAGCGAAGTTCGCCACGCCTTCTCCAAGAACGGCGGCAATCTGGGCGAACCGAATTCCGTCCGGTTCATGTTTGCCAAGAAGGGTCTGATCGCCATTCCGAAGGCGGCCGCCGATGAAGACAAATTGATGAACATCGTGCTCGATGCGGGCGGGGACGACCTGAACGACGAGGGCGAAAATTGGGAGATTTTGACTGACCCATCCGCCTACGAGGCGGTCGCGAACGCGGTCAAGGCAGCCAAGGTGGAGACCTCGCTCTCTGAGATTACGATGATCGCGTCGACCTACACCAAGCTCGAGGGCACCGTAGCCGCGCAGATGATCCGCTTGCTCGAAGCCCTGGAAGATCTGGACGACGTGCAAAACGTCTATTCCAACTTCGATCTGGACGCCACTCAGTACGAAGAAGTCGCTGGCTGAATCAAACCTATCCCTTCGCTCATGATCTGTCCTTGCCAGGACTACGGGGATTCCACGTCTCACGCGAAGGGGATTACCTATTCTTCGCTGCAAGGCGAAAATTTTCAGGTTACATTTCTTTAAGGAAGGGAAGGCGAGTATTAGGACTCAGATCGTTCGAATTGCGTGCGGGATCGTGCTTGCCCTTGCCGGGGCGCTTTTGCCGCCGGCCGCCACGGCCCAGGATGCCGCGCCCAAGCCCGATCTGATGGCTGGCCTGCCGTGGGAGTATGGAGTCTTCGTCAACGGTGGCGTCGGTACCGGTAACCGTGCCGATTACAAGTTTCTTTGGGCCGGTCTGCATGCCGGCAAAGTGCTCACCAATCCCTATGGCAAGGGATTGCTTCGCGGGCAATTCGAAGTCGCGGCGGAGCTCATCCCCTTGTGGCAGGCGTATACGCCCAAATATCTGCGCGCAAATTGTTACGCACAACCAGGCGGCCCGCTGACCTGCAGCGGCCTGTTTCCCACCGGCGGTACCTACACCGGTGTCAGTGTCACACCGCTGATTCTGCGCTGGAACCTGGATCGCGGCCGTCGCTGGCGACCCTGGATTCAGGGTGCCGGCGGCCTCATCTGGACGGATCATAAGTTCCCGCCCATCGGCCCTTATCCGGTGCCCAATCATCTCGGCACCAGCGTCTTCAATTACACCCCGCAGTTTGGGATCGGCGTCCATTATTTTGTCAAACCGCGGCAGTCGATCTCGTTCTCTGCCAATGCGGTTCATATTTCGAACGCCAGCATGGGAGACGCCAATCCCGGGGTGAATGCGAGCGTGCAGTTCTCCATCGGTTATACGTGGTGGAAGTGACCCCTTATGAACGAGACCGTCGTCGAGTGCGTGCCCAACTTTTCCGAGGGCAGTGATCGCAAGAAAGTGCGCGCGATTGTGGATGCCATGCGCGTGGACGGTGTCTCGTTGCTCGATTGGTCGCTCGATGGCGACCACAATCGTTCCGTCGTGACGATTGCCGGCTCGCCTCAGGCCGTGGTGGAAGCGGCGGTTCGGGCTGCGGGAAAAGCGGCCGAGCTCATCGACCTGACCGCGCAACAAGGTGTCCATCCTCGTATCGGCGCTACCGACGTGATCCCCTTCGTTCCCATCTGCGGCATCACGCTGGCGCAGTGCGCCATCCTCGCCCGCCAGGCCGGGCTCGAAATCTGGAAACGGCACAACATCCCTATCTATTTCTATGAAGCGGCAGCGTCTCGTCCGGACCGGGCGCTGCTGGAGCAGGTCCGGCAAGGTCAATTCGAGGGTCTGCGCGAGTTGGTTTTGCGCGATGCGGCCCGCCGTCCCGATTTGGGTGGCCCCGAACTACACCCAACCGCCGGTGCCAGCGCGGTCGGAGCGCGTAAATTTCTCATCGCCTACAACCTCTATCTGGACCGGCCGGATGTGACCGGCGCACGCGCGATTGCCAAAGCTCTACGAGCCTCAAACGGTGGCCTCCATGGAGTTAAGGCCATGGGTGTGCTGGTTCAGGGGCGGGCTCAGATTTCGCTCAATATCACCGACTTCCGGGTCACCCCGGTAGGACAGGTGTTTGCCGCCGTGAACCGCCTGGCGCGGACGCATGGCTCCAAGGTTGTAGATGCGGAACTCATCGGTCTACTTCCGGAAGAGGCCTTTGAGCGAGATAGTGAGTGGGTGCGTCTAATAAAAGGGTTCGAGCCGGAGCAGAGAATACTCGAACGGCGCCTGAAGCAGCCACTGGAATGGCCGATTTAACGATAAAGCATAAGATGGAGAGAGTGGGTTAAGACCTGCTTACATCTTTGCATGTAGTCCCCCCAGGGAAGGAAGACCCATTTTGAATCAAGTCACGAAGAAACTACAAACGAGCGCCCTAGCCGGGATCGCGCTGGCGCTGGCTTTACCCGCGACTGCGGCGCAGCTCGGTCAAGATGCACGCGCCGCGATTCCTAAGGATGTTCAGCAGCTGATCGTGGTCGACTACCACGCGATGCAGAACTCACAGGCCGCCATGGATCTGAAGGCGCGTGTGCTGCCTCCTGAGCTTAAGCAACTGGAGCAGGCGCTCCGCACCTCGGGCCTGGATGACAACCACGATATTGAAGAGTTGGCCTTTGCCTCGTTCCGTAACAGCGGCACCACCCACATCGTAGGCATTGCGCAGGGCCAGTTCTCGCTCGATGACATTCTTGCCAACTTCAAGAAGCGCAAAGTAAAGCCCATTGCTTACCGCGATAACCGTGTTTATCCCATGGGGCAATCGGGGATGCAGGTCGTCTTCCTGAATCCCACCACCATGGTTTTCGGAGAAACCGATGCGCTCAAATCGGCGCTCGATGCGCGCGACGGCATGCAGCCCAGCTTTCTGAGCAACCGGACCATGCTTGACCAGATGGCATCTGTCGATACCGATGCAGTCTGGAGTGTGCTCGACCAGGAAGGCACACAGACCATGATGCGCACGGTGTTAGGAGACGCTTCCCAGTTGACCGACTACGACACGGTGAAGAAGCGGCTGCTCAGCTCGCGGTACTCGATGAACTTCGACAACGGAGTCAAGTTCTCGCTCGACGTGATTACGCCTGACACCATTTCCGCTGCCACCATGGCGTCCCTGCTCAACGCCGCGGCTTTGTACAAGAAGGTCAGCGGTACTCCTGCGGAGAAGCAGGCGATTGACAACACCACGATTAACTCCAGTGGCGGCACCCTGGATGTGCGTTTTGCGTCCTCCGACAGCCAGTTCTCCAGTTTGCTGCAGTCGAGTCTGTTCCAGTCGGTGGTGCGCTAACTCATTTGGGATTGGTCAGGTTGGGAGACCAGCTCACACCGCCCCGTGGGTCGATGGTGACGAGAAGCGAACCCTGATCACCCAGATCGACCTTGGGGCCTTGCGAAGTGCGGGTATGGCCGGATCCGTCCTCATATTGCATTGAGAGCGGACCCGCTCCCTGAATTTTGAAGCGGTAATGAAACTTCGCGCCGCTCGCGAGTTCGTTCGCGCCAAAGCTGGCGCTCGGATAATCAAACTCCATCACGTGCATGGTGGGTCCCTGGTTCGCGATGGTGACTTCGACGAAACGCGACCGGCATCCAACCGCGCCAATACAGAGCATCAACAGCAACAGCCCCCTGTTTCTCAATCGCGTCTCTTTCAAAATCTTCATTTGCCAACGATATGGGGCACCCCTTGATCGTTGGCAAGTTAAGGTTCTCGGGGCAGAAACCCTACAACAGCGCCTTCCGTTCCAAAATCCGCGCCGTCAAAACTACGCCAGTTACGTTATTGTGCAACGTGAGAGGAAACGCCAGCACATTCCAAACCCACTCTTCACCCTTCCGGGGCAGGTTCAACAAACCACGATAGGTTCGATCAATATACGTTTCGCGCTTCTCCGCGACCGTGCGAAGAATCTCCTTCCAGTCGGCCGCCAGGTCAGGCATCTCGACGAACATGTTCCTGCCGGGAAACCAGTCCCGTGGCCGCTCCAGCAAACGCGCACAGGATTCGTTGACGTACATCCACTCCCCGTCCGCAGTAAGGATCTCCAGCACCACGTCCTCGCCAATCGCCATGCTGATGCGGGAGTAGAAGAAGTCTCGCGCATCCACCACCACCGGCTTTCCGCGATGCTTTGCCTCGAAGGAACGCAAGGCGGTGATCAGATCGTCGACCGAGCTGTAACCCTTTAACAGGTGCATATCTTCCACCCCCCCGAAGCGGTGCTCCAGGGTGGCCGAGAGGATAATGATAGGCACTTCCGGCCGCCGTCCACGCAGGATGGTGGCTACTTCCGTTCCGAACTGCCCCGCCCCCAAATGGTAGTCGAGCACAGCGATATCGATCTTATTGAGCAGCTTTTCCGCTTCGCCGATAGTGCCTGCCGTGTCGGTTAAATAACCGTGTTTGCGCAGGATGGCGGCTCGAAGGAGCAGGTTCTCTGGATCATCGTCAAGAAGCAATACGCGGATGGGATCTTCGACCAGGTGCAAAATCTTCCTTCCCGTTTACCGATAGCTTGGGCCTGCCGGCTTAAGACTGAAATAGGATGCCGGCTCGAGCGAATGCGCTGCCAGTAAGTAAGTTACGATCTATTTTTAACTTACGGCTTTTTGTTCATCTGTTTGACGAGCTCTGGCAGGCGGCTGAACGCAGCCACGCTGCGTAGCCAGCGACGGTGTTCGAAGGCCGGCGACCCGCTGATCACGCTCCCCGGTGCTACGTCGCCCGGTACCCCCGATTGCGCGGTAACCACCACCCCGTCGCCGATGAAGCTATGGCCGACCACCCCCACCTGTCCGGCAAGCACGACGTTTTTTCCTACACCCGAGGAGCCCGCGAGTCCCACCTGGGCACAAAGGAGCGTATTTTCCCCGACCCTGGAGCCGTGACCAACCTGCACCAGGTTGTCGATCTTGACCCCGCTGTCAATCTCGGTGTTGCCAACGCTTGCCCGGTCGATGCAGGAATTTGCCTGAACCTCCACCTGGTCCCCCAGAAACACAGCACCGCTTTGCGTGATTTTATGCCATCTGCCGCCATCTTCCTTGGCGAATCCAAACCCATCCGAGCCGACTACGGCTCCATTTTGCAGGATCACCCTGTCGCCCAGCCAGCAGCCCTCGCGCACTACGGCGTGGGCGTGGGCGAAGCAATCCTTCCCCAAGCGCGCCTGTGGGTAAATCACCACATGGGGCAACAGGGTGCAGCCCTGGCCGATGACCACCCCCGCCCCGACCACCACGTAGGCTCCGAGATGGACGTCCTCGCCGACGATGGCGCTCGGGTCTACGACCGCCGTGGGGTGAATTCCCGGAGGATATTTAGGGGCGGGGTGGAAAACGTCGATAGCGCGGGCAAAGGCCAGATAAGGGTTCGCGGTCCGCAGTGTGGCAGCGGCGATAGGTTCAAAGTCCTCGGTTACCAGCACAGCGCCGGCCTTGGTGGTGCGGGCGAAAGGAGTGTATTTCGGGTTGGCTACAAAGGTCAGCTGGCCAGGACCAGCCTTCTCGATCCCCTCGACCCCGGTTATCTCCTGCTCCGGGTCGCCATGGCAGGTGGCGCCAAGCACGCGGGCGAGTTCGGCAAGCTTCATGGAGGGGATTGTACCGGACTCAGGTTGCCGAATTCTGCTGTTTGAACAGGCTCTCCTGGAGGGGCTCGCCCGGGCCGCGGCGGGCTCCGGTCTTGATGACCGCCACCACATCCAACTCCGCGACCGCTTGCCGGGGCAGAAAAATTCGCTGGGTATTCGACCGGGTATCGGGTGGGATAAGGAACAATCCATCTCCCTCGAGCAGGGTCAGGTCGTTTTGCGCCAGACCCTCGATCAAGTCGTTGTCTTTCAGCCGCACCCGAACCCACAGACCCTGGCTCCGGGGTCGGGTGACAAAGGTCTTGCGCAGCAAACGTTCCGGCTGATTGATGTCCCCGGACTGGAAGTCACGCACAAAACAAATCCATTTCACTTCCGTCATGTGAACCGAGATGAGCTTTCCCGCCAGATCGAGAATTTCTGCCTGTTCCTGTTCAACAAACGAGGACGGAGGAAGGTAGCCGGAGAGCCAGTCCCGGCTCAACTTGCGTACGATAACCTTCTTGCGGCTGACTGCCATGTGGTCGGGTCTCCGGTGGCCGAAATTACCCCGGCTGGATTGTCGCATGCGCTCTCCTCCGGGCGCACCGGGAATCGTGCAATGCAGCGCAGCGGAAACTGTGCAGGCCTGTAGCCAAGCGCGTCCACAGTATGCTAAGTTAGGTATTCGTTCCTAGCGTGGGTTTGCCGCTAAGGTGTTCACATGGTGAATGTTAGCCGCAAATCCAGTGACGGGCGGAGCTGAACGTAAGGCATGCCCGACTATATTTATCTCCTAAAAAACCGCCTCTCAATCCACCAACGGAATGCTCTTGACCACATTCGCTTGGCAGCGCGTGAAGCCGGGATGACGGTCTTCCTGGTGGGCGGAGCGGTCCGCGACCTGACCAGCGGGTCCCCAGTCTTCGACCTTGATGTAGCAGTGCAGGGAAATGCTCTTAAGCTAAAGAAAACGCTGGAGAAAGCGGGAGGAAAGCTGTGGGGCGAACATGAACCCTCACGGACCCTGTTCTTCCGTTTCCCGGTCGGTGTCACAGTCGAGATTTCGAGCGCTCGCCGGGAGGAATACCCCAAGCCCGGCAAGCCGGTATACCACTGGGACACGATTCTCGAAGATCTCCGCCGCCGCGACTTCACCGCCAATGCCATGGCCTTGTCGCTCAACGAGCATTCTTACGGTTTGCTGATGGATCCCCTCAACGGGGTTGCGGACATCGAAGCCCGGCAACTGCGCCTGGTGAGCAACTACGGATTCATCGAGGATCCGGCCCGCCTCCTCCGCGCCACGCGGCTGGTAGCGCGGCTCGGTTGGGAGCTCGATGAGCGCACCAGGACACGCTTCGAAAATGCCAAGGAATCCAACGCGATCGAGGCGCTCTCCGCCTACCACAGAGGGTACGAACTGGAAGAAATCGCCCACGAGGAAGACGGGTTGCGGGTGCTCGGCGCCATGGAGGCGGAAGGCTGGATGCACCACCTGTTTCCCGCCTGGACCACGGCCTCGGCCGACGCCGCGGCTTTGGAGGACATGCGCAAGCTGGTGACTCAGTTGCAAATGCAAGGGGTAAGCCCTGATATTTCTGCAGCTTCGGTGCACTTTCTTACGGCCAAACTTGCGCCTAAGGATCTGACCGCGCTCAAGGCCACGTTTGTTCGCCCTGGCTTTGTCGAGGAGTGGAACAACCTGGATCATGCTGCGAAAGAGTTCAACAAGCAGCTGACCGGCAAGGAGGCAGCGACTCCATCGGCTACCTGGAAGCTGTTTACCTCGGCCGACCCACAAGCCGTTCTCTGGTTAGGATTAACCTCCAAAGCGCCGGCCGTGCAGGCGAAATACAAGAACTTCTTCACCGTGTGGCCGGAAGCGCGGCAGAAGATTCCCCACGCCATGCTGCAGGAACTGCGGATCACTCCAGAAGTGCCGGGTTATGACGAGATGATCTCCCGGCTATTCCTGGGCGTGATCGACGGTGAGCTGGAGACGGACGATCAGCTGCGCGCCTTCCTCGAGCCCTATTCGCCCCCGGCGCCTCCACCCCCGGTAACCGTCCGCCGTACCCGCGGCTCCAAGAAAAGCGGGGAAAGTAAGAGCAAGATCCCGCCCGAAGCTGCGTTTGATGGTGATGCATTAGATCTGGACGAAGAAGAGGTGGGTGAGGTCGGTGAGGCGAGCGAGGAAGACGTCGAAGTTGAAGAGGAAGACGGCGAACCGGAGATAAGCCTCCCTCCGGCGGCAAAGAAGAGCGCCGCGTCCCGGAAACCCGTCTCGCAGAGCGAACCAAGCCAGCAGCATTTGAAGCCGCCGGTTGTGGCTAAGGCTGAGACCCCTGCCAAGGCTAGCCCTGCGGCTACGAAGGCAGTCGCAAGCACCGAGCTCCATGTGGTGGCTCCCAGCAAGCCGGTGAAAGTGCATGTAATGACCAAGCCGGCAAAGTCGGCCCCACCCTCGCCCAATCGTGCTCCTGTTCCCGCACACGGCCATTCTCATGCGGCTTCAGGTTCTCATGGAGCCTCAGGCTCTCATGGAGCCCCAGGCTCTCATGCACCTGCAGCCAAGAAGGCCTTGCCGCTGAAAGCCGCACCCGCCAAGGCCGTCGCCAAAGCGGTCCCCTCCAAGTCCGTCCCAGCCAAGGCGGTTCGCCGACCCGTGGGGAAACCGGTGCCGGCCTCAAAGCCCACCGCGAAGAGCGCCGTTCAGGCGAAGAAGACGGCGGCAAAAGCGCCTGTCAAACTGCATAAGAAGTCCGAACCGGTGAAGAAATCCGCGCCGGCGAAGAAAGCCGCTCCGGCCAAGAAGCACAAATAAACCAGCCTTCAAGGGCGGTGCCTGTTCGTTTGCGCTGGCTAAAGTAGCAGCCAGCGCGGTCGATGATGCCACCATGGAGATCGTCGACGCTACGCGCTTGAGTGCCGTAGAGCGGGCAATCGGGGACCCCACCCTTGCCAACGGGTCAACCGCCGATATCGGCGCTGACGCGGCGACGACGGGAAGGGCTGTAGATCAGCCTTTGAGCCACGCGGACTGCGTACACCAGATACTCTCGGCGATTATCAGCCATCACTCCGTGCCGTTAACTTTGCAAATGATCGCCGATGCCATCGTGGCTTTGTCCCCGTCGAAGGGGATCGCTATCTTTTTGCTTTCGTGCCCGCAGTTTGAAATGGGAGCTGATGGGGAATTACCCAAGCGGGTGCCACCAACTGTCCTGGCAATATCAGATGCTCGCACAGCTTCTGCCCTCAAGGAAGGCGGGAGCGAGGGCTCGACGGCGGCTTCTGGATCACGCGAATTTGAGGCCGGGAATTTCCCCGGATTGATGCAGATCCTGGATTCCGGGGTTAAGCTCTGCCTGACGTCCTCGCTGGTCTCTGGTTCCGGAGAAATCAGAGGCTTGTTCGCTGTATTCGATCATCAACCCGAGCTTGAGGACGACCCGGCCCAGGAAATGATCCAGAGCCTATGCGACCTTGCCCGCCTGGCCGTGGAACATGGTCAGCTCTACGAGGAGGTTGTCCATGGAGCGCAATTCGACCGTCTGACCGGACTGCCCAATCGACTCTTACTGGAAGACCGCCTGCGGCAGGCGATGATCGTCGCCCGCCGTCAGGACAAGCTGCTCGGAGTTTGCCGGATCGACCTGGATCGCTTCAAGCTGATCAACGACAGCCTGGGCTACGAACTTGGAGATGCTTTCCTCAAGCTGGTCAGCCAGCGGCTGAACCAATCCATCCGGGAAATCGACACGCTTGCACGGGAAGGCGGCGATGAGTTCATTCTTCTGCTGCGCGATCTCGCAGAAACCTCAGATGCAGCCAATATTTGCGACCGGCTACTGAAGGACCTCAGCGCGCCGTTTCTGATGGATGGCCATTCACTCATCATCAGCGCCAGCCTCGGCGTCAGCATCTTCCCGGCGCACGGGGACACCCCGGATCTGTTGTTGCGTAATGCGGATATGGCCCTCCAGACAGCAAAAAGTGCCGGCGGCGACAGGGCTCAGTTCTACTCGCCAGCCTTGGGCCGGCAGACCCGGCGCGCCGAGGAAATGACCGGCGCCCTGGTCAGCGCCCTTGCTCTCGCCGAGTTCCATATGGTTTACCAGCCCATCTACACCATGGACAAAGAAATCGTCGCCTTTGAAGCATTGCTGCGCTGGAAGCATCCCACCTGGGGTCAGATCAGCCCTCTGGAATTCATTCCCACCGCGGAGAGAAGCGGCCTGATTATTGGCATCGGAGATTGGGTCATCGACGAGGTGTGCCGTCAGGCGGTGAAGTGGGATTCTGCCGCGTCCTATCCCGTCAAGATGTTTGCCAATATCTCCGGGGTGCAGCTGGAACGCCCTGACTTCACCTCGAAAATTGCCGACGCATTGGAGCGAAGCGGGCTCGCGCCCGACCGCCTGGAACTCGAGATTACCGAAAGCTGGGTCATCTCAGATCTGCGCGGAGCTGCGGGCAAACTGCAGAAGTTGCGCGATCTGGGCATCGGTATTGCCATCGACGACTTCGGCACCGGCTTCGCGAGCTTCAACTATCTGCAAGAGTTGCCACTCGACACCCTCAAGATCGATCGCTCTTTCGTTCAGCGTCTCGACGGTTCCGTTGCCAACCATTCGACTGTTCGTGCGATCACCGTCTTGGCGCAGCAGCTGGGTCTGAAAACGGTTGCGGAAGGTGTGGAGTCCGAACAGCAAGCAAGGCAATTGGGCGAAATCGGTTGCGAATTCATGCAAGGCTTTTTCCTGGCCCAGCCACTCAAACCGGAGGCCGCCTATTCGCTCCTCAGGAAACAAAAAGCGTCTGTAGCGTCACAAATACCCCGGGCCCCCGCAGTAGCCAAAGCCGCTCTCATCGGCTGACCGGTCCCGCAGGGACGTCTGAAACTAGCCTCGGCAACGAGATTCTTGCTTTGTATCAGGGCACGACTTCAGTCGTGCCCTGATACAAAACAAAATCTTGCTGCTGAGCCCATCTGCATTCGCTCGGGACGGTAGTCCTGGGTAAAGCCCGTCTTCTGCGATACTTTCGAGGTGCCTGACGAAACCCGATCCACGTCCTCTCCTCGTGTAACCACCATGTGCGTGATTCCGGTTGCAGGCAACGACAGCATGTTGCTGAACCTGAGCGGCGCCCACGCGCCCTTCTTCACCCGCAATGTCGTTCTGCTCACCGACGATGCCGGGCAAACGGGTGCCGGCGAAGTTCCAGGTGGCGAAAACATCCGCCAGCTTCTCGAGCAAGCCAGCGCAATGATCGTTGGCCGCCCCATCGCTTCTCATCACGAAATTCTGCAAACTATGCGGACGCACTTTGACGATCGCGATACCGCAGGGCGTGGGCTTCAGACCTTCGATATGCGTGTCACGGTGCACGCGGTCACCGCGGTCGAGTCCGCGCTGCTCGACCTACTGGGGCAGTGGATGGGAGTGTCCGTAGCTGCGCTGCTGGGGGAAGGCCGGCAGCGCTCGAGCGTTCCTGCGCTCGGCTACTTATTCTTCGTAGGTGACCGGCGCAAGACAGACCTTCCCTACGCGAGCGAACCAGACGCCGCCGACCCGTGGCTGCGCTTGCGCCACGAAGAGGCGCTTACCACCGCGGCCGTGCTGCGCCTCGCCGAGGCCGCGCAAGCACGATATGGCTTCCACGACTTCAAGCTCAAAGGAGGGGTGCTGGCCGGGTCGCAGGAGATGGAAACGGTAACCGCGCTGGCGGAGAGGTTTCCCCAGGCTCGCATCACGCTCGATCCCAATGGAGCATGGTCCCTCGGGGAAGCAGTCGCTCTTTGCCGCGGTAAACAGCACGTTTTGGCATATGCGGAAGATCCATGCGGGGCGGAGCACGGCTACTCCGGCCGGGAGATCATGGCGGAGTTTCGGCGGGCCACCGGGATGCCCACGGCAACCAACATGATCGCTACCGACTGGCGGGAATTAAAACACGCGGTTCAATTGGGCGCGGTCGACATTCCCCTGGCCGATCCGCACTTCTGGACCATGCAGGGCTCTGTGCGCGTGGCGCAGTTCTGCCGCGACTGGGGCCTCACCTGGGGATCTCACTCCAACAATCACTTCGACATCTCGCTCGCCATGTTCACGCAGGTGGCGGCTGCTGCTCCCGGGAACGTAACCGCCATCGATACCCATTGGATCTGGCAGGACGGCCAGCGCCTGACCAAAGAGCCATTTCAAATCGTCAACGGTGCGATTGAACTTCCCGAAAGGCCTGGCCTCGGCATCGAGATCGACATGGACCGCATCGAGCGCGCGCATGCGCTTTATCGAAAGCTGGGACTGGGCGCGCGCGACGACCGGGCCGCGATGCAGTACCTCGTGCCAGGCTGGACTTTCGATCCCAAGCGTCCCTGCCTCCTTGCCCGATAGCTCCTACGTCGAAAGCAGTGTCACTACGCCATCCGGTGAAAGGAGACCGATGAAAAGGCAACCGTGAAGTTACAATCTTCACGTGCCCGCGGAAAGGGCCCCATATCTCAAAGATGAATCGGCGTAACACCTTGTTGATTGTCGCGGCTCTGGGCTCGATCGCTGCCGCGGGCGTTAACATCCTTTACCGTCACCAGCGCCTGATCATCGATCCCGGCCAAGTCACGTTACCTGCCGACGGCGCTGAACACGAAGCACTCAGCGTCCGTGTGCCCGGCGGTACCGTAACCGAAGACACCAACAGAATGCGCCTGCTCGAGTCGAAAGACTCCGCGGGTCACACCATCTTGACCGGCGTCTTGCGATCCCCGGTCACCCCCATTCATATCCAATTACACCTGCTCTGGCGTCATCGCAGCCTGCTGGTACCGGTGACCTTCGTCTTCGACCCCAACGACAGCTACGACGACGGGACCCCCGATTTTCTCCGCCTGCATACCGCTCAGGACCGCCAGGCCTTCCGCGCCTGGTTCACCTCAATCGCGGAGGCTCAGGCAGACCAGGCCAGCCTACCCGCCGAGATTGACGATTGCGCCGCGCTCCTCCGCTTCGCCTATCGTGAAGCGCTGCATGCCCATGATGAAACCTGGCTCAGCAACCATCCGGCCGAAGCCCCCCTCCCCTCGATCCGCCAGTACGTTTATCCCGAAACCCCGCTGGGCGCGAATCTCTTCCGCGTTCGCCCCGGCCCATTCACTCCCCAGGACCTCAGGGACGGCAGCTTCGCCCAGTTTGCGGACGCCGAAACCCTCATGGAACGCAATACCTATCGGATAGGCCGCGACCTCCGCCTTGCCCGTCCTGGCGACCTCATTTTTTATCGTCAATTAGATCAGGACTCACCGTATGATGTCCCGGGCGCCCCTCGTAACCACTCGCCGTTTCACTCCATGATTGTTTGCGAGGGAGAACGCGTCGTTTATCACACCGGGCCCATTCATCACGGCCAAGGCGAGATGCGACGCCTGCTGCTGAGCGATCTTTTGCACCACCCGGATGCGCGCTGGCGCCCGCTGCCGGAAAACTCAAACTTTCTCGGAGTCTATCGTTGGAATATCCTGCGCGAAGGCGATTGACTGTCAGGCTCCTGTTGCTGTTGGCGTTGCTGTACCCCACCGCCCTGTTGGCGGCGCGCCCGGTTTCTTTCAACCTCAGCACCAACCGCAGTTTCGCCCCAACCGAGAAGCCCACCATCCATCTGTACGCGCAGAATGTGGATGCACTGGAATTCCGCATTTACCACGTGCAGAACCCGGCCAAGTTTCTGGCCGGCCTCCCCGACCTGCATAGCTTCGATAACGGAACCCCTTTTGGCCCTAAGGAACAAATCGACGAGCGAACCTGGCTGGAAAAATTCCACGACTGGAAGCATCATCTCTGGTTCCTGGTCCGCCGCTTTTTCCGCAGCCAGTTCACTGAAGAGAACCGCGATCGTCTGCGCGCCCATCAAGCCGGTCTGGCTCGCCGCAGCCGTATCGTCGGCGTAGCGGAGTTTGCCCAGATCCCATTGCTCAACGACCACCAACTGGTAGCCCGCTGGCGTCAGGAGCTGCCGCCGACCTACGTCTCCGACTCGCAGGAACTCCCCATCGACCCGCTCCCTTCCGGCCTCTACCTGATCGAAGCTACGGACGGGCATTACAAGGCCTACACCCTGCTGATGGTGAGCCGGATGGCGATGGTTACGCGCACCGGCAGCGGCAGTGTGCTGGCCTATTGTGTGGACCGGGTCTCCGGCGCCGGCATCGCGGGAGTGCAAGTGAGCGCCGGCTTCGGCCAACAACAACAGGCAACCGGCACCACCGATGCCGACGGACTGGCTCCCCTGCAACTGGCCGTACCCAAGCCGCAACCGGACAACTTCTGGGTGGTGGCCAGCGCGGGCGACGATGTGGCCGTGGTCACTCCCGGTGGCTACGCGCTGAGCGGATGGCAGGGTGGCCGCTGGTCCTCTTATGTCTACACAGACCGGCCGGTTTATCGGCCCGGACACGTTGTGCACTGGAAAGGGATTCTGCGCGCCCGGGTGGAGAATCATCTGGAATTGCCCAAGCTCACAACCATCCACGTCACCATTGCCGACCAGGATGATCATCCGCTGCTGGATAAAGACATGCCGCTCTCGGCCGCCGGTAACGTGTCCGGCGATCTTACCCTGCCGGCAACCGCGACCCTGGGCTATTACACCGTACGGCTGCGCAACGGCCCCGCATCCGACGATCCCAACGCTGATGCCGGCAACGGCCAGTTCCGCGTGGAGGACTACAGAAAGCCGGAGTACCAGGTCCGCGTAAGCCCCGGCAAACCACGGCTGCTTCAGGGAGAAGGCATGCAGGTGGTAATCGACGCCAGGTATTTCTTCGGCGAACCCGTCTCCAAGGCCAAAGTGAAGTACCGCGTCTACCATTCTCCGCACTATTGGTGGGATGACGAAGGTGGCGGCGATGCCGCAGCCGATGAGGGAGCCGATGCCGGCGGTGACAACAGCTCGCTCGGTTACGATGCAGCCCAGCAGTCGGAACAGACCGGCAAGCTCGACGCCAACGGCAAACTGACCATCAGCGTTCCTACGCAGTACATCGCCGATCCGAGCCGCTCGCCCGCCCATAGGGCGGACTGGATGGATCAGGATTACACCGTCGAAGCCGCCGTCACTGACCCGGCCAACCGCGAGATTACCGGACGAGGACGCTTTCTCGCGACCCGCGGCACCTTCCGCATCCATGTGGAGCCAGTGAGCTATGCCGTGCGTGTCGGTGAGTCCGCGCTCTTTAACGTAACCGCCGTGGACTACGATAACCATCCGGTACAAACCCGGGTACATCTTCAGATGGTGACCCACAAATACGTCAATGGCGCCACCCAGACCACGCGCGGCGCCGCGATCGACGTGACCACGGACGCCAATGGTCACGCCCAGGGAACGATTCCAACCTCAGCCGCCGGCAGCGTTGAGGTGGAGGCCACCACCACCACTCCGGAATCGCGCGTAGTCTTCGACTCCAGCTATCTATGGGTCATGGGCGGCAATGAAGAAGGGTGGGGGGGCGAGTCGCGCTCGGTGCAGATCGTCGCTGACAAGAAGAGCTATGTTCCCGGGGAAACCGCGCACCTGAGCATCCTCTCCAACGTCGATAACTTCCACCCTCTGGTGATTGCCACCGGGTACACGGTCGAATTCCGCAAGGTGATGTTCTCACCCGGTAAGTCGTTGACCTTTGACCTGCCGATCACCAGCGATGCGCAGCCCAATCTTGAGGTGACCGCCGCTTTCATCCGCAACGATCAGCTTTACCAGGCCAATCTGAGCATCAAGGTGCCGCCGGTACAAGAGCAGTTACAAATAGATATCACCCCGGACAAGCAGGTATTTCAGCCGCAACAAACCGCTGGTTATGACGTGTTCGCCCGCGACTGGCAGGGCAAACCGGTCAGCTCCGATTTCAGCTTCGGGGTGGTGGATGAGGCGATTTACTCCCTCTATCCGGATAGCAGCGGGGATATGGTCAAGAAGCTTTATCCCGACCGCTACGTCTTCGCCGCAGTGGATTCCTCTTTGCAGTATTACTTCAGCGGAAGAGCGGGGCTCAAGTCTCCGCAGTTGGCGGAGCGGGGGTCACGTTACCGGCCGCAGCTTGCCCAGGTGAAGCCAGGCAACGATGTGGCCCAGCCGCGAGTGCGCAAGGCCTTCCCAGACACCGCCTACTGGTCTCCGTCCGTTCATACCGACGCCGCCGGGCACGCCCACGTCACGCTTACATTCCCCGATTCGCTTACCACCTGGCGAACCACGGTGCACGCCATCACCCTCGATTCCCGGGCGGGCTCTGCTATCAACCGCGTGCTGGTGCGTAAGAACATCATCGTGCGCATGGGGACGCCGCGCTTCCTGCGACAGGGGGATGAGGTCACCATCCCGGTAATCGTTCACAATTACTTAGACCAGGCCAAACAGGTGCAGCTGTCTCTTGACATCAATGGGGTCGATCCGGTGAGCGGCGCGCCGCAATCGGTCAACGTGCCCAGCAAAGGCGAAGGCACTGCACTCTGGCGAATCAAAGCATCGCGCATCGGCACCGCCAAGCTGCTTGCCAAGGCCTTGACGAATGAGGAATCCGACGCCCTCGAGCTCACCTTCCCGGTCGAGCCGATCGGTGTTCCGCGCACCATCAACACCTCCGGTGTGATTACGCAGGACCGACCCGGCAACACCACCATCGACTTTCCCGCCAACAGCGATGCCGCGGCACACACCCTGCACCTCGAGGTTGCTCCGTCGATTGCCGGCAGTCTCTTCTCCGCATTGGGTTATCTCACCAGCTATCCCTATGGCTGCACCGAGCAGACCATGTCCAGCTTCCTGCCGAACCTGGTAGTGGCCGACACCCTCAAGAAACTCAACCTCTCCGGCCTGGTGAGCCCGGCCGACCTGCAGGCCAAGATCAACGCCGGACTCGATCGCCTGAACGATCTGAAGCACGACGATGGCGGCTGGGGCTGGTGGAAAGAAGATAACAGCCGCGTCTTCATGACTGCCTATGTCGTCTCCGGCCTGGCCCAGGCCAAGGGCGCAGGATATGCCAAAGCCGAAGCCAATCTGGGTGGGGGCGTGGCCTACCTGCAAAAGCAGCTGGCGCAGCATCCGCGCATGATTCCGGAATTGCGTGCCTACGTGGTCTATTCCCTCAGTCTGGCCGGCGTGCAGAATCTGGGCCCGTCGGTCGAAACCCTGTGGTCGCGGCGCAGCGACCTTTCCGCCGAAGGATTGGCACTTACCGGCATGACTATGTTACGCACCGGAGACAGCCGCGCCCCGCAGATTGCGCAATTGTTGGAGGCAAAGGCTCGCCACGCCGGCCCACTCGTCTCCTGGCCCTCCAGTTACAACCCATTGCTCGACCTGAACGACGACAACAGCGCCGAGAGCACCGCCTTCGCCTTGCGCTTCCTCACTCACGCGGACGCTAAGAGCCCATTGCTCGAAGGGGCCGCGCAATGGCTGGTGCTGAATCGCAATGGAGGCTACTGGTGGAACTCGACCGAACAGACCGCCATGGTGATTTTTGGCCTGGCTGATTATCTGGCCGCGTCCCAGGAGTTGAACGCGGACTTTGACGTTGACGTGCTGCTCAACGGAGCCTCCATAGGCAAGCGCCATTTCACCTCGGCTGATGCCGTGTCGGGTGCCGATCTTTCGCTGGATGTCGCCGCCGCTCAACTGCACCCCGGAAGCAATGTGGTGCAGGTGACGAAGCACGGCAGCGGGCGCGCCTATTGGTCGGTGCAGGGCAAGTACTACTCCACCGAGCAGAAGCTTTATCAGCAGGGGACGCTCTCCCTGAACCTGACCCGCGACTACTTCAAGCTGGTGCCGACGACCAAAGACGGCCAAATCGTCTACCGGCTCGACCCGCTCAAGGGTCCCGTCGCCATCGGAGACACGCTGGCCGTGCATCTCGCAGTGAATGGCTCGCCCGCGAAATATCTCTTGATCGAGGATCCAATTCCAGCGGGCACCGAGTTCGTTCAACAAGCGGATGGTTATAAGATCATCGACCAACCGGAGACCTGGCAGTATTGGTATACGCGGAGCGAGTTCTACGATGATCGCGCCGCATTCTTCGCGACCGAGTCCAGCGGCCGCCATGAATCGTTCTATTTGCTCAAGGTCGTCAACCCGGGAAGCTTTGCCATCAGCCCGGCCAACGTGCAGCCGATGTACCAGCCGGGCATTCAGGCCACCAGCGACTTGTTGCATTTGCAAGTAGAGGAGGCGAAATGATGCAGGCAATCCGCAGTGCCTTCTCCAGGATCAAAGGCCGTCTCTTCCTCAGCCAATGGGTGGGTAATTTCCTGCTCATGCTGTTGGCTGCCGGCTGGCTGCAGGTTCCCGACTCGCATGCCTGGCAGTTTCTTTTCTCGATCCTCTCCGGGGTACTGCTCGTCGTCGCGTTTCTCTGGCTCTATAGTGCAACCTTCCGTCATCTCTTAGCCTGCGTTACGCGTCCGCCCTGGTTCGTAAGCTGTCTGCTGCTGGCAGCCTTCGTAGCGTTGTGGTGGCTGCTGCAGCAGCCGATTGCGGCCGGCCGTGCGCACGAGGCTCTCTTTGCGGGTTACTGGAATTCCCAATCGCCGCGCTGGCTACGCTATCGTCTCGGCTACTCCAGTCTTGTCGCCTGGCAGGAACGTATCTATGACTGTGTGCAATGGCTGATCGTGGGGCTGCTGCTGCCGTTGGCGGTGGTGACGTGCGCCTGCGGGCTAGCCGGCTTCCGCCGTGCCGGCCTGGTATACCGGCGCTGGCTCTATTGGCTGTGCGTCCTCGTCTGCGGGTTTGGGGGAGCGGCAATCACCTGGGCTTTAGCAGACTGGACCCCCGCCGCCGGGTTGGTAGGACAATCCTTTAGCATCGTGGCCAGGCTAGGCATTGCTTACACCATCGACATCCTGCTCTGGTGCTTCCTGCTTGCCCTCGCAGCCCTCTATCTCAGAGACTCCGCCGACCCCGCGGGCACTGCATCCCGCTAACAAGCCAGGCTTGCGGTAATAGCGACGGAAACCGCAGATCTCTCCACTGCGCTACGCTTCGGTCGAGATGACAAGTTTGCTTGGGAACGCTAAATATCGCTTCCAAGATGAATTGTCATCTCGACCGGAGCGTAGCGCAGTGGAGAGATCTGCGGTTTAGTTTCTATCAGCGGAGGCCTGCCCTGCTTTCCTGCCTGCTACTATCCAGCCATAAACTCCCTTCCGCAAATGGGGACCTCCGTGGCGGAAGGGAATCCCCATATCGTGTGACATCCCAACCCCGTTCCCGCGCGCAATTCTGTTCCAGTGCACGGGCTGGTTAGGATATACCTGTTGCGGTATGCGTCCCTTTGCTTTAGTTTTACTTGCTATTCTGCCTGCCGCTCTTGGTCAGACCGTGACCAAAGCACCTGCTACCGACAACTTCCAAAAAGAAGCGCTGGTCTTTGAGCGCAATGAGATGGCGATCCGCATGCACGCCGACGGCACTGGAGAGCGTGTCATGCACGTCTGGATTCGTTTGCAATCGGAAGGGGCTGCACGACAGTTCGGCGTGCTCTCCTTCAGCTATGCCGCTGCCAGTGAGACGCCGCGCATTACGCTGGTGCGGGTGCACAAACCGGATGGCTCCACCGTCGACACACCTGCTGCCGACGCCATGGATATGCCGGCGGCCGTGACTCGTGAGGCTCCCCTCTACAGCGACCTGAAGGAAAAGCATTTGCCCGTTCGCTCCCTCGCCACTGGGGACACGCTGGAGTATGAGGTCCACGTCGCCATCGATAAGGCCGAGGCTCCCGGCCAATTCTGGGGCGCACAGCATTTCACGCCGCCCGGCTCTGTCATTGTGCTGGCAGAAGGGTTTACCCTCGAAGTGCCCAAAGACAAGTATGTGCAGGTCTGGAGTCCAAACCATAAGCCCACCATTACGGAACACGATGGCCTGCGCACCTATCGTTGGGAAGGATCGCAGCTGGTGCCCGCTCCGAAAACCAATGGCCAGCCGGACGATGTGGCCGATGCCACCGCACCCAAAGATCCCGATGAGGACGCGGACGGACGCAAGCTGCCCTCGGTTGCCTGGACCACCTATCACAGTTGGGCTGAAGTGGGCGATTGGTACCGCAGTCTCGCGTTTGAACGGGCACAACCAAATGATGCTCTCCGCGCTCGCGCCGCCGAAATCACTAAAGACGAAAAAACTCCTGAGGATCAGGTGCGCGCGCTTTATACCTTTGTCTCCACGCGGACGCGCTACGTCGGTATCGATTTCGGTATCGGCCGCTACCAGCCACACCAGGCAGCTGAGGTACTGGCCAACAACTATGGAGACTGCAAGGATAAAGACACACTGCTCGAAGCTCTGCTGCGGGCCCAGGGCTTCCATACCGCCCCGGCCCTTATCGGCGTTGGGGTCGCTCCGGTCGAGGCTGTGCCTTCTCCCGCGGTCTTCAACCATGTCATCACGACGGTCGATCTGCCCGATGGACCCATTTGGCTGGATAGCACACCCGAAGTGGCTCCGTATCGCTTGCTCACCGCTACCATAAGGGACCAGTTAGCACTGGTCGTGCCTGCGGAGGGGCCCGCGACCCTGAAGCGCACTCCTGCCGCTCCTCCCTATCCAATGGTCGCGCACTTTGAGGCGACCGGTACGCTCGATGCGGACGGTAAGTTGACCAGTCATATCACTGCGACGTATCGGACCGATGATGAAGTCCTGTTGCGGTCCGTCTCACGCAGCGTGGGGCCGGCCCAGTGGGACCAGGTGTCCCAGTATGTCTCCTCGATGACCGGATTCGCCGGGACCACGAGCCATACCTCCATCACCAACCCCGACGACCTCTCGTCGCCCATCGTGCTCACTTACGATTACACACGTCCATCTTATGGTGATTGGGAGAACCGTCGTATCGTGCCTTGCTTTCCCGCGCTCGAGTTTGGAGCGCTTGCCAGCGATCACCACGCACCGCCGGCAGACATTCAGCTGGGCGCTCCCCGTACTCTGACCGCCATCTGCCGCATACGCCTGCCGGAGGGCTATCGCACGGACCTGCCCGATCCGGTTCACGTCAAGACCGATTTCACCACCTTCGATAAGACCTACCACTTCGATGGCAAGGATGTGGTGATTGAGCGCACCATCGTAGTCCTTGCCAACAAGCTGCCCAAGACGGACTGGAAGCGATACCAGACCTTCAGCAAAGACATTGGGCTGAATGGCGAGCCGTGGATTCAGTTGATCCGGCCGCAGCCGGTTCCCTCTCAGCAGGACCGGCCGACCATTGCGCGGGGGAAGCCACATGCTGAAAAGCCAACTGCAGCCGCGCCCGATGGAGCGCAAGCCGACTCTGGCCGCGTGGCCGTTCAAGGATTGCCTCTCGATTCCAACCACGCGAGTTCGTCCGCCCCGGCAGAAGGAACCTCGGCAATGGAGTTGATGCGGTCGGCTTACGAACAAATGCAAGCCCGCGACTGGAGCGGAGCGAAGACCACACTCGACAAAGCCAAGGCAAAGGATCCCGGCGCGCAAGGCCTGTGGGCGCTCTACGGAACGATTGCGGCCTTTCAAAAAGACTATGGACAGGCGGCCGCAGACTATAAGAAAGAGCTGGCGGCTCATCCCGAGATGCCTGACATCGTCCTCGCCTTGGCCGGTGTTGAACGTGAAAGTGGGAACGATGCGGACGCTCGGCAGACCATCCAGAGCTATCTCGATAAACATCCAGGGAATCTTCGGCTATCTCTCACGCTTGCTCAGATGCAAAATACTGCGCAAGACTACGAAGGCGCGCGTAAGACGCTCGAGACCGCGGCCCACGAGAATCCCGAAGATCGCGCCGTCCGTGTGCGCTTGAGCGAGACGCTGCTGCACCTCAACCGCAAGGACGAGGCAGCAGCCGTGGCCAAAAGCGCATTGGACGGCACCGACGACACCGGAGTGCTCAACGATGCAGGGTACGTATTGGCGGAGACTGGCCTGGATCTCCCCTATGCCGAAGAGGTCTCCCGCAAGAGTATTCAAGTGTTGGAAGCAAAGACCGCTGCCATTAGCCCTGCCGAGGTCAACAGCAACGCCTTTGCCCAATCAAGGTTGTTGATTGCCGCATGGGATACGCTCGGCTGGGTACTGTTCCGCGAAGGCAAGCTCGATCAAGCCGAGCCATTGATAATCTCCGGCTGGCGAAACGCTCTCGTGCCCGAAGCGGGTGATCATCTCGGCCAGGTCTACGAGGCGATGGGGAAAAAGGAGGATGCGCTTTCTGCATATCACCTTGCCGCGGCATCCATCGAGGGCGGCAATGTGTCACCCGATGTTCGCGACCACATCACCAAGAGCATCGCGCGGCTCGGCGGCGCGAGCACGACAGGATCGCGAGACAACGGAACCCAGGCGTTGCAGGAGACTCGCACCTACCACGTCCCCCGTCCCGACGGTGTCAGTGGCTGGGGAACCTTCCGGCTGCAACTCACCACCACTGGCGTGATTGCGTCGCAGCAGATGTCCGGAGATGAGAAGCTGGCGGCCATCGCAGGAAAGATCAATGCGATGAAGTTTCCGGAGCTGGTGCCACCAGGGTCTGCGGCGCATTTGCTGCGGAGTGCCGTCGTTAGCTGTTCCAAAGGCAGTAATTGCGACGTGGTACTGGTGCCCAATAGCAGCCTGCAAACGGAACAGTAAAAGCGAGCACCTCCTGCCAACCCAATGCAGACCCTGTGCTTGACAGCTTCGACGGTTAGAATGGGCTGACAGAGATAACACGCGTGGAAGGAGGATGACCCCAGATGCGCGGACGAATTTGGCCTGCAGTTGCCGGATCCTTTGCGGCTCTCCTCTTGCTGTTGCCCTTGTTTACCTGGTTTGTATCCCACCAGGCGTCTCGGATTCACGAACACACCAAGACCGCACGCCAGACTTACCAAAAAGCAGATGATGCCATATCCGATATCCAGGCAAACATCAACACGGGTGCTCTGATCGAGCAAGGAGGTTCGGGCAGTGGAGACATTCTCTCCGCCGAGAGCAGAACCGGCGAACTGCGCCTCGCCACGGATAAGGATATCGCCACGCTTTCGGCCCTGCTGGGTACAAAGCAGAAAAGCCAGCTATTTGCTTTAGAGCAGGGTCTCGATGAGTACTGGGATTCCATTGAGAACAACCTGGTGGCGGCGAAAACGCAGCCCGGGAAGCAGAAATTCTACAGCGAACTCGAAGATCGGCCGAAAAAAACTCTTGAGCTGGCGGGGCGCATCGATGCGCTCAATCAGGGAAGTCTCGCCCGGGAAGAGCAGGAGGTTGAAAATCAGCAAAATAAGCTGAGGCGTGTCGCCATGGGAGCGACCCTTCTCCTTCTACTGCTGGAACTTGCCATTGCACTGTTCAGTACTGCCTATATGGCTCGTCTGGACAGGGTTTCGCAGGCCGAGCGGGAGCGAGCAGAGAAAGCGGAGCAGGAGCTTCGCGGATTATCGAATCAGCTTGTTCGCGTGCAGGAAGAAGAGAGAAAGGCGATTTCACGAGAACTGCACGATGAAGTCGGGCAAATCCTGACCGGCTTGAGAATGGAGCTAGGAACGTTGTCCTCTCACTACACCGATGAGGGCTTTCGCGAACGTTTGGAGAGTGTAAAGCGGCTGGCAGAAGAAGCGCTTCGCTCGGTGAGAAACCTGGCCTTGCTGGTGCGCCCTTCCATGCTCGATGATCTGGGGCTGGAGCCGGCACTGCGCTGGCAAATTAAAGAATTTTCTCGCAGATACGGAATACCCGTTGCCCTGGCGATTGAGGGTCAGCTCGACAGCCTGCCCGAAGCGCTCCGCATTTGCGTCTACCGGGCTATTCAGGAGGCGCTGACCAATTGTTCAAAACATGCGGACGCCAGTCGGGTTACTGTGACCGTAAGCCACGAAAGGGATCGAGTGTCTGCAACGGTGCAGGATAACGGGAGGGGGTTCGACAAACGCCACCTCCAGACCCGTGGCCTTGGATTGGTGGGCATGAGCGAGCGGGTGCGCGCCCTGCAAGGGGTCATTACCGTTTCCTCGGAGTTGGGCCGAGGCACGTTGATTAGCCTGGAGGTGCCGCTGGTAACCGATCCACTCGATCGGGCTGGCTAAGTTTCCAGATTCACGGAACATTTCCTGTCTTTTCTCTGCGTTTATAGAGCTTCCAAGGGATTGGTCCCGGCCCTCCTCCCCGATATCGTAGGTGGGGTGGACGGTGTTTGAGTTCTTGAACGGGAGGAGAGACGGTCAAGATGGATACATCGTCCACCACTGCATCGGTCCTGACGGTCGGGGATGGCTTGCTGAAGACTAGAGGAAGCATGAAACTGAAGGTGCTGATCGCAGACGACCACGGAGTGGTGCGTAAAGGCCTGCGGCTTCTTCTCGAGCAATACCCGGAGCTTGTCGTGATTGGCGAGGCAGCCAATGGCAGGGAAGCCGTCGCCCTGGCTGTACATCTCAGCCCACAAGTCATTGTGATGGATGTTGCGATGCCCCAACTGAACGGAATTGAGGCCGCTGCTCAAATACTGCGGGTGAACAGTCAGACCGCCATCATCATGCTCACCATGCACGCAGACGAGAGCTATCTGTTGCGCGCGCTGCACGTTGGCGTAAAGGGCTATCTGTTGAAGGAATCGGCTGAGCAAGACCTGCTTGCGGCCATTAAGTCCGTGGCGGGCGGGAAGCCCTTTTTCAGCCGGGCCATCGCGGAAACGCTACTTGAAGATTACATGCGGGTCCTTAAGCAGGAGGGTCTTTCCGATACCTTTGATCTTTTGACTGCACGCGAGAAAGAAGTGCTGCAATTGCTCGCGGAAGGAAAAACCAACAAGGAAGTAGCCATTCTTCTGGACGTGAGTCCCTATACGGTGGAAAGCCACCGTACCAAACTGATGCAAAAACTGAATATTCATAACACCGCGGAGATCGTCCTCTACGCGGTCCGCAAAAAACTGGTCAGCTGATTTGATCGGTTAGCTCTTATCCCATTCAAGCCAACTTCCCCAGACGCTCGACGAGCCTTAGGAGCGGAGTCATGTTCAAACGAGGCGAGGTCTACGAGAACCCGGCCACCGGAATAAAGGCAGTTATCCAGGTCGGCACAGGGGAAACAGACGGTGAGCAGTTGGTTGTGGATCTCTACGCACGAAAATGTGGCGCGGGATCGGTCCTGCATCTGCATCCAGTCATTTATGAACGCCTGACTATCGTGAGCGGACGCGTAGGGTTAGCCTTGAACGGAGTGATCTCTATAGCCGAAGTGGGTTCGACGATCGAGATTCCACCAGGTCAGGCTCACCGGTGGTGGAACGCCGGTATCTACGAGGCGCAAGTGCGGATGGATATTCGGCCCGCCGCTCGATTTGAAGACCTGATGCGGAATCTTATTGGTCTGGCTCAGGATGGCAAGACCGATACGACGGGGATGCCCAATCTTTTCCAGCTTGCGCTTCTTGCCAGGGAGTTCAAGGATGTCATTCGCTTCCTGAAACCCTCAAAGTTTGCGCAAAAAGTCCTTTTCCCACTGCTCGTCCCGCTGGCGCGATCCCTTGGCTACAAAGGTAGTTACAGTATGTATCTCTCCCGGCCGCCGTCGGGAGTTACGGAGAGCAACAGAACCTACCCGGGCCTGACAGCAAACAAAGCGCCGGATCAACATGCAAGCCGAATTGCGCAACCATGTAGAGAAGCCCCCATGTGATCGAAGCCTCGGAGGCAATCGAAGTCTGCGCACTCTGTGTCATATCCGCGTCGGAGGTAATCGACGGGTGCCCCACGTTCGCAAAAGCGTACTCCGGATTTCCTGTCGAGCTTGCCCGCGTTGGCGAAGTTCATGCGGCTTTCCTTAATGAAAGCCGCACACGCGGGTGTTGGTGGAGCCTCGTGCAGGAAATCCGGATACGTGGGACGAAAATGATGGGCGCAGCCCAACGACCGCTTTAGCTGTCGTCCTGAGCTGATCTACAGATTGGGAAATCGGGTTGCAACAAGATTCATTTTCTCCCTTCCACAAAGCGTGGGGTGCCCCATATCTCGCTCGTTTTTCGCGAGATGTGGGATACCACAACGCTCCACGTGCTTCTTTCGAAGGTAGGGAAAAAGGTTAAGGGTCGTGGTATCCCACATCTCGCGAAAAACGAGCGAGATATGGGGCACCCCACGCTTTGTGGAAGGGAGAAGCATAGGATGGGCCACCCTTGCAGCCGTCCCCTTCCAATGCAACAGACCGCGAGAAGCTCGAATGGGCGCCGCAATTCCTGCTTCACACGCTTTTAATAGTCGTAAAGATGTTCGATCACTAAGCCATCTGCCTCCAGCCGGGGCAAAGCTGTGTTCAACTCCGGAACCGGAATCAACAAAACCACACGCGTCTTGCCGGAGTTCGTCAACAACGGCTGCACCAGAAGAACCTGCAGGTCAGGCGCATTGTTGGTCCATTGGCTTGGGGCGATGGCAGAAACGACGATGAGCTGATTGCCGGCAATCTGACGGAAGTGGGCACCGGCCTGGATGAGCATCTGGGCTGTGGGGGTAAATTCCTGGTAACGGGGCACCTCGATGATCGCGGCGCCACCACCAAGATCCCGAACAATCTTGAAATGGCCACCCAAGGAAGCGGAATTAACCTCCGGGGGAAAGTCGACCCATGCCTTGGTGGTTGTGTCCTCGAAGCCATAAGTCGCGTGGGTTCCCAGCTCGATAATTTGGCAATAGAGGGCCTCGACCGAGTAATCCAGGGTTAGCCACGCGCGCCGCTCGAGCGTGCGCAAAAGATGCGTGGTGCGAAACGGCGTTTCACCCCACAGTCCGTGCAACGCATGGGCGAACGAGAATTCGTAAAAGGGGCGGATGTGGACGAACGCTGCGTAGTTTTCGGCCACTTGGGCCGCATAGAAATCTTCCGCCACTGGTTCATGCCGGCTGGTCCACTCGCTCAGTCTTCCTACGGTTTTTTCGTAAAGCCCCTTCAACGCATACTCGACGCTGAAGGAAGAGCCGATGACCGCGAGCATGATGTGATCGCCGGCCGGGAAAGGATAGATCGCGCGCGTTACCGAGTACATCCGACAATAGGCCTGCCAGAACTGAGCGATATCGCCGAAGTAGGAGTAGCCGGAAGGAAGATGGCCCTGTTGAAAGTCAGCTTTGGATTGATAGCTCCAAACGATGTACCACTCCGGGTAGGTGTAGAACGTATCGACTTCGGGGCGGCTGTAATTGGCAAGTCCGGCAGCCTGGGCCGGGTTGTGGACAGCGCTCGTGGTGGGGCTGAAGAGGAGCGGGATCGACGCGCAGTGCACCCTGAAATAGACGATCGCGATGACGCCGAGAAGGACTACGCCGGCACCGAGGCGCAGCAATCGAATGAAAATTGTGCGGATGCGCGTTCTGTAACCACGCAAGCTATTTGCCAACGTTAACCGCGACCAGGAAGGCTGCGATCGAAATCACGATGTGAGGCAGGTTAACCAGCACGTTGGTGGTCGGTGAGATCAGGTGCAGGTGCCGGATGGCATACGTGATGACGTCGGCGGCATAGAAGAAACCAAGAAACCAGAAGTAGACGCGCGCCGCTTTCGGGCCCACGAATCCACTGATTAAGGCTAGCAACCCCAGGCCGAGGTGTCCGACATCGACAAAGGTGGTCATCGAGAACAGGCCGAACATTTTGCCGTTTGCATCCATCACCCCAGGCACGAAGTCGAGCGAATAGACCGCAAGGAAGAGAAGGGCAAATGCGAAGGCGCACTTCTGTATGGTGCTGAATCGTGAATTCATGGCAATGGCCTCTATATTACCGTGTTACGTCCACAGGTATACTCTGCCGCATGGGTGTTTATCGAAGCCTTGTCTGCGGGTCCCTGGGGGTAGCTTTAGCTATTGGATCTCCGGTGTGCCTGGGGCAGGCTACTGCGGGTTCAACCGATGTAGACTTACACGCCGTACATAACGCCCTGTTCGCCTCCTTCCTCCCGGTGGACGAACTGCCGAACGATCCAATGACGACCGGGCTGCTGAAGGCGGCGCGCGATGGCATTTGGCAGGAGGCGGGGAGTGCAGAGCCCTTCCGGCAGTTGCTGCGGCCTTTTGTCAACCTCCACGGCTTCCCTGAAGCATGCGGGCTCGCGGTAGCCATGCAGGGGAGCGGAGGACCATCCTTCGCCTCTCTGCTTCCGCAAAAACGTCAGCGGATACTTTTCCTGCTTCAGAGATGCTCGGACAATTCCACGCGCAGGCTTGCGGCGACAGTACGAAACTTTTATATCGTCAAGGGTTACGGCGCAGTGCAGGAACCGTTGACCGCAGTAAAACTCAACCTGTATGCGCCGCCTGAATACTTGAAAGCACACATGCCGCACCTCCCACCGACCCGGCTGGCCTATAACGCAGGCAAGAAGGAACTGGGGGAGAAAGATGGTCACCAGATTGACGTCCTGATCGTCGGAAGCGGTCCTGCCGGGTCGGTGTTGGCCCATGAATTACGGCAGAACGGAAAACGTGTGTTGCTGCTCGAGCGAGGATCCTTTGTGATCCCAGGTTCGATGGAAACCCGGCTCATCGATGAGCTCATCGACACCCGCGAGTCGATGGACGGCACCATTCGCATTCGCAATGGCATGGGCGTCGGTGGCGGGTCACAAGTCAATGTGGATCTCTGTTTCGCGCCGACCACGGAAGCCATTCGAACCAGGATCGAAGGCTGGCGCAAAGCCGGCTATATCGCTCCAGACCAGTTCACCCAGGCAGAGCTGGCCCGGGAGTACGAGTGGGTCAAGCATGTGATCGGTACCCGAAGCCTGACGGAGAGCGAAATCAACGCCAACAATCGCGCGCTATGGGATGGAGCAAAACTTTCCGGGCTGCATCCCAAACTTTACAGCTTGAACACTTACCCGCCGGGCGAGTCTCCTTCTCCGGTGACGGATAAGCGTTCGGCGGAAAGCCAACTATTAATGGAGGCGCTCGAGGATACGTCAAACCCCTTGGGCATGGTGCCGGATGCCGACGTGCGCCGCGTCCTATTCGAAGACGATGGCCATACACGTCATGCTATAGGCGTCGAGGTGAGGATGCGGCCAACGATCCCCGAAACCGGGGCCATTGCCGATCCGAATGGACTGAAGCTGCCCGAAGGAGAGATCTTCACTGTGCGGGCCAGGACGGTGATCCTCGCCGCCGGCGCGCTCGGCTCGCCAACGGTATTGTTGCGCAGCGGATTGAAGAACGATCAGATCGGACGGGGTGCCGTGCTCCATCCATCCATGCCGGTGATGGGCCGATTCGATCATCCTATTGACGCGATGACGGGGACTGAGGCCTCGGTATACGTAGACGACTATTTGACAGACCGCGGTTATGCGTTGGAATCGATGGCCGATCAGCCACTGTACGCGGCGCTCATGAGTCCTGGTCCAGCGCTTCACTCGTTCGAAATGATTAAAGCCTTTCGCGACCTTGCAGGATTCGGGGTCATGCTGATCGATACGCCGCAGCCAGGCAATCGTGTGCTGCTCGATGAAAGCGGGGCACCGCAAATCGACTACACCCTCTCTGCGGCAGACAAGCAACGATTCGCCGAGGGAATCGCCCAGGCCATCCGGGTCATGTTCAAGGCGGGCGCGAAGGAGGTCTACCTGCCGACGACTGAAGACCTGCTTCATGGTGAGGGGCAGCAATCAGAAGGGAACTCAGAGATGGGGATGCAGCCGCAGGTGCTGACGTCGGTAGAGCAGGCCGGGTTGGTGCAGAAGAATCTGGAGTTTATTGCCAACCGTTCCGTGGTAACTTCTGCGCACATGCAGGCGACCGATAAAATGGGAGCAAGCCCACAGAACAGCGTTGTCGGGCAAGACTTCCACGTATGGGGAACGGAAGATCTGTACGTGGTCGACGGCAGTGTTTTTCCCACGTCCGTAGGTGCGAATCCGATGCAGAGCATCTACACCATCGCCAAGATATTTGCGGATCGCTGGAATTCCCGGATTTCGGGAGCTTTCCCTCAATCAGCCCCCACAGGGTACTAATGGGTACTTCCCTCAAAGCTTTTCGTCATTTACCCTCACCCCCATCATGCGTCGAACTTTTGTCTTCCTGTGCCTTTTTGCAATCGCGTTGTCTGCCTCGGCCCGAGATTCAACCGATCACTGGTTTGAAGTGCGAACCCCGCACTTTGTAGTGCTCACCGATACCAATGAGAAGCAGGCGCGCCGGGTTGCCGATCAGTTCGAACGGATGCGCGCAGTCTTTCATCTACTGATGCCGGCCGCTGCAGACGACGCCGGATCGCCGATCATTGTGCTCGCGCTCAAAGACAAGAAGGCGTTTCAAGCGCTGGAGCCTGAGGTCTACCTGGCAAAAGGGCAGATTGACCTTGCCGGACTTTTCATGCGCGCGCCGGACAAGAATTACATCCTGCTGCGCCTCGATGCGCAGGGCGCGCACCCGTTCGCTACGGTCTACCACGAGTACACCCATTACATGATGCGCAGCGCCAGCGAGTGGTTACCTTTGTGGCTCAACGAGGGGCTCGCGGAGTTCTACCAGAACACTGATATTCAGGACAAGGAAGTGCTGCTGGGGCAGGCCAGCGAAAACGACATTTTGTATCTGCGACAGAACCGGCTGCTGCCGATTACCACGTTGCTCAAAGTCGACCAGACCTCACCCTACTACCACGAAGAGCAAAAGGGCTCTGTCTTCTACGCGGAGTCGTGGGCCCTCACTCATTTCATCGAGATTACCGATGCGCAGAAGGGCACGAGCCGCCTGCAGAACTACGCCAACCTGCTGGCCAAAAAAGAAGATCCCATCGTGGCTGCGCAACAGGCCTTCGGTGATTTGACCCAGTTGCAGAAGTCGCTCAACAGCTACATCTCTCAGGGCCAGTTCATGATGTTCAAAATGAACAGAGTCGTCGCCGTGGACGAATCTGCCTTTCAGTTTCGCGCGATTCCGGCGACCGATGCCGATGCGATCCGTGCCGATGTACTGGTCTACAATGAGCGGACCCGGGACGCGCAAGCGCTCCTCGACTCCGTCTTGCGCGATGATCCAAAAAATGCTCTTGCCCACGAAACCATGGGCTATCTCAAGTTTCGCGAAGGCGATCTCCAGGCCGCGAGAAAATGGTACGGCGAAGCAGTCAAACTGGACTCACAGAGCTACCTGGCAAACTACTATTATGCAGCCATGTCCCTCGGCCCAGCAGGTCAAGAGGAAGATCCCGACATTGAATCCAGCCTGCGCACCTGCATCAAGCTAAATCCTGCCTTCGCGCCTGCCTACGACGCACTTGCCAGGTACTATATGCGAGACCCTGCGAAGACCAACGAAGCGCACATGTTGAACATTCGGGCAATCATCCTCGAGCCTGACAATATTGGATACCGCTTGAACGCTGCTCTGATTCTGGCGAACGCTCAGCGATATGATGACGCCCTGTCTGTGCTGAAGGCGGCGAGCCGCGTGGCAAAGACTCCGGAACAAGTTGTCTCCATCCAAACCCGCATCGGACAGATCGAGCAATACCAGGCAGCGGTGGCGCGAAACCAACAGATGGAAAAGGACGCCGGCACCCAACCCGCGGCCACTATCGTTACCGACACCCGAACCATGACCATCACCCGGGCCGACGGGAGCAAATTTGTCTTGAAGCCAGACAGCCCCCAGCAGACCCCGCGATATCCGACGGAAGCGCCAACTGGCCAGCGTCACACCGTCAGAGGGGTGTTGCGGAGTGTGCATTGTACGTATCCCGCCATTCTTACTCTGAGCGTCGATCCGTCTGGCAAAGCACAGGCGGTTGATTTATATCGCAACGACTTCAAGCTGATCGAGTTCAGCGCCTTGAATTTCACTCCAAAGGGCGATCTCAACCCCTGCACAGATATCGAGGGACTGAAGGCGAAAGTCGAATATGCCGAGGTCTCCGATAAATCCATCGCCGGCCAGATCGTCTCCGTCGAACTGAGCAAATAGCGCAGAGTATTGTTTTGCATTACTGACGGGGCACGCCATCTGCGAATTCCCTCAAGGGGGGTACAAGTTTAGTAATCATTGGGCCACACTTCCGGCCGACGATTTCTAACTAACCCCTAGCTTCGCTGTCGCATCCAAAGTACCTTACAGGTATCGCAAATAGAGACGACCCGTCCCGGGCAGCCACGCTTATTTGTTGGGATGATGGTTGCAAATATTGATCCAAATCAAGGCAAATACAAGTATTTTGTGAAGTGCATAAGGAGCTGACATGTTGTCGGAGAAAAAGTTTTGTGGTTCTAAGGCGTCATTCAACTATCCCACTTGGGCGCGGAAGAGGATGGCCCGTATCTCCGCTGCTGTTATCCTTTTGGGTACCTCTCAAGCATTTGCCGCGGCGCCCGCTGTGGTCGTCGACGCACAACAACCCATTGGGACAGGTTCGTTTGCTCCCTCACAAGTTGCCGTCGCGCCCAACGGGATCGTCTACGTTGCAGATACCAATAACAACCGTATTTTGCAGTTCATCCCCGGCCTGCCCGGCACAGTGACGCCGACGGTGGTGAACACCGGGGGGCTCAACTCGCCCCAGGGACTTGCTGTGGATACCGTCGGCGACCTCTACGTCGCCGATAATCCTATCATCTACTTTCTTGGCTTCATTCCCGTGCCGCAGGTGCGGATTATCGAAGTTGTGGCGAATAATGGGATCCTCACCAATACAGTCAACACGATTTATCAGGGTGGGGATGTCGTTGCACCGACAGCCCTGGCCGTCGACAGCTCCAATACCCTGTACCTGGGAGAGACCGGATTTTTTAGCGGGAGCCAGATTTATTCCATTGCGTCTGGTACGGGCACGCTAAGAACAGTGAACACCGGCTTATCCGGTTTTACGGCGTCCGCGATGGCAGTCGGCTCCGGAACGCTTTATTTTGTTGATAGCGGATCGAACGTCGGCGGTGTCTATTCGGTGCCTACAGGTGGCGGATCAGCCGCTGGCATTGGCACCGGATCTTTTAACATCAGACACCCCTCGGGCCTGGCGCTCGATGGATCGGGAAATCTGTTCATCATGGCGACGGTGGGAGGGGCCGCCAATGAACAAGTGGTCGAGGTCCCGGCCAGCTCTCCGTCGACTCCGTATCTCATTCCCAACACCCTCACAGGCCTGGCGACCATGGGGTCCGATCCGTTGGGCAATCTTGATGTAGCAGGTGCCAACTACGTCGACCAGCTGAACTTCTCCAATCCCGTGGCCATGGGAAGTGTGAACACTTTTGCCAAGGGAACCGCAATCCAATTCAACTTTGAGTACAACGCGCCCGCCACCATTACCGGCTATCGTGCGGTCACCCGCGGAGACCAGGGCACCAGTGCCACCCCTACTCTTGCTGATGTAGTGGCAGGCACCACCGGCAACTGTGGCGCAGTGACGTTGCCGAGCTCAACGACTGCCTACGCACCCGCTACCTGTAACCAAACCTATCAGGCCACGCCCCAATATTCAGGGATCCGGGCTTCGGCGATCCAGGCCAAGGGCCCGAGTACAACGCTGCTGAGTTCCACGCCGGTTTATGAGACCGGTCTGTCCGCGGCCCAGATTACCTATCCAATGGATGCGACGACCACCGCAACCGGCATGATCGAACCCCAAGGCGTCGCCGCTTCGGGCTTTGACCAGAAGGTTTACGTGGCCGATCTGTTGGGTGGTACGGTCTATTCCGTCACCGGGGTAGGCGGATCCACCAAGCAAGCCATTTCTACCGGGACCGTCCCGCTCAGCCAGCCGGCCGATGTGGCCGTCAACGCCGAGGGAGATCTGTACATTGCCGATTACAATAAGGCCAGAGTCGTGGTCGTGCCCGCAGCTCCGGGAACGGCGCCTTATATTCTGAACACTGGAACCTTGCTTAGTCATCCAATTTCGCTTACGGTCGATTTTCTGGGTGACTTGTATATTGGCGACTCCGGGCCGGATGGTGTGGATGCAACCGGCAGCGCTCCGGGCTACCTGGTAGAGGTTCCTTATAAGGGTGCGGCACTCAAGCTGGCGACCCCCGGAATTACGGTGATCTTTCCTCAGGTCTTAGCGGCGGATCCCATTACCGGTAATCTGTTCGTCGGCGATGGCGGCGATAACGCCGTTGCGGGACAGATTGTGAAAGTTCCGGCAAGCGGCGGCAATGCGAGTGTCGTCACGGTAACCGGCGTAGCCCAACCGACCGATCCTTCGGGACTGGCCTTTGACCCAGCTGAGAATCTGTACGCGCTGGACGCTTATGCTGACACCATTACCGTAATTCCTGCAGCGGGCGGGGCGAGCCACCTGCTCACCTTTGATGGTTCTGCTCTGGTGAATCCGGCCGAAATGGCTTTCTCGGCCGGTTCGCAGAGTTTGGTCATCTCCAACATCGGCAACGGCAGCAGCAATAGCCTGGTGTTTCTCAACGGCAATAGTTCGACCCTCCTGTTCGGAAGCCAGGCGAAGGGAAGTAAAACCGTTTTGCCTGCGACGGTGGCCAATATCGGCAATAAGAACCTGACGTTGCCGACTACGTACAACAACATCACATTACCCAATGCCGCCTTCAGTATTCCTAGCAGTAATTGCGCAGGAGTGACCCTAACCGTTTCGACCACCTGTACCGTCAACGTTCAGTTTGCTCCCACCACTACGGGCGCGCAAACGGAGAAGATGACGATCAACAGCAATGCTTACAACACCAACATCCCGGTGATGACATTCTCCGGGACTGGCTCGACCGGTGGAGTGGTGCCTGGCTTTTCCTCTGAGTTGAGCACGGGGACGCAACTGAACCCACATGCAACCCAAAGCCGGCGCAAGTCGTTGCAGGATGCGGTGCAGAAGGCAAAGCAACGGTAAGCCAGGAAGGCAGTACGTAACTAACGGGGCCGCGCTCGAGGGATCGAGTGGCGGCCCCAAATTTTTTCGAAATCTATAATCTTGCCCTCCGGATGGTGCATCCAACAGCAGTGGGAGCTTTTATGAACACCTACTGTGTGGTCCTCCGCCCTCCATCCTTGCTCTGTTTCGACCGTTCGCGCACCAGACGCTGCTACCTCAGAGCCGACACGGCTGATTGGGCGATTCACCTTGCATCGAACGACAACCCCGAGTGGCGTGTCCTCGGCATCGAACCCGGTGATCTGGCTGCTCCCCTTCTAAAAATGGATTCTTCGCGTCCTGCCCCAGACGCCTGGCACGCTGCCTGACGATAGGCCCCCTAGGCCCGTCGGCGGAACTACGGGCCGCTCGTTGCAAGGTGATTTCCACACCCATCAGGCACGCCGGCACAGACAGCTGTGCGATAGCGCTCGAGTGCATCCGCAGCCGGCAAGAACCATCGCTCCGAGCACCTTGCCGCCGGAGTGGAATCTGATGGTTCGCACTTTGCACCCGGCATCAAGGAACCTCCCGGCCAGTCCCAGGGACTTGAGGATCTGCAGCGAGCGCGGATGGATCACGGTCGCCCGGTCCCAGTGCAGCGACGCCGGGAGGGAATCGATCAAATGAACCGGCACACCGCGCCGCTCAAGCTCCGCGGTAAGCAACAGCCCCGTCGGTCCCGCGCCGACCACCAGTACAGAGCCCTTTGCAGCGGTCACCGCGCTCCTCCGTGTTGCTCTTCAACCACCGGCAATTGCGCGGCATCCCACGCTGCCAGACCGCCGGCCAACTCAATCAAATTCGTGATTCCGTGGTGATGCAGAATGCTGGCTGCAATGGAAGACCGATATCCGCCCGCGCAATGTACGGCAATACGGCGGTCCCGCGGCAATTCCGCGATACGTTCCTGCAGATGGTTGAGTGGAATGTTCAAACTCCTGGCAATATGTTTAGTCTCCCACTCACGTGGATTGCGGATATCCAGCACCAGCGGCGGATCCGCCCCTGCTAGCTCATCCGCCGCCATCTGGGCGGTGACGCGTTCCGTTGGCCACACCAGGTCCGGTCTTTCTGCCAACGCTTGCATGCCGCCGCGCAGATATCCTCGCACGTGATCAAACCCGATGCGGCCTAGTCGCAACGCCGCTTCCTGTTCACGCCCTGGCTCAGCAATGATCACGATCGGACGGGTGCGATCGAGCACGCTGCCCGCCCAGGTTGCGTATTGGCCACCTAGCCCGATGTTGATGCTGCCGGCGAGATGTCCTTTGGCGTACTCGCCCGCATCCCGTACATCCAAAATCTGGGCGCTCGCGTCTCCCAGCCGCAGCACTTCGTCGAGTTCGACGGGCTGGAGAACCTCTGCCAGATTCTTGTCCAGCGTGACTCGCTCGTGCGTGTTCAGCACCGCATCGAACGTGAAGTAGGCCGGAGCATCAGGCTGGTCAGCCGTGACCAGGCGAATGAATACCTCTTTCGACATCGGCTGCAGTGCGTAGTTCAGGCGGCGCTGATCGCCAAGAGACGAAACCGTGTCGGTCGAAAGCTTCTTGCCGCATAGCGAGCCCGCGCCGTGTGCCGGGTAAACCAGGGTCTCGTCGGGAAGCGGCAACAACTTGTTGTGCAGGGAGTCGTACAGATGTGCGCCGAGATCCTGGGCTGTCCATCCCAGCGAAGCCCGCAGGTCGGGGCGGCCAACGTCCCCGATAAACATCGTGTCGCCGGTAAGCACGGCATGGGGATGGGCCGCGTCCTTCTCCAGATCAAATACCAGGATAGAGATGGACTCGATGGTGTGGCCCGGGGTTTCCAGCACTTGCAGGCGCAATCGCGGGAAGCTCAGCGTATCCCCGTCGTGCATTGGCACAAAGGCGTATTCCGCCTTGGCGCGTGCACCGAGATGAATGGTTGCCCCACACCGGTCGCGCAGTTCCAGGTGCCCGGCAATGAAGTCTGCGTGGAAGTGGGTCAGGAAGACGTGGCGAATCGTGATGCCAAACTTCTCAGCATCCACCAGGTACTGCTGGATATCGCGTTGCGGGTCGACCACGATCGCTGTTCCACTCGCCTCGTCGCCCAGCAGGTAGGAGGCATGAGCCAGGCAGCCGAGGTAGTACTGTTTCAGGATCATGAAGAACTCTTCAACGAATATCCGCGTCGTCAATGCTGCTGCTCGTGGTGATGACCCCGTCCATCTTTGTCAGCCTGAACAGTTCCAGGACGCGTGAGTTCGCTCCGGCCGCAATCACCCGAACGCCGTTACCAGGGTAGTGGACGTAGTGCTTGACGATCATGCCCAGGCCGGTGGAATCCATGTAGGGAACTGCGGTCAGGTCGAGAATATTCAAGACGGGCGGTTCCGCGCTCGGAGCCGATTGGAAATCGAGCATGTTTTGCAGGTCGATGGGTGCTAACGAACCGTACATGTCGCGAGCAGTGAAGGGTCCGCAGAGCCGGAAGATCACCGTGCCCGGCGCTTTGCCTTCTTTACGTTCAATACTGAAAGGAGAATTTTTCCAGATCTGAGCCTGAGTCATCGGCGCGCGCCTTCCTATCTTGCGGCCTGAGCCGCCGTGTGACCTGCCGCTGTTTTGGAGATTGAATCATTCTATAGCGAGGCAGACTTGTCCAGATTAAGCTCGCAACAGGCTTTTTGCTTTGTATCAGGCACGACTTTAGTCGTGGCGTGAAAGCGCGGGTTCTCACGCAGACACTCAAGCCCTGCGCTTTCTCCATTTGAATCTCGCGCAGATTTTCCGGGTGCGAGCGGCGCGCGGGGACAACGGAGCTGGGAGAGCATTCGCCCAGGCCGGTTAGCAGCCGCTCCCAATAGAAGCGCCGCCCTCCCCTTTGTCATCCCGAGCGAAGCCGAGGGATCTGCGGTTCAGCGGACCTATCTTGGAAATGTTTTCGACATCTGCGGTCTTCGGGCGGCTACGGCAGCGTCTTACGGATTTCCGCCATATGCGTAGGGGACTGCAGCGTGATGGTGTAGCAAGGCGATTGTTCAGACCATCGAATGGAAACCATGAACGGGCTGGTCCGGCTGGAAAGCAGCATGATGCTAAAGAGAATCGCGAAGGACGTAATTCCAGCCTGAAGCAGGCGAAGTGGGCCGACTCCCGGAGTGCTGATGACTTCTCCGGAACGAATGGAGAGCACCCCCGACTTGCGCGGCATCCTGCAACGCTGGCGTAGGAGAGAGAGCACGCCGTCGAAGAGCAGGTAGGAGCTCGCGCCCCGCTGGAATTCCTCGTCGAAGATCCAGAGCATCTCGGCACCAAATTCGTGTTGAAAGGGAGCCGGATGCAGGCGTAGCAGCAAACGATAAGCAAAGCGTGAAACGGCATTGTTCATGCTTTTCCTGACCTCGCTTCCTGAAGACGCAATCTGGCTTGGGTTACGACGCTCTGGAGCCGATCCACCTCGACCGTCAACGCGGCGCGCCCTTCCCTGGTCAGAGTGTAGAAGCGCCGGTCATCTTCCTTTGCGGCGGCAGCCTTCCGCCTGGAAGATGTAGATTTGGGGGCGTCCGCGACGAATCCGGTATCCATCAACTTTTTCAGGTTGTCGTACAGCGTGCCTGGGCCCAACCGATAGCGGCCGTCTGTATTGCGAGCAACTTCCTGAATGATTCCGTAGCCGTGCAGGTTTCCCCCGGCGAGCGCCAGCAGGATATGCAGCGTCGCGGCCGAGAGCGGAGGGTTTCTGTCAGGGGCGGAAGCCATATCGGAATCCGACTATATCGGAATCCGATCACTGCCGTCAATAGGTACTTGCGGCAAATGAGTGGGGATTCGCCGCCAGATGGCAGTAGAAGCTTTCCGGATACCAGGCCGGCTTGGCCGGTTCATTGGCTACACGCAATGCCAACTGCGCCAGGATATGTGTGAATTGCGCAGCGGCCACGGCGTCGACCGGCTGCTTGATATCGTCCGAGGGTGCGTGGTAGCGGTCGTGAATCCAATCATTGAAGATCTTCTGTTCTGGCGAGTCGGGCGTCCACCCGAATTTGAATCCCAATCCTGGAATCCCCTGGCGAACGAAACTGGCTTGATCACTGCGAATGAATCGGTTTTGCGGTGGCTGCTTGTCGAACTGCACCTCGACATCGTTCAACTGCGCAACTGCGCGGATGTCATTACCCAAGGTGGACTCTCCCAGACCCTGCACTTCGAGGTAGCGGAGGGAAAACAACGGCAGATACATATCCATATTGATGGCGGCAACGATGTCCTTGAGTTTCACCGTGGAGTGGGCTACGAAGTACTGCGAGCCCAGCATCCCCTCCTCCTCGCCGGTGAATGCTATGAACAAAATCGACCGCTTGATCGGTTGGGCTCCGAGCGCCTTCGCGGCTTCAATCAGAGAGGCGATGCCCGCCGCATTGTCCATGGCGCCGTTGTAGATCGCATCCCCGTCAATCGGCCGCCCAACCCCCAGATGATCAAGGTGGGCGGAAAGAACGATGTATTCATTCTTGAGACGCGGGTCATCGCCAGGCAAAAGTCCGATGACGTTCGCGGAACGGATAGCAGGTAGCTGGGTGACGGCAGTCCTGGTGCGAAAGCGAACGGCGAGGGTGAACTTCGGCAAAGGTTTGCCCTCGTCCGCCAAAGCCTGTAGCTCGGCGAACGAATGGCCCGTGCCGGCAAAAAACTTGTCCCCATAGGCAGGATTGATGGTTCCGCTGAATTTCAGGCCGCGCAGGCCGTCCAGATCCGGGTCGGCGAGTACAACCGATGTCTTCGGTTTGCTCGCCTGGGCTCTCTCCCAGGGAATGTCCGTCTTTGCGTTGGCAATCATGACCAGGCCGACTGCCCCCGCCTTCTGCAGCTGTTGCCATCGTTCTCCGGAAGACTGATAGAAAGATCGAATCGGCCCGGGAATCGTATTGGGCCCTCCGCTAATAGCCACTGCGATCTTGCCATGCAAGTCGAGCCCGGCGAGCTCATCGAATCCACGTTCCGGCACCGCGAAACCGTAACCGACGAACACCGCCGGCGCCTCCACAGGGCCTCCATCCACTCCCCGGATGTTGATCGATGCTTCCTTGCCGACGGCCACCGGAATGCTTTCCTTATCGCTCACCAGCTCCCAGCTCGATTGCGAGGGATCGGGCTGCGTCACATGGAACGTGACGCTCTGCAGGTAGCCAGCGGTGCCGGCAGGCTTCAATCCCGCCTGCTTGAATTGATCCTCGACATACTCTGCGGCAAGGTCGAAGCCGTGACTGCCGGTCTCGCGCCCTTCCAACGCGTCGCCGGCCAGGTATTGAACGTGGGCCCACCAACTCTTCGCTGCTGCATCCCAGTTCAGGGTCGTGGCGCGACCGGTCATCGCCAATCCGGCCAACACCAGAACGAGCCACGGAGCTTGCTTGACCTTCATGCTTTATCCCCTTCGTCGGTCGTGGGCTAGAAAATGAACTTGCCAATCAGCTGGATCTGCCGCGGAGAAGAATCGCCGCCGAGTCCTGAACCAAGCACGCTGGTGGGAGGGGAAACAGTTTCGATAATCCTTCCAAATTGACCAGTATTCGAGAGATTGTTCACCGGTTGGTCGAAGTTTGGATGATTCAGGACATTGAAGAAACTGGCACCAAAGACGAAAGATTGTCCTTCTGCAAACAGACGCACTTTGGTGCTCTTCAGCAGGCTCAAATCGGTATTGAAATAGCCTGGTCCCCGGAACTGGTTACGCTGCTGCTGCCCAAATCCATTCGCGGCCGACGAAAAGTCGGCGGCGTTCAGGCAGAGCTGGTTTGGATTGCTGCAGTTTGGTTGTTGGCCCCCTGCGTAGTTCGCAAATACCGTCGCGCCGTAGTTTGTCGCCGTCAGATTGCCGGTAGTGCCGCCGTCGATCACGGTGAAAGGGAAGCCGGTGCGGGTGACAAATGTTCCGGCCACCGACCATCCTGACGTCAGCAACTTGGGGGTACGCCCGGTCCAGGCATCGATCGCTGGAGTCCACACGTAACTGGCGGTGAATACGTGGCGTGCGTCCGCATCGTTGTTCCCATAGTTCGCATGCGGGTTGGACGGAACCTGGGGATACTGAAGACTGGCAGCCGTGCCGTAACCCCACGCGGTGAAGCCGTTATCCGTGACATCGTCAAAGGCATGGCTCCAGGTATAAGAGCCGGTTGCCTGAAAGCTGCGGGCAAAGTTATGGCGAACGGAGACAACCAGGCCGTGGTACTGAGAGGTTGCGTCGGACTGCAGTTCCGTCACCGGCCCGAAGCGTGAGTCTGGAACTGCCGTGGGCAAGCCTGCAAAACCAGCGGAGGCATAGGCGTTGAGACTGGGGTTGATAAAGATCTCATGCACTCCGTGATTGCCGACATAGTTCAGGCTCATAGTTGTCGCCTGTCCCAGGGATCGCTGCACTTCAAGATTCCATTCCAGGTAGGTGGGGTTCCTGGTCTGCTTCTGTGCCCCGTAGAGGGAGGGGGGAGAGAAACCTGGATCCGTCGCAACCAGGTCAGCCAGGGTTGCTCCTTGTGAGAAGCCATGGAGAAATGTGGTGTTCGAAGAACTGGCGTTGGAGAAAATGTTGTCGGGAACGTCGGGGGAAAGGTTGCCGGTCACGTTAAAGGAATTTACGTTGGGCGAGTTGAGGGCAAACCCTTGCAGAGACTGTTGTGGAATGAAGTCGCGAAAGTTTCCAATACCGCCGCGTACCACGGTATCTTTGCTGCCGAAGGGCGACCATGCAAAGCCAAGACGAGGCTCCACGGAAATGGCGGTTGCACTGTAGAAGGCCTGCGAAACACCGGTCTGAATGGCCTGGTCGTAGGGAATTCCAGGATCGTGATCGGTGGCCTCGAATGGAGCCGCCAGCCGGGCAAAGCAGTTGGTATTGCAGCTGGTATTCGATTGACGATCGAAGCGCAGGGCCAGGGTCAGCTTCAGACCGGGCCTCACTGCCCAATCGTCCTCCCCGTAAAAGCCGAGGTCATAGGCGGCGAATCCACGATGCAGCGCCAGCGGGAACGATTTGTTGAAAGACGTAGACGCGCCCGCGCCGTTATAGAAATCATCGAGCGAGGTGGTGATCGTTCCAGCCGTCTGGTTGCCGAATTGGAAGACATTGAGATCGTCGCGCAGGAAGTCTACGCCGGCCTTGAAGGTGTGTTTACCAAAGGTCATGGAGAAGTCATCCACGAATTGGTATTGGGTAATGTGACGGCCAACGGGGTCTGCCTGGTTCTGCCCGAGATAGTGCAGACTTCCATCGGAAAAGGTTAACTTAGCGGGAAAGGCATTCAGGGCAGCGGGGTAATTGGCCGGACCAAAGAGAATGCCTGACCACTGGAAGGCAGCGATAAATTGGTTGACCGCCCGGCTCTGAAAGATATGCGTCTCATTCAACTGGCCCTGCCATTCAGGCTGCGGGCTCGTCGCATTGAAAACAGGATTGATCACATCGGTATTGGTCGCTTGCACTCCATGATCGGTAAAGATGTGCAGGTAGACCTGATCCTTTGGGCTCAGTATCTGGTCGATACGCCAGGAAACAAGCCACTCCCCGGTGAAGTTACCCGGCGTCGCCTGGAACTGCAGCGCGCATGGGCCGCCAATCGTCTGCTCGAACGCGGCGCTTCCGCATCCACCGTCGGTCAACGAATTCGTGGCGCGTGCCGCACCGGCTGCGCCGTTATAGAGCGCAAAAATCTTTTGGTAGAAGGGGACTGAGCCGGGATTCACCAGCTGCAGATTGGCCAGGGTCGCTGCCTGAAACTGCGGGCTGGGAATATTCGCCGAAGTTGAGGTGGGCAGGACGATTCTTAAGCCCTCGTTATTCACAAAGAAGAAAGTGCGGTCCTTCCATATCGGGCCCCCGATCGATGCTGCCCATTGGTTCACGTTGTCGAAGGGGCGCGGGGTGGCGTTTCTGTTGTTGAAGAAATTGTTGGCGTTGAGTGAAGAGCCATTCCACTCGTAAATAGCGTTGCCGTGAACCTGGTTCGAGCCGGATTTGGTGACGAAATTGACATTGGATCCGACCATCCTTCCATAGTTTCCGGAATACCCGTTGTTGACCACCGTAACGCTCTGCATTTCATTGGCGCCGAGACTGTTGTTGGTGGCCCCGGATTTGTTGTTATCGCCAAAGGAGTTGAGATAGTCCATGCCGTTGATGGTGAACATATTGGAGTAGCCCGGTAAGCCAAAGGCGGAGAAGTTGCCGCCTCCGGCCTGGGTGTTCATAACGACTCCCGGAGCCACTTGTGCGACGTAGGTCAAATCCTGTCCGGGATTGGGTACGAACTGAATCTGCTTTTCGTTGAAATTGGTGGAGACGTTTCCATCCTCGGTCTCAATCAGGGCCTCTGAGGCGGCCACTTCCACCGTCGTCGCGGACGACGCGATGGAAAGCGAGGCATTGACGGTTACGGATTGACCGACTGTGACGGTCAAGGATTGTTCCGATGGATTAAAGCCGTTTGCCTCAACCCGGAGTTTGTAATTGCCCGGAGGAACAAAGTCAAAATGATAGGCGCCTTCGTCGCCCGATGTGGCCTTCAGGTCCAGCGACGTGCCCGTGTTTTCCAGCGTCACTGCCGCACCCTTGATCACGGCCTTGCTTGCGTCGGTAACGCTTCCCGTTACATATCCTGAGGTGGTCGACTGTGCCCGCATTGTGGGGACGCATGCGAGCATGAAGGTGGCAAGGATGGCTGGCCAGGCGTACCGGGTGAAGCGCATTTTCTCTTTCTCCTGTTTGCTACTCGTTCCGTGAATGTCGGCCCCAAACAAGCAAGCCCACCTGCCTGCGGTTGCATCGGCGGTGGGCGGCGTCTAGTGCTTTTGTTCCCTCAGCGTCTAGATATTGCAGCTCCCATCGCTACGCGATTTTGCACAACACCCTCGACAACAGGTGATTGCGGTGACAGAAGAAGGCCAGGTATGTGCACTCATAAGGGTGTTTCCCGAGGACTGTAAAGACCACCGCGACCACGCATAGGCGTGACGCAACATAGCTTAGCTATGGACAACGGTGTCCATGGTTATTCAATCGGCTCGCGCGTGATCACGCGAGAGGCTAGGAAGCCCGGAAGCTACATCGAGACTGGAACGAGGAAAGGGCCGGATCGGCAGAGCCTTCGCGACGCGAGTTAGGCGAATCACCGATCATTTGAAGTTCAAGATATCACATATCAGTTTTGAATCAAGAGATTTTTGTGACCAGGGCGCGTCCAGTCCGGTCAACATCCGATTTCCTGTAACTCCGAGTTTGGTGGGAGCCCCCCCTGCTTCAGCAGGGGGAAGTTGGACTTTACTCTGCACGCCGTTGAAGGGGACGGCCTCCAGGCCGTCCGTTATCACTGCAAAACAATTGCGGCTTTAGCCGCTGAGGGAGGTTCTGTTTCCCTGGAAACAATTCCCTCGGAGGCTTTTAGAGTCTGCGTGAGAACCCTGCGGTGCGCCCTTAGGCCTTCCCGAATTCTTGAGCTTGAGCGCGGGGTTCTCCCTCAGACTCTTTAAAGGTCGGCGGTGGGAGCCCCCTGCTTGAGCAGGGAGGAGCAACCGCTTCAGCGTTGCGGAAAGGAGTCCGACTCTGATCATGCGCTTTAGCGCTGGCCTCCGACCGCCGACCTTAACCGCTTAGCGGAGCTCGACCGCTTTGAGGTGGGAATCCTTCTCCAGAAAATCGATCAACCGGGAGCGCACATGATCGATGTGCCTGCGCATTGCAGTTTCTGCGCCTTTGGTGTCGTGTTCTTCGAGGGCTTTCAGAATTGCCAGGTGGGCTTCGGAGGCGGTAGAGGAAGATAGCTTGTATGTCTTACATCGACACAGCCAGATCTGATCCTGAATATTTTTGAGCACCCGGCACAGCTCATCGTTCCCCGTCGCGCTCGCAATGGCCGCATGAAACCTGGTGTCTTCTTCAATGTGTCTGATCTTGTCGTTCGCCTTCACCAGCCTGCGTGTGCGTTCGACGCTTTTCGCTAGCTCGGCGAGCAGGGTAGGCGTCACCCGGGCGATGGATACGGCAAACACCTCCAGGGTCTCGCGCAGATCATAAAGGTTCTTGACTTCTTTGACTGAGAACTGCCGCAGACGTGCCCCGCGCCGTGGCTCGATATGGATCAGTCCTTCTGTCTGCAGACTGTTCAGTGCTTCCCGGACAGGCGACTTGCTGATCCCCAGCCGGTTCGAAAGAAATTCTTCCGTGAGTCTTGTATCCTCATCCAGCTTTCCTTCCAGTATGTGCCGCTTGATACTGTCATAGGCGAGCGCGGTGAGGTTCTGCGGCGCAGTCAGCTTTCTGATGGTGGACCCCATGGTACTCATTTTTGCATAAAGCCGCGAAAAACTTGTATGGTATACGAGATATCAACTGGCAACTACGGAGTTTCAGTGCCGCCAATTGGCTTTCTCGAATGCTCTCGATGTCACGCGCGCCTGAGCGCGGACTCGCCCCAAACAGTTTGCACCCGGTGTCCTCAGCCGCCCGCCGGTTCGCTCTTCGTTCGCTATGACCTGACCCATCTGCGCGGTACATCCCCCGCGGAAGTCGTCGAACGTGATGCTGCGCGCGTTCCCTGGGCCGGCATGTGGCGCTATCGTTCCGTGCTGCCAGAGGTGGAACCGGTCACGCTGGGTGAGGGTTGGACGCCTTTGCTGCGCAGCAAGCGATACCGCAATGCGTTCCTCAAAGAAGAAGGCTCTAACCCTACGGGAACGTTCAAGGCGCGCGGTCTGGCTCTCGCCGTCACCATGGCGAAGCATTATGGCTTACGCAAGCTCGCTGTCCCTTCCGCCGGAAACGCTGCGGGAGCGCTGGCTGCGTACGCCGCCGCGGCGGGCATCGAAGCTCATATTTTCATGCCCCGCGATGTTCCCTTTGCCAACTACGTGGAGGCGGTCGCCTATGGGGCCTCGGTCACGCTGGTCGATGGACTTATCTCCGATTGCGCGCGCATGGTTGCTGAGCGCAAGGAGAAGGAAGGATGGTTCGACATCTCTTCGCTGAAAGAACCATTCCGCGTCGAAGGCAAGAAGACCATGGGTTACGAACTGGTCGAACAGCTTGGTTGGGAATACCCCGACGCTGTCTTCTATCCCACCGGTGGCGGTGTTGGCTTGATCGGCATGTGGAAGGCCTTTGACGAACTGGAGCAGCTTGGCTGGGTGAAGCCGGGAAAGCGTCCGCGCATGATTGCCGTGCAGGCGGCTGGATGTGCGCCGGTCGCGCGAGCCTTCGAGGAAGGTGTGGAGGTAAGCCAGATGTGGCAAGACGCTTCAACCTTTGCCTCGGGTCTTCGCGTTCCTAAGCCGTACGGCGATGCCATCATGCTGAAGATCCTGCGTGATTCGGGCGGCGTTGCGCTGGCCCAGACAGATGAGCAGATTCTCACCTCGATTCTGGATTGGGCACGCAATGAAGGAATATTCCTTTCCCCGGAGGGAGCTGCGGCAACCGCCGCTTACGACCGGTTGCTGGAGACGGGCTTTCTCAAGCCAAGCGATCGCGTGGTGCTCTTCAATACCGGAGCCGGCCTCAAATACACCGATGTGACCGGCGAAGCAATGAAGCTGCAACGCCCTGCGCGGGAACCGCAGCTGGTTTAGCGGGTCACTTGATGGATGCGATTCCCGGCTGCACATAAGAAATGATGAAGGCGGCGAACTCTGGAAACACGCTGGCTATCAAGCCCAGCACCGGTCCCGCTCCGAAACCAAGCACCTTGAGCCAGAAATCGCTTCCTAGTTGCCCGGGAGGCGTGTTCATCAGATTGCTCAGCGTCGCGTCCCGGTGCATCTGAGAGTAGACCAGGACGATGGTTGCACCGAGGACGACAAACAGAGCGACCACAATGCCGCTCAGCAGCGGGCGAGGGTCAAATGGGTAACTTGCAATTGAAACCGTGATGGAGACAAAAATACATATCATGCCCAACGCCAGGGAACGCAAGCGTCCGAGAATGTTCTGAGTGAACCCGATATAAACGAAACAAACCAGCTCCTCAGCGTCGCGGACATGCGCCGGCAGGTCGGGCACAGTAATTGCGGTGTCCTCGCTTCGCCATTCCGGAACCAGCACTTGGGTGATCATGGTTCCTGCCGTGTCGGCGAGAGACAACTGCACCGCCTTGAGCCGGACCAGGCGGCGCGCCTTCCAGTTGTTCCACTCCGACGAATACCATTCGGCGAACGCGACTCTCTTTTCCTTGGTCGTTTCAATTTGTTTAATCCACTCAGCGGCGTTCGCGCACCCGGCACCGGGTGCCTTTCCGCATTGGTCGTTCCACGCGAGCAGCGATGCCTGAAGATGAGTCAAACTTTCAAGCTGACGAAAGATGAGCTTATAACGTCTATCCAGCACGTTGCCGCTCATTTTCCAAATCGAACCCCAGGAGAAGCCCTTGAGTGCCAGCAGACTGCGGCGCAGGGGCAGTTTGTCGAGAAACTGAAGCATGTGCCGCAGGTCCATCCAGATGCATGCAAACTGCCACGCGTTCGCCAGCAAAATGCTGATACACAACACAAGCCACAACCCGAAAACGATCGAGTAATTTTTCGGTCCCAAACTGCGAATGGTCGGCCAGCCAAAAACGAACAGGGCGAGTACAACAATAGCGGCAAAAGAAATCCCCGCAATGATCCACGGCTGAGTCGCGAAGGGCGAGCTTAGCCTCTCAAGAGGCTTCGCGGCCCAATTCCGGCTGAGCATCCGGAGCAGATCGGGCCTTTCCCCCGCGAGTTGCAAGTTAGCATTGGTGGGCAAGAGCGGCCGATCCTCGCCGAAAAGTGCAAGCCCCTGGAGGGAATACCAGCACCAGCCATACAGGCCTACAATCAATGACATCAACGGAACCAATGGAGAAACGCCGGTTGTCAGGTTGATCGCCCGCCAGTACGTAGGGATACGATTGGTATCGTTTAAGGCTCGATCGAGCAGAAGGTCAACGCAGAAATAAAGAATCAGCGACAGCCCGACGAAATAAAGAAACGACCAGAGGACTTCTGACGGAACTTTCTTTTGGATCCAGCCGATAAAACCGTCTGGCACGCTCTTGCTGCTCTTGGGTATGGGCTGAGGATATAAATCGTCATCGGGTTCGAGCGTTGGCAGATGATTCTCTACCCATGAATTGCCGCACACGGCGACGCAGGCAATCCACCAGATAAGTGGAAGATAGACGCGATAGGGCCATGGATGGAGCAGGGGCTCGCCGTTCTCCCACATCTCGCCGTAACCCCACGCAAGAGTGATGGGCACCAGCGCTACTAGAATGCTGGCAAGAAGGATGAGCGCTCGATGCGCATACTTGTGGTGCCTGAGGGCGACAACCTCGCACTTCGATTGTTCAGCGATCGAGCTGCAACTCGGCCTGACGAAGTGAGCGCGATACGCCGGCTTCACCGTAATCGAAGCGCGGCAGCAACAGGCCAGGTGGAAGCTTGCCCAGAGAAATACACCAAGCATCAGGAACTTCATACTGACCGGCATATCAAGCCAACCTCGCGAGTTAACGTCGGCAAAGGCTTGGTTGGGACGCCTTCCGGCCAGGAACGCGATCGTGTGGGGAAGGGTAGCGACGCTGCTGATTAGCCGATCGAAGCCGTTCTCTTTGTCTCCCAGTTCCTCGATTTGTTCCCGTTTTTCATGGCCGGGGTTGGTTTTGAAATCCATCACCGCGACCGGCCAGAATCCATCATTGCCCAGCACCGAAAGCCAGGTTGGCGGATGGCGGCAAGGCTCTCCGTTTCGGCGGTTCATCCAGAACGGCGGAGCATAGTCGGGTAAGTCCAAGTCGGCAAGACAATTGGATGGGACAAAACCGTTATAGGCACTTGGATTTCCGTCGGCCGACGCTGTCGCGACTTCCGCCTGGTGGCTGGAAATATCCATTGGGCGAGGTTGATGAAGCAGGAAGCGAGCTGCAAAGTAAGCCCCTTCTGCCCCGTCATGAGGAAACACGCGGTGGGTGTGAAATTTGTCCTGTACGTTGCTTTTGGTCCAATCCTGTTCCCACGTCAGCAGCGGGTAAGTGCTGAGAGTCATGACCCCATTCAGCCCGCTGGCCCCGGTTTCCCGGCGAAGAAGGAGGTCGGCGCCCACGATGACGATGCGTCCCTCCGGGTAAGTCATGCGGAAGAAGTGACTGAGAAATAGTTGATCCAGGGGATTGCTGCTGCGCACCAGGATGTATTCCGTCTTGTGTGCGCGCATGAGGCTGACGATTTGCTGTAATTCGGCTTCCTGCGAAAGTGCAGTCTGGTCTCCGCTATAACCGCGGATGGTGTCGTGGTTCTTCTGATCAGGATCGGCAAGATTGTCCTGCAGCGTATGCGAGGACTTTCCCGCCGTTGGGTCAACTGCGGGCTGGCTAAAGATCGATTGGCTCTGGTATGCGGCGCGGAGAGCCGAGATATCTCGCGGGTAATACAAATGGACTGGGCCCGACTCACCAGGGAGGGGACGGCAGGGAGCCCCCGCCGCATTGGTACCATATTCACTGCCGTAAGCGGTCTCGTCCTCGGAGACGATGGCCAGATGGTCCAGCGTTGTTATGGAGGGGGACAAATATCTGCAGTATCGATCCAGGCTAACGTCGTCGCTGTGCTGGAAGCTACGAAATTGAACACCCAACGAGCGAAGTTCGGGGCTGCCTGCCACCTGTTTTAGCCAGCGCACGGCGCTATCGCTGCTGACGTTGCCGCTGAAAATACGCAGCTCAGAGTCGGTGTGCGCAGCGAGCACCGGAGCTGAGGCGCGAAGCAGTTCAACCAGCGAGGGAATGGAGCCAGAGAAACTCGGGCCGAGGATCTGCACAGGGGGACGTTGCTCTCCATCGCCGCCCGGTTGCAATGCGTCGAGCCACTTGACGGCATTTTCGAATTGACGGCGATGGATGCCGGCCGTCGGTTCTTCTCCCACGATGAGCACAGCCAAACCCTGGTCGAAGGGCTGATGGGAGGGAGTTTCTTTGGCGAAAGCCTTTCGGAAAAGAAGGATGCCGGGCTGGTCCTCCTGCGCTTCTCTCTTCTTCTCTCCATTCTCGTCATCCCCTGCGCGCGCAGTCTCCCAAGGCAGCCAGGAGGAGTCGTATACATACTCTTCATCTTGCCCGGCCTGCTGGATGGCTTCCGCGTCACGGTCAAAGATGAGTGGAAAGTAGGTGTGTAACGGATCAGGCAGGGTAGCGATGACAAACCGCAGGTGACTCGCCTGGCTCTGGAGCGCCGGGGAGTTGGCCGGCCGTTGCTTGAGTGCCGGGAAACAGGAGTCGGGAGCTGCGACTTGGTTTTCGGCTATCAGGAAGAAGTCCTGGAGCCGTTTCTCGAGATCCGGACAAGGGCCGTTTTCGAAGGACTGTAAGGCTGGGGTATCGATGTTGGGAGAAGTCTGGCCTGTTTTTTGCGTGGTCGGAGCTTCGGCCGGCGGCTTCGGCTTCATAGTGGAAACGCCGACCGTCGCGGCGATTCCGAGCGCAGCCGCTACTGGCCATAAGCCGCCCCCGCGTTTCATGCCAACCTCCGGCAGGAGTCATGGCGCAAACACGGCGCTGGTAGCCCGAAATGCCACTCTTACTGTCCTGAAACAGGCATCGCATGTTCTTGCGACAAGGCGCAGAACGGAGTGACACGATGGGCCAGCACCGATAGAAAGCGCCCGATTAACCAGATGGTGGTGACCGGGTCGATTTCGTTTCAGATGCGGCGCAAATAAAATTGGCGGAGCTCCGGCGCTTGCTCGGCAGGCTCATCGCATTCCTGCGACATGTACTGTCATCGCCTCTGGCCGCCGCTATTTCGCGTACAGCTTGAGGCTCTCCAAGTAGCCTCTTTCTCGCCACTTGGGGCAGGTATAGACCCTGCCTTCGTCAATCAAAACATCGATCGAATTGAACCAGGCAATTTCGCCCTGGAGTTTATCGTTATGGGCTTGCATCAGTTCATTCAGCTCATTGACCGTGACACCTTCAGGATGCTGACGCATTAGACGAAAGACCGTCTCGATGGCACGGTCCTGCTCGGGGAACTTACGGCTGTAAGGCACGATTGCAGCTTTTGCCTCCATTTTTCTCGCGCTACCTGGGTAGGGGGGACACGTGGCCTGGAGCCCGCTGCCGGGACACTTTCGGTTGCAAATAGATTGGGTCGGTCACATGAGCAACCGATTCGTACATCATTCCAAAGCGGCTAATCTCGTATTGCCAATCCGATGCCCCTGGGAGCAAACGGAGAAGGGAAAATTTTACATATCCCGAAGTCTTGGTGCGGGCCCTCAATATTAAGCGCTCATACCTATGAGACAGGGGCCCCGTAAAGATAGTCTATCTGGATCAGATACAGATCATCCGATTCAGGCAGCTTGAGATCGTCCGGCAGCCCCCTCTACGAGGTGTTGCGCCCGAGCAATCTCCCTACCTGCAGAAGGTATATTGTCACAGAAGGTGATCCTTGAGCAAGAGGATAGATTGTCGATCCGGCGGGGAACCCCGGGTCGATTTTCCAATTCGGGTATCACCGGTGCGGTTTATGGAACGGTTCCTGGCCAGCCCTGCCGGCAAGCCGGTGGTGGAAGTGAATGTGAAAGTCAACTTCAGAATCTATTGACGGCTGAGTCTATACGCCGTCGCGCGGTTTGTTACGCCGCACGAAGTCTGTGTCCTGGTTTGGCTCTGCATCGCACTCAATCGCGATCGTGGTCACGGGATAATCCGGCGCGGCCTGGGGCAGACCGGTGAACCTGGTCTGGAACTCATCTTGTGTGAACTTCACATCCCCGCCGGTCTTGACCAGGTGAGCGGTTTTTACCTTTGCTTTCAGGCCGCTGATAGCAACGTATTCCCCCGGCCAGAAGTGGACGTGCATGTAAAGCGTATTGCCAATCCGGGTGAAGCTGGCGTAGTTGGATCGCCGCACCTGGCAGAGGTCGGACTTGTAGATGCTTTCGCCGTTGGTGTCCATCCAGTGGCCGACTTCGGTCAATACCTTGACCGACTCTTCGGGCACAGAACCGTCCGGCTTTGGGCCGATGTTCAATAGATAATTGCCGCCGTCGCGCGCGCATTGGATCAAATTGCGGACGATCGTCCGCGACGATTTCCAGTCGGTGTCCGCACGTTGATAGCCCCAGCTGTCGTTGAGTGTCATGCACGATTCCCACGCACGGCCACCTGTCTCGGCCACAATTCTTTGCTCCGGAGTTGCGAAGTCGCCGGGCAGCTTATTGCGATTGTTCACGATGATCTCGGGTTGAAGCTGAAAGACCATGTCGTTCATGCGGTTCGATTCCCAGCCCTCGGCTTCCAGGGGCCACGCAACGTCATACCACAAAACGTCGACCTTGCCATAGTTGGTCAGCAGTTCGCGAATCAGGCCGTGGGTGTAGTCGACGAATCTGCGGCGCGCGGCTTCGTCGGTCGCACAGTTGGCGCCATCGGGGTGATGCCAATCCATCAGTGAGTAGTAGAAGCCGACGCGCAGACCTTCCGCTCTTGCCGCTTCTACGTATTCATTCACCAGGTCGCGCCCTGGTCCCCGCTTGGGTGCGCAGTAGGTGGTTAGCTTTGTGTCGAAGTTACAGAAGCCTTCGTGGTGCTTAGTGGTCATGACCATGTACTTCATCCCGGCTTGTTTTGCCAGGCGAGCCCAGGCCCGGGGGCAGAGCTTGATTGGCCGGAAAGTGGCTGCGTGCTCCATGTAGGGACCGATGGGAGTGGCTTCGTCTTCCATGACCCATTCATGACGCTCGATGGTGCTATACACACCAAAGTGGATGAACATGCCAAATTTGGCGGCGTGCCACCACTGCATGCGTTGCGCACGCGTCTGCTCCTGCATGGTGGCCGCACTCGATGGCGCCGCGGCTTGCGCGGCGGCCAGGGCATGGGGCATGCCGAGCATGGCTAGAGAGGCGCCGGTGGTCTTCAGCAGGTCTCGACGAGTGAGGGTGTTATCCATTCTTCTCCTTAGGGAGGCTCGTACTTTCACGGATTTTCGATGGCACCATTCTTGCATGCGGTGGGGGGCTCTGCGGGGGGATGGTGAACTGCAGATCCCAGGCGGAATGGGATCAGTGGCTGAAAAAGCAGGTCCCCATCCAATCCGCTGGGTTGCGTCGTTTTTGCTCTATAAAAATTACCTGGATTGACGCTTGACAACGGTGTTGCCACGTAACTATAAGCTTCGGCAGGCGCGAGGGCCTCGGTCACCCGCGCTGTAAAAATAGATCGTTAACCGCCAATCGTCGGTCGATCCTTTGCTCTCCCGCAGTAATTCAGCCGGCCGATAGGCGGGTACCTGCTGCCACCCGCCGGCTGCTCATCAGAGCACCTCCGACATTGTCGCCGTAGAGCGCGAAAGATGCCGCTTAGGCAAAAGAAGCGGAATGCAACATTTTTTGGAGCGAGTGATATGCGACTGCAGAAGTTCGTGGCGGCCGTTCCGGCTGTCGTCCTCGGGTTATTGTTCCTACCCAGTCTCTCCCATGCACAAGCTATCTACGGATCCCTGTTCGGGACGGTGACCGACAACACCGGCGCAGTCGTTCCCGGTGCGACAATCACGGTGACAGATGAATCGAAGGGAACCTCTGTGACCGCGCAAAGCAATGAATCGGGCGACTACACGGTGCAGCACCTGATCCCGGACACGTATGACATCAAGGTAACAGCTCCCAACTTCAAGACATTTGAGCAAACCGGAATTGCGGTGGCGGCGAACACTTCTCCCAAGGTGGACGCCCATCTCGAGGTGGGTGGTGAGTCGGAAACGGTGACCGTGCTCGCCGATACGGTGCCCGAGTTGAAGGCCGACCGTGCGGACGTATCCACGACCTTCTCCGAGAAGACGGTCTCGGATTTGCCTTTGGTCAACCGCAACTTTACCAGCCTTCAATTGTTGCTGCCGGGGGCGCAACAACTGGGCTGGAGCCACGCGGCAGACGAAAACCCGCAAGGCAGCCAGCAGATCCAAATCGATGGTCAGGCCTTCGGCGGCGTGGCCTACGAGCTGGATGGAACGGACAATCAGGATCCAATCCTGGGAATCATTGTCGTGAATCCGGCGCTCGATGCGATCACCGAAGCCCAAATCGCAACCCAGAATTTTGATGCGGAATTCGGCAAGGCGGTCTCGGCAGTTGTTACGGTGCAAACCAAGTCGGGGTCAAACAACTTTCATGGGAGCGTGTTCGATTATCGGCAGAGCGCCGCGGACCTGGCTCGCGATCCGTATTCCCAGTTCAGCCCCGACCCAGTCAGCGGTAGGCTCATTCCTCAAGCACTCTTTAACCAGTTCGGCGGATCGATCGGCGGCCCGGTCAAGAAGGACAAGCTCTTCTTCTTCGGGGATTATCAGGGAGTCCGGCAAAAGGTTGGTTCTTCTGCCATCATGACGGTGCCATCTCCCCACCTGATCAGTACCTGCCTGGGGCAGTCGGCTACGGTCAGTGGCATTCCGGGTTGCGATTTTAGTGAATACTCCAATGCGATCGCGGGTGCGGGCAATGCCTTGATCTATGACCCAACGACTGGCCAGCCGTTTCCCGGGCAGGTCATCCCGACCGCTCGCCTTTCTGCGCCCGCGCTCGCGCTGCTCAAATTGTTGCAACCCTATACGCCTAATAAGTCAGGCAACTTTGGCGCGTTATCTTCTCAGAACTACGCGTCGGGAGGCACCGGCCTTTTCAATAACAACCAGTGGGATGAGCGCGTCGACTTTCAGTTGAGCCAGAGAACCCATCTTTTCGAGCGCTTCAGCCGATTTACCGATACCCTCAGCGGTGGTACGCTCTTTGGCGCCGCGGGTGGCGCGGGTTTCGGGATCAACGGCTTTGGTGGTACTTCAACCGGAGCCAACGACAGCCTTGCTGCCGGGGCGGACATTGCGGTGAACAGCTCATTGCTCACGGATTTTCGGCTCGGTTATTATCGCTACAACATCGTCACTTCGAAGTACGATCAGACGATCCCGTTTGCTACCCAGCTCGGCATTCCGGGTCTTAACCTGGGCGATCGATTTACCAATGGTGCGCCCGGATTTAATATCGCGGATGTCGGCAGCACCAATCTTACGAACAATCCCAGCAATACGCAGAGCCAGGGTCCGCAATACGGATCGGGGCTGAACATTACCCGGTGTAACTGCCCTACGACGGAGAAAGAAGATCAGTTCCAGGGGGTTGATAACTGGACCAAGCTCTTTGGCAATCACTCTTTTAAGGTTGGAGCCGATGCGCGCTACGCCAGGAATCTTCGGGTTCCCAGCGATACGGATCGCGCCGGCCTGCTGGACTTTGGCAACGGCCCAACCTCGAATGGCGGATCCGGCGGGCTGGGCTTTGCTACGTTTGTCCTGGGGGATGTGACCGCCTTTGGCCGGTATATTCAGAACCCAAACATCGCGGGCTCGCTGAACGCCAAAGAGTTTCAAAAGCGGTTGTTCTTCTATGGCCAGGACACCTGGCGCATTCGCCCGAATTTGACAGTCAATTATGGTTTGCGCTGGGAGCTGTATTTTCCTGAGGCGGTCAACGGAGCAGAGCACGGCGGGTTGATGAATCTGAACGACGGATTCATCCGGGTAGCCGGAGTGGGAGGTATCGGCAGCAACATGGGCTGGGATATCGCATGGAAGGCGCTGGCGCCTCGTATCGGCATCGCCTATCAGTGGCATCCCAAGACCGTGATCCGAGCGGGTTATGGCCGCAGCTTTGATCTTGGAGTGTTCGGTTCGATTTTTGGCCACACGGTTACCCAGAACCTTCCTGTGCTGGCCAATCAAAGTGTGAATAACAATGCCACTGGAACCACCTCGGCAGCCTTCGCCCTTTCCGCGGGTCCTCCTCCAAACGTGTTTCCCGCTGTGCCTTCGGACGGGTTGCTGCCGGCGCCGAACTATAACGTCACCGTGAAGGCGCGGCCGAACCCGATCAGGCTGCCTACGATCGATGCGTGGAACCTGAGTCTGCAGCAATCGATCACGCCGACGCTCTCCCTCACCATGGCGTATGTCGGCAACAAAGGCACGCACACTTTGAGCGCGCTCGATGGCAACAGCACCAACCCGAATGAAGAGGCGGTTTTTCTTCCTTCTGGTTACAGTATTAACGGGCAAGCGCTGCACTACGTTCCAAGCTCCGCGATCCTGCCCAGTGCGGTGAACGGCATCAATCCCGATGGTGGGACGAATAACAGTTCGTTCCTGCAACGCTATTACGCTTACAGCCTGCCGGCCTGCAAGAGCGCGGCCTACACTCCGCAGCCGGGCGTGCCTGCCGGCGCGTGCGGATGGACGCAGAGCATTCAATATAACGGAGATGATCAGGACAATCATTTCAACGCGCTCCAGGTCACGGTGGCGAAGATATTCTCCAGGGGGCTTTCGTTCACGTCGAATTATGCCTGGCAGCGGGCATTCGATTGGGCTTCGAGCTTCAGGACCTGGGACGCGCCCGCGGTCAAGGGGCGTAACGACTCTCTTCGTGAGCAGCAGATTGTTTCCTACGGGAACTGGCAGATTCCCGTGGGCAGAAACAGGGCTTATTTGTCGAATTCGCCAGGGTGGGTAGACGAGGTAGTCGGAGGCTGGGAGATTAGTCCCATCGTCAACTGGTCGAGCGGATTGCCGTTCACTCTCACTTATTCGAGCTGCGGTAATAACTTGCCTTCGGATGCTCCGTGTTACCCCAATGGGCGACCTTCGAGCCTGCCGACGAATGTCGGCCCGTTCGTTACCACTGGGCACAATCGAGCATTCTTCAACACGATCGTACGCCCGGGTAATTTCTCCATTCCAGGTCTCGACCAGATTGGCAACGCCGGCCGAAATACCAAGTTCGGTCCGAATTTCTTTGATACGGATATGGCGGTGCAGAAGAATTTCACTATCCATGAAAGCATGTACGCGCAATTCCGTTTGGATGCTTATAACGCGTTTAACCACATCAACGCCGGCAACCCAAATGGAAATGCATCTACGATCAATATTGACCAGGGGCCGGTGTTCATAACCACCGAGCCGCCTGGGGCTAAGCCGCGACAGCTTCAGTTTTCGGTGCGGGTGCAGTTCTAAACGGGTGTTGAAGGTGATAACGAGAGGCGAGCCGAAAAGCTCGCCTCATTTGTTTCGGGCAGTGCAACCGCGCAAATATGTTTGGACCTGGGCCGCACTTTCTCGAGGCCCGATGAATCCGATGTATCCATCCGGGCGGATCAGGAAGAGCGCGTCCGATTCGGCGCCGTAACTGTTCCAGATGTGCTGGTCCTTGCCAGTCAGCTGGCCTTCGCGCTGCGGGACGCCGGGGGCGCGGAGGATTTTATAGCGGCGCACCAGGGGTTCGTCTCCGCTCAGGTTCTGCTCGGCGTCGTTGGTTATGAAATCCAGCAGCGTGAAGTGGGGGCCGCGGAGAAGATCAAACAGGCGCAGGGGATTTTGCCGATGATCCAGCAGTGGCGCGTCCGGGGCTCGGTCGCCGGGCTGCAGTTTGGTGGAGAGGGAAGTCTCGCCCTGGGATAGGGACGCGCCTCGATAGTTCAAAGCCAGTTGCAGGAACTGCTCGTCGCGATGTAAATCCGCGTTCGATTGAAAGACCTGGCGATGAAGTTTGGTGGTGGCGCCGAGCAGCCAAGCGGCAATGGGAAGCCGCTCCTCCTCGTAGGTATCGAGCAGCGCAGCGGGCGCTCCGGCCAGGACCGCGGGTAGCTTCCAGCCCAGGTTATAGGCATCCTGCATGCCGGTGTTCATGCCCTGGCCGCCTGCGGGGGAGTGGACGTGGGCGGCGTCTCCGGCGAGAAAGACACGGCCTACGCGGTAGCGGTCGACCATTCTTACGTTGGCGCGGTAAAGGGAGAGCCAGCTGGCATCGTGCAGACGGATCTCAGGCCAGTTGGTGCGCTCGTCGATGATTTGTTGAAAGCGCTCGAGCGACGGCTCATCCGGCTCATCGGGTGGAATCTGTGCCTGAAACTGAAAGGAATTGGTGGAGGGAAGCGGACAGAGGGCGACCCATCCGTCTTTATGCTTGGGCCAGGAATGCCAGTGGTCGCGGTCGAGTATGTCCACCTGGACGTCTCCGACCAACATGCGTTCATCTTTCCAGGTTTCGCCTTCGAAGCCTACGTTGAGATGTTTGCGGAGAAAGCTTCGGCCTCCGTCTGCGGCGAAGACGTATTGCGCCGTGACCTTGTGAGGGAGGCCGTCCCGTTGCAGGGTGGCTGTCACGGTCTCTTCATCCTGCTCGAGGTCGATGAGTTCGGTTGCCAGTTCGACCTGGTGTCCCAGGCTGGCCAGGTATTTCCGCAAGATCTCTTCGACGCGGAATTGCGGAATGATGAGACTGCTTGCATAAGGGACTTCGGGGGTGGGGTTACGGCCCTCGTGCATGTCGAGGTCGCCGAGGACGGTGGCGCCGTCGTAGCCCCGGAAGGGCAGGTGAAAGCGTCCGTTGGCGAGGATCTCGCCGACGATTCCCAGGTCATCCAGGAGTTCGAGAGTGCGCGGTTGGAGTCCTTTTCCTCGTGAGCCGGCGAAGTAGGATGGGGATTTGTCGATGATGCGGAGTGGGACGCCGCGGCGTGCCAGGTCACAGGCCAGGGTTAGTCCGGTAGGGCCTGCTCCTACGATCAGTACGGGGACTTCGCCGGCGGGTTGGTTGGGGGTCGGCAATCTGGTCTCCTAAGGCTCGCTGTCCTGGGTCAGTTTACAAAAGGCAGGTCGGGGGATGGCGGTTCGAGAGGGCCATCAGGCTGTTCCGGATTCCTCGTTCTTAAGTTTTAATTGGCGTGGTTACTTGATCCCCGGTGTTCTGGCTACGATCGAGCAGTTGTTATTGCCGGCGGCCGCCTTCTTGCATCTATCCAGCGCATCGGTATCGGCAAGGTACTGATTGAATCCCGCCTGCGCAGATCCCCATGCTCCGGTCCCATTGCTGGCAAACGCCTTGAACGGAGCAGCGAGCAAGAAGTGTGTCCATGCCTCAACTCCGTTCGTGGGTAATCCGGCCGGAGGAGGAACATCCGGCGGCACCGGTCCCGGGTACACCTCGTCTCCCAGTGGCAGCAGATCATGCGCTTTCAGGAATGACTGCACGGTATCAGACCAGGCATGCACATGGCTGTAGAGATGGTGTCCATCGTCTCCATCGGGAGGAGCCATTACGAATTGCGCGTTGCCGCCGCCGCGGGTGTAGGCAGCTTCGAATTGCTGTGCCATCACCGGCGGAAAATAGTGGTCATTTTGTGCGTAGATCCACAGCATAGGCAGATCTCCGTGCTTGTGTGCACCCTTGCCGAACGCGCCGAAAGCGCCAACTACGCCATTGAGATCGCAGTCGTGCTCGTGGCCATCGCTGCCTCTGCCACCTGCGAAACTGATGGCAGCCTTGAGACCTTTTGGTGGATCTGCGATCAATGCTGCCTGGGCAAACCCTCCGGTGGACACGCCGGCACTCAGAACCGTCTCCCCGTCCACTTCAGGCAGGCTGTTTGCGTAACGAATGGCGGCTCGCAGGTCGTCCGCACTGGCTGCACCAGCCGCCTCGAAACTGCCTCCTCGCCGGGAGTTGCAGCTGCCTTGCTGGCTGTCCATTCGTCCATCCGAGCGTCCATACCCACTTCTCACCACCACGATGGCTACGTAACCGCGCCGTGCGAACCATAACGCCTGTTCCAGTTGCGACCATGGGGTCGTGCGCATGCGCACTGCCGGGTCATTCGATGTTCCGTGCGTCAACACCACCAGAGGATGTCGCCCGGGTACATCTGCATAGACTTCGATTGAGTCCAGCCCATGGGGAAACGACTGAGGCGCAGGTATCCACATTTCCCGTTCGACGAATCGAATCGGTGCCGGCAACGGGCGCGCAGGTTGATCCTGCGCTGCGCAGATCGGAAACACAACAGCCAGGAAAGCGAGGGGCAAAGCTACGCGCATGTTCTGCAGTACAACCTATGCTCGTTTCGTGGTCAAGATTGTTGGGTAGTTTCGGGGACCAGAAGAAATAACACCTTTCATCCTGGGCTGAATCGGAAGGAAGGAGGTAGGTGAGAGGGACACACAGACCTGGGCGTGGACCACGCGCTTATCTACGGGCCGGCGTGGGCTGAGTCATTGGGGTAGCCTCGATTGGTCTGTTTCTATCGTTTGACCGGGTTTCAAATGAATTCTCGCCGTCTCTCGCCATTCATCCAATCCCGAGTAGAAGACCGCGATTTTGTGCGGAGGGTGGACAACTACGGTATCGGCTTCGAAAACCTCAAGGATGCTACTGCCTTCTTTCAATCCAAATTTCGCCATTGATTGACTCCCTCCACTCCAAAGTTTGAGGGCAAGAGAGGCACTCGCTTAATGGCGCGAAAGTGGTAGCGAATCTTGCTTCACAACGGCTCGTCCGGTACTTCCCAGACCACAAATTTCGTAATGAAAGATAGCTTTAAGCGATGGCTATACTGGTCGCCATGGTGGAACCTCGATTGAAGATCCTTGGTGTGTACCGCCCGGTGATAGGGAAGGACACTTGGCAGGAGCAGTGGCAGATCACAGGTGATGATGAGGCCACGCGGGAACATTTCGAAAAACTTGTATTGATCGAAGCCGAAGTGGAAGGAGTGGGGGAGGACTTCGAGATGGTCAAGCTGGGACAGATGCAGCCTGAGCACCCAGATGATTCACGCTGGATGCAAGTCGGGTATGACGAGGGGCTGCTTTCCTCCGACGGAGAGTCACTGATTCAACGTAGCGCAGATTGTGTAAAGGGAACAGGAATACTACGTTTTGCTGTCTACCTACATTTATATGACTCCCAACGGCCACTGCAGTGGCAAGGTGGTTTGGTAGATTGCCCACCTGTGCAGGATGCGCCAATCCGTCTGATGATGCTGATGCCATACAACGCTTGCAGCTAGAGCGGCCTGCAACGCGTCAATAAAGCCTGCGGGAGACGCTTACGATTCTTAGGGATTCTCTGTTTTGTCAAAGTGCCAGTTCCGTTTGGCCACGAATTGCCCGGTGGGGGAGCAGAAGCAGCCGCGGCGGCGGGCAAGGTGACCGCAGCTGAATAAAATATGATGCCCCAAAGCGCTCTCTTTGAAAGCTTTCTCATGTTGTAGTCCTCAAGCGTGCGCTGTCAGACTACACCTGGCTGCTTTCGAGAGCCGCAGGGTGAACTTTTCGTCCCCATCGAGCGAACCCCGATTTTCGCAGGACGATGGGGTTGGTTAGTCTGTCGCGCATCTCCTGTCGCGCATCTCGCGAATTTCCCTGATGCGGGGGAGCGATCGGGCAAGGTGGCCAAATAGTGCAAGGTGGCCAAATGAGTCCTTTGTTTCATGAAGGTGCTCAAGATATCCAACTAATTAATTTGGCCATCTTGCCTCGGTGGTTGGTGGTTTTCAGCCTGCGGAGGCGAAGCTGGTCTCGAGGCGGCTCGTTTTGGAGGACGTCATTTGGGGCGATGGCGCGGGATGGCGGGCCAAATTCGCGCCCCAATGCCCATAAGTCCGCGTCTCATGTGCTGGATCGCCGGTCGTTTGCCGATCGGGACGGTTCTGCTCCGCCGGTGCGGTGACGAACGGGACATCTTGTGCCTACGCGGTGCGTGTTGGCGGACGTCCCGTATGTCATCCGACGGCCGTGTCCTCTGGCTGGGGATAGCCTCGGGGTGGTGTTTCTCAGGTTGTCAAAAGTGCTTCATCAAGAGGACGCACTGGGCGCACCCTGTTTGGACACGGTGATGTTGCTCTCCGCAGGCGCGCCCTCGCGGGGCGCAGGAATGCTGCGGACAGGCGTTATCCGTCACTTCGACGTCACATTACGGTTGGCTACACCGGGCGTCAGGCTGGCAAGCGCTGAGGCTTTCGCGGTGGTGGGC
>JBEKNJ010000035.1:0-74945 GCA_049522955.1 Acidobacteriaceae bacterium
AATTGTCATCCCGACCGGAGCGTAGCGGAGCGGAGGGATCTGCGGTGCGCCCCTCGGGCTTCCCAAATTCTGGAGTTCCCACGCAGACACTTTAGCCCGCCCTTTCGGAATGAATGCCTTTTCCGCTGGACTGAAGTCCAGCTCCCCCCTGCTGAAGCAGGGGGCTCCCACCAAATTCGGGGTCGTGCCCTGATACAAAGCAAAGAACCTTGTCTAATTGGGGCAAGTCTGGCTGAGAGCATTTATCACGCGACATCAAACTCAACCGATAACGACGATGGATACGGACCCGTCATCGTGAGCTGCCCACTAGCGCCCGCAGCCCGCCGCAGATTCTTGCGTTGAAGCACTGGCTTGAGGATCCCGGGAATCTGCACCCGATTGATGTACTGCCCAAAGCAACTGTGCAAGCCCAGCCCGAAGAACATGTAGGAATAGTCCGGCCGATCAATGCGAAACTCGTTGGGACGATCCACCACCGTCTCATCGAACATGGCGGACTGCGTCGCCGCAAGCACCGTGGAGCCTACAGGGATATTCGTCGCATGAGACGTGCCCTTCCCGAGAACATAATCTTCAAGCGTGACACGAAACACACCAGGGTTATTCGGGTGGAAGCGAAGCGCCTCGAAAACATACCGCGCCAACGTTGCATCATCGTTTGCCACCGCAGCCTGCTGAGCCGCCGCGAGCATATCCGGCCGTTTGAGGAGTTCGTCCAAAGCCTGAACGCAACACTTGGAAGTTGTCGGGATGGCCCCGACCAGAATTCCCAGCAGATTGTCGCGAATGGAAAGATCATCCATGCCCTGCAGCCCGGCAGTCTGAAGCCTCAAGCAGCGATTCAGCACACTGTCGGATGAGGTAGGTTTAGTCTTTTGCCCAGTGATGGTGCGGTCAAGCCAATCGCGTACATGCGCCGAAGCAGCACGCGCGGCCGTGTCGACCGTGGGATCATTCGTAAGATCAGTGAACAGGTATTGAAAGATCGTGGAGGCCCACGCCGCCAGATCGGGAACGGAGTCGGGCACGCAGCCGAAGTAGCTGCAGATCATGTTCGTGGGTACAGGAAGCGTGAGTTGCGACACCAGTTCCAGGCGGCCGTTGGCATCGCCCACAATCCGCGCGGCCTCGCTGGCGACGAAGGGGACGATGTTCTCCGTGATATCGGTGCGGCGAATGACGCTTCGCATATGTGCGACATCGCGTTCGTAGTCCGGTGTGTTCGCCATGCCCAGGAAGAAATCAGGGCCACCCGTAACCACGCGCATCTTAGGCCCGTAAGGAACACCGAAGACCTGATCATGCACCAGCACATCCTGAACATCGGCATGGAGTGTGACCAGGACGTACCCCTTCACCACAACCACGGGCCGAATCCGTCGCAAAAGGGCGAACACCGGCTCGGGATCGTCGATTGCGTGTTGCTCCAGCCGGATAAGAAAAGCCATCAGGTCGTCTTCGATCATGTCCAGGTCGAAGTGGCCGTCCTGCATCTGCTGCAAACTGGTTTGTAGGCGAGCGATCAGGTCAAGAATGGGCATGATTTGTCAGCGAGGATCCACCAGCTCCATGGCCAACATGCCAAGAGCGGTAATGCTGGGAATGAAAAAGTAGTCGCCCCCTCGCAGCTCGACGAAGTTGGGCAGGCCAGTGCAGAAGAAAGGAGGATTCCCAGGCGTGGTGTCCCCCTGAATCCCGTATTTTTCTCCTTCGCCATGATGGCCGATCAGAAGATCCTTCTCGTTCCCCAGATGAGCGTCGTTGCCATAGGAGATCCATTGCTGCTGCACGAATTCGAATTGCCGCGACAGGCTGGCGTTGACCGCCATAAACACGATCCCGCGATCGACCTGGTCAATTTGTTTCGGGTCGGTTTTGTCGCCCGGGGGCACAGCCGGCCCATAGGGCATGCCGCGGCGTGAGATGCGTCGCCGGTGAACCAGCCTTCCCTCGAAACCGAAGGCGTCGCGAGGATTCGTGCGCCGTATGTGCGCGCCGATGGGGCACCGCGTTCCCTCAAGATCCTTGCCAAACATGAAGTTGGTATTTCGATTGGGATCCTTCACGATCGCTGGATCGGGTTGGCCGGGCGAAAGTTCGATGGGTGTGCCGTCCTGCCAGCGCCCAACGAATTTGGCCGCTAATTTTTGCTTGGCGAAATCATCCCCCACCCCATATTGCTTCGACCAATGGTCGAGAAACGTCCGGAAAGTGCCAACGTTCTGATGCAGTTTGCGATACGCCATGAAGGTGCCGTTGCTCCCCAGCAGATGGGGCACGGGCGCGACTGGCAATTCGCCCGCCTCGTCCGCGTAGCCGAGCAGCAACTCGCCGGTGGCCAGCGGCGCCCAACTCCCGTCCGGCATCAGCTTGCCTTGGCCGGGTTGCGTGTCGCGGCACACTCCGGCGTAGTCGGGATTGCCGAAGCCATCGGTATAACCGAAATGTTCCTTCGAGGTGACTTGTCCATCGATGACGATGGCGTTGGCATCCTGCGTATCGAGCAGAGTTGCCCCATCGGTCTCTTTGAGCAGCGCCTGCACATCGCTGAAGCGTGCGGCCAATTCGTCCGCATCGACAGCATTGATGGCCAGCCACAGATGAACGTGACCCGTGCGCCACACCTCGTCCCAGTGTTCAGCGGAGTTGAGGCCGATGTCGCCAAGAATTTTCCCGCGCGCTTTCATGCCCAGTTGAAACTCAGGCGGAAAGCTGATCAGCGTATCGAGCGGAAGTTTGAGGGCGGTAAGACCGCCGTGGGTAAAGGCAAGATTAAGGGCGCTTTGCGGCTTCTTGTCCCACAGTTGCCCGGTAGTGACAAAGGGCAACAGGCGGGCAATCAGAGTCCGGGCTCGGTGCGCGTCCGCGAAGTGCAAAAAACAAAAACGCGCGAAAGGCATGTTGTAGCCGCGCAGCGCGAAGCCCTGCACATCGCTGGCATTCAACTTACTCATTCCGGCCCCCGGTTACGATCGCCCGTTCCACGTGCACCGCAGCTGGTTTCGGATCAGGCATCGAGGCGAGCCGGTCGCACAGGGCGAGAATGTCCTTCTGGATCTGTGCCGGTGGCATGCCTTGATGCGTAGTGATGAAGTGGGCGACGGCAGCCTTGGTGCGCAGCGCCCTCAGCGTCTCCCTCCGCGTCTTGTTGTTAACCGGCGCAAAGAAGAAAGTAGTCTCGATTTCACACTTCTTCATGTAAGCCAGGAAAGCTGCGCGGTCCCTTGCGCCGCCTGGCGGGTAACCGGTGCAATGTTTCCAGATCTTATCCAGCTCATCGGGGATCTCTTTGGCCAGGCCGTTTAGATAGGAGTCGCGATCACCATCGCAGTTTGATTCGAACACCAGGTATTTCGATTTGAGATGATCCTCACGCGCCGGCATGCCGACGTAGATAACATCGTCGAGCACCACCAGCCGCGCCAGATGCGTCCCCGGCGCGATTGCAAACGGGCTATCCGCACCAGTCGGAAGTTCCGCCAGGTGACCGCGAATCTGCAAATCATGCGAAGGAATCGCCATCGGATCGTCGAGGATAGGGCACAACAGCGTCAGGCCGTACACTTTGCCGTTCTGGCTGGGCATGTTGCTTCCTCGCTGCTAGAAAACTGTTGGCGCTTCGCCCGTGGATCCAAGATGAGACTGGCAGGTGATCACGAATTGCAGGTAAGCCTGGCGAAACTCTTCGGGCGTCTGCTTGGCAGCAGTACGGCAAAGCGCTCCGAGCGCTTGATCGACTACCAGTGCCGATTCCACATCGTTCAGCGTTGCCTCAGGATAGGCAGTAAAGAAGTAGTCGGTATCGTACTGAACGCTGGTGATGTAGCTCTTGAACGGAGTGACCGGGACCGACCCCGGAAATTTTTCGCTCCAGCGCCAGATCTTGTTCAGTCCAGTGCTGAGCACCGCCGAGAAGGCATCGATGTATTGGTTCCACGTGCCGTTGAAGTTGCTGAAGAAGAAAAGGTAATCGTAATGGAGCGCTTCTTTCCTCTGTCCCTCCCCCAGGTAAGGAAAGCGATCGTGGGGGATGATAACCCAGCGGGCGAACTGGATAAACGCGAGGTTGATCAAATCCTTCTGCGCTGGTTTGAAGATACCCAACGCCCAAAAGATCACCCGGAGAATCCATGTCTTCCATGGCTTCATGGGTGTAACCGCGTTCATGGCGTAGACTTTCCCGTTGATGTTGCTCATCTGGATCCCGTGTAATTGGGCCGCGGAAAGGTGTACGAATTCTGCCAGAGTTCCGGAACGAAACACAACACCATAATCACGTTCTCGTTACCTCCGAGCGGGAGATTCGTAAGCCACGAAACTGGGGTGGTTCGCTCGCCGAAGCCATTTCCATCATGGTGTCTTTAGCGAAGCAAGCGTTACACTTGCGGGCCAAAAAACCGCAGAAATCGGCCTTGCGGCCGTCTTAAGCGCGCTCAACCCACGGGCATGCCTGTAGCCGTAGCCAACTGGTAAAAATGTCAATATTGTCTAGATACCAATCGGGTCAAAGACGGTACTATAGTAATCACTGTCGTCTTGCGGTACAGCATCCTAATGAGTGGGAGAGTTTATGAATGCCTATTGTGTCATCCTTTGCCGTCACGATTTTGCCAATCCGACAAGCTATCCGCGCACCAAGCGGTTCTATGTCGGGGCGCCCACGGCCGACCGTGCAATGCTTGTCGCCTCGGACGAAAATCCGGAATTCCGTGTCATGGGCATCGAGCATAGCGACCTTCATCCGCACCTTCCGCAAGGTGACCGCTCATCGTCTGTATGGCAAGCTGCTTGACCGGGCGGCTTTTTAAGATCCCTCAGATCTAAGCCCCTTTTTGACCGGCTTTGAGCAACGCAGCGCTGACTCGTTCAGGAGTAAATGGCAAAGCCCGCAAGCGGACATTCGTTGCATCGAAGATCGCATTGCCGATTGCTGCCGGCGTGACCGTGATCGCGGTCTCTCCGGCACCCGTTGCGGGTACGCCGGCCGGCGTCACAAAGACGCTCTCAATAGTGGGTATCTCGTAATCAAGGTGCAGGCTGTGATAGGTCTTCCAGTCGATGGAGGTGATGCGCTTGTTGTCCCAGGTCACCTCCTCCACTAAGGAACGGCTCATGCCTTGCAGGATGCCACCCTCGATCTGGTTTCTGAGGCCATCAGGATTTGAGATAGGTCCACAATCCAATGCCACGACAAATCGTGTTGGATGAACTGTGCCCGTGTCCAAATCCACGGTGACTTCGGCAACCAGTGCCGCATAGCCGTTCTCTCCCTCATACGCCACGCAAGCAATGCCACGCCCGCTGACCATGCCCGTTCGAGCGGCAGAGTGTGGGGAACGCGCACTCCACTTGGACGCGATGGCAGCCGCCTTGAGCACGCCAATGGTTCGCGCGTCGCGCAGATGCTGCAGCCGGAAGGCCACTGGATCCGCTTTTGCATGTGCGCACAGCTCGTCCATAAAACATTCGTTGGCAAACGTGTTCTGGATCCGCAAAGGGGAGCGCAAGGGTCCGGTAAAGAATGGCGAACGCACCGTATGCGTGAGCGCCCGTTCACTTCTGATTGTGCCTCCACCATTGCACGAACCACCGGCACATCCGGCAAAATAGGACGGCACGGTGTTGCTCCCATTGCGAAGCTTTTCGACAGGTGGGTTTGCCCGGCCTGGCTCGAGCGGTTCCGCGGCATAGCCGGCTAACATCCCGCTGATGACATTCCCCGGCCGGTCATAGCCTGGTCGATTCCCCAGCGAAGCAACCCAATTCTCCCGGTCCCACGCGACAATGCGTCCTTCGGGCGTGAGACCGGCACGATGCTCCACCACGCACGCCGAACCGAGGTTTTCCCACATCATTTCGTCCCGGCGCGAGAACTGCAGCCGGACTGGTCTTCCCACCGCCTGAGACAACACCGCAGCATCGAATGAGACAGCATCCGCGCCATTCAGCCCATAGCATCCGGATCCTCGTATATAGATCACCCGCACGCTGTCGAGTGGCAAACCCAGCATCTTGGCGATAATGCTTCGCGTCGGATAAGCCGATTGCGTCGGCGACCAAACCGTAGCCCCGTCCGGCTTGACGTCAGCCACCGCACACGACGCACCTAACGATCCGTGCATTTGGTAGGGGTAGGTATATCTCGCCCGCACCACATTGCCCGCGCCAGCCAGCTGGGTCTCCACATCCCCGGAGTCCACGCTCAACGCATCGTGTGCAGGCTGTTGCTGCATGTGTTCGAAGAAAGTCTGTTGTGCCGGCAACGGGGGGCCGGAATTCCACCGCACCACCAGCCGCCGCTCTGCAACCACGGCCTGATATTGCGTCTCCGCCACCACCCCGACGAAGTCTTTGCGCACCACCACCTTCGTGAGCCCGGGCAGCCCGTGCACCGAATGCTCGTCCACCTCCGCGACCGTCGCACCCATCTCCGGAGGCCGAACCACGCGGCCGTGAAGCATCCCGGGCACATGGTGGTAGTGGATGAACTCAAACTGGCCAGTCATCAGCGCGACTCTGTCCAGGGAGGGAATTGACTTCCCCATCACAGTCCACTGCGTTTCCGATCGCCGCGTTGCTGTTGCGCTCAGTGGAAGATTGAAATGCTTGCTCCCGATCAGCTCTTCATACTTGACTCGGCGTCCCGAGCGGCCGGTGATGACGCCATTGTTCAACGTAAGCTCATCAACCGGCTCCCCCAGCTTTTTCGCAGCCAGGCCAAGCAAAGCCTCGCGTGCCGTCGCGGCCGCAAGAGCGAGATTTTCAGAATTGAAGTTGGTCGGTGTTGACTGGCTCCCCGAGGTGGTGCCCTGATCCGGAGTCACTGCGGTATCGCACTCAATCAGCTTCACCCGCGTGATCGCGACGCACAGTTCCTCTGCGATAAGTTGAGTTTGGGCGGTAAAAATGCCCTGGCCAAAATCGCACTTCCCGGTATAAGCGGTGATGGTGCCATCAGCGCCGATTGACAGCCAGGAGTCGACCTTTGTCGGATCGATATGCGAGCGATGGGTTCCGAACATCCCCTGTCCGCTCGCGCGGAAGCTCACCACCAGCGCGCCGCAGCCCTTTAGAAAGTCACGCCGGGACGGAGTCATGTTTTCTGCCCTCGGCATATTTTCGAATCGCCCGTAGCATGCGAACGTGTGCAAAGCAGCGGCACAAAATTCCCCCAAGAGCTTCGCGGATCTCCTGGTCCGAGGCGTTTGGCTTCGCATCGAGAAAGGCCTTCGCCGTCAGGATGACGCCGCTGAGGCAATATCCGCACTGCGCCGCTCCCTCCTCAAGGAATGCCTGCTGAATCGGATGAAGCTTCTCCGCCGTGCCCAGGCCTTCCAGCGTCGTGACTTCGGCTGCGCCAACCGCACCCACCGGCAGCACGCAGGACCGCACGGCCTTTCCCTGCAGCATCACCGTGCAGGCGCCGCACTGCGCCAGGCCGCAGCCGAACCGTGGCCCGCGCAATCCAAGATCATCGTTCAGCACGAACAACAACGGCGTGTCCGGATCCACTTCCACCGTGTGTTCTCTGCTGTTCACTTTGATCGTGATCGGCTTCGTGAGCGTCAATCCCGGCACCATCCTTCACCCAGCCTGGTCAGCAGACAATTCTTTTTATCTGCCAGCCATTTCATCCCGGTGGCTTGTCCATTGCCTGCGGAGATGAATTCAGTCTTGCCGTCGCGCGTAAATCGAATACGATTCCCATCCGCAAATCCCTCAAATGTCTTCGGACCATCCAAATCCCGAATCTCAACCACATACTTGTCGCCATTCTTTGCCAGTCGGAGGTACGTTCCCTCCACCCCGTCCCACCGGCCAAGCCATTGATCCGGGCCACCAAGTTCCTTGATCGAGGAAACCTCAATAAAGGGCTGCGTGCCGATCTCCACTCCGTGCCGGTGGTGGACCTTCCCCACAATCCTCACCCGCTTGTCTACCAGGCTCTCGAGTCTTCCAGGCTGGCGCGAATCGTGAACCTGGATAGAACTTACCGGTTTGCCGTCGATGGTAGTTTCAGAATCGAGTTGAATCGTCCACCCGGTCGATTCCCCTCCGATGGCCATCACCCGGGTGAGCGTACCCCTGAGAGTTATCTTCTGCGGAGGAGTCTCTGCAAAGTTGCAAATGCAGAACCAAGCCAGCATAACGGCCGTACTTGCTTGCGCGATACGCATTGCAGGCCCTCCTCAAGGGAAGATCCGCTGATTTTACCCGACTCGTGCCCCATTGAAGTTTAAGGCAAGAAATGAATTGTCATCCCGACCGGAGCGTAGCGGAGTGGAGGGACCTGCTGTTACCTCAGCCACTATCGGATGCCAAATGGAGGCGCCCCTCTCCCCTTTGTCATCCCGACCGAAGCGTACCCGGATTTCCTGCCACGCTACACCAGACCAAGCCGCGTGTGCGCCCTTCCGTAAAGAAGGGCGCAGGAAGTGCACCGACGTCACCAAGGTCAACAGGAAATCCGGGGTAGCGTAGCGGAGGGATCTGCAGTTCCCTCTACCGTGAACCAGTGCCAACTGAACGCGCCCACCCCTGTCATTGCGACCGGGCAGCGAAAGAGGCGACCGTCACTTCACGCGCGTTTGACCTGTTTCAGCGTGATCTCAACCGCCATCAAGACGGCCTGATCCGCTTCAGTCATCAAGTCCCGTGCTAACAAGCCCTTGTAGGACTCTCGCAACCGTTCCAATGCTTCAATAGCGCTCTGTGGCACGGTGAACGGCAGAACACAGCCCGATACGTCAGTGATGGGAACCATGTTTCGCTCTCCAACCCGATCAATTTGAGAAACGGCCTACGGAATATCGAACCCGCAAAAGTTCGGGGAGAAACACCGTCGCAGCAGATAATACTGACTCTCGCTTCGTTCGTCACCCACCAAGTCAATCAGCTGGCACACTAGTACCTCATCAAACGATTACCTTACGCGGCGACGGGCACACAAGCGCTTCAAGCCGGCAAATAAGCCATCACTGCCCGAACAATCTCTTCCTTGGCCGGGCGGTGATCGGATTAGATCAATGGATCCCCGGGAACATCGCGGCTTTACTCAATGCAGCTATTCCGCCCGCAACGCATCCACCGGATCAACTGTCGCTGCGCGGCGGGACGGGAGATAACAGGCAAAATACGCAGTGGCCACCACGCCCGTGGTGATGGTGGCGTACGTGATGGGATCGACCGGGCTGACATTGAAGAGCAGCGATGACATCAGTCGCATGGTGACGAAGGCCACGGCCAACCCGCAAACTGCGCCGATGCCGGTCAGCCATAATCCCTGGCGGACGAACATAGCCGTCAGCGCCTGTCTTTGCGCGCCCAGCGCCATGCGAATCCCGATCTCGCGCGTCCGCTGCGACACCGAATAGGAAATGACGCCATAAATCCCGACAACGCCCAGCAGCAACGCCAGGCTTCCGGCTACGCAAAGCATGACCAGCGTAAACGAGGTCCGAGCCATCGATTTCGTATACAGCTGCCCCAGTGTCGTAATATCCGACAGCGGCACCTCCGAGTTAATTGACCAGACCCTGTCCTGTACCTCTTTCATGAAGGTGCGTGAGCCGGCGCGCGGACTACGCATCACGAATGTGAGACTGCGCTGCACGCTCTGCTTCTCCCCCTCGAACTGGCTCATCATGATGGGCCAGTAGACAGACGTGGATGCTGCTTTGTCTACGCCGTGATCGTGCATGTCTTCCACCACGCCGACAATCTCGCGCCAGTCGTCCGTGCTGGCCACGCGGATCCTCTTACCCAGTGCACCGTTCGCGTCATGCCAATATTGGCGAGCGAAATTCTCCGAGATAATGGCGACGGGTCTCTTCTGGTACGTGTCGGTCCACGTGAGATCGCGCCCGGCAAGCAGCCGCGTGCCCAGGGTCGCGAAAAATCCAGGAGAAACGAACTTGAAGCGGCGTATCGGCGGAAGTTCGCCCTCGCCATATACATGGTCCTGCGCAAACACCGGGTTGTTCGAATCGTGGCCATCCAGGGGAACGGCCGAGGAGAGGCCGACGGAAGAAACTCCTGGAACGCCGGCCAGCTTGTTTAGAATCGCCTCGTGCATCCGTACCACCCGCTCCGGCTCAGTGTCCGGGATCTGCGTTCCCGGGATAGAGAAACGGAACGTTTGAATCGAATCCGGCTCCGCAAAACCTGGAGATACGTGCATCAACGCGCGAAATGTGCGAATCATCAGCCCGGAGCAAATCAGCAGCACCAACGCCAGTGCCACCTGCACCACCACCAGGGTCTTGCGTGCGCGATGCCGTTCCCGGCTCTGGCTCAATGCGCGGCCGCCTTCACGCAGCCCACTGTTCGCGCCCGCACCCGCATACTTGATCACCGGAATCAAACCGATCAGCACGCTGGTCAGCAGCGCGAGCCCTATCGCGAACAGAAGAACGGGAAAATCGATGCCAATCTCGTGGATGCGAGGCAGGCCAGTGGGTGCAATGGCCACCAGGACACGCAAGGCACCGTAAGCCAATGCCAGGCCGATCAGGCTGCCCACGACTCCGAGGGTGAGACTCTCGAACATCAGCTCGCCCGCAATTCGTTCCCAGCCCGCGCCCAGAGCCGAGCGAATCGCAAGTTCCTGGCGGCGCCCTTCGACGCGCACCAGCACCAGATTGGCGACGTTGGCGCACGCGACCAGCAGAACCAGGACGATCGAGCCCATCAGAACCCACAACACATTGCCCACGTCTCCGACCACGTCTTGTTTTAACGGCCTGAGATTGGGACTAATCCGCGCCTTTTCAAACAGGCTGACGCTGAATCCCTCCGGCGCCGGGAACGTTCGCTGCACTACCGGAATTAGTCGCGCCATGTCCGCGCTTGCCTGCGCCATCGTAACTCCTGGCTTCAACCGGGCGAGCGCCTCTTCACTAAAGTTGCCCAACTTGGTTTTACTGCGGTCCCATTGGAAGGGCAGGATCAGCGCGGCATCCTTCCAATCCAGAAAGTGAAATCCCTTCGGCAGCACACCAATCACTTCGCGCGGCTTTCCATCCACCGTGATCGAGCGCCCGATGACAGAAGTTGCGCCGCCAAACTTGCGTTGCCAGTATCCATAAGAGAGCAGCACGGTTTGCGGTGCGCCCGGCGAATCGTCCCGACGCGTAAAGACGCGCCCCAACACCGGGGTCACTCCCAGGATCGGCAGCGTGCCATCGGTAACGTCGAGCCCTTGTACGTGCTCCGGCTCTCCCGCGCCGGTTACATTCAGTGAATCGCCATCGTAGACGCCGATATCCTGAAGCGTCGTGTTCTGCTCCCGGTCAATAAAGTAGATCGAGGGCGACATGTTCAATTCCTTCATGCCGATGCCGGGTGCCGTATGCCACACACCGATCAACTGCTCCGGATGGGGGTAAGGCAGCGGCTTCAGGAGCACCCCTTCCACGACGCTGAAAATCACGGTGTTTGCGCCCACGCCCACGGCGAGAGTCATCAGCGTGATCGCTGTGAACAGCGGTGCCCGGCTGAGCCTGCGCAGAACCTGCCTCAACTGATCATTGAACATTGCCATGCACCAAGCCTCCGCCCTTCCGATGAGCTTCAGTCTGCTACGTCAACCAAGCCGCGAAAGTTCCCGTGGTGGGAGCCCCCGCATTCATGCGGGGGAAGGAGCGCGACTCTGATTATGCGCTTCAGCGCTGGCGCGGCCGGCGCTGCATTCAGGAAATCCGGGCATTTCGCATGTCCCCCTTAAGCGCTCACCCCACAATCGCGACAAGCCGAAGAATCTGTTCCCCAAGCGCAATATCCCCGTCGAACTTCATCACGGAGCGAGCCACTTCCCGGTCAACGCCCTTGGTGAACAGACGCCATGCAATCGATTGCGGAACAACAACCTCGGCGGCGACGCCAGACGGAAGCTCCTTCGTGAATCTCCAACCATCTTCTAACCGAACCAGGCACCAAGAGCCGCCACAGTCACCGGAAATTTCGATCAGAAAACCGGTTCCAGCAGCAGCCTCGACATCCCGGTAGGTATAGGGCAACCCGCGCATAAAAGTGTCCAGCACGGGGTGATACATCGCCGGGATCATAAGGCTGGGACGGTTCGTTGCCAGGCGAATTTGCTCCTGATGGTGCCACCGCTCAGTCAGCTCGCGAGCGTTATCGAACCAGACCAATGAAGTCATCTCTCCCGCCCAGGAGACCCCGATACCCGCTTGCGCGAAAGGATCAAGCGATTCAAAGAAATCCGCTGTTTGATCGCAAACCAGTTGCATCAGCTGCGTCAGCACGCGCGGGCTAAGCCTGCGATAAACGGTGACGCCTTCGCGGTTCAGCCGGTCGACCAATGTGATGACGTCCTGGTGCGACCGGATATCAACTCGTTCCACCCGCCATTGATCGCGCCCACCGGAGAGTTTGCGGATTGCGGTGTCCAGCAAGTGCGCCGCGACGTCGCGAACCTGCCACTGCGGTGCGATGGTGGGCAGATCCCATTCAGACGAATCAAGAGAAGCCAACAGCTCGATCAGGTATTGATCGACCCGACGAATAATGGGTGCGCAAAGAATGGGTTGTGTGCCGCTGAGATAGTCGCTCACCGTCGCGTCTCGAAAGCAAAGTTATTTCTGCAGCGCAACCCGTCTGGGGCTTTTACCGTTGGAGCTCGAGCTCGATTCGTCGCCTGCTTCTAGCGTCTCAACCGAAGCGGAGATAACCAAACCAGCTCCAACGCACTCCATAAGGATACGAAATCCTAATCCCGGGTTCGATACGGCGAAGACCCAGACAATCGCGCCGATCACAACGCCTGCTGATGCACCAATAAAATACCGGATCCACCGCCGCTCCGGAACTCCACCCCAGGAGAAGATCCCGATCGCCAACAAACCGCTGAGCAAAATCTCAGCCCCGCACAGTTCGATCTCACGAATAGGCAGCGAGTTTGGAAGCCAGGGCAGAATCCGTCTGGGTAAGCGAGGTCGCCTCGCCGCGAGATCTGTCTGTGCGACGCGTTTGCCATCCACGTACAACCGTGAGACACGTCCATCGTAAACGGCTGCAACAAACGATGTGTTGTTAACTGAGAGCACGGGTCCGGTGTAAAGAGCCGGATTTACCCCATTGATGCCGGAAGCAGGTGTTCGCAGACGGAAGGTAAGTGTGTTTCCGATCTGGCCCAGGGTGAAGTTCCGGCTGGATGGGTTCTGCGAATACGTGACAATGCGGGCCGGGCCGCCTTGTTCCAGGTTGTTCGGCCGCATCCAGACGGCGAGCGTGAGCTGGCCTCGGCTCACCACCGTGTCGAAGAAACGAATCTCCTCCTGCTGGGATAGTAGGGGGTGGCCGCTCCGCCCCGTCAAAGCCGCAGCGCCCATCGGTCCGACGATGGGCGCCTCTGAGACCGCTGGTGCTGGACTCTGCTGTGCCAGCTCATTCAGCTGCGACGGAGACATAGCCGACGGATAAATAGCAAGTTTCGAGATGGTTCCTGACCACGGCCGATCACCGGTCAATTCGTTCCCGACCGCCAGGTGAAACGCAGGATCCCAATCTGAAAAATCAGCCTTCGGGGGCTCGTGGATGAGCGTCAGTGTGCCGAGGATCGACAGGGGAATTGCCGCCACCCCAATCGCTCGATAAAGCCTCAAGGATCTCGGGCGGGAGGCTCGACCAAGAAAGAATCTCGCCCCCAGGTAGCCGATCAAGGCACCCGCCGTGTTGCTCGCGATATCTAAGAAAGACGGAATGCGGTCAACGTAACCAAGCTGTAGCACCTCGGCACAGGTCGATAGCAACAGGCCGAACAGAAAAGCCCGGATCAGAGACGAATCGCTCAGGGCGATTCCCAAAGGCATATAGAGAATCAGATTGTTGACGAAGTCGGCGGTATTGAACAAATCCTGGAGGTGTGACAGAGAAGGATATCGAAGCCCCGTCGGAATCATCGTGGCAGCGACAATCAGGGCGATGGACGGAGCCAGCAGCCGAATGCGTAGCAGTGATGGTTTAAATAGTTTCAATCCGGTTACGTTAGGCCCTTCAATCCCGTGAAGCGTCGAGACCATGGATTTAGCTGGCGAGCGGGGCTCACTTGCTCAATATACGGGCTGAATCAAACAAACCTCACAGCATCTTTCGATACAGTAGAAAACCCGACTCTTCCGCCACCTTGTCGTACAGCTTGATCGCCGCTGTGTTTGTCTTGTGCGTGTTCCAATACACCCTGCTGGAGCCACCGCGTTTCGCGCATCGATAGACCTCTTCGATGAGTGCGCGTCCGATTCCCCTTCCCCGGGATGACTCGACCGTGAACAAGTCCTGCAAATAGCAGGTTGGCCCAAGCAAGGTTGTGCTGCGATGAAAGAGAAAGTGTGCCAGGCCAAGCAGCAATTCTCCTTGTTCCGCGACCAGCGCATGCATGGGCTCATATCCATCGAAGAAACGTGACCAGGTCATATTCGTAATCGAATCCGGCAGCGCTGTCTCCCCTTGACGGCCGTAGAACGCGTTGTAGCCGTCCCAAAGCGGTTTCCATTTCGCAAAGTCCTCCTGCTCGACCGGTCGTATCAGCAATGTGTCGCTCAAGCTCATCCCTCGCCTGAAGTCTCACTCAATCTTAAGCGACGTCTGTGTCACAGCCTCGTTGGAGGCAATCGACGGGTGCCCCAGGTTCGCCTGAGCGTACTCCGGATTTCCTGTCGAGCTTTCTGGCGTTGGCGAACTTCATGCGGCTTTTCTTAATAAAAGCCGCACACGCGGGTGTCGGTGGAGCCCCGTGCAGGAAATCCGGATACCTGGGCCGAAAAAGATGGGCGAAGCCCAACGATCGCTCTCACTGAATTGGCCACAAACCCAATGGAGCACTTTGAAATGGACCGCTCTATTGGCATCCGGACTTGCTATGACGCACACTCCGAAGGGACGGCTGAATGCGAGCCTGCAGGATTCATGACAGCTCTGTTCCCGGAAACTCCAGTGCGCGACGTCGCATAGAAGCCCGGACTAGAAGCATTCCCCATGCCCCATCCCAGTACTGACCTTGGTCGTTTCTCGCGAGAATTACAAGATTATTACCAAAATCTGATCAAACCACGCTTGCTTCTCTGATCGCATACGCCCCAGAGGATATGAAAATGCGTTCAGTCTTGACCGTGGACACAAAGTCCCAGGATCTTACCCCGCACCCGCTAAGCCGCGAGGTCCAGGAACGCTCCCTAGACTGGTTCGCGATCTCTTTCATGGCCTTGTTTCACGCCGGAGCGGTGCTGGCAATCTTCTTCTTCAGGTGGAGCGCTGTCGCAGTAGCTGCCGCGCTGTGGTTCATCACCATCTGCCTCGGGATTGGCGTCGGCTATCACCGCTTACTGACCCATCGAGGATACAAAGTTCCCAAGCCGCTGGAGTATGGCTTAGCCGTCTGCGGAACGCTGGCGCTCGAGCATGGCCCCTTGCACTGGGTAGTCAATCACCGCATCCATCATCAGTTGGCCGATCAAGAAGGTGATCCGCACACGCCCCGCGACGGCGGATGGTGGTCCCATGCAGGCTGGGTTCTGCACGGCAAAGGGCTCGAGGGCCAGGCCGAGCTCTTCTCCAGATACGCGCCCGATCTGCTGAAGGACGCCTTTCTGGTTCGTCTCAGCAAATATCACTGGGTGCCCCTGCTCCTGCTGTCGTTCCTGTTGTTTGCGGCTGGAGGTTGGCCTTGGCTCCTATGGGGAACCTTCTTCCGCGTCACTCTTGGACTGCATGCGACCTGGCTCGTGAATTCGGCAACCCACATGTGGGGCTCGCGGCGTTTCGCCACCCGCGACGATTCGCGCAATTTGTGGTGGGTGGCGCTGGTCACCGGAGGCGAGGGCTGGCACAACAATCACCATGCCTATCCCACCTCCGCGCGCCACGGCCTGAAATGGTATGAGTTTGATCTCAACTACTACTGCATCTGGTTGCTCGGCAAGCTGGGTCTGGCAAAACAGATCTCCGTCCCCAGGCTCTGAAAATTCGGAAAGGCTAAGTCCGCGCAAAGTCAATGAAGCCACGGCTGGGATCGGTGCGCAGCAGTTTAACCTGCAGCCTATCGCCGACGTCGAGCCCGCTCTGGCCCTGCACCAGCATGCCATCTACGTGCGGATCCAGTGTGCGCACAAACGTTCCGTGCTCGTTCACGCCGGTCACAATCGCGCTGAACTTCGCACCGATACGATTCGCCAACGCCACAGCCGCAATCCGCTTCTGCATATCGCGCGCCAACTTGCGCTCCGCGGTAGCCTTTGCCGTGCAGTTCGCAGCGATGGCTGCAAGTTCATCCTCGGAATACGGAGAAGGCTTGCCCGCAACCATCGCTTTTAACAATCTCTGCGTCACCAGGTCTGCGTACCGGCGATTCGGAGCCGTTGAATGCGTATAGTCTTCCACCGCCAGCCCGAAGTGTCCCTGGGGCGGGTCACCAGGCCGCTCTAACACATACTCTCCTGGCCCCATCAGCTTCACCACCGCCAGTGACAGATCGGGAAAATGATCCGGGTCCTGATCCTTTTGCTTGGCCAGAAAATCATTCAACGCCTTCGAATCCGGCACGACTGGCAACTTTGTTCCCAGGCGCGCTGCAAGTTCCACGATCCTGTCCCAGCGTTTCGGAGTCCTCACAATTCTTCGAATGGAAGCGATCTTCTTCTCCAGCAGCGTCCGTGCCACAACACCATTGGCCGCGATCATGAAATCTTCGATCAACTCTGTCGCAGAATTCTGTCCTGGCGTTTGCAGTTCAATCTCGTCGTCCTGCACCACGGCCTGCGTCTCAAGTGTTTCGATATTAAGCGCGCCGCGCCTGTATCGTTCTGCCCGCAATCGCTGCGCGACCTCGTTCTGTAACTTTAACTGCGCCTGCAATTCGGGAGATGCGGCAACCTTTGCCGGAGCCGCGGCCTTGCCGTCCAGCCACGCTCCCGTGCTGCTGTAAGCCAGTTGAGCTTTGTTCTGCACCAGGGCGGGATAGATGCGGCTCGAGGAGATCGAGCTCTCGCTCGTCCCTTCTTTGCCATCCAGAACAAACTCCGTCACCATGCAGGAGCAGTCTTGTCCCTCGAGCAGAGAGGTCAGCCCGGTCGAGAGCGTCTCCGGAAGCATGGAGAAGTTTTTAACTCCGGTGTAGAGAGTCACTGTCTGCTGTGCCGCGAACTGATCCATCGCAGAGCCCTTGGGAACGTACTCGTCGACATCCGCAATCCCGATCAGCACACGCGTTCTCCCATCGGGAAGAGTTTCCGCATATTCAATCTGGTCCAGATCCCGCGAAGTATCGTTGTCGATCGAAGACCAAAGCAGATGCCGCAGATCCTCAGCGGCGGGATCCCTCGCAGGCGGATGCGTTTGCAGAGCGGCCACCTCCTGCTGTACCGCCGCAGGGTAGTCCGGCTCGAATCCATACTCCGTCAGACACCGGCGTGCAGCGGCCACAAGGTCAAATGGCTGGCGTGAACCCATAACCCTCCCCAAAACCGACACTCCACCCTACCATCTCTCTCCTCTCGCGTCTGGCCCTGCGGCCCCACCCAAGCGGATGAAAACTGCTTTCGACTAATTCTTTTCTCCATCCAAACAGAAGTGTCATCCCGACCGGAGCGGAGGATCTGCAGTTCAGCGGACCCGTCAAGGAAATGTTTGTCGACCCGAGCCTACCCGCTTTGATTAAGCCACATGAACTTCGCGACAATCCGACCCCAAATTCCTAAGCAACCCGGGAATGCTAAAATCCCTGTCACTGGAACTGCCATGATTGAAGTAGAAGACGGTGCAGGAGTTGAGCTAACAGCGGAGATGATCCGCGCCCAGCTTGACCTCCTGGTTCGGGACGAAGTCTTTCGATCCAGCAAAAGATCGGTTACCTTCCTCAGGTACGTCGTGGAGCAGACCCTCAACGGCTCAGCCGATCAAATCAAGGAACGCACCATCGGCGTCGACGTTTTTGGAAGAAAACCGTCCTATGACACCAACCTTGACCATATCGTGCGAACCGCCGCCACCGAACTGCGCAAGAGACTCGCGATTTACTACGGCGACGAGAAGCACCGTTTCGAACTGCGGATGGGTCTCATCCCGGGCTCCTACATACCCCGGTTCACTCTTCCCCCGCAGACCGTCTATGGAGTCGTCGAACCCGCGATCCTCGCCGAACCGGCAATTGCTCCGGCCCCTACGCAGGAGGTGGTTCCCGACCCTCTGCCCGAAAGTAGTCTCACCCCCAGCCTTCCGCGGCCGCCAAAGCTACGCTGGCAGGTATACGCCCTAACCGCCCTCGTTGTGTTCGCCGGATCTCTCCTCGGTTATCGCTGGCTTCACAGACCCACCGCGCAGCAGCTGTTCTGGAAGCCAGTCCTCGAAACGCCAGGACCGGTACTGGTGGGAGTCGGCGACGTACCCAACGGTCCGCCTACCCTCCCCACACCAGACGGCGAGGGAGATTTCTCCACTCCCATCCCCCGTCCTGACTCCTCCGAGACCGTTCCTTTTCCTGACACCGTCACCATCGCGCGCGTAGTGGGCCAGTTGGAGGCGAACGGAAAGAAGGTCCTGATCCGCAGGGAAAACTCCAGGTCTTTTTCCGATCTCAGAGAGGGTGCGGTCGTCCTGATAGGCGCTTTCAACAATGAATGGAGTCTGCGCCTGACCCACCAACTGCGCTATAGCCTGGCGCTCGATGCTGAGAAACACCTCGTCTATATAAAGGACGCCGGCAATCCATCCTCGCGGGCCTGGAGTTGGGCCACCAATCAGCCACGCAACCATGTCGGCGGTGCCCATAGTCCCGCGCTTCAGGACTTTGCGCTCATCTCCCGCACCCGAAACTCCGAAACCGGTCATGTCGTGGTCGTGGTCGGTGGACTCTATACCTATGGCACGCAGTCCGCAGGGGAATTCCTCACCGACCCCCAACTGATGCAGGCAATTGCCCGGGCTGAACAGCTCGATGGGGCGCATCAGAACCTGCAAATCGTCCTCGGAACCACCATCACCGACGACACTCCGGGACCTCCCCGCGTTCTGGCGGTGTCCACAGAGTAGATTCGGCTCCTCCTTTCCACTTCCACAAATCGCTGAAACGAAAATACATCCGCCTCTCATCTGACCGTCAGGGACGGTATCTGTCTATCCATTCGTATCTCCCGCTCACTACAAACCTGATCGACAACAAACCGGCTCGGTCGGTGCAACCTGCGGATAGCAAAGATGGGTTGGCCTGAGCTGAAATACCATCAGGAGGCGGGCGTGAAACCATTTTTCCAGCTTTGCGGCAGTTTGGTATTGGTATGCGTGACCATCGTCTGCACCCCCCGGGGCGCATTCGCTCAGGGATATGGAACCATCAGTGGCCGGGTAACCGACGCGACCGGTGCGGTTGTCCCTGACGCCGCCGTGACGGCAACCCAGTCCACGACCCGCTTGGTGTTGAAGACCACCACCACTTCGGACGGCACCTACGTCTTTCCCTCGCTCGCGCCTTCGGTCTACAACCTGGCCATCAACCACTCCGGTTTCCAGGCCTACTCGGAGCAGGGCCTGCAGGTCCGCGCCGACGCCGCCCTGACCGTCAACATCATCCTCCAGGCGGGCAGCACCACCGAGACTGTCACCGTGAGCGCGCAAGCCGCCCAGATCGACCTCACGACCGGAACCCTGCAGCAGGTCATCGGCACCTCCCAGGTGAACAATCTCCCCCTGAACGGGCGCAATGCGGCCGCGCTGACTGCTCTGGTTGCCGGGGTGACGTTTGCGCCTGATGCCCAGGCCGACCAGGGATCCACCAAGACCTTCCCCGTCGCCTTTACGATTTCGGCAAACGGTACGAAGGTCGGGCAGATGAACTACATGCTGGACGGCGGAAATAACGTCGATGAGTACACCAACGTCAACGCGCCTTTTCCCATGCCTGATGCGGTGCAGGAATTCAGCGTTCAGACCAGCAACTACAACGCGGAGTACGGCCAAAACGCCGGCGGGGTGGTGAACATCATCACCAAGAGCGGGACCAGCAAGTATCACGGCGATTTGTTTGAGTTTGTTCGCAACCGGGTCTTCAATGCCGCTAACTATTTCAGCTATGTAAATGGCGTAAAGACGGTTGACCCGCTGAAGAGGAATCAGTTCGGGGGCACGGTAGGCGGTCCGCTCAGCATTCCCCATCTCTTTCACAGCGATAAATCCTTCTTCTTTGTGGGCTACCAGAAGACCATCAACCACGAGGTGGCCGTCAGCTCGACCGCCGCCACCCTGCCCACAGCTGCCCAGCTCGCCGGCACCTTTGCTAATGAGAAGGCTTGCCTTAAAAACCCACTGATGCCAACGGCAATCTTGTCCTGCACGCCAACTGGTTCCACCTTTACCACCACCGTCAATACCGCCGCCTACAGTCCGGTGTCATTAGCCCTGTTGAATTATCTGCCGTCGCCCTCGGAGCTCAACGCGAACGGCAGCATCAGCTTTCAGAAACCTTCCTTCTACGACTTGGCAGAGCTGACGGCCCGCTACGATCAGGAGCTCACTGCGAAAGACAGGCTGACCGTCCGCTACTTCTCCGACGCTTATTCCCTCGACGGCGTGCTCAACCTCAAAGACCTGCTGACCTACGCGGACTTCGCTCAGATCAACTACTACAATTCCCTGATCTCCGAGACGCACGCCTTCAACGATCACATCCTGAACAACTTCATCCTCAGCTATCAGATCGATAACGCCAGCCGGGGTCCGCTGCCAGGCAGCATCGATGTTGCTGACTTAGGGGTGAACATCTGGCAGCCCGCTTTCAAACAAATTAATTCGATCGCGGCGACCGGTTACTTCAGCATTGGAGACAATCCGCAGGGCTTTTTCCGCAGAGCCAACTACACTCTGACCGACGACTTGCATATTTCTCGGGGCAACCACAACATTGCCTTTGGGTATCACGGCGAAGTAGCCAAAGTGGATGTGAATAATCTCTACCGGCAGCCGGGCAACTTTACTTTTAATGCGAACAACACGAATGATGCGATCGCCAGTTTTCTCTTTGGCTATGTCGAGGAATTTTCCCAGGCTTCTGGTCAATTCTTCAATGCCCGGGCCAAGTTCAACGGCGCCTATATCCAGGAAAGTTGGAAGGTTACTCCAAAGCTGACCCTGGACTATGGCGTCCGTTACGAGCCATTTGTTCCCTGGCGTGAGATCGCAGGACGCATGGGAAGCTTCTTTCCCAACCTATGGGCATCAGGTACGCACTCCAGCGTATATCCCCTTGCCCCTGCCGGTCTCCAGTTTGCCGGTGACAAAGGATTCAATCCCAACGGAGTCAACTCTGCTTATGATCACTTCATGCCCAGGCTCGGCTTTGCCTGGGATGTCTTCGGCACCGGGAAAACCAGTTTGCGTGGTGGCACCGGCATGTTCTTCGACAGCCGCATCAACAGCACCCTCTTCAACATCTACACCAACACGTCTCCGTTTATCACCAACGTCGATGTCACCAATGCCGGCGGTGCAAAGATAACCTTTGCCGATCCCTACGGAAGCTACGGAACGCCCAATCCATTTCCTGCGCCGCAGCCCCCGCCCGCCACCGCCGCCATTCCGCCGCAAGGATTCCTCACCTACGACCCGTTCCATGGCTTTCACGATCCCATCACTTACGACTGGAACCTCGCTCTGGAACAGCAGTTGACCAGTAGTCTTTCCACGCGCATCGCCTACGTAGCCGAGCACAGCAGTCATGAATGGGTGCCGATCGAGTTGAATCCGTTCGTTCCGGTATCGCAGAGTCCTTTTGTCAACGGACCCCGCATCTACAATCAGCCCGGTTGTTCGGCCAACAACAGCTGCTTTACCTCGACCATTACTGAAGCCAACACCGGCGCGAACACAAACTACAATTCGCTGCAATTCTCCGTCGAACAACGCGTGCGTTATGGGCTGACCTTGCTCTTCAACTACACCTGGTCAAAGGCGCTCGACGACATGCCTTTCAACGCCGCGGCCACTTCAATTGGCGCGAGTAATTCCTACGTCTATCCGATCTGGACTCCCAATTTCAGAGCGCTTGACTATGGTCCGTCGGACTTCGATCACAGAAACGTCGTTTCTGCTTCCAACGTCTACACCCTGCCTAAGGTCCTGAACGGCGCCCCGGGCGCCTTACGCTACGTGGTCAACGGTTGGGAGACATCCGGTCTCTTTGCGTTCCGTAGTGGAGATCCACTGACGATCGTGTCCAGTTCATCCAACATCTCCGGTTCCGGACAGCAGCGTGACCGTGCCATCCAAACAGGACCAGCCTATGGCGGCTCTGCCTGTGCTGTCGGAACCCATTGCAGGTCCTATTTGAATCCCGCCAGCTTCGCCAATCCAACCGTGCCGGGCACCTTCGGAACCGTCCAGAAGGGCGCCCTGGTTGGTCCTCAGTACGTAGACTGGGATGCCAGCCTGGCCCGCAAGTTCAACTTGAACGAGCGGACCTTCCTGCAATTCCGCGCCGAGTATTTCAATCTCCCGAACCACACCAACTTCGGTGATCCAAACTCAACCAACAACTCGACCTTCGGCCAGATAACCAGCACCACTCCACAAAACGCCGACATCACCAACGATCCAAGAATCGCCCAGCTTTCCCTGAAACTGGTCTTCTAAAGCAATTCTGAAGGGTACGACCGTTAGGTCGTACATAAACAACTGCGAACAGTTACGGCTTTACAGGCTGCGGAAATACTCGTTTTTTTGAAGGGGACGGCCTTCAGGCCGTCCATAACTGCTGTGTAATGAATCCGGCTTTAGCCGCTGAGGGCTACTTTCTTTCCCAAAGCGACATTTTTCCGCAGCCTCTTTAGCCGCTGAGGGCAACGACTCTTGCTCTCATCAGGCAACCGCTCTCAATGGGGAGCACCACCCTCCCCTTTGTCATCCCGAACGGAGCGTACCCGAATTTTCTGCCACTCTGCACTGGACGGAGCACCGTGTGCGTCTTTCTGTAAGGGAAAGGCGCATGAAGTGCACCAACGCCACCAAGCTCCACAAGAAATCCGGGGGAGCGTAGCGGAGGGACCTGCTGTTCAGCCGCCCTGTCCTGGAAATGTTTTCAAGAATGAATACGCTATCGAACACCCTGCCGGTACTGACCCACTAATTCTTCAACCTCATAGTCATCTGTGACCGCGCTCTCCTCTATCTTGGGCCTCTTGACCCACTGCGCGATCACCACCGCGAGAACAGCAGCAAACAATCCAGACCCCACGCTGGCGAGCGAATAAACCAGGCTGATGGGGCCCGTGGTAGCTTGCACCGTCGTCGCAGCACGCACCACAGTAAACTGTGGCAGAACCGGCTCGCTCAATTTGTCCCGATACACGTTCACCGTACTCTGCGCTCTCTGCAACGCGCGGAACCGATCCAGTTCAAGCGCATAAGCGCGCGTGTAGCCGGAAGACCTGGAAAACTTCTTACTCAATCTCTCAACATCGCCGCTGTTACGTTGAACCTCCTTCTCCAGCAGCGCTTGAGCGGCCTTGATTCTTTCCTCCTGTCGCCTGATCCCCGCGCCATCGACGCCGCGTTCGCGTTGTTGCTCTAAGAAGCGAAGTTTGTTCGCATCTTCCCGGAGTTGCGCTTGCAGCTTATCGCTTAGGGCCGCACTCTTTTTGAGCGGTTGCGACGAAGCCGGCTGATGCGCCGCGAAGGACTTCAGCTCGGATTGGCTATTTTTCAGCTGTTGCGCGATCTTTCCGGTAACCCCGGCGGGAAGCGCGTCCGCGGCGCTCGCTTTCACCTCGGCCACGCTTTGCGCGAGTGCATTAGCCACTTTGATGGCCGTTGATCTGCCCTCGCTAAGATACGAAATGCGCACCGCATCGGAGGCATGTTGGCCGGGCGCGAACGCTTCCAGGGCAATATTGGAACGCATAACCCGAACGGCCCCGCCCTCCCCCCGCGTCTGCACCATCTTCGGGTAAAGCTGCATTTTTCGGATGATCGCTGCCAGCCGCTCATCTGTGAGCGCGCTTCGCACCATCGCCAGGGCACTCGGCCGCGGACGGTCCGCACTGGATGACGACTGCGGAGTCAGCGCCACAATCGTCGAGGCGGAATACTGCCTCTTCCACAGAGCAGCCACGCTAAAGACGAACACAACCAACAGGAATACATCGCGTGCGAGAGTTCGGCGCTCGTAAAGCGCCGTCAGACACGTATGGACACGTTGGCTGTCAAGCATATCGGACTCCTTTTTAGCGGCAGAGGAAAGAGAGGAAATAAGATCCACCTGATGTTCTTGGGGGGAACATCAGAAACGAAGCGCCACCAGGCTCTGATGATTTTAAATTTGAGCTTCGACCGGCAGGGGGAATGCCGCGTCTCCACGGGCCAAAAGATGACGGACTTGCTCCTCTGATAAAACCACGGACCGCGTCATAACGCAACTGCGGTTCGCTCTGCGGCTGACTCGCAAATCACCGCACGTCCGCGTCGAAGACCCCCGTCTCCACAGTATTCGCGTGTTTCATCTGGATGAAAATGCGGTAACGACCAGGCGACGGAAATCCGTAAGGAAACTCCACCGTGGGTGGAATGGGCCCTGCTGCAGCAGCGGCCATGTCCATGCTGGCCATCGAATCAGTGTCGGCCATTTCCACAGGACTGCCATTAGCAAGCATCATGGCTTGCATTGCCGCTGACCCCTCAGGGTGCGTGTGGGCGAACACCGTCCCGTCGCTCTTGACGAAGGCGGCGTGTCCCGCCATCCCCAGGTAGGGTCGTGCATCGGCTGCGGGCTGCCCGTTGGCGTCGACCAGCCGGAAGCGAAACGCATACGCCGTATTGGCATTCAGTTCCTCGGGGCGGTCCCAAATCATGGTGTAGCCATCGGGAAGCTTATAGCTGGTTCCCAGCTCACCCTGCGATAACGCGGGCGGTGCCGCCGAGGCGTCTTCCGCTGCCAGGGGAGCGGGCGGCATGTCCGCCGGAACGATCAGATCAGCGGTCAGCGTTTCCGGGAATCCGTTGGCGTGCACAATATCCGCGTACAGCCTGTAGGTGCCCGCGGGCATGGAGGGCAGAGTCATACGCAGATGTTTGTCGGAGCCGAGCGTAGGGTGCAGATGAAACACCGCGTCCATACCGGGCTGGCGAATCGCGTACAGATGCATCACGTGCCCGTGATCAGGCAGCAGGTCGCTGTTGGAGCGCGCCCGGAACGTGTGCATCGCGTCCGTGTCGTGACGGCCGATCTTCAGATCAAGAGCGTTGCCTTCGAGCGTGGGGCTGAGGTTAAGCGGATGATAGAGGTCTGCCGCATAGGACGCGGCTTCGGCATTCCACCACTTGGACCCGCCGTAGACCAGCAGCAGGGTAATAGCCAGCGCGACCGCGCCGGCGACCCGCGCTTTGCGCCGTGCCGCTGGGTCAGGAGCCAAACCCGGATTGAGTCGTGACTGGCCCACCGCGGCAGCAGCGATGCCCGCCATTCCGGCGATCAACAGAATGCCCAGCAACGCTAGCATAATGCCCATAGAGCGCTGCATGGGCAGAATGGAAAGGGGCATCGCGGCAACTGGCACGCTGGTGCCGGCCTTGCCTGCGGCGCCGTCGACATCAAAGTGCACCTGCCAGGAACCGGCGGCCATAATCCACAGCGAACCCGTGTAGAAAGCCGGGTCAGCGGCCGAGGGGCGCATCGCGTCCGAGGTGGGCGGGTGCTTCGACGCTTCCCCGGTCAGCGGGGTCGGCGTGATGTGGATGGAACTCACCGAAGCCCCCGAACTGCGGACTTCCACAGTGGCTACTCCGGGAATGACGTTCGGTGTGCGGATGGTGACGAAGAGCTTGTATGGCCCCGCGGTCACTTCCTCGTAAACGTCCTTGCTGCCGACGTGCGCATACGCAGGCGCGGCAACGACCAGTGAGACAAGAAACGTCAACACCCACTTCATCGCTGCACGCCACGCATCCAGCGGCCGAACAGCAGGCCGATCCAGGTGGAAATAGACGCGTAGACAGCCGCCCGCAGTAGCCCGCCATACAAGGCGATCCCATGATCGGGAGAGAACCACTCCCGGAGGCGATCGGCACCAGTGGGCCGCGAATTGTAATCAAAATAAATCGTCCCGAAAAAACGATTCTTGCTCGCATCCGAGAGCAGGAAGTTGGCAAAGGGCCATTCCACTGCAGTAAGCACAGCAATGAAAAGAATGCCCGAGACCACGGCAATCTGCCACGGTTTCCAGTTCTTCACCCGCTGCCAAAACAAATCAAGGGCCAGGGCCGGCACCAGGATGAGGATCGGAAACTTTGCCGGAATCATCTGCGTGACCGGGTTGTACACCGGGCCGAGCTTGGGCTGAGCGGGAAAAAGCGGAAGAATGAGGATTTCCGCAATCACCATCACGGTATACACGGTTGCTGTGGACGTGGCCGCCCAACGTGACCGTGATGCCTGAGAAAAGACGGCGAACAGCAAGGGCAGGGCAATCCCCATCGCAATATAAGGTGCCGCCTGGTGCAGCTTGACGTCCCAGGTGTACTCCTGCACAAAAAACATCTGGCCGACGATCGCCAGGCCCCCAACGTACAGAAAGAGCAGCTGAAGCTGCTTGAAAGTTCCCGTATCGTTCTCGGCGGCGCGGTTCATGGCGGCAAGGATGAGGAACATCACGCCGGTAGAAATACCGCGTAGACCGAGAATCAGCAACGCGTGGGGTGGGCTGACGATTTTTACGTCGAGACCGTATGCGTTATGCCACCAGTTGTCGAAAGGCGCAGAGGTCAGCACAGCGACGCACCCCCAGCCGGCGAGAAACACACCCAGCGGGGCGCGTAGTCCAAACACATTGACCGAAGCAGCCTTGAGCCCATCGTCGTGACCAAAAGTGCCCTTGGCGATCAGCCATGCGCAGATGATGCCGGCAAGCACACCGCAGGCATAGATAGCCATGTGTGCGGGCGTCCAGAACGTATCGCGGCCGATCGACCGGTGCCAGGAGACATCCCACGCACCCCCGATTGAGGATGAGGTAATGGCCAACACCCCAACCCAGATGTACCAGGGGATCGAGGAGGGAGAGCGGGAACTTGAGACGGCCGGATAGTGAGCGGCTGTGGACATGCTTCCTCCAATGGAAGTCCTAAGGCCATGGTAAACGACCCATCCTGGTCGATGCTTTGACACCGCGTTTCCTTATTGATAAGGTTTCCACCGTGAAGGTGCTCCCTTTTGGACTACAGTCGTTGCACTTTTTCTGCAGCAGAAGGTCAAGCCTGTGAGCAAAGCCAACCAGCATAAGCACCCGGCAATCCACAACGCCATGTGGCCTGGCCTCGTAGGCAAGGGTCCAGACTCCGAACCGTTCATTCCCCTCGAAACCATGCTCGACCTGACCGCTCAGGCCGAGGTAAACGGAGTCCGCTTCGATGGCGTGGACCTGTTCTTGTCCTTGCCCCACACCAGCATCGACTCCACCGATGACGATCTGAAGAGTCTGGCGGACGACATAGCCAGACGCGGGCTGGTTGTGGGCTCGCTGGTTGCCCCCGTCTGGCCCCCTACGGGCGGAGGCTCGGCCATGGGTTCCGAGCAGGAACGGTCGAGCTTCCTGACCCAGGTAAAAAAAGCCTGCGCTATCGGCAAGAAGCTGCGTGATCTTGGCATTCGCCGTTACGGGGTCGTGCGCATCGATTCCGCCGCGTCGCCGGCGGACTGGGCCAAAGATCCGGTTGCCAACACCAAACGCATCGCGCAGACATTCCTGGAGGCCAGCAACATTGCCGAAGGGTATGGCGAGCGCCTCGCTGCTGAGGGAGAAATCTGCTGGGGAGGCATGCACAGCTGGAAGCGGATGGTCGAGTTGCTGGAGATGGTCAACCGCCCCAAAACCCTGGGCTTTCAAGCGGACATGGCGCACTCGCTTCTCTACACGCTCGGCTACAACGCGGCCGAAGACCGCCTGCTGCCTGGGAATTTCGATTGGTCGCAGCAGGATGTGTTGATGGAGTCCCTACGAAAAGTGACGCACGCTCTGCGTCCCTGGACGATCGATTTTCATGTGGCCCAGAACGACGGAACTGTAAGTGGCTCAGGCTCGCACGATAAGACCGGTCGTCACTGTGTTGTCGGCGATCCCAACGGCAGGATGGATATCGTTGCCGTCGCCGGTCTCTGGATGCGCAACGAAAACGGGGAGCCCACCCGGGCCTACGAGCACATCTGCTGGGACGGCTGCATGTTCCCCAACGCAACCATGCTGGCTCCGAAAACCTGGAACGACATACTGGGAACCCTATTATCCGTGCGCAACGCCCACGGCTGGGACTAAAGACAATGTCGAGCCTTCGCCACGCCGCACCACCTAACAACTCACTAGCAACGAAATCACGTCGCATCTGGTCGAGAGTATCCGTGGATGCCATAACCAACTTGTCATCCCGACCGGAGCTTAGCGGAGTGGAGGGATCTGCGGTGCGCCCCTACGTTCCTCTCATATTTTTGGTCGAGGCGCTTTGTATCAGGGCACGACTTTAGTCGTGCCATAACCACTTCAAAAGTCCGGGGCTTTAGCCCCTGAGGGAGGTCCCAAATCTCAACGAAACTAAATGTCGGCCTGGTTGGATACGGGTTCATGGGGCGCACTCACTCCAACGCCTTCCTGCAAGCCCCGCGCTTCTTCGACGTCCCCTACCAGCCTGTGCTCAAAGCAGTCTGTGCCCGCAGCGCCGAACGGGTAAAGGGCTTCGCCGAAAATTGGGGCTATCAATCCGTGGAAACAGACTGGCGCGTCCTGGTACAGCGAAAAGACATCGACCTGATCGACATCGCCAGCCCCAACGACACCCACGCGGAGATTGCCATTGCCGCTGCCAAAGCCGGCAAAATGGTGCTTTGCGAAAAACCTCTAGGGCGCACGGGAGCAGAAGCGAAATCTATGGTGGACGCGGTGCAAGCCGCCAACGTCCCCAACATGGTTTGGTACAACTACCGCCGCGTGCCCGCGGTCGTCTTGCTGAAGCAGTTGCTGGACCAGGGACGCTTCGGTCGCATCTTCCACTACCGCTCAAACTTTCTTCAGGACTGGACCATCTCCAGCGACCTGCCACAGGGCGGCGAAGGATTATGGCGTCTCGATGTCTCGGTGGCCGGCAGCGGCGTCACCGGCGACTTGCTCGCCCATAACATCGATATGGCCTTATGGCTGAACGGTCCGATCACGGAAGTGACTGCCATGACGGAGACCTTCGTGAAGCAACGCAAGCACAATCTCACCGGCAAGGTTGAGCCGGTGGGTATTGACGATGCGGCCGCCTTCCTATGCCGCTTCGCCAACGGATCGATGGCCGTTTTTGAAGCCACCCGCTACGCCCGCGGTCACAAGGCGCTCTTCACCCTGGAGGTGAACGGCGAGCAGGCTTCCGCCGCGTGGGATCTGCATGACCTCCATCGTCTGGAGTACTTCGATCACCGCGATGAAGGGCGCCTGCGCGGATGGAAGAGCATTCACATCACCGACGGCGATCATCCCTACATGAAAAACTGGTGGGTGCCCGGCTTGCAAATCGGTTATGAGCACACCTTCATACATCAGGTAGCCGATTTTCTTCAGGCCGTCGGAAAGAAGGAACCGGCAGCCCCCACCTTTGCCGATGGAGCGGCGGCCGATTATGTAACCGACGCAGTTTTGAAGTCCGCCCGAACCAGGCAATGGGAAAAGGTCGAATGACAACCAACCTGATCAGCCTGATAACCAACGCAGGGTCTTGCCTCCAAGTAGAAGTGTCATCCCGACCGGAGCGTAGCGCAGTGGAGGGACCTGCTGTTTTGCATGCGGGTCTTCTTAAAACGCGAGATGCTCCTTCTTGGCATCCACCTTCTTCGCATCCAGATCTGGAACCTTCTTCAAATCATCGATGGTCTTAAAATCCCCATTCTTCTTCCGATACGCAATCACCGCATCCGCTTCTGCAGCGTTCAAACCCAACCCGCTCTGCAGTTGTGCAGACGTCGCTTTATTCACATTAACCGGGCCGCCCGCCGGAAAATTCTCTACCAGGTAATCCAGAATCTCCGTGAACTCATCGTCAGTTGCGGTGGCACCGAATCCCGCCATCTTGGTGATGGTACTTTCCCACCCGGCGCGGTCCTGGCCATTCGCGATGACGTTATCGGCGCTATGGCACGTACTGCAAACCCGAATCAGGGTATCCCTCCCCGGTCCTGCGGGCAGTCCAGGATGTGACTGCTGCTGTGCAGGTTGTTGCGCGTAAGCTGAAGCCGCAGACATCATGCAAGAGGCACAAAACCACAGCGCCCAGGTCGAAGCCTTCTTTAGATTCGTGGCATGCCGTTTCACGATGACTCCTTGCCCCCCAGTATATTCCGCAGCGCCTTCCTCTTCTCTCGCCATTCCTCAGCGCTGATCTCCCATATCTCGCTCAAAAATCTTCCCGAGACATAGTCGCGCTCTTCCATACCAACCACCCGCATCCCGGTCTTCTCCGAGATGCGCCTCGACGAAATGTTTGCTACCGCCTTGGGAGCCTGCAGCGCACGAAAGCCGAGAACATCAAAGCAGTAGTCATTGACCGCCACCACCGCCTCGGTCATCAAGCCGCGACCATGCCATGAAAGGCCCAGCCAAAACCCTCGAACCGCACAATCCATTTCGCCCACCAGGCCGATGCTTCCGATATGCTCTTCAGGCGATGACCGCGGTCGCAACGTCCAGTGCCACGCATCCCCCCGCTCCATTGCGGGGAGCGCGACATCGCGATAGAAGCTGAGTGCTCCATCCGCGGGGTACGGCCAAGGAATCCTGCTATTCATGAACTGGACAATCTCCCAATGCGGGAAGAGACGTTGTGTCTGCTCTGCATCGGCAAGCCGGAGCGGTTGCAGCAGGAGTCTGTCGGTCTGGAGCGTAGCGATCACCATCGGCTGCGTTACAGTGTATAAGTTGCGGAAACCCAATCTCCGCAAGAGGCAACACCGAGGGAAACAATGAGACGTCGCCACTTCCTGCTCGGCGCGGCAGCCACAGCGTTTGCGGCGACCGGCAAGAATGCTCTTACCGAAACCGTCGCGCCCCTCACCAATCACGCGGACGGACCGCTGAAGACAGAGGCAGTTGAGCTGATCGAATTGCACGGCACCTATACCGAGCAGGCAGGCGTCAACGCACAGACCCAGGTGAACCCGTTGGACGTATACGATGACCTTCGCCCAGCGCCGTACACGGACAAGCCCTCTGGCTCGAAGGAAGTGCATACCAGCGCCATCTACGTGCGCATCAGAACCGCCGGCGGTATCGAAGGCCTCTATGGTCCCATCGAAAAAAGCGCGGCGATCGTCGTCCAGCAGGAGCTTCGCCCCTTTCTTCTCGGTAAGGACGCGCTCGCGGGCGAAGCCTTATGGGATCAGATGTATCGCTCCAACCGTCACTCGCGCGATGGATTCTTCATGATGGGGATCAGCGCCGTCGACAACACATTGTGGGACGTACGCGGCCGCTACTATGGCGTGCCCGTGTATCGGCTGCTGGGCGGACCGACTCGTTCCTCGGTAGAGATGTACGCCAGTTGCCTCGGCTTTTCGCTCGAGCCGGAAGCGGTTCGCACCCGAGCCCTCGCCTTAAAAAACGAGGGCTTCCGTTATCAGAAGTGGTTTATGGGCTATGGCCCCGGGTCCGGGCCTGAGGGTATGCACAAAAACGTCGAGCTGGTCCGTATCCTCCGCGAAACCCTCGGCGACGATAGCGAGATCATGTTCGACGCCTACAGCGGATGGGATCAGGACTACGCCCTGGAATGGGCGCACCAGGTGGAGCAATACCGTCCGCACTGGATGGAAGAGGTGACTCATCCTGAAAAGATCGAGAGCTTTGCTGCCATTCGCCGCAGCACAACCATTCCCATTGCCTCCGGCGAACATTTCTACGGCAGATGGGAGGTGGAGCGCTACCTGCAGGCGGGCGCACTCTCCGTAGTCCAGGCCGACCCGGAGTGGTGTGGTGGTGCCTCCGAGCTGGTGCGCATCGGCACCGTCGCTTCGCTGCATGACGTGCCTGTCATCCCCCATGGCCACAGCCTGCGCGCGGCCGTGCACGTGATCTGCAGCCAGTCACCCATGACGTTTCCTCTTGGAGAATACTTAGTCAACAAGATGCGGCACTACTACCACTTTGAAAGCAATCCCCTGGTGCCTGAGAAAGCGCACATCGCGCTGCCGACGGGTCCCGGTTTCAACATTCAACTCGATCCCACGAAGATAGAGTCGCAAACAATTCTCAAATCTGAGTAGGGACGGCTTGTTGAGTAGGCTTGTCCAAACGAGGCTCCGCAATAAGCTTTCTGCTTTGTATCAGGGCACGACTTCAGTCGTGCCACTCCCGGCCGAACTGATCCGGGCTTTAGCCCCTGCCACCATAAAATCTGCTCGAAATTCCAACGGGAAAAAGCCTAGGGCCTAAAGTGTTTGAGTGAGAACCTAAGAAGAGCCAACGCAGATCTCTCCACTACGCTACGCTCCGGTCGAGATGACAATTCATTCTGGAAACGAGACTTAGTGTTCCCCAGCAACATTGTCATCTCGACCGGAGCGTAGCGTAGTGGAGAGATCTGCGTTGGCTCTTCTTAGGTTCTCACTCAAACACTTTAGGCCCTAGGCTTTTTGCGCCCCGATACAAAGCAAAAAACGTGTTGCCGAATTTGTCTGAAAGTAGCTTTGTCGTCTCGGGCTACTTTCAGTACTGATTCAGGCGCGCGCCGCTGCTGCTTTACGGGCGACAAGAGCGAACCCTTTATCCCGCGCGGCCCGCTCCAGTGAGGCTAACTGCGTCTGGGCGAGAGCCGTGTGTCCGGAGCGCTTTTCCAGTTCGGCTGCAGCCAGCATGGCTTCCAATTCGATTCCGGCGAAGCCGTGTGCGCGAGCTTCTCGCAGTACCCGTTGCAAACGCGGTTCAGACGCTTCCGGATGATCGGACGCCAGAAGAACACGCGTGTATGCAAGGTCGTACTGTAGACGGGCCAGCAGGTTCTGACTCCTGGAGGCAAGCTCCTGCGATCCTGCTATTTCTTTCTGCGCATCCGCTTCCTTCCCCCGCGCCAACAATGCCTCGGTTATTCCGATGCTGGCGGCCAATTCATCATCTGCCTGTTGTTCCAGGTGGAACTGTTCTTTCGATTGCCGCAAGGTATGCTCCACATCATCGGAGTGTCCATCCTCAATTGAAAGACGCGCCAGCGCAACCTGCGTCTCACCCACGGTCTGTTTCTCGCCAACCTGTTTTCGAATGGTCAGTGATTCTTCGTAGAACTTGCGAGCCTGCGCGAGGTCTCCGCGGTCTTTATAGACATCGCCAAGCCCACTCAGCACGTAGGCCACGGCGCTCTTGCTTTCAATCTCCTCGGCAGTCGCCTTGGCCCGGCGGTAGTGGGTTTCGGCGGCGTCAAGTTTGCCATTCTGTCTGGACAAATCACCCAGGTTGTTGAGTGTGAGCGCCACTCCCTCTTTATCTTCGATCGCCTGGTAGTCGGGAATCGACTCCTCCAGCATTTTCCTTGCCTCATCCAGTTCTCCCTGGGTAAGGCGCGCAGCGGCCAGATTGCCCATCGCAGCGGCAACACCCTCTGCGTTGCCGACGTCACGAAACAGCTTGATGGCCGCGAGGTACATTTCTTCTGCACGGGTCACATCGCCTTGCAGATAATGGAGCCCGGCAAGATCGGTCACCATCATCGCCTCGGCATTCCGGTCGCCGGTGGCCACTGCGTCCTGGCGGGCACTTTCACAATCGCTGATTGCTTCCTGCATGGAGGCGCCGATGCCCGCACTCTGTTGACATAGAAAGCCGTAGGTTCGGGCGACCAGAACGGGGCGCCCCTGGGCGCGGCCTTTGTCGATCGCGACGCGCGCAGCGGCGCGCGCCTTGACCAGGTCCTGGCCGATCCAGGCGGAAGCCTCGGTCATATCGATGCGGGCGTCGTCACCTACCGGGGCAGGCAGACGGCGAAGGGCCGCCAGTGTCTGCAACGCCGCCGACGGCTGGACGCTCATTTGCGCAGTCGCCAACAAAAGCCCGTAATCAAGGCTGTCAGGGAATAGATGGAAAAGGTCGCGGTAGGCATGCACGGCTTGTGGCCAGTTGCTCATGGCGCGCCAGTACTGGCCTTCGATCAGCAAGCGGTCTTCCTGCGTCAGATCCTGGGAAAGCTCCCGCGCCCGCTGCGCCTCCGCACGAGCCTTGTTTTGATAGCCCAGGTGCCACCAGGCCTCAGACAAGGCGGAATGGGATAGGGGGAATTGAGGGTCTGCGGCCACGGCTTTGAGCAATAGATCCCGAGCGCCGAGAAAGTCAAAAGCCCAAAGTTTTTCACGGCCTTCCACATACAGCCTGGCGCTGCGCTGATCGGCAGGGAGCGCGAGCCGAGCCGCACTCGCGTCTCCAGATGAATTAGGGCTAAGGCCCAGTCTCTGGCGGAGCCTGGCGCCCGCCTGGGCGGCCAAATCGAACAAATTACCCCGATCGCCGATAATTGCCTCCTCAGCGATCGTTTCTCCGTCGGCCGTATCCTGGACGCGCAGATCGAGCCTGATCCGCTTCTCATCTTTCCCCGGTAAGGGCGTATAGGAGCCGAGGACCACCACATCCGCACCTGGGTTCTTCCTCCAGCGCTCCAGCGTCCCCTTAGACAGGGTGCCTTCCTCGGAAGGCGGCAGCTCGTGCTTGACCCTGGCAACGTCTTCCGCTGAAACCATACGCAAGTCGCCATGGGTACCCAACTCCGTGTCCAGCATTTCCGAGAAAACAGGCGACAGCCAATCGTCCTCAGGGCGCCCCGGCAAATTACGGAACCCCAGCACCGCCACCGAGCGTCGTAACTGCACCTGCGCGGCTACGCCGTCTGCAAACTTTGGGGATACACGAGGAGGGTTGGAACGGAATCGGAAAAACGCTGCGACCGTCAGCAGCAGCAGTACCATCCCTGCACCGACCCAATAGACGTTGCGTGGACGGAAAGCGCGGTTGGGGCTGACCGGTGTGACGCTTACCGGGACGTGCGGAGGTGGCGCCTTCTCTGCAGGCTGCTCCAACGTCTGAACTGTAACCGGAGCCACAAAGCGATATCCGCGGCGCGGTATGGTAGCCACGTATTGCGGCGCCTCGGCATTGTCGCCGAGCGACTCGCGCACCTTGCGGATGGCCACCCCAAGGCTGTTATCAAACTCAACGAAGGTGTTTTCCGGCCACAGACGTTGCCGGACTTCCTCCCTGGTGACGATTTCCCCGGGCCGCTCCACCAGCATCAGCAACAGTCGATACGGCAGATCCTGGAGTCGGACGCGGACGCCGTTCCGCGATAAAGTCCCCTCGCTCGGGTCCAGATCGAAGGGGCCAAAGCGATAGCGAGCCACTTTTGCCGACGTCCCGCCCATTGGCCTCCCCGGACTAAGCGGTTTTTCCCGCTCAACCGCCATTGTAGTTAGTTAATGACAGGTTGCAAGTAGCTCTAGGGAAATGAGTTTCCTGTTAATGCAGATTTAAGCGCCAGTTCTGTTGACCACGCCGGCGCTTCTCGCGCAAAGTCGCCAGCAAGTGAAGCCAATCACACATCGGCGGCTTGTGTTACGGGTGACCGTGATCTTCCTGTGCGCGGTCGCGTTGGGCGGCTGCAGGGAAAGGCACCCGGCAGACACGCTCAGGGGTCCCGCCAATCCCGCAGCGTGGTCAGGGTTCGCAGGTAGTTCCAGTCCGGTCCTGGTGGGCCACCCAATCAAGCCGGGCGACCTCACAGAAAGTGAACTCAAGTACGGGATCGCGCCCAAGCGAGGCCCGGGAGTCACCTATCAGGATGGCATCATCCTGATGGAACACGGCGACCAAGCCATTCGGTCTTTCGCCTCCAACGGAATGTCCTGGACCTTCGACGCGAATGCTCCCCAGGTCAGCGATATTCAGGTAGGGAAGATCCTCTTCGCCACTGGCCGGTGCGTCGGCAGGGTACTGGTCCTGCAACGCGACGGAGACAAGGTTTCCGTCATCCTTGGTCCGATCCAACTGACGGACGTGATCAAGGAAGGCAATTTCGCTTACGACCAGCCCCTGGATCTAAACTCGCTGACCACGGTGGTAGCTCCTGACTTCCCCGGTGCGGCGGATCCGGCAACCTATCCCCAGTCTGCACAGAACTCGCCTGAGTCTTCGATGAGAGAGGCACTGCCGGTCAAGCGCTCGGTGCGCTACTACATCGTCTCCAATGATGGGAAGTGGACACCAATGCGGACGGTGAGTGGGGCGCCACAGCGAAGCCTCATCCCGGCAGATTTCCATCCCGCTCGCCGGCACCGAAGCAACCCGGCCCTATTTCAGATTCCTGGGGGCCTCCCGCTTGACCCGACGAACCTGGGGAGTCTCACTCCTGCGCCGATACCAGACGCGAAGGTACCGACCGTCACGTTCGATCAAATGCAGGCATGGCCGTGTTTCGATTGCGGCGGTATCGGACTGAAGATTTACCAGGAAAAAAATGGGGTCAAGATTTGGACCTCGGTGGTCTTTCACCTGAATAATCCCCACATCGTCTTCGATGCTTCGGTCAGATCGAATGGAACGATCAACGCCAATGTGCAGCTCTTCGGGGGCGCCGGTGTGACGGCTACCTTCGATGCCGGCAATGCGCAGGATGTCGTAGCCAACGTGCATGAGGTGAAGCTGATCCCGGCAGAGATTTCGGTGCCGATTGGCGGCGTATTTGTCCCCTTTTCTGTCCGGCTGAGCCAGAGCATCGACATCGATACCGCGTTCAGCGCCAAGACTTCGACCCTGCACGGTGCGGGGAATGTCGATATCGATGGAGAAATATCCGGAAGCTATGACGGCCGAGGGTGGGCGCTTTCGCAGCCCAAGGTAAAACTGACGCAAAACCTTGCCGCGCTGGTCACCGGCGTCTCCATGGGTATAACTTCGGTTGTGTTTGCCATCGACCAGAGGCTGTTGGTCGGCATTGGTGGCATGGGCTTTGCTACCGGACCCTACGTCGATCTGTTTACCTCGATGACGGCCCTCAACCAATCGAAGGCCACCTGGGTTCCCTGCGCGCAGGGGACATTCAACATGCAGCTCGGCGCTGGCATCGGTTACAGCATGCCCAAAGTCGTGGCGTCGGTTATCAACGCTTTTCTCAGCCTGTTTCACGCCAAGCCGGTTCCGCCGTGGGGCAGCATCGTCAACCTTCCGCACCGGGCGGATTTGTTCGACCACAAAGACCAGATACCCAATGACTGTGCAGGAAAGTAGTGCCACTGCAATAAGGAGACCGAGTTATGGTCAGATTTTGCGGTAAATGCGGTTCGCCCCTGAATGACACGGCGGCTTTTTGTGGAGGCTGCGGGGCCCAGGTTCCCGCCGCTTCCGTGCCACCACTTCCGCCAACCTACACGCCCCCGCCGGCCTACACCAGCAACGTTTCTTATCCGGCGCCTCCCGCCAAACAATCAAATACCTGGCTCAAGATCATCATCGCAGTGGTGGTGTTGATCTGTGTCGGATCCGCCCTTGCTCTCGCGGGTATGTACTACGCGGCGAAAAAGGTCACAGAAAAGGCGCACCAGGTTGCAGCCCAGGCGTTGGGCGGAAGCAGCTCTTCACCCACCGGTGGATTGGCCGGGCTGCTCGGCGATTCTTCCAGCAGCGACGACAGCCCAGGCGGTTTCAAAGGCGATCCCTGCCGCTTTCTGAGCAAAGCGGATGTCACCCAGGCGGTGGGCGTAACGGTTATTCGTGCCGAAGCGAAAGACGGCGGCTGTAGCTATATCGCGAAGGGAGATCCGGCGGATGTGACAGCAAAGCATGCCGCTGCCATGTTGGGAGGATTCGGGGCCGATGCGCAGACGCAAAAGACCATGCAGAAATTTGCCGGCGCCCTGTTTGCGCAACAGGAGGCCAGCGACAAAGCCCTCGCCGCGCAGGCTGCTACCGGCGAGATCCCGGTGCTTGGGATCCTTCTGACATCCGGCAACGCCCAGATGGAAATGAAGATGAACCGGGGAGCGTTTGAACATATCAAGGGCAATGCGCCGTTTGGTGCTGACAAAGCTACTGCGGAGAATAGCGGGTCCGGCGACCTGACCGGTATCGGCGACGAGGCCTACGTCGCCGGGGGCAGCATGATCATAGTCCGCAAAGGCAATACCGTCGCGCGTTTCACGTACATCAGCTGTCCGTGCAACACAGACAACATCAAGCCGCTGGCGCAGAAGCTGGCAAGCCAATTGTGAACCGTTATCCAAATCCAGTCGTAGGAGGAATCACATCATGAGTTACTGTCAGACGTGCGGAGCCGCCTTTGCAGACGGCGCTACCTTTTGCCCCTCATGCTCGGCCCGGCCGCAGGCGATGGCCTCGCCGGCCGCTGCCTCAGGTCTAACCGCCAACACCGCGGGAGCGCTGGCGTATCTTGCCGGCATTATCACCGGAATCCTCTTTCTGGTGATCGACCCCTACAAACGCGACGGCTTCGTGCGCTTTCATGGCTTTCAGTCCATCTTCTTCAACATCGCCTGGATCGTCCTCTGGATGGCCTGGATGGTCGTCGGCCTGGTGTTGGGCGCGGTCACCAAGGGTCTCTTCTTTATTCTCCAGGTGCCCATCGATCTGGTACTCATGGTCGGCGGCTTTGCCTTGTGGGCCTTTCTTATGTACAGCGCTTACCAAGGGAAGACACCGAGACTGCCGGTGATCGGCGCGCTTGCTGCGAAGCAGGCGGGGATTTAACCGATGGGCTATTGCACAAAATGCGGCGCGCCACGAGTGGCCGGCGGTGCCTTCTGCACCGTCTGCGGCGCGGCCTTACCCGCAATGGACGTGGTGCCAGCAGCGACCGTTGCCAACGTGAGCGCGCCGCCGGCTCCTCCTCTTGTTGCTCCTCCCCTCGTCGCCCCTGTTGCTCCTCGGGGCGGAAGTGGCCTGCGCACCTTCGCAATTGTCGCCGTGGTTGTCCTGCTATTGATGATCGGGCTTGGAATCGCGGCCGCTTTCTATGCCGTGCGAGCGGTAAAAAATAAGGCGGAAGGTTTGCTTCACAGCATCGCGCCATCGGTTGCGTCCAACAGCGTTTCTCCCGCCAGCAATCCACCCAGCGGTGGCGCCGCGCCTGCCGCCGCGTCCAGCGACAATGCAGCGCCGCTCGCACCGGCGCCCTCTGCCTTCTACCCGTGGCAACCCAATTCTTCGTCTCCGTCCGACGCCAAAGGCATCGCTCCGCTCAAGGAGGGCATGCTGGTCGTCACCGCGGTTGCCGATATGCGCGGCGACTACGAATCCATGAAACAGGTCGTCAGCATCGACGCTTCGGGAACAACCCTCTCCTATCATTCGGACAAGCCCAAGCCTGGGACCGGTATCCAGGGTTCCTCCGGCAGTCAGGAAGAGACTGCCGCAACTCGCAAAGTGCTGACCCAGGATCTGAACGGCGCACACGATTATGCGGAGATCTTCGGCGCCAACGATCCTGAGTCGTTCCCGGGCACGACTGCGATCAGCGCGTCACGGGAGGTATTTGCGGAACTCGAGCAGAAAGGCGCCACGTCCTTCAGCTTTCGTCCGGATGGGCTCAAGGGAGCCATCGGTTCGCTTCTGGGCACCTTCTCTTCTATCGCCGGCGTGGATACCAAGGATGTGGGCGGCGTCTCGCTCGAAAAATTGTCAAAGGAGCAGTGCACGCTGCAAAGAGAAGGGAAGGGCCTGTTCGCATTTCCTGTTCTATTGAACGCGCAACCCGTGACACTCCCCGCATTGCGAGCGGGATGCATGACCGACGATGGCCCCGCGGATTTCTACATTCTCGATCAGCCGGACTATCCGTTGATGCTTTCCTGGAAGCTGGGATCGGGATCACAATTGCAGGTCATCAAGATCACCTACCCGCCGTCACCCCAGCCGAGGAAGAGCGAACAGGCTGCCCCGGCAACTGGGATAGAGCAGCAGTTGAAAGAGAAGAAGAAGGTAGACATCTACGGCATCTACTTTGACTTCGCCAGCGATCGGCTCAAGCCTGAGTCGACGCCGGTGCTGGATGAGATAGCTGGCGTGCTGAAGGACAATCCGGACTGGAAGCTTACCGTGAACGGCCACACGGATAACGTCGGCGGAGATGCCTACAACCTCGATCTGTCAAAACGCCGCGCCGCCGCGGTCAAGCAGGCGCTCGTGACTCGCTATCAGGTTGCACCGGACCGTCTCTCGACCGACGGCTTCGGTGCAACTCGTCCTGTCGATACCAATGACACGCTTGCCGGCCGGGCACGCAACCGTCGCGTGGAGCTTACACGTGAATAGATACATAACAGTTACATAAGGAGATCAAAATGAAAATGTCATGGATCGCCCTCCTCACCGGGGGCGTGCTGATGCATTCCTTCGCTTTCGCCGATGTTACCTATCAGGAGACAACGCAAATTACCGGCGGCTCGTTGACTGGAATGCTCAAAATGGCCGGCGCGTTCAGTTCTCAAGCCAGGCAGATGGAAGCGCCCGTCACCTCAACCGTAATGATTCACGAGAGCCGCATGGTCCGCTCCAATCCGCATACGACGGAGATCATCGACCTGGATACGGAGATGATTACGTTCATCGATCACAACAAGCGCACCTACTCCATGGTGACGTTCCAGCAGATGCAGCAGCAAATGGCGAAGGCCGCGAGCCAGGCCAAGGGCGCGAAAACGGATGGATCCCAGATGAGCTTCAACGCTCATATCTCGAGCAAGGGCGCGACTCGCCAGATCGACGGACAGAATGCAAAGGAATCATTGCTCACGCTGACGATGGTCGCTAACTCATCGGACAACAGCACCAAAGCAGGCATGGGGGCGACCAGCGAAATGTGGTTGGTTCCCGACGCACCCGGCATGGCAGAGATGCGCCGCTTCAATGAGCGCCTGGCCAAAGAACTGGCCGTGGATATGGAAGCGTCCGCTATGTCCTCTCTGCTGGCTGCTCAGCCCGGGGGTGCGCAGGCGCTGGAGGAGCTGAAGAAGGAATCCGCCAAAATGAGCGGTCTGCCAGTCCTGCAAGTTACACGCCTGGGTGTGACCCCCGACGGCCAGGCGCTGGCCGCCCCGTCTGTGGCCCCTCTGCCCCAAAGCCAGAATCATGGGTCCACAGCTGCCGCTATGACACAGGAAGTGGCCACGGGGACGGCCACGCAAACCGCTGGCAGCCAAATTTCCCGTTTGGGGACTTTCGGCCGCGCGCTTGGTGGCTCCAGCATGGGGGCGTTGATGCACCATGCTCCTTCGAACACACCGGCCCCGAGCCAGGCCGGAAGCGGAACAGACGCCGCGACCGCGGGCGTATTATTGGAGACCCAGACACAGCTAGCCGGCTTTTCTACAGGGGCAGTCGACCCAGGTGCATTCCAAATACCAGCCGGATACAAAGCGGTCGCTTCGCCCATGGATCACAACTGATTGCTAAAAATGAATGCACGCAAGGAGCCACAAATGAAACTGTTACTGAAGCCTATCCTCATTGCAGCTGTACTGGGAGTTGCGAGCTTTGCCCTCGCAGCAGAAGCGCCTTTTGCAGGCACATGGAAATTGAACCTCGATAAGAGCAAGCTCACCGGTGACACCGTCAAATTCAGCTCCGCGGCAGGAGGCATGCGGGTGACTGGCAGTGGCGAGTCCTACGAGTTTAAGACTGATGGCAGTGAAAGTAAGACGCGATTTGGCACCGCGTCATGGAAGAAAATAGACGAGAAAACTTGGGAAGAAACCGACATGGTGAATGGACGACTTGATTCGAAGACGACCTGGACACTCTCTGACGACGGTAAGACACTGACCGCCCGCGTTACCGGGGACAAGCCGGGAGGTGGAAGCTTCGATGACACATCGATCTATGTGCGAACCGCGGGCACAAACGGCCTGACCGGAACCTGGAAAGATAAGGAATTTAAAGGTAGTTCGCCCAGTCTTTTTACGCTCACTGACACAGACAATGGCGTGACCTTCGATGAGCCTGACTTCAAGCTAAAGGCCGTCGGCAAGTTTGACGGCAAACCAGGAACCGTCGAAGGTCCATCGATTCCACCAGGGGCCTCGTTCGTGCTGGCAAAGGCCGGCCCACGCGGCTTCAAGATGACGCGGACACAAAATGGAAAACCCTGGGACATCTCGACTTGGACGGTGTCGTCGGATGGAAAGTCGATGACCGTCGTGACGCGAACCGCAGGCACGACCGATCCCCCCACCACGGCGGTGTATGAAAGGCAATAGATAGGTCTACCTCAGAACCCGGGCGCGTGTTTCACGCTTGCCGTGTAGCGCCCGGGGCTGCATCATAAGTGGGTGCAAGAACTGACTGCCGGTACGCTTCGGGGCCACTACAGAATCGTTCGCCGCCTGGGTCAGGGCGGGATGGGCGTGGTCTATGAAGCTGAGGACCAGAAACTGGGCCGCTCGGTGGCTATCAAGCTGTTGCCCGAAGCGACCCGTCAGGATCCAGCCGCGCTGGAACGCTTCTGGCGCGAGGCCCGTACCGCTTCCTCGCTGAATCATCCTGGCATCTGCACCATCTACGAGCTCAACGAAAGCGGCGATCAGCCCTTCATTGTGATGGAACTGCTGCAAGGGCAGAGCCTGGACAAGATCTATTACCACCGTTCCATGCCCTATCCCAAACTGTTGGACTTCGGGGTGCAGGTGGCGGATGCGCTGGATGCGGCCCACCGAAAAGGCATTCTGCATCGCGACATGAAGCCGGGCAATATCTTCCTGTCCCCCTCCGGGCAGGTGAAAATCCTGGACTTCGGCCTGGCCAAGCTCGAAGAGGGGCAATCCGCTTCGGGCACCAACGGAAACGCGACCCTGGCGGAATCGCAGGTTCTGCTCACCAGTCCGGGCTCGGCGGTGGGCACCATTGCCTACATGTCTCCCGAGCAGGCGCGGGGCGAGTCATTGGACGCACGCAGCGATGTCTTTTCCCTGGGCGCGGTGCTCTATGAGCTTGCCACCGGCCAACATCCTTTTGCCGGTTCGACCACCGCTGTCACCTTCGATCACATTTTGAACTACGCTCCGACGGCGCCGATTTCCCTCAATTCTGGCCTGCCGTCGGAGTTCGAGGAGACGCTCAACAAAACGCTTGAAAAGGACCGCGAACTGCGCCTGCAATCGGCCGCCGAACTGCGCGCCGACCTGAAACGATTGCAGAGAAAGAGTAGCGGAGGATCTACCGGCAGGGCCGCCACCACCGCAGCCGGGACCAGCACCGGATCAAGCCCGAGCGGCACTGGAAGCGGAAGCGGGCCGCCGCCTGCTCCCCCCAGTGGTAGCACAAGCGGGGTTTCGGACTCTGTGTCTCCAAGGGCAGTGAGTGTTGCTGGCGTTGCGCCTCCTCCGGCAAAGAAATCGAGATCGCTCGCCATCGGCTTGGGGGCTTTCGTCGTGCTTGCCGCCGCGGCCTTCGCTGCCTGGCGTCTCTGGCCTCGTGCTGTGCCCTTCACTTCAATTTCTCTAAGCCAGATCACGAACACGGGCACCCTTGAGAACGTTGCCCTGTCGGGGGACGGCAAATTCCTCGCCGAGGTCAAAAACGATGCCGGCCAACGCACACTTTGGATACGAAACATCGCAACCAACACCGACACTCAGATTCTGACCGCGGTTCCCAACGACTACGTCGGACTTAGTTTCTCCCCGGATGCAAACTATCTCTACTTCACCCGGGGCACTCCTGATAACGCTGCCGTGCGTTCTCTGTTTATGATGCCCGTCTTCGGTGGTACCCCACGGCAGATCATCCACGATATCGATAGCTCCGCAAGCCTTTCGCCGGATGGCTCTCGCTTCACCTACCTCCGCTGGACTCCGGGGCAAAAGGACCAATACTCAGAGGTCCACGTTGCTGACAAAGACGGTGCTAACGATCACGTGGTCTACACCAGTCCCAACCTGACCGAGGCGCCGGCTTGGTCGCCCTCCCCGAATCAGATTGCCTGGATCGAGCAGACAGGGCCGGGCACCTCGGTGATCAATATCTTCAACCTTGATTCCAAAACCAAGTCTTCCATTGCTCAGTCCCAGGGCAATCTGTTCGATCCCAGTCGTTCCGGCTCTGACCTGGCATGGCTACCGGATGGCAGGCATCTGCTGGTGCTCTACTACAAGGAGCATTCCGACCGCGGCCAAATTGGAATCGTTGGTTTGTCTGGTGACTTCCACCCCGTTACCAACGATGTGAATGCCTACAGGGAGCTGGCGGTTTCCACTGATGGCAAGACGCTGGCGACAGTTCTGACCAATCAGGACTCCAGCCTGGCCTACTACAAGGGAGACGGCGGAGCGATGATCTCAAGTAGCCCTCTGCGAATCGCTCCCCAGTCGTTGGCCTGGGCGGATGAGGATCACCTGCTCCTGATCACTCGGGGCGCGGGTATCAGCAAAGTCCAACGTGCGACGGGAACCGTACAGCCAATGGATACGGGCGATACCACGCCGGGCGTTTATGTGGCCACCTGCCCTAACGGCGTTGTGCTGTTTACCGGAATACCTAAGGGCGGAGCGGAGACGCGCCTTTTTCGCATGAATGGCGACGGAAGCGGAATCACTCAGCTCACGACGACGGGCATTGCGCGCCTGCCCTTTTGCTCACCCGATAGCCAGAAGGCCTACTTCTCGATGCGTCGGGGAGCAGCAGGCACGGCCCCAACCAACCTCTGGTCTGTGCCGCTCGCCGGGGGACCTCCTCACCAGGAATTGAACGGATTTTCCAATCTTAACGGTTTCCTTGTGTCTCGCGACGCACGATTGGTCGGGATCGGAAATATCGAGAATCTGAACGGCATCTCTGCGCAGATTCTCGATATCAACACCGCGCAGGTTCTCCATAAGTTGCAGATAGGTATGAGCGCCTTAGGGAAGATTTCCTTTAGCCCGGACGGCAAAGCCCTGGTTCGTAAGATCGTCTCCAACGGTAGCTATGCGATCGAGTCCCAGCCAATCGACGGATCGCCCGCGCATTTAATGACATCGCCCACGGCAGAGGACATGACTGCCTTCGAGTGGTCACCCTCGGGAAATCTGCTTGGGGTACTGCAACTGCGCAAGAGCTCGGACGTGGTGCTGATTAAGGACCTTACGGGAAGCCAGCCGCATTAAGCCATAATGACTGTAGTGAATCTTCGCCGCTGGTTTCGTGACCCGCTCTTCCTGCTTGCCCTGGCAGCCGCTCTGATCGCAATCGTGGTGCAATCGGGAGAGCTGGGGTCCGCCGACACCACCCATCGCCTGCAAACGGCGCACTCCTGGTGGACTGGGGAGCCAGAGGTCTTTCCCAACGAATTTCCCGAATTCGGGGTACACGGCCGCGGGGGCAAACTGCAGAGCTGGTATAGCCTCGGCCAGTCGGTGCTGTTGTTGCCGGCGGATGTGGTCGGCGCCTACATCGCGCGCCTTCCTGTTTTCGCGGAGTATGACGACACCGATCCCAGTGTGCGCGACATCGTGGTCACCTACACCATCAATACGCTGCTAACGGTGTTGACGGCACTCGTCTGTTTCCGCTTCCTCCAGCAATTGAACTTCAGCGTGCGTCAATCCGTTATCGGAGTTCTGGCCCTGCTGCTGGCGACCACGCATCTCCATTACACCCAGAACATGATGGAGAACAACTACATCTTCTTGCTGACGATGACCGGCTTCTCCTATCAATACGAGTGGCTGCGCAGCGGCAACCGGCGCGTGCTGCTGTTTGGCTCGGCGGCGTTCGGTCTCAACCTGCTCACCCGGCTTCCAACCGGCCTGGATCTTCTGGCCGGAGCGCTCTTCCTGCTGCTTGTCTTGTGGTTGGAGGGCGTCCGTGGCCGGGACCTCTGGGACTACTGTCGGCGCTACATCGCGATTGCTCTTCCGGTTTACCTCTTTTTTGGTCTGCTGGACCGCCTTTATCAGTTCCATCGCTTCGGAACGTTCCTCCACACCTACATCACGATCATTGGTCGCGAAACCCGGATGATGAATCCTTCGCTGCCGCCGAATTATCCCTTCGAGACCCCTTGGCACGTCGGGTTTTTCGGAGCGCTCTTTAAGCCTGAGAAGTCGATCTTTCTTTTCGATCCTTTGCTCGTTCTCATGATTCTCTTGTGCGTGGTCGCCTGGAAGCGATTCAGCCCGTCTGTGAAGGCGTACGCAATCATGAGTGTTCCTCTGCTCCTGGCCTACATGAGCTTTTACGCCCGCTATACCGTGTGGAGCGGAGACTTTGCCTGGGGCGATCGCTATGTTTCCACCACGGTCGAGTTGGTTTCGTTGCTGGCTGTTCCGCTGCTACTGCGTCATCGCGAGCAGGTGGGACGCGCCGTTTGGACAATAGGGCTCGGGCTGCTGGTTATCAGCACGGTCATTCAAATCGCCTCGCTCGCCTTCTGGCTACCGCTCGAGATCTACCAGATGGAGACCCTCGGTCACCCAACGTTTGTCATTGCGTTGCGCATGAAGAACATCCTTGCGTTCGAGTTGGGAAAGATGGACGCCTGGGGACTGAACAACCACGCCATGACAGAGGATCCATGGGACTACGTGCACATCACGACCTGGAATTTTCTACCCTTCGTTCTGCGGCGAGTCGGTGTTGCACCGGCCTGGGTGGTGCATCTCACCTTCGTGGCGTGGGGCTTAGCGCTTGGCGCCCTGGCCGGCACACTGTTGCGTATTAAAGGAGTCCTTCGCCGGCTTGCTTAGCGGGGAACGTCGCTTGCATCCTGAAGCAGCTCCCAGCGCTGTAACGCAATGGGGACGTTGCCATTGTTCCAAACAAAGTCATTGAAGTTCAGCATAGAAAAATCGGGCATGCGCCGGGCGTCGGAGAGAAGCCTCGTGATCTGGAGCTTGCCGATCTGGTATGAGATTCCCTGTCCCGGCGTACTTGAGAACATAGCGGCCTCGTCCAGGGCGGTAGCCCGATCCATGGGGACTGTGCGTGCGAGGTAGTCTGCGCCTTGCTGCAGGGTGAACTCGCCGAGCGCCAGTTTCACGTCCACCTCTACGCGCAACGCGCGCAGACGCATGAAGCTGTAAATGGTCTCGCGCGTGTGCGGGTTATCGTCGAAAAAGCCGGCCTGCAACATCATTTCTTCGGCATAGAAGCCGAGGCCTTCGTTGGCGCCGGAGTCGTAGTAGTGGCGGCGGATCGGGTCCGCGTTATGCCAGCCGAGACAAAGCTGGAAATAATGTCCCGGCACTCCCTCGTGGACCAGGATGGGTCGCGGATCGTGTGCCTGGGAAAGTTTAAAGAAGCCCAGGTCCGGTCCCGGCACGCGGATGTAACTGGTTCCATCCTGATCGAGCCGCGACGGTCCGGTGAGGTCGTCGTTCTCCCCTAGGTCCTGGAAGGGCTCGAGGTAATCCGGCACCGGCAGGTTGTCATAGTGCTTCATCCACGCGGGCACGGTGAGAATTTTCTGTTCGACGAGGAAGGTTCGAACTTCTTCTTCGTCAGCTTTTTCGGCCTTTATCTGCGCGTCCGCGGTGGGAAAGAAGGGCCCGGGCAAAGTGCCGGCCAAGCGGGTTTGCTGGTAGGCTTCAAACGCCACCGAGCGGCTCCATTCCTGTTGACTCATCGCCAGCAGCTGCTCTGGGGTGTATGGCAGCAATGCGACCTTGCTCAGGAAGAAGAGGTAGTTGTCGCGTCCGATGGCCGTGTCCTTGCGCGCGGCAGGCAGTTTGCCGGTGAGCCACGCGCGGTATTGCGTGAGTGCTGTGATCGCGGCGGGGATTGCCTGTTGCAGAGCCTCGTTATTGGCTGCGGAGAAATAGGGTGTCAGTGCTTTCTGCGTGCGCAGAGACCGATCGGAAACCTGATCCAGGGATTCGATCGCCAGTTGTGCGAAGGGCTGGCGCAGATCGGTCAAATTTTGCTGTGCGGCCTGAAGCGTGGTCGGGATTTGCCTGACCCGGCTGATGATTTCCTGCTGCCGCGATTCAGAAAACGGCGGCGGTTGCAACAGGAGGTGGAAGACCGATCCGAGTGCCTGATCGACATAAAATTGCGGATCACGTTTCCAGCCCTGTTCGATGGCCAGCTCCCATCGAACGCGGGCCAGCGCCGAGCCGAGGAGGCGATAGTCCACCTGGTCATGCACGGGAGTTTGTGCCGGCGGAGTAAGAGCTTTCCATCGCTGCTCGAAGCCGTCGAGTTGCTGCAGCCGTTGGACAATGGTTTGTGGCGACCAATCAATAACCAGGTTGGCTGGCCGCTCAATGCGAGGTATGTCGTCGGAGCTGAAGGGCTGTTCCTGCGCTCTCCATTGCCAAAAGCTGTCGCTCAGCTCGTCAACGCTGTTGGCGAGGGCAAGAGAGCTGGAGACAAACAGCAAAGACACAACAGCCAGATAGCGCAGGCAGGCCAATGGAGTTTCCTCTAATAGAGAGTCAGTGTATCCGAAGAAAATTGTGAAATCTGACGAGTCCCTGCTGAGTCTATGTCCTAGCCGCGTCGAAGGGAATCGACGGGTGCCCCACGTTCGGCCCGTCCAATTCCCTCCACACTTGTCGGGCCACCGACTCCGAAGGCTCGTTTGACAGAACCCAGCTCCTCTTTTAGCGTTTCCTAGACATGGAAACACTCAAGGGTCGAACTGCTGTGGTGACCGGCGCCTCGCGTGGGCTAGGTGCGGCGATTGCGCTGGAGCTGGCCGCGAGGGGCGCAAAGGTTGCGGTCAATTACTTTGCCAAGCGCGATCGTGCCGAGCAACTTTGCGCGCAGATCAAGAAGCAGGGCGGGGAAGCCGCTCCCTTTTATGCCGATGTTCGCCAGGAAGCCGATGTCGTCAAAATGATCCAGGCAGTCCAGGAGACCTATCAACACATCGATATCGCGGTGATGAACGCCACCGGCCCGCAACCCTTTCTGACCATTGAAGAGCAAACCTGGGAGCGGTATCTGGACCAGCTGGAATTTTTTGTGAAGTCACCGCTGCTCGTCTTGAAAGAAGTCGTAGCCGGCATGAAAAGCCGAGGCTACGGCAGGATCATTCAAATCGGAAGTGAAGTCTTCGAGCTGGGCAATCCCATGTTCGCCAATTACGTAGCAGCCAAGGGTGCCCAGTTGGGGCAAACGCGATCCTGGGCCCGCGAACTCGCTCCAAACGGCATCACCGTCAACCTGGTGGCTCCGGGCTGGATTCCCACCGAACGCCACTTGCACTCAACCCAGGCTGAGATCCACTCCTACACGGAAAAAGTCCCCATGAAACACATGGGGAATGCTGAAGATGTAGCCAATACTGTAGCCTTCCTGGCCAGCGAAGCCGGACGGTTCATTACCGGGCAGAAGATCTCAGTGAACGGCGGCAACACCCTCGAGTAATTTCAACATGGGGCTGATCTGCAACGGGGCTTCCGTCGCGGCCTGCACCTCGACAACAGAAACCCCGGGGGCAATCTCTTCCAGCACCAGCCCCTCAGGCGTCACGCTGATCCAGGCCAACTCAGTCGCGATGGCGTCGACCACGCTGACCCCGGTCAGCGGCAATCTGCAGGCATTGAGAATTTTGGGACGGCCGTCCCGCGTAGTGTGTTCCATGGCAACGATTACGCGTCGCGCACTGGCCACCAGGTCCATGGCGCCACCCATGCCCTTGACCATCTTGCCGGGAATGATCCAGTTCGCCAGGCTTCCGTGGACATCAACCTCCATGGCGCCCAGGATGCTCAGGTCAATGTGCCCTCCGCGGATCATGGCGAACGCGTCGGCGCTGGAAAAGAAAGACGTCCCAGGCAGAACCGAGACCGTCTCCTTGCCCGCGTTGATCAAGTCGGGGTCCACTTCTTCTTCCAAGGGATAAGGCCCAATCCCCAGCATGCCGTTTTCCGATTGCAGCACCACCTCGATGCCCGGCGGAACATAGTTAGCGACCAGGGTCGGCATGCCGATGCCCAGGTTCACGTAGTAACCGTCGCGCAGTTCTCTGGCGACGCGTTGAACGATGCGGTTGCGCTTCTCAATTTCCTGCATGCGGTTTCCTCACCGTCCGGCGTTCGATGCGTTTCTCGCACGAGGCAGACTTGAAAATGCGTTTGACGTAGATGCCCGGGGTCACAATCGCGTCAGGATCGAGTTCGCCCGGCTCTACCAGCTCTTCCACTTCGGCAATGGTGATGCGCGCGGCGGTGGCCATCATGGGATTGAAATTGCGCGCCGTCCGGCGATAGATCAGGTTGCCCTGACGGTCTCCCTTCCACGCCTTCACCAGCGCGAAGTCTGCTTTGAGCGCGGTCTCCAGCAGATACTGCCGTCCCTCGAAGGTGCGCTGTTCTTTGCCTTCCGCGACCAGGGTGCCAACGCCGGTGGGCGTGTAGAACGCGGGAATGCCCGCTCCGCCGGCGCGAATCCGTTCCGCCAGCGTGCCCTGCGGAATGAGCGAGACCTTGAGCGTGCCGGCCAGCGCCAGCTTCTCCAGCAGCGCGTTTTCACCCACGTAGCTGCCGGTGTGGGAAGCGATCATGCCCGCCTCCAGCAGCAGGCCGAGGCCGAAGCCATCCACGCCCATGTTGTTGGAAATCGTGTGCAGTCCCTTCACCCCGCGGCGCACCAGGGCAGCGATGGAGTTCTCGGGAATGCCGCACAGCCCGAAACCTCCCAGCATCACGGTAGCGCCGGGAGGAATATCGGCAACGGCTGTGTCGGGTGTAGGAAAAACTTTATTCATAGCAAGCCGAGTCTACCCACTCCACCACCCCAAAGCCAAGCCATGGCGTAACCATTTAGCATCTACTGTGAGAAAGGAACCACGTGGCCAAAGCAAGCCTCCGCTCCGCCGTGAAGGAGGAGCATCCGTTACAGGTGATTGGCGCCATCAACGCGTACACCGCGCGCATGGCGGAAGCCACAGGCTTTCGCGCGCTCTACCTGTCAGGCGGGGGAGTAGCGGCCAATTCGCTCGGCATGCCCGATCTTGGTATCAGCACCATGGAGGACGTCCTGGTCGACGTGCGCCGCATTACCGAGGTCACGACTCTCCCTCTGCTGGTCGATATCGACACCGGGTGGGGAAGCGCTTTCAACATCGCCCGCACCATCCGCTCCATGCAGAGCGCCGGAGCTGCGGCGGTGCACATGGAAGACCAGGTGGGCGCCAAGCGCTGCGGCCACCGGCCCGGCAAAGAATTGGTGCCGGCGGCAGAGATGGTTGACCGCATCAAAGCCGCGGTGGACGCCCGCACTGACCCGGACTTCGTGATCATGGCTCGTACCGATGCTCTGGCCGGCGAGGGCTTGGCGGCCGCGCTCGATCGCAGCGCCGCCTACGTGGCGGCCGGCGCCGATATGATCTTTGCCGAGGCCGTCACCGATCTGGCCATGTACCCCCGCTTCAAAGAGGCGGTGGGCGTGCCCATCCTGGCCAATATCACGGAGTTTGGGCAAACTCCTCTCTATACCGCGCAGGAGCTGGCCGCCGCCGGAGTCGATATCGTCCTCTATTGCTGCGCCGCCTACCGCGCCATGAACGCCGCCGCCCTCAAGGTGTACCATGCCATCCGGAATGAAGGTACGCAGAGCAGCGTGCTCAGCCTGATGCAGACGCGCGCCGAACTTTACGAATTCCTTGGCTACCAGGCCTATGAGCAAAAGCTCGATCAACTTTTCCAGGCCGCCAAGCGTAGTTAATCCAGGGAGACACCATGGCCACCACGACTGATCCGCTGCCAACCACCTTTAAGCCGAAGAAATCCGTAGCTCTGTCCGGAACTCCGGCGGGCAATACAGCCCTTTGCACGGTGGGTCGAACCGGCAACGACCTGCACTACCGCGGCTATGACATCGCCGATCTGGCCGCCCACTGTGAGTTTGAAGAGGTGGCCTATTTATTGCTTCGCGGCAAGCTGCCCAACGCCAGCGAGCTCGCTGGCTACAAACAAAAGCTGACCCGCCTGCGCGGCTTGCCGGCGAATGTGTATGAGGTCTTGGAGCAGCTTCCCGCGGCCACTCATCCCATGGACGTGCTGCGCACCGGCGTTTCCGCCCTGGGCTGCATGCTGCCGGAAAAAGATGACCATAGTCCGGCCGGAGCCATCGAGTGTGCCGATGTGCTCCTCGCCACCACCGGATCGATGCTGCTCTACTGGCACCACTACAGCCGCAACGGACAAAGCATCGACCTCGACTCCGGAGAGGACACACTGGCCGGGCATTTCCTCTCCCTGCTGCACGGGGAGCCGCCCAGCAAAGAGTGGATTCGCGCCATGCAGGTGTCACTCGTGCTCTATGCCGAGCATGAGTTCAATGCCTCCACGTTTACCGCGCGCGTCATCGCCGGCACCGGCTCGGACATTTACTCCTGCATCACTGGCGCGATCGGCGCGCTGCGCGGACCCAAGCACGGAGGCGCCAACGAAGTCGCGCTCGAGATTCAGCAGCGCTATGCCTCGCCCGACGAGGCAGAACGCGACATTCGCTCCCGTCTGGAAAAGAAAGAGGTCGTGATCGGTTTCGGTCATCCAGTCTACACGGTGAGCGACCCACGCAACGCAATCATCAAGAAGGTCGCGCGCGAGCTGGCTGAATCCACCGGCGACTTTGCCATGTATCGCATCGCCGAGCGCCTGGAATCGGTGATGTGGGAAGCCAAGCATATGTTCCCGAACCTGGATTGGTTCAGTGCTGTCTCCTACCACCTGATGGGGGTGCCGACGGCCATGTTTACCCCGCTCTTTGTTCTGGCACGGACCTCCGGGTGGAGTGCCCACATCCTCGAGCAACGGGCCGATGGCAAGATTATTCGCCCCGCAGCGAACTACACCGGGCCTGAAGATCTGCCCTTTGTCCCCCTTGCCGAAAGAGCTTAGACACGAATGCATATCAGTGGAGAACGCCCTCCGTACGATCGAGTTCTGATTGACATTGCCGATTACGTTTGCAGTTACACAATCTCGAGCGACCTGGCATACACAACCGCGCGCAACTGCCTGATCGATACGCTTGGCTGCGGTTTGGAAGCACTCGAATATCCGGCCTGCACCAAACTGTTAGGCCCGATCGCGCCCGGAACCATTGTGCCCAACGGCGCCAAGGTCCCGGGCACAGACTTTCAGCTCGACCCGGTACAAGCCGCCTTCAACATCGGGACCATGATTCGCTGGCTCGACTTCAACGACACCTGGCTGGCCGCCGAGTGGGGCCACCCGTCGGACAACCTCGGCGCTATTCTCGGCGTTGCCGACTGGCTCTCCCGCAGCAGCGAAGCAACGCTAACCATGCGCGACGTGCTGACCGCGATGATCAAAGCCCACGAGATCCAGGGCTGCCTCGCGCTGGAAAACTCTTTCAACAAGGTTGGTCTGGATCACGTTGTCCTGGTGAAGGTGGCCTCGACCGCCGTGGTTGCGTACATGCTCGGCCTCACCCGGGAGCAGATTCTCGACGCCGTGTCGCTCGCCTGGGTCGATGGTCAGAGCCTGCGTACGTATCGTCACGCGCCCAACACCGGCTCCCGCAAGAGCTGGGCTGCAGGAGACGCGACCAGCCGAGCTGTGCGACTGGCGCTCATGGTCAAGGCGGGAGAGATGGGTTATCCCTCTGTGCTCACCGCCAAAACCTGGGGATTTTACGATGTGCTCTTCCGCGGCCGTCCCTTCAGCTTCCAGCGGCCTTATGGGTCTTACGTGATGGAGAACGTGCTCTTCAAGATCAGCTATCCCGCTGAGTTCCACGCCCAGACCGCGGTGGAGGCCGCCATGGCATTGCGCAAAAGAATGCTCGCAGGCGGGAAGTCCGCAGAGGACATTGACGCCATCCGGCTCCGCACCCACGAAGCCTGTCTACGGATCATCGACAAGAAGGGGCCGCTGAACAACCCTGCTGACCGGGATCACTGCGTGCAGTACATGGTGGCCGTCCCGCTCCTCTTCGGTCATCTGACCGCCGCCGATTACGAGGACTCCTTTGCCGCCGACCCGCGCATCGACGCGCTGCGAGAGAAGATGCAATGCACTGAGGAGCGAACCTTCACCGCCGACTATCATGATCCGGAGAAGCGCTCCATCGCCAACTCGCTCACTCTCACTTTCCGTGACGGAACCACGTTGACCGAGACGGTCGAGTACCCTCTAGGCCACCGTCGCCGCAGAAGCGAAGGCATTCCGCTGTTGGAAGAAAAGTTCCGCACCAACCTGGCCCGTCGTTTCGCCCCGCCAAAGCAGCAGGCAATCCTGGAAGCCTCGCTCAACCAGCAGGCCCTCGAGCGCATGTCCGTGCAAGCGTACGTGGACCTATACGCACTCTAAGCCGACATAGGAAGGGACGTAGCCCATAAACGCTAACTTACTTAGGATGGTTTTCGTCCAAAATGCCCACAAAGTCGTCATCCTGAGCGGAGCGCCTCACGGATTTATTGCGTGACATCGCGCTTGGCGCGCGGAGTCGAAGGACCTCGGCGATGATTACCGTACCCAAACCGCTCAGAGCCTTTCAACCACCGAAGCTAAATGCGAATCATTAGCAAATCCATGTCAGATAGGAAAGCATTGTGAACCCCTCTATAATCCGCCCATGCCTTTCAGTCCCCGTCTGAGCCGGCGAGATTTCGTCAAAGGAATGCTGGCGACGCCTCTAGCGGCAACCTATTCGTCGTTTGCCTCCACCCTGCCACCGATGAAGATCACGCGGGTCGAGACCGTTTACTGGAAGTCGCGTGACGATGCCCCCTTTTGGCCTCATTGGACCTGGCTCAAGATCGAAACCGACGCAGGTATCTTTGGCATCGGGGAAACCTATCCGCGAAACCCGGTAGAAGCCGCGATGGTTCACAACGTTGCCCCTTCTCTGATCGGCCGCGATCCTCGCGACATCGAACGCATTTGGGCCGACCTATACCGGACGTTCGATTTCCAGATCGCCGGCGGCACCGAGATGCGAGTGCTGAGCGCATTGGATCTAGCCTTGTGGGACCTGCTGGGAAAGTCACTGAACGCCCCGGTTTACCGGCTCATTGGCGGCAAAGCCAATCCCCAGGTCCGCCTCTACAACACCTGCTTTCCCTACAAGTACGATTTCAATCGCGAACCGGAAAAGATCATGCGCGAGTTGATCGACACTCGCGGCATCAAGGCAATCAAGATATGGCCCTTTGACGGCGCCGCCTTACGCAACAGAAACGAGTACATTACCTGGCACGATATTGACGAGGCGCTGGTACCGGTAAAGAAGCTGCGGGATACCTTCGGCGACGAGATTGAGATTGCCATCGAGTTTCACGCCCAGTGGAATCTGACCTCCGCCATTCGCATCGCTCATGCGCTTGAGCCCTACAAACCGATGTGGCTGGAAGATATGCTCATGCCCGGCAACTTCGATCAATATCACCAGCTCGCGATTGCAACCTCTTTGCCGCTCACGGTCGGTGAACGCATGGCCGGCAAGATGCAGTTTGAACGGCTGCTGGAGTCGCGGACGCCAAAGTATGTGATGTTCGATGTGACCTGGTGCGGTGGCCTGACTGAAGCGCGCAAGATTGCCGCGCTCGCTGATGCGCAGGAACTGCCTATTGCGCCACACACGGCGGGTGGTCCGCTGCTGTTCTACGCGTCCACGCACCTGACCACCGCATCGCCCAACGTATGGATCCAGGAAAGCTGCCAGAGATTTTATGAGCACGACTGGCCGCTCATGCTGGAAAATCCCATCGCTCCGAAAGATGGCTTCATCCAGGTTCCGGAGGAAAGCGGCTTCGGCATGCGGATCAAGCCGGAAGCCTGGAACCACCCCGCATCGATTCACTCAGTCACAGACCGAGGGTGACCTGTCGGGCCGGGACCCCTTCTAAGGTAAAGTGGCAAAGGATACAGAAGGAGGAAGCATGGGCCGGCTTGTAGCCGCACTACTCATCTTCACGCTCACGGGCTCTCTGACTGCGCAGCAGTCGGGCCAGGTCGACTGGGAGCAGCGCTTCAAGCAGCTGCCCGATCCGCAGCGTATGAAGGACAACATGCAGCGGCTCAGCGCGCGTCCTCATCATGTCGGTTCACCCTACGACAAGGAGAATGCCGAGTGGATCCTGGCCCAATATAAGCAGTGGGGATGGGATGCCCACATCGAAGAATTTCAAGTCCTCTTTCCGACGCCAAAACTGCGCCTGCTGGAGATGATCGCGCCCGCGAAATTCACTGCCAAACTGGAAGAGCCCGCCGAATCGGTCGATCCCACGTCGAAGCAAAAGGACGAGCAATTACCCACCTACAATGCCTACTCTCCCGACGGAGACGTGACCGCGCCGCTCGTCTACGTGAACTATGGCCTGGTTGCCGATTACGAGGAGCTTGCCCGCAACGGTGTCTCCGTCAAGGGAGCCATCGTCATTGCCCGCTATGGAGAATCCTGGCGAGGCATCAAGCCCAAACTTGCTGCAGAGCACGGCGCTATCGGATGCATCATCTATTCCGATCCCGCGGATGACGGCTACACCAGGCAGGTGCCGTTTCCCAAGGGGCCCATGCGCCCGCCGGAGGGAGCACAGCGGGGCAGCGTGCTGGACGCGCCGCTCTATCCGGGGGACCCGCTCACTCCCGGAATCGCCGCGACGAAAGACGCCAAACGGCTCCGGTGGCAGGACGCCCCATCGATTGCCAAGGTCCCGGTTCTGCCTATTTCGTACGCGGACGCGCAGCCTCTGCTAGCCGCTCTCGAAGGTCCGATAGCGCCGCCGAATTGGCGCGGAGCTCTGCCCATCACCTATCGCCTGGGGCCCGGCCCGGCTAAGGTTCATTTGCAGCTTGCTTTCAACTGGGATCTCAAACCCGTATACGACGTCATCGCCACCATGCGCGGCTCTGGGGAGCCCGACCTCTGGGTACTGCGTGGCAACCACCATGATGCGTGGGTGAACGGTGCGGACGATCCGGTATCCGGCCAAGTGGTGCTACTGGAGGAGGCGCGAGCGCTGGGGGAACTGGCGAAGCAGGGATGGAAACCGAAACGCACTATCATCTACGCATCCTGGGATGGCGAAGAGCCCATGCTTCTCGGTTCCACCGAGTGGGTGGAGCAGCACGCCGACGAGCTGCGGCAGCATGCCGCCGTTTACATCAACAGCGATGCGAATGAGCGTGGTTATCTTGATGTGGAGGGGTCCCATTCGCTGCAGTCGTTGATGAATGGCGTCGCCAAAGATGTAGAAGACCCTGAATCGAAGGTCTCTGTCTTCAAACGTCAGCAAGCTCGCGTGCTGCTCCATGGAACCCCCAAACAGCAGGCAGAAGCACGGAGCGGAGGTAATCTGGCCATCGGTGCGCTGGGGTCCGGTTCAGACTTCAGTGCGTTTATCGATCATGTCGGGATTGCAACCATCAATCTTGGCTTTGCGGGAGAGGATCCCTCAGGCAACTACCACTCGATCTACGATGACTTCTACTGGTATTCGCACTTTTCTGACTACGATTTCGTCTACGGTCGCGCGCTGGCGCAGGCTGCAGGCTTGACGGTGCTCCGTATGGCCGATGCCGACGTTATGCCTTATGAATTTGAGGGCCTCTCCCACACCGTGGCGCAATACATCGAGGAAGTGAAGGCGCTGCTTGAGAGCCGCCGCAAGGAAGCGGAAGACATCAGGCAAAATCTGAACGAGGGAGTGTATGCGGCTGCGAATGATCCGCGAAATCCGACAGTGGCGCCGCCGGCAAGAGAGATTCCGCCCTACCTGAACTTCGCCCCGCTCGACAATGCCGCCGCCTCCCTGGAACGGGCAGCCGCGCACTACAACAAGGCCCTGGCCAGCGCGCAGGGTAAGACTTTGTCGCCGGATCGTTTGCTGGCCATCAATCAGCAGCTAGCGCAGGCCGAGAGAAAACTCACGAATGCGCAAGGTTTGCCCCGGCGGCCATGGATGCAGCACCTGCTCTATGCCCCCGGTTGGTACACAGGCTACAGTGCTAAGACCATGCCCGGGGTAAGAGAAGCGATTGAAGAGGGTCGCTACACCGAGGCGGAAGAGCAAGTGCTGTTGGTCGCCCATTCGTTGCAGGACGAAGCTGCATGGGTTGACCAAATCTCCAAAGAGCTCGCGGGCAACTGAATCCGAGTTAAACCCGAAAGAGAACAGCAGGTCCCTCCACTACGCTTCGCTCCGGTCGGGACCTGCTGTTCATCATCCGCAGCATCGAATCTGAATGGAAGCGCAACCCTCCCCTTTGTCATCCCGACCGGAGCGTACCCGGATTTCCTGCCACACTGCACTGGACGGGGCCGCGTATGCGCCTTTCTGTAAGGGAAAGGCGCATGAAGCACACCAACGCCACCAAGTTCCACAGGAAATCCGGGGGAGCGTAGTGGAGGGATCTGCAGTTCCCCGGACCTCTCCTGGAAATGTTTCCCTCTTTTTCGGCTAACGCGCCGGAGCTGCTCAGATCAGCTGTTGCTCGCGCATGGCCGCCCTCACAGCCGTTAAATCCTTGCGCATCGCGTCGATCAACTGCTGTTTTGGAATACTCAGCTTCGTGGTGCCATCCTCGGCGCCGCCCAGCCCCTGGTACTCGTAGTGGAGTTGCACCGGACCGGAAAAACCATTTGCCTTCGCTATAGCGAAAAACCCAGCAAAATTAACCATGCCCTGTCCGATAGGGCACCAGTGGGGAACCCAGGCACCCTCCGCGCCGAGCCCTTTGTCGAACGGGTCGTGGTGAGTATTCCCGGCTTTGTTTTGCTGCCAGGTAAAGTCTTTCAGCGCGATCCCGCTCATTTGTTCCTTGACCAGGCGAGAGCTATCGATCCAGCCGCCATACCCGCCTTCGACCGTCGCATGACCGATGTCGTAATTGATGCCGATCCAGCGTGGATCAAGATCCCGAAACAGTATCCAAAGATCCCAGATGGGTGCCCCGACAAGTCCAGGCCCCGAGTGCGTGTGATACATCCCGCAGATCTTGTACTTCTGATTGAGTTCCGCCAGCGCCTTCACCTGCGGCTTCAATTCGTTCAGCCGTTGCTCGATGCCCCGGTTCGCCGGATACGTGATTCCTCCCCAGCGATAGTGACCGATCCCCAGTTGGCTGGCGGTTTTCAGGATGGCCTCCGCGTAGGGGCTCTGGATCCCGGTAATTTCCGTCGAGATCATGGGAACGGCCAGGCCGGCACGGTGCGCAGCTTCCACCGCCGCGGGAAGATCCGCCTCCACGCGTTCGGGCAAAACGTGACCCTGGGCGCGAACAGTGAAATCAATCCCATCGAACCCGATATCCTTTGCAATCGCTGCCGCCTCAGCAGCGCTGGCCCACTGCAGGTGCTTGGAGAAGACGCAAATCTGCAGTTTTGACGAGGGTGTATCTTGCGCTAGCGCATGCAAGGCGCCAGCCGTGGCTGCGCCCACCAGCAAACTACGGCGCGACATCGCATTTTCACTCATTCGCAGCCTTCCAGACTTTAGGTAGAGTAGTATCACTGTCCAAATAACGTCGTAAAGGTGTGGTGCTTAGAATGCCTGTTTCCATCAACGGCCAGGTGGTCATCATAGTAGGTGCTTCCAGCGGAATCGGCCGCGCGGCGGCAGTGCTCTTTGCGCGGGAGGGATCCAGTGTGGTCGCCGCCGCGCGACGCGAGGATCGATTGCAGGTTCTCAAAGAGGAATTGGCGAAAGAACAACGCGAGATCACGGTCCGGCGCGCCGATGCCTCAAATCCCGAAGAGATGCAGCAGCTCGCCCAGGAGACACTCCAACGTTTTGGAAAGGTCGATATTCTCGTCTTCGCCAGCGGCATCAATACCCGTGACCGGGCCATGAATCGGCTGACACCCGAGGTATGGAACTCGTTGGTTTCCGTCAATCTCAGCGGAGCCTTCTACGCCACCCACGCAGTTTTACCTTCCATGCGGAGTGCTCACTCTGGCCATCTAATCTACATTTCGTCGATCAGCGGAGTGATCACGGATGTATCCGGAGCCGCGTATCAGGCGTCCAAGCGCGGAGTTCTCGGCATGGCCCATGCCATTCGCATGGAGGAGAAACAAAACGGCATCCGGACGTCAGTGATCTGCCCCGGCCTGGTCGATACCGAATTGTTGGAACAGCGGCCGGTCAAGCCCGCTCCCGAAGTTCTGGCACAGGCCTTGCAGCCCGAGGATGTTGCGGAGACGATTTTGCATGTCGCGAAATTGCCACCTCGCGCCGCTATTCCAGAGCTGCACCTGATGCCAACCTTCCAGTAGCGGAGAACAGATGAATCGACGTAGTTTTATGGCACTGTCGGCAACAGCGGCGGCTGCTGCATCCTTGCCTGGACACTTGTTTGCGGACGCTCCCCAGGCAGCCAATCTACCCTGGCACCAGAAGATCCGCCGCGCCGGTCAGGTCAACATCACGGAGCACGATCCGGCCGTGCTCAATGTCGAAGAGTGGGCCGATTACTGGGCCAGTCTCAAATGCGACGTGGTCTTCGCTTCCGTCACCGGCATTGTTGCTTTCTACCCCACCAAGGTACCTTTCCACAAGCAGAGCAAGTTTCTCAATGGCAGGGACTTCACAGGAGACCTGGTCGCAGCCGCCAAGAAGCGGAATATGCGCGTCATCGCCCGCTTCAGCCCCGACCTCAACTGGGGTGATGCGCTGCAGGCGCATCCGGAGTGGTTTCGCCGCGACAGGAAGGGGAATCCCATCCCGGCCGCGGAAGAGTCAGCTCTCTTCAATACCTGCACCTTCACTAGCTACATGACGGAGCACATGCCGGCCATCATGCGCGAGGTGAACAGCCGGTACCAGGTCGATGGCCTCTTCACCAATGCATGGCCAACCCTGGGCAAGATGCCGGAGTGCTACTGCGATGCCTGCAAAGACCTGCCGCACTATGACACCCCGGCCTACTGGCAAAAGTACACCGACCGAGTGGTTTATCTGTGGAAGATGTGGGATGCCATCGCCAAGGAAAAAAGTCCCGAAAATTTGTTCTTCGCCAACATGGGCGGCGCCATCGAATCGGGTCCCAACATGATTGCTCTCAAGGGTGTCGCGCAGTGGTACAACTGCGACAACCAGGGCCGCGGCGGAGACGCAGAGCCAATCTGGGGTTGCACGCTGCAGGGTCGGGTCTGCAGCGCCATCATGGATGGACACACCGCGACCAACGTGACTGCGTCCTATTCGACGGGAAAGCCTCGCTGGAGAAACATCCATAAGTCGACCCAGGAAGCGCAGATGTGGATGGACGAAACGGTCGCCAGTGGCATGGTTCCCTGGTACCACTTCATCGGTGGTGAAGATGGGCTGGGAGCCGACCGCCGATGGCAAGAGCCGGGCCGGGAGTACTTCAACTGGCTCGCCAGGCACGATCAGCATCTGACCAACAAGGCCACCATCGCGGACATAGCAGTGGTGATGGGCCAGCGGACGCAGCGGTTCTATCGAAGCAGCGACCTGGGTGATCCGATGATGAATATCCACGGGATCTACCTTGCGCTTCTGGAAGGCCGTTTCGTCTTCGACTTTCTCCATGAGCAAGACCTGACCACCAACAAGATCAACAAATACAAGACCATTCTCCTGCCCAACATCGCGCTGCTGAGCGATGCCGAATGCGCTGCGCTGAAGACCTTTGCGCAGGAAGGTGGATCGATCATGGCGTCCTTCGAAACCAGCCTGTACAACGAGAACAACGAGCGCCGGAGTGACTTCGGCATAGCTGACATCCTCGGCATCCATGTGGCGGGGGAACGGCGCACACGGGTCGGCAATGGCTTTATGGGGCGTATCGAGCGCAAGCACCCGATTCTGGATGGTTTCACCGATACTGACTGGCTTCCCGGCGCGCAATGGCTCCAGCCGGCCAGCCCGGTGGAGAACCCTGTCATGACAGTCATTCCACCCTATGTGAACTATCCTCCAGAGCTCGCCTATCCTCCCATTCCGAAAACCGACATGCCCGATCTCGTTGCCAGAGAGGTGGCCCAGAGCCGGCTGGTTTATTTTGCCGGAGACATCGAGCGGACCGCATGGCAATCCGGCAACACGGATTTAAGTATGTTGTTGCGTAACTCGATCCGCTGGGTCTCAAAGGGTGAAGCACCGGTAAAGATTGAGGGAACCGGGCTGATCGAAACCTTCGCCTGGGAAACCGAAGCGGGCTATGCACTTCATGTCCTCAACTACACCAACCCCGGTGCCTTCAAGGGGTGGATCCGGGAGTACTATCCGATCGGCGAGCAGCGCGTGACCATGGCTATTCCGCGGGAAAGACATGTATCGCGCGTCGAGTTGCTGCGTGCCGGCAAGACCATTCCCTTCCATCAATCGGGGGGCACCATTGCATTTGTGATCCCCAGCGTTCTCGACTACGAGATTGCCGCGCTGTACTTCAAGACAGCCTGATCGCTCAGGCAGGAGCCAACATGGATTTGCAAGGAAAAGTCTGTCTCGTTACCGGAGGTACCAGCGGCATTGGCGCCGCGACCACGCTCACGCTGGCCCGAAGGGGCGCCCAGGTTGTGACCATGTCAAGAAAGGGAGCCGCGCAGATGCCGGCCGCTCTCCTCTCCGAGTTTAAAACTCATGGGGAGAACATCAGCTTTTTTCTGGCGGATGTAGCCGATCCCGCAGCGTGCCGCAAGACCGTCGACGAGGTCGTCAAAGATCTGGGCCGGCTTGATGTTCTGGTGCATTCGGCCGGTGGTCCTGTTCCGGGAAGCTTTGATGCAGTCACCGATGAGAGCTGGATGAACGCCTTTGCCGTCCACGTGCATCCCATCTTTCACCTCACCCGGGCAGCCGCGCCGCATATGGCTAAGCAGGGAGAGGGAGCGATCATCCTGCTGGGATCAGCGGCCGGCATGCGCGGCTGTTTAGGCGCTGCCGCATACGGTGTGGTGAAAGGCGCATTACCGCACTTCGCGCGCGTGCTTGCCCGCGAACTCGCCGAGCAGCGCATTCGCGTCAACTGCGTCTCCCCCGGCGTCATTCGCACGCCCTTTCATGATTCACTTTCCCCGGAACAGGCTGCGAACAATATCCGGAATCGCATCCCGCTTCACAAAGAAGGTAAGCCGGAGGATGTCGCGGCCCTGATCGCCACGCTGATAGAGAATGACTTTATTACCGGAGAGAATTTCGTCATCGACGGCGGCATGACCATGCGCATCGTCTAGGGTGCGAGCCCTTCGCTGGCCGGGAGTGTCCACACTAACCACGCAGCGATCAGCGGGATGATTCCGAAGAGGACAAAAGGGGGTCCAAAGGAGTATCGCTCCACCAGCCAGCCAGTCACCAGGCTGAAAATCATTCCACCGAAGCCCGCGCCCATGCTTGCAAAGCCCCAAATGGAAGCGACCGCTCCTTTGGGAAACACATCACCAGGAACTGCCAATAGGTTCGCGAGTGCTCCGGTGTAACCGAAGGTTGCGATGGAAATCAAAGTGATGCATGCGGTCGCGGTTCTTGCTTCCCCCACAAAGACAGCGGACGTCATCAGGACGGAGAATAGAAGAATGGCAATGCGCCGTGTCGTGGCCACCGTTGCTCCCATGCGCAGCAAACCGAGGAATACGACTCCTCCTGCCAGGTTGCCGATAGCGGCGCTCAGAAAGGGTATCCACGCGGTCTCTCCGATGCGGCGCATGGAAAAACCGTGCACAACCTTCAAATATTGAGGGACCCAGAAGATATAGAAATACCACGCAGGATCGCTGAAGACCTTCGACAAAGTGAACTGCCAAAGAAACCGCGATCGCAGCAATGTCTCAAGCGAAAGACGTTCAGATGGATCCTGTTGTCCCTGAAGCCTTAGCCCGGGATAAAAGGCGATCCATGCGACGAGCCACACAAGACCCAATAAACCGACAGCCAGAAACGCTGTCCTCCATCCCGCGCTGAGCAAGATCCACGCCAGCAAGGGAGGAGCGAGAATCGCGCCGACGGAGGAGCCGCTATTGAAGATCCCCGAAGCGAGCGATCGCTGTTCGCTGGGAAACCACTCCGCGACCAGCTTCACTCCGGCGGGATAGTTGCCGGCCTCGCCCATGCCGAGCAGAAATCGGAAGATACCGAGGCTCAGCGCGCCGGCGGAAAGAGCGCACAGCATCTCCGCCGCCGACCACCACCCGATGGTCAATGCATAGCCGATCTTGCTGCCCAGCCGGTCCAGCACCCGGCCGGAGACGCCATTCATCAGCGTATACGCGAGCATGAATGCGGAGACGATGTAGGAGTAGTGTTGCGCAGAGATGTGGAATTCTTCCAGGAGCACAGGGGCCATTACCGACAACGTCTGCCGGTCCAGGTAATTGATGACCGTGGCCACGAACGCAAAACTCAAAACCAGCCACCTGGTTCGGTTACTGATTAGCTGAGTCTGCGTCGCCATCGCTTGCAGTTGTATAGCAGGTTCGGATGGAGAGTGCACTCCTGCTCAGGATTGAGAGTCTGCATAAGAACTGCGCTCCCCGGCTAGTCCCGCGGGGATGTATGAAAGTAGCTCAGGACGCAGTCCCGTGAGCGTTAACTGAGTTTTCGGATGTTTTTCGTGAAAACTCCCGCAGAACCGTCATCCTGAGAGCCTGTGACTTTTTCGATCTTTTCGTGTTTTCTGCACACCTAACCGGATGTTCTCCCCCCAACAAAGCCGTCATCCTGAGCGGAGCGCCTAACATATCTTTCGCAAGACAAAGCGCTGGTAGCGCGGAGTCGAAGGACCTCGGCGGTGCTTATCTTACCCATGCCGTTCGGGTCTTTTCAACCAGTGAGGCCCGCACCCTTCGGACCCGACCATCAAGTGTGTACCGTCGGAAGGTCCTGTTATCGGCCTTTGGTGGTCGAAAAGGTCCAAGCAGCATGGGTAAGATAAGCCCCGCCGAGGTCCTTCGACTCCGCGCCACAAGCGCTTTGTCTTGCGATAGATCTGTGAGGCGCTCCGCTCAGGATGACGCTTTTGCGGGACTTTTGACGAAAAACATCCCGAACAAGTTACCGCTATCCGCCTTCGCCTTGAAATCTAATTTGGACGCGTCTGAGGCAAAGCCAACAGGAAACATTTGTTGCAGCCGAAAAGCCAAATCAGGAATGAGTTCCCGGGGCCTCAGGGGTCTTGTAACCCATGCCCGCAAGAACGCCGCGCATATAAGCGAAGCTGCTGATGACGCCGGGCATAGGATCGTCGCCGTGAACCTCGTATTCCAGATCGACAAATCCGTCATATTTCATCGCAATCAAAGTTTCAAAAATCCGTCGCATCGGCATCAAGCCATCGCCAACGGCAACCTGGCTTTCCTTGGACTGGAAATTCGTAAGATCTTTGGTGTGCATGTTGAATAACCGCGGGCCAACTTGCCGAATCGCCTCAACCACATCGGTCCCGGCGCGCGCAGTATGCCCGATATCGATGCAGCATCCCATGCGCGGATCCATGCTTCCGACCACTTTCAGCACATCCAGCGGCGAATGCCATATCTTGTCCTCCGGACCGTGATTGTGGATGGCGAAGCGTATGTCGTATTCCTTCACAAACTTCTCAATGCGCGGAAGAGTTTCCGGTGTCGGATCTCCAGCGACGATCACCTTGATACCCGCGCGTTTGCAATATTCAAACTTACTGCGGATGTCGTCGTCCTCATTCTTCGGAAAATAGATCGCTCCGGCGGCGTGCAGCTGAATGCCGGCTGCATGGTAGTCGTCGAGCGCCTTCGCCTCTCCCGCTGGATCCATCGGTAGGTGATCTTTTACATCCTTGGCATTCAGCGCGTACACGTTGAGTTGCTTCATGTAGCCGATCAACTGCGCGCGATCGAAATTGCGGAAGGTGTAGCTGCACAAGCCTAACCGAACCGGGGATACTGCATCGCTCTCCGGCGGCTGTGCCGCAACCGGCAATGCGCTCGAAGTGGCGTAGGCTGCTGCGGCAAGAGCACCGGAGCGAACGAAGTTGCGACGGGATAGGGTCATTTCCATAATTTGTGTGTCTAGATGTGCGGCGCCCAGCCCTTTTCGTACTCGCGTCCCCACATCTTCATGGCTTGCGGATCGCTCTGGATCTTGCCATCTTGCGTGTCGAGCAGTAACTCGCGGTTGACTTCCCAGGCGATGTTGGACAGCTGGAGCATCGTTACCGACACATTTCCGACCGCAATCGGGGCATTCAGTTTTTCTCCGCTGCGGATGGCCTCGATAAAGTTCTTGAAATGGGCGTCGGTCATTGAATCCGCGCCGCGAAGATCAGAGGACGAGGTCATCTTCCCGGTCTTGAACTCGCTGGTTTTCTTCCCGTTGAGATCGTAAATCTCGTAGCCATCGCGATCCACGACGACGGTGCCGGTAGTCCCCATAATCGCCGCACCGCGGTCGCGATTGTAGAACTTCATTCCCTGGCAGCTCTTACCCTCCCAGGAAATCATCTTGTCCGGGTAGGCAAAGCTGGTCACCAGCGTGTCGTAGAACTGCCAGTCATCTTTGAACTGATATCTCCCGCCAGTGGAGGTAATGCGCTGCGGATAGTCGACATCGAGCGCCCAACGGCAAACATCCACTTCGTGGGTCCCATTGTTGAGCGCTTCGCCGGTGCCATAGTTCCTGAACCAGTGCCAGTTATACGGCTGGATGTTGTCCGTATATGGCTTGCGCGGCGCCGGTCCCTGCCACAATTCCCAATCGAGCTGGGGTGGTACGGGCGCCGGCTTGCCGAACCCAATCGTCTTTCTGGTGTTGGAGTACCAGGCCTTGGCATAATAAGCGCGGCCAATCAGGCCGTCGTGGATTTTCCCAACGATCTCGATGGTGTGGGGCGACGAGCGCTGCTGAGTGCCCATTTGCACCACCTTGGCGTACTTCTTCTGTGCCTCAACCAGCAGTGCTCCCTCAGCGGGGTCGTGGCTGCATGGCTTTTCGACATAGACATGCTTACCCGCTTGCAGCCCGGCGATGGCCATGGGCGTGTGCCAGTGGTCAGGGCTGGCGATGCTGATCGCATCCACATCCTTCTGCGCCAGGATCTTGCGAAAATCCTTCTCTTTTGCCGGGGCTTCGCCCAACGCCTGGGTCGTGGTGGCAGCGAACTTGTCCATCGTGTTGCTGTCCACATCGCACACGTGCGTGATACAAGCACTCGCCTTATTCGCCTGGAGCGCCGATAGGTGCGCATATCCCCGGCTGTTGAGCCCAATCACCGCAAAGTTGAGGCGACTGTTGGATCCGAGAATCTGGCCGTAGCTCTTGGCATTAGCTCGGATCGCTAGCCCAGCTGCTCCAACGGCAAGTGCATCGAGAAACTCACGACGATTGACCATAATTCACCCTTATTATTCGATCACACAACAATATACCTACGTATGGATGGTATGCACCTGGAACTTGACCAGCCCGCGGCCGTGTTTGTCTCGGTCGCCGGGCAGAAGATATCTTATTATCAATAAGTTGCAGGCAAACGAGGAACCGGCTGCCGTTCCTCAAATAGGGACGCGACGTAAGCGTTGACAGCCGTTGCGAGCCGAGACTAGCGTTAGGGGTCCGACCTCTTTCTGTCGCCGAAAGTACGGAGACTGCTCCTTGGCCCTGAAGAAACTGCCATCCGCGGTAATAGCGGTGGCCCTGTTGGCGACAACCGTGGGCTGCAACGCCAGGCATTCTGGTGGGACGCAATCCCGGGGACACCTCGACTTCAACCAGGATGTACAGCCAATCCTGGCCAGCAACTGCTTCAGTTGCCACGGTCCTGATCCGGAGATGCGCAAGGCTAACCTGAGGCTTGACCTGGAAGAATCGGCCTTCAGGAAGCGTCCGGGCAAACCGGATGCAATCGTGCCCGGGCATCCGGAATCGAGCGAATTGATCCGGCGGATAGAGTCAAAGGATCCCCATTACCTGATGCCGCAGACTTCGCTGGGCGAAGCAAAGCCCATGAAGGCGGAAGACATCGCGATTCTCAAGCAGTGGGTCGCGGAGGGTGCCCACTACCGGCCCCACTGGGCGTTTGAAAAGCCTGTACGGCCCGCGCCTCCGCAGGCGCAAGCAAACAACTGGGCAAAAACGCCTATCGATTTGTTCGTTCTGCGGCGGCTCAATAAAGAAGGTCTGCATCCTTCTCCCGAGGCTGACAAACACGCGCTGATCCGCCGGGTAACTCTTGATCTGACTGGTCTGCTCCCGACGCCCGAAGAAGTGAATGCGTTCGTTAAGGACTCTTCTCCTCTGGCTTACGAGCATCTGGTTGATCGACTTCTCGCAAGCCCGTCCTTCGGCGAACAGAGAGCACGCTACTGGATGGATTACGCGCGCTACGCCGATACCTACGGCTTGCACTACGACAATAGCCGCTATATCTGGGCGTATCGTGACTACCTGATCAAATCATTCAATACCAATAAGCCATTTGATCAATTCGCCAGGGAGCAAATCGCCGGCGATCTGTTGCCGCCGAGCAACCTCGATCAGATCATTGCCAGCGGATACGTCCGTTCTGGAGTGAGCAGCAATGAAGGCGGCACCATTCCAGAAGAGCTGCGGGTCAATATCGCGAGGGAACGGACAGAGGCCTATGGTGCCGCATTCCTGGGCCTAACGGTGGGTTGCGCGGTCTGTCACGATCACAAATATGATCCAACCACGCAGAAGGACTTTTATCAGCTAAGCGCTTTCTTCAACAACATCAACGAACAGCCCTTCAACGGCGATAAGCCGAATTGGGCTCCCGTAGTCCGAATTCCCAAGCCGCAGAACCTGGAAGCATACAACCGCATCCTGGCAAAGCGAGCAGACCTTCTGCGCCAGCTGAATGCCTCGAAGCTCCACGACCGGTCGCTCGTACAACATTGGCTGGCATCCAAACAAAACCCCGCGCAACCTGTCTCGACGGATAAGCTGCAACTTCGCCTGCGGTTAGACGAAGGCGGCGGCGAGGAGCTGAAGAACAGCGCACCGGGCGCAAATCCAAAGAGTTTTCCCGTCGGCAAATACAAGCCGCTGTGGGGGGAAACCACCTGGCTGTGGCCGGACTTCCGCATGGACACCAGCACGCGGGTGGAGATGGCACAGTTGGGTGACTTCGAGTGGAACCAGCCTTTCTCCAGCGGCGGTTGGTTTATGTTGCGCTCGGCGCCGAACTTCACCTCGTCGAAGGTGGCGGGCGCGCTGATCGCAAAAATGAATTCGCCGGAGCACGATCGAGGCTGGGATCTCGCTGCGGAGAACGGCACTATTCGCGTGGAATTGGTCAACCAGTCGCCGGAGGAACAACCGGCTCCGGAAAAACCGAAGAAGGGAGAGCCCAAGGTCAAGGCGCCGAAGGTGGTGGTGCCTAACCCGACGCCGAAGGACCTGACGCCGATGCGCGCCATCAAGGTCGCGACCATCGCGCCTCTGCCCACAAACGGTCAGTGGAACTACCTTTTCTTTACTTACGACGGATCGGGCAAGGCAGCGGGGGTCAGGATCTATGTGGACGGAGCCCCGGTCGCTACGAAGGTCATCTCTGACACGCTGGCCCGCAATACCATGCGCACCTCAGCACCTCTGCAGCTGGGGCGAAAGTCTCCGGATGAGCAACCGGCCCGGGATACACGCTATCAGGATACGCGGCTCTATGCGCGGGCGTTGACCGCGGAGGAAGCGAAGAGACTGCCGTTTGAAGACTACGTATCTGAAATCACCAGTAAGCCGCCAAGCCAGTGGGACCGGGATCAATGGCACGCCGTGACCCAGTTCTACTTCACGAATGTGGATGAGCCGGCAAAGGCCCTGCAAAGCCAGATTCAACAGATGGACGCCGAGCTCGACAAGCTTTCCCAGGGAGGCGATGTTTCGCTGGTCGCGGAAGAAAAGCCGTCCGTGGCCTATGCGGATGTTCTGACCCGTGGCATCTACACCGCGCGCAAGGAAAGAGTGGAGGCCGACACACCGCATTTTCTTCCTCCCTTACCTGCGGGGCAGCCCCACAATCGCCTCGCGCTCGCGCAATGGACGGTGAGTCCGGACAATCCTTTGACCGCCCGGGTCACCGTGAATCGCATGTGGAATGAGCTCTTCGGCGCCGGCCTGGTCGAGACCACCGAGGATTTCGGGATCATGGGCCAGCGACCCTCTCATCCTGAACTGCTCGACTGGCTGGCAGTGGAATTCCGCGAGAGCGGCTGGGACATGAAGCATATGTACAAGCTCATGGTGATGTCTGCCGCTTATCGCCAGAGCGCGAAGGCTAATCCGGAACAGCTGGCCCGTGATCCCAAAAACCTTCTCCTCGCGCATGGTCCGCGCTTCCGCATGGATGCCGAGATGTTGCGCGACATTGCACTTCAATCCAGCGGACTGCTGGTAAACAAGGTTGGCGGCCCGAGCGTGAAGACGTATCAACCGGGCAATGTGTGGGAGTCGGTCGGTTACCCCAAGAGCGACACCACGATCTACAAGCAGGACCACGGGGACGCGCTTTACCGGCGCAGTCTCTACACCTATTGGAAGCGCATGGCGATGCCGCCGGACATGGATGCCTTCGACGCTCCCACACGCGACACGGCTTGTACCCGTCGCCAGCGAACCGACACACCGCTGCAGGCATTAGTAACCATGAATGATCCGCAATGGGTCGAAGCATCGCGTGCGCTTGCCGAGCGCCTGATCAAGCAAGCGGGCAAGCAGCCGGAGCAGCGAATCCAGTATCTCAGCGAGCTCGTACTTTCCCATGACCCTTCCCCGCAAATGGAATCGGTGCTGCAGCGATCGCTGAACCAGATGCAGGAACACTACGCGGCTGATCCCGCGGCAGCGCACGATCTGATTGCGGTCGGCGAAAAGCCTCGCGATGGCGCAATTCCACCGCCTGAGCTGGCCGCGTGGACCATGGTGGTGAGCGAAGTGCTGAACCTGGATGAGACATTGAACAAGTAATTCGCCGTAAGGAGAAAACGCCGTGAAGCAACACCCGCTTTGTACCGATCCTGATAACGGCCCGACCGTGATGGACCTTCCCATCGCGCAGGGCCTGAAGACGGAATGGGCTGAACTGCAAACCCGCCGGCATTTCCTGGGTAAAGCAGGGAAGTTGCTGGGCTGGGCGGCCCTGGCCAGCCTGGGTGGCGAGCGGATGTTTACCGGGGATGCGCGAGCAGCGACCGTGGTGCCCAGTGCCGAGAGCCTGCGCCTGCCCCACTTCGCTCCCAAGGCAAAACGGGCGATCTACCTGTTTATGTCCGGCGCTCCACCGCAGATGGATCTCTTGGATTACAAGCCAAACCTGGCCCAACTCTACGACAAAGACCTGCCCGACTCAGTCCGCGGGGCGCAGCAACTCACCGGAATGACCGCCGGCCAGGCGCGTTTTCCCATCGCGCCTTCGCATTGGGCATTCAAGCAGTATGGAAAAACCGGCACCTGGGTGAGCGATCTGCTGCCCTATACAGCGCGCATGGTCGATGACCTCACCATCATCAAGTCAACCAACACCGATGCCATCAATCACGAGCCGGCCATCATGCTGTTGAACACGGGAAACATGAATGCCGGCAAACCGTGCCTCGGAGCCTGGCTTTCCTACGGTCTGGGGAGCATGAACGATAACCTGCCCACGTTCATGGTGCTGCTCAGCAAGCTGAATCCGAAAGAGAATAATCAGCCGGTATCCTCACGGCTGTGGAGCAGTGGTTTTCTCTCCTCAGAGTACGCGGGGGTGGGACTGCGATCCGCGGGTGATCCGGTCCTCTACCTGACTGATCCAAAGGGAGTCGATCGCGACGTGCGGCGCAAGATGCTCGATGCGGTGAATGAGATCAATCGCCAGACCTATCAGGAACTGGGTGATCCTGAAACCAATTCGCGCATTTCGCAGTACGAAATGGCTTATCGCATGCAGGCCTCCGTGCCGGAGCTGACAGACACCAGCCGCGAGCCTCAATCTACCTGGGATCTTTATGGTCCGGATGCGAAGGAACCTGGAACCTACGCCTACAATTGGCATGGCCGAGTGTGGGGTGCGCTTTATCCAGGTCTACAAGCGGGGGTGGGATGTGCATGCGGATGTCACCGGTATGTTGCCTGTTCTTTGCCAGGAAACCGACCGCGCCACTTACGCACTGGTCACCGACCTGAAACAGCGTGGTCTGCTGGACGATACATTGGTCATTTGGGGAGGCGAATTTGGCCGCACCGTCTACAGTCAGGGTGGGCTGACACCAGACAACTATGGGCGAGACCACCATCCGCGCTGCTTTACCACCTGGATGGCAGGCGGCGGTGTGAGGCCGGGAATTACGTTTGGAGAGACCGACGACTACAGCTACAACGTGGTGAAAGACCCGGTGCCGGTTCGCGACTTCAACGCGACCGTCCTGCATTGCCTGGGAATCGACCACAACAAGCTCACTTACAAATTTCAGGGATTGGATCAGAAATTGACCGGTACCACACCTGCCAGTGTGGTCACCAATCTGCTCGCGTAATGATCAAAGGCCAGCCATCGGGAGTGAGCAGGATTCTCTGGGCTGCATCTTTCCTGGTAAGCCTCACCTTGTTGCTTCTGCCCTTCGTCTTCAAGCTGGACGGGAAGACGCATGCCGACTGGCAGCAGTTCCTGGGACGGTTTCATCCTCTGGTGGTGCATCTGCCCATCGGATTGATCCTGCTCGTCCCCGTGCTGGAATTCGCAGGCAAGCTACGGCCTGCGTTGCATGAGGCGGCGGAGTTTGTTCTGTCGCTGAGTGTACTGAGTTGCCTGCTGGCCTTGACGCTGGGCTATCTACTGGCATATGGAAGCGGAGACGAAGGGGCGGGTGTTTCGCGCCACATGTGGGGCGGCATCGCGCTCACCATCGGTGTAGTGGGCTGCGTCTTGTTGCGCGGAGCTTCTGGCGGGCTGCGTGGACTCTATCCGTACCTGTTGGCCTGCGTTCTACTCGTTCTGGCCTGGACAGCTCACCAGGGCGGTTCGCTGACCCATGGCGATAAGTACTTGACCGAGTATCTCCCCGGACCACTGAAGCGTTTGGCGGGCATAGGGACGGTGCAGGCGAAAGCCTTCGATTTCCCCGATTCGTTTTATGCGCGTCACCTCTATCCGATCCTCGACGCGAACTGCGTGGTCTGCCATGGAGAGCAAAAGGTCAAGGGCCATCTTCGACTCGACACCTACGATCACTTGATGCGAGGCGGGTCGGATGGAGCCATCGTCATTCCCGGCAAGCCCGAGAGGAGCATCTTGCTGCAGCGCCTTACGCTTCCGCCAGACGACAAGAAGTTCATGCCGTCGGAAGGCAGACCACCGTTGAAACCGGAGGAGATCGCCTGGATCAAAGCCTGGATCCTACAGGGAGCGTCGGAAGAGGTGAAGTCCGTTCCCGGGGTTAACCTCCCCGACGAGGAACCTCTGCCGCAGGTAGCTGATTACAGCAAAATGATGGGAGAGATCGCGCAAACGGCAAAGTCCGCAGGAGTTACACTTGTGCCGGTATCGAGGAACCTGGGCGATGGTCTTATCTTGAATACCGTCGATGCCGGGAGCAAATTTGGCGATGCCCAACTGGCAGGCCTGGCGCGGTTTGCGCCTTATATCGTGGAGGCAGAACTGGGCCGGACTTCCGTCACGGATGGCTCCTTTGCCACGCTGGGGCAGTGGACCCACCTTCGAGGTCTCCATCTGGAAGGAACTGCCATTACAGGAGCAGGATTGGCCAAGCTGAATCAGCTGCAGCAGTTGACTTACCTCAACCTCAGCGGCACAAAGGTTACGGAGGCAGCGATTGCTCCGTTGAAATCGATGAAGAACCTGCGTCATCTCTATCTCTACGACACGCCGGCGCAGCCTGCGAGGCAAGCACCATGAATCGTCGGGAATTTTGCGCAATCGCAGGAAGCGCCGCACTGGGAACCCTGCTGGACCCCCGCGCGCACGCAGACACAAGATCGGAGGAGCGTTCCTTGAACTCATCACAGCTGCAAACCGGGAATGGCGAATGGACTTATCAGGTGGTTTCCAACTGGGGACAGCTGCCGGCAGGAAGGGCATTCGGCGGCACCCACGGCGGCATTGCCACCGACAAGGCTGGTCTTCTCTACGTCAGCACGCAAAGCGCTACCGGGGTGCTGGTTTATGACCGGGACGGAAAGCTGCTGAAGACCATTGCCACCGAGTACCCGGAGATTCATTCGCTGACGTACGCGAACGAAAACGGTGAAGAGTATTTCTACGTCACGGTGCAGAAGGGAACGCCCAAAGAGAACTGGCTTTTTCTCAAGATGAAGACGGATGGAGCCGTGGTGCAGAAGATAACGGCTCCGAAAGAAGCGGGCTTTCACGCGCCGAACGAATGGCGTCTGACCGCGGCGGTGCCGGGCTCGGACGGTTCCATCTACATTGCTAACGGATACGGTGATTCACGCATTTTCAAATTCGACAAGGATGGCAATTATCAGGCGGCTTATTCCGGCAAAGGAAAAGCCGACGGCATGTGCGACTGCAGCCATGGGTTGGCTGTGGACACGCGCTACGATCAGCCGCTCCTGTTGGTATGCGACCGGGAAAACCGTCGTCTCAGTCATTACGACTTCGATGGCAAATTTGTGGCCAACGTCACCTTCCATTTGCGTCGTCCCTGCCAGGTGAGCTTTTGGGGTGACTATGCAGTAGTTTCCGAATTGGAAGGACGGGTCACGATACTTGACAAATACAACGTGCCGGTCGCCTTTCTAGGTGACAATCCGCACCACGACCAATGGGCAAACTACAAGCTGCTTCCGAGCGCAATCGCTCCCGTCAACTTCAGCGCCGCCCATGGCTGCCACATCGATCAGGACGCCAACATCTACGTCTCGGACTGGAATCAATCAGGACGTGTGACGAAGCTGGTGCGCGTGAAAGCCTGAAAACATTTCCACCGATGAAAAAGGGAAGGACGGCGCTTCCATAGAAAGCGGTTGCTGAACAGAAGGGCCTTCTGCGTACTCGTACTTTTGTCCGTACCTAACAGAAGTGTCATCCCGACCGGAGCGAAGCGAAGTGGAGGGACCTGCTGTTCGTCATCCGCATCATC
>JBEKNJ010000036.1:0-70243 GCA_049522955.1 Acidobacteriaceae bacterium
CGTCCCGTCCACGGGTTTTCCTGTTCTGGATTTCCCTTGTTTGAAGGGACGAGAATGGGGGACAGCCTGACCTGCGTGATTATTTGCTTGAGGGTAGAGGAAAATCGCGCAGGTCAGGAGTGGACCCCTCTGTTGAGACAGCGAAAAAGAGGGACAGCAGCAGCGAACGGCAGTTCGGATGGGGGTTAAGCTCTCCGTCCCCGAAACTCCCGTCCCCGAAACTCCGCGTCCCCGAAACTCCGCGTCCCCGAAACTCCGAAACTCGCCAGGGAATTCGGGCACAGCCTCACGATGCGACCATTCGCCTCCGGGGTACTTCCCTCCGTCCCCTTATCTTCCCTGGACAGTCATGTTGCTGGGCGTTCTGCTGCGAATAGTCGCATTTGGAAGGAGAAACAAGTTAGGAAAACAGGCCCTTCGCTTGAAGGGCCTGTTTCACAAGGACGAGCTTTTTACTGGAAAGCAATCAGTTCCACAATTTGAATGTACTCATCCGAATTCCCAGCACCGCTGCCGGTCGGGGAAATTCTGATGGTGTGAGTACCGGAGGTGGAAAGCTTTTTCGCAAAAACCACCATGTAATTATAAGCATCAACGTCAGCGTTTCCCGCCTGCATCGAGAAGGTCTGAGCCGCCCCGCCATCAATGCTTACCGATATTCCGCCGTCCTCGAAATCGGGCCTTCCGATAATCTCAATCAGTGACCCGGTAAACGTCCACTGAATGTAGCTGCTCGATGAACCTGAATAGATATGGCCAGCGGGCGCGGGGCCATCGGAGCCATCTCCACCACTCTGATTACATGCACCCGCCCATGAGCCGTAAGCATAACTAAGCAGACTCGGGCTTGTGCATGGGCTAAGTACTGTTCCGTTGCTTAAATAAAGCGGGGACCCGGTGATCTGGAAAGCGTCTATCGTTTGGTAGTAGTTGCTTCCTGAGGTTGAGTTCGTCAGTGAAATAGTCAAAACATGAGAACCGGATGCGAGACCTGTAACGGATACGTTCGGGTTCTGATCGATTTCGGTTGAGGCGTAGGCGTTAAAAGTAGTTGGTGTACCGCCGTCGATCGCATAAGTCGCCACGCCATAGTTAGGACCTTTCTTGCCTATCCAGGTAATACCAGTGCCATTGAAATTTACGGACGCCGATACACCGCGGAAGGTGCCGCCCAAACCGCTAGGGCTTTGCGACTGATAGTTGCTGGAGTGCTCCGTCCCGTCGTAATCGCCGGAGATCCCGCTCCCAGAGGCCCATCCGCCGGCACCAGTAGCTCCGTCAGGAAGGGAATAAAGAATCGATGAATCAGTATCATCAATCGTGGTGACCCCTCCTGTACTACCGCAACCAGGGCTGCTGCCGCTGCTGCCGTTAAGGGAAAAATACCAGACATAGGGGGTGGGGCCTGTTGGGATGGTCGCCCCCGCATTGTTGGAAGGTTGCTCAAGATACCGACCAGTGGTCACATCAAGAATGTATCCCTGCGTCCCAGAGGAATTAGTTGCCTTAATGGTAAACAGGTCACCCTGCTGCGTTTCGGTATCTATGGCAGTTCCGGTATCGTAGAGATACAGTTTTGAAGTGCTGTTTTGGATATACCAGTTGACGCTCGATCCGGACTCAAGCCAGTTAAAAACCTGCGTCGGTTCGTTGGCAACGTAAGGAGGGTAGACTTGCAATGCTCCCCCACTGGTTCCGTCGTTCCCATCATCCATGAACAAACAGTTACCAGATTGGACCGAATAGCTGCTAATAGCAATGGTCTGATTTTGGGCTTGAGCTAGTGAAGAGAAAAAACCAGCATTCAGTAGCAGAACAATAGGCGCTAAACGTCCAATTTTACGCATCCAGGTACCTTCCGGCCGTTTTGAGATTTTGCGGCGAGCAACCGCAAGAACGACCATGAGCAAACGCTTGGTAGATCTGCAGTCGAGCAAGTCACGGGAAACAATGGGACCGCCTAATTTGCACGATTACTTGCCACTTCGAAAGAGCAAAACTGGGTCAACTCTACTAACAGAAACTCGTGTTCTTTCGTCAAATGGCCGCTTCGCTCGGCCATCGGTACTCTCCGCCACTTCTTACAAGAGCTGGACGCACCGGTTTCCGGTCTACATACTGGAGTACCGTCCACAGATGGCTGACACCTATACCGCAAGCCAGGAAACGGTTCTGCTTAAGATGCCCTAACCGGCCACCGCGGGTGTTGTAGTACCTGGCATATCTTCTTTATTGTCTCTTTTACGGCTCAGGTGGCAGCGCGGCTATCACTATAAGCGCAGAAAAGGAATCGCTAACGTTAATTTTGTGCGCCTGCAGCCGACTCTTTACTGCGGCGGTGGTCGGGAGTGTTATCGCGCCAACTAGTTCTAAATTTGCGCTCTGAAAGTTCTGCCGAATCAATCGAAACGACCCAAACAGAGCGAGTGTCGTGCACGAGCTTGAACCGGTCTTGAGAACGGGGTAATCGGGTTTGTATAGAATATAGTAAGCTTCTCTGGGTCTTGAGCCGCAAAACGTCTAGTGTTTTCTTGAGGGGGACAGACGAAAAGTACCCCAATGAACAGCGCGCACGGCTTTGCAGTGCACGCTGTTTTGACGGGTTATGTTTCTCCTGTCCCCAGGATTTTTCTACTCTCACTCAATCTTCGTGGACGGTGTCTACTCGACGTTGTTCCCGCAAATGGATGTCTGGCCACGCTGCCACTGCGTTGGTCTTGTTAAGGGATCGAGGACAGTTCGCAACACTCACTATCTACCCGCTCGGAGAACCTATTCTGCCGGGTCAAGGGGAATCTCCGTTTCCCGTTGACTTTTACCTATCATGGATGTCCACGAAACTTCCACGAAACTTCGTGATAGAGGCCTTTTATCTCCCCAATCTCTCATTGGTCGCATGTTTGATCACCGACCGGGGTACCAGGCGCGGCATAGGCGTCGTTTGGCTGCCATGGACCGATGGATGAGAGGAGGGTTCGTTCGTCGCGGGTGATTGCGGCCTCCCGATGTGATCCTTCGCATAAGGAAGCGGTGCCGGCTCGCTCAGAGAACTAAGATCGACGGTAGCGATGCCGCTCCCATTCGTACCGATGATCGCGATCAGGGCGTCATCTCGACCATCCCCAACGAGAGCGTCGTAATTCTGGGACAGGGCAAACGGCAACGCAATTCTTGAACGCAGAATCCCCAATCTTCCATCGTAGACGTCAATTCCATTCGTCGAAGGCTGGAACAATAGACTTCCGTCAGGACTGAGCTTGGTCCCGTAAACATAAGTTATGTTCTGGGCCTCCCGATCATTCAGCGTGAGGGAGGATTCGGCGTTGAGATTCGTGTCATACAGAGAGCTGGTTGCTTCCACAGTTGTTTGTCCGGGAGACAGCGTAAGATCGTAGTCTCCGCAGCATGCGCTGTCGTCCACACTGGCATAAGTTACTTTGTCTGTGGCAGTATCAACGCTGAAAACGCTTCCGGCGTTATTGAAGAAAGCTTTGGAAGCGTCGGTGGTGACTGCTACCTTGTATTGAACGGCTCCAGATGAATTAACGCCGTAGTCCACAATCCCACCCGTGTTCGTGTCGAGCTTGAAGAAGCCATCGCCGTTCCCGGCAATTAAATATGCCGCGACATAGACATCGCCAAGGTCGCTGATCGCCAAACCAGCGGGTACGGTGGTCTCGCCTGGACTGGAAATTGGCTGCCCGAAAACATAATAGGGGAGAGAGAAGGATTGCGCTGAGCTCGGCGGGTCAGGACTCATCACATAGATCATCGCGGTGTTTTCATCGGAAACGGCGAGCTTGCTGCCGTCAGGCGAGAGGGCGATTCCCCAAAGGCGATGTGTCTTCCCGGTTGGGGCGGCGGGAACCTGAATCGGGGTAAGCCATTGGCCCTGAGCCTTTGAGAAGACCTGGATCACCGCCGCGTCCGTGAAGTAGTACAGGTCGCGCTTGGCATCGTAGATACCCTGGACCAACGCAGCGCCGCTCAGTGGGAACTGCTGCGTCGCAGGCAAATACGACATCCCCGCGGATAGGGTTGCCGAGCCTGCCTGATTAGTTACTGTGATGTCCGCTGACCCGCCCGAGACCCCGGCCGGAATCGTATACGACACCGATTCCAGGGGAAACGGTGGGCCTTCCGTCCCGTAGGCATTCGGGTTGTAGGACGTGATCTGAGCTTGCTTGCCGCCGATCATAATTTGCAGATCGGTGGGGATCGTGTTGGAGGCTACAGACCCAAATCCGTAGCCGTAGAGAATGCCGGCTCCTCCACCCTCGGCCGTCGAGGAGTTCGGAGTCGCTTCCAGGATGGTCGGTCCATAGCTGAACGCCTCCGGAATGATTTGCACGCTTCCATCGGTCATCAGCCCATACACATCCACATATCCGGGCTGCCCTGGGGGAGTCGTCGCTTCAAAGAGTCCATTGCCTACCTCAGAGATAGACGAGGCGAGACTCTTACCAAAGTAAAGTGCATCGAGATTGGCCGAACTCGGGACTTGCAACTGTGTTCCTCCGGCCGCCGGACCTGACGCCGGATTGAGATAAGTGTTGGTGAACGGGGTCCCGACCGGGCTGGTCTGAAGTGCCGCGGTGTCAAGGAAGCCCACACCTTCTTCCATCGGGCCGGCCAGCAACCCGGTGTTGTCCATCGCCTGGAAATCGGGACTCCATGCTGGACCCGATCCAGTGCCACCTACGACTGTTTCGAGGAAAAGATTGGAAAGCCAGCCGACCTGTGCACCGCTGGCAATGTTAAACGCATAAACCGTCGATTCCGTGGCGGATCCGGTAAGGTATACCGTGGTCGAGTCCGGGCTGACAAACATGGTTGTGCCGAAGTAGACGTTGGCCGGTAGAGCAAAGGATGACTTCTGCGCGAGCGTCTTAGGGTCGAGCACAAGTACCTGGGCCTGCAAGCCATATTGCAAGGCCAGGAGCGCTGTTCCATCGGGCGTAGGAATGACAGGGAATGCCACGACCGGTGCGCCGGTAATCTGCCCTGTGTTGGTGTTGATGGCACAGAGCGAGTTGCCTGCGCTCAAAAGGATCGTCGTCCTATCCGAGGTAAGCGCAAACTCGAAGATTTGTGTGGTGGATGCGCAGTTGTTGGCAGAGGGCCCCCCGTCGCCATAGATAGTGATGGAATTGTCGGCCGGGCCCCAGATGGCGAAGCCGGCATAGCCATCTATGCCCGGGATACCCCCCTGGCCACCCAGCAATGCCAGCTTGCCGCTGGCGAGCACCCGGACGGAGTACGCGCGGAATCCGTTCGCCCCAATTTCCGACGCAATATACCTGTGGACGACCTTCATCCCAACCGGGTCGATGGCGTAGACGTCGCCGATTTGCGTCCCGGCATACAAGGTAGTGTGGTCCGGCGTTTCATCGATGCCGTAGGCGCCTGGAACCGTGATGGTTCCAACCTGGGTTTGCGTGGCCGCGTCGAGCGCCATGATCTGGTTCGAGCTTGGGTCCGTGACAAAAAAGCGATTGGTGGGTGCGTCGTACAGTATCCAATTGCTGTTGGGCCACAGGAAATACGGTGTCGCGGCATCTGTTCGTGTGTATCTCGTACGTGGGAGCGAGTTATTCCCGGCATACGCAGCGACGGCCAGGCTGATGGTTGTGTTGTGGCTGATGTCGTATCCCGCACCGGTTACGGTTATCGAGTTTGTGGACGGCGAAACATAGGGAGCAGCAGTGATTGTCAGCTGCACCGATTGCCCAGGTGTCACCTCGGGACTCGCTGGGGAAAACGTAACCCCCGATGGAAGGCCGGTGATCCCAATCTCCACCGACGAGGTGAACCCATTGGAAGCTGTAACCGTCACCGAAGTGGTTGCCGAAGCCCCGGCCGTCACATTGAGCTTCGTACTCGAGACGGAAAGGCTGAAATCCGGACTGGGAGGAGTTGGCGGCTGAGAACTGGTGCCGCCCCCTCCGCAGCCCCAGAGCGCCGCCGAGGTTACCAGCGTTATCAGTGCGCGAAAGGAAACTGAAAATGGTCGAAGGGGACGAAGCCCCAGGGTTGCTTTCTCCCGCTTCATGCCAGCTCTGCGCTCCGATCATTCAGCCAAAATACCAGTCCCGCCTCGGTCTGTCAGAACTAGACTGTTGCCCTGCCATGCCTGCGGAAGCAATCCCACAAAAATACCACCGCACGCCAAGCTCCCATAGTGCGCTGGCAAGCCGTTGTCACTGTTGTCTTTAGTCGCCCCTGAGAAATCCTGAGAATCTCTTGAGGACATTCTGAAGACTGCGAGATGCCTTCGCGGACAAACACTGATGATCACCAGGAAGTCCCATCCAGCATGGCTCCAGTGTTTCCCGGGCTCGGGGAAATGGTGTATATTGATCGGAATTTTAACCATCTTATTCTGATACTGAGCGAAGATTTTCGAGGAATGAAAACCGTGACCGCAAAACATCTGGTTCTTTTGACGCTTGTCATGCTGCTCAGTGCCGCTCATCCTACGGCGAAGGCCGCGGACAGACAGTGGCGAGATGGAAAGATCATGTCCATCGATCAGACAGAGCAACCGATCATACTTTCGCCGACGCGGGAAAGAAAGGACTCCACGGACAACAACGGTAATTACACTTCGACAACCACCGTCACAGGCGGTCCGACAGGACGTTCCCGGAAGACCTATTGGTACACTATTACAGATGGTACGAAGTACTACGTAGCGAAAATTACGGCGAATATGTTCAACGTGACCACGCCCGCCAAGGTCGACGTGGGAGACGCAAAATTTACCGTGGATGGCAAGAACCTTATCTTGAAGGGATCGGACGGCAAAGAATACAAGACAGAGATCGTGAAAACATCACTCACTCCGCCTACCCAACCACCTGATCCTGGACCACCGATCATCCAGGATGACCGCCCCATTTGACGAAGTTTCGGTGACGGGTCCCTGTTTATTCTCCTGCAGTTCATTCTCCCGGAACCGGCCAGTGAATCAGATCCTTCGACCGGGCCGGGGCGATCTGGTTCCACCCTCGCTTCGCATAGGTCTGGCCCTCGTTTCTGCCCGCATACATTAAATAATAGTAACCGTCATCCTTACGCCAATCGTAGACTGCAGCGGCATTGGCGATGCTCTCCATATTGAATTTCTCCTGGGGAAGGTCAAAGGTGTGGGGGAGATAAGGGGACATCCATGATAGGTAGAAGTCAAGGGGAAGCGGAGATTCCCCTTGACTTCTACCTATCATGGATGTCCCCTTATCTCCCCCTGTAAGTGAACAGGAAAGGAGCAGGTAATGCGCTCACAGTTGATTTGGTGTATCGCTGCAGACATTTTAGCGGCACTGCTTTCGATCGGTGTGTTGTACCTTTATCCGGCAGAGAGGGGCTTTACTCTCGGTTACGGGACAGCACAGTATATCCAAGGTGGGACTTTCATTGCCGCTTTGCTGATGATTGGCGCCAGTATTGCGATCGCCGTTTACCTCGTGTTTCGACTTTTCACATTGTGAACGCTGAGGTTACGCTTGTCCGACCCGACTTTTTAGGTGGGTCGGATTTTCTGTTGGCAATAGAAGGGGTTCGCGGTGGATCCAAAGGGCTGGTGACAGACAGGAAGTTTCGTGGACATCCATGATAGGTAATGGACAACGGGAATCTCCGTTTCCCCTTGACCATTACCTATCATGGATGTCCACGAAACCCTCACGAAACCCTGTCCTGGAAACCCTGTCGAGCTGCCGCCATGCGTATTTCAAATCTGCGAGCATAGCCACTCCTCCTGATACCGGCACTGGCAAAGGCAAATGAGCATGCCGAAGACCAAACTCGGGGGGAGAGGTATCTAACAAAAATAAGAGCTAACGAAGTGCACCTGTCCGATTACGGACTCCTCTGTCCGGAATCGAACGATGCATCTCTGAAGAGCTTTGATCAGCGACGACCCTTCCCACTTCCCTCATTGTTGCCAAATCTGTGAGGCACTCATTGAGGAGTCCGCACAATGACGGCTACTCGGAGCTGACCTTCTGCGGTACCTGGAAAGCAAGCTTATCGGTGTATTGCCCATGGTCGCCCGCCGGGAGAGGTGAAGTTACCCATAACCCCGTTTTTCCAGGGAAGTACGAGAGGCATGCCGTACATCCGCTGTATTCTTTTCTCAATGAGAGCCTTGATCGCTAGCGCACTGCTTCTATCAGCTCCTCTAGCCCTCGGCTCGCAAAATCCGCTCACGCACGCCAATGTTCCTGATCGTCCGTCACAGGCAAGCTCAACTTCGCAGTTGAAGAAGGCCGCAGATGAAGCTCACGATGCGGGCCATATCGCAGAGGAAATCGACTACCGTCAGCAATTCAGTCGGGCAAAATGGGCGACGTTTTCCCTCGACCCCTCTTCGCTGGATGAATATGATCGCTTCAATCTTGTCGATTTGAACGATCTACCTCTTGGGCTTCTTCTCGAGGGTTCTCATAGATTCGCTGAAGCCGAACAAATACTCCGCCATAACCAAGCTGAATTGTCCTCAGAGCGGATTGCTGGCGATGACATCAAAGCTCAAAACGAATTGCGTCTGGCTCATCTATTGGCCCGCGAGGGTAACCACCGTGAAGCCGATGACATTTGCTCTCACTGGAAAAGGCGGATGAGACGTCTAGTGTGGAGACAAGACAGTGCCCACATCTATGGCACGCCCAAAGCTCCGGTCTACGACACGCCGGACGTTGAGGTAGCCAGATGGGATCTCGCCTGCGGGAATCCCAACGAGGGGCTCAGGCTGATCGCAGAACAGATCGCCGCTCATCCGCACATGCTGGCTTCCTTTATTGTTCTTGAGAATTATTACGATGCGCAAGGGGAATTTCAAATGGCGCGTAAAGCCGAGTCGGACGGAACGTTGGCAGTCAGAGGTCAGTAGCTGGCGCCATCACGTTCGCCGGTGAGTGCGCGAGCGAGTCTCCCGTGAAGTCGGGGTTATCGGTAAGTTGCCCAGGCCGGATTGAGAGCGGTGTTTCCACATCGGGGATGTGGGGCACCACCGCGCCGCTGCAACTCTTAGGTCGAGCGCAGAGCGCCAATCGGGTCCGCGGAAGCAGCACGGGATGCGGGTAGGGCCGATGCGAGAAGCGCCAGCATCATCATGAGCAAAACGCCCGCGAGGTAGATCAGCGGGTCAGTCGGGCTAACGTTAAATAGGAACGCACTGACAAGCCGTGACACGGCGAGCGAACCCAGCACACCGAGTCCGCAACCGAGCAGCGCCAGCTTCGCGCCTGAAATAAGGACGAGCCGGGCGATGCCCGCGCGCTGCGCGCCGAGCGCCATGCGGATGGCGATCTCTTGGGTACGCAACGAGACGGAGAACGCCAGCACTGCGTAAATCCCCGTGATCGCGAGCAGAAGAGCTCCCACGGCAAAGGCGGTAATGAGGTAGGTATTGAAACGGCGGGGCGCTTCCACGTTCTGGATTACATCATCCATCGGCTGCACTTGCTGCAATGCGAGCAGCGGATCAATCTGAGCGATGGTCGAGCGCAACGTTTGCGTCATCTGATCGGGGGGCAGGGCGGAACGCAGTGTGATGAATCCTCCGGCGCTTTCAGTAAGCTTTGCGGATTCGGTCCCGAAGAGGGTTGCGGGCTGCTGCATCGGACTATACCACTGGTCCGCAGCAGGCTCATCGCGAGCGCCGAGCCTGGTATCGGCGACGACGCCAACTACCGTGGCCCACGGCAAGCCCTTTTTCGGGTTGCCGACATGCATGCGCTTACCAATCGCACGCTCACCATGCCAGGCGTGGGTGGCCATGGACTGGTTCACGATGATCACCAGGGGAGTGTTGGCGCGGTCGTCCATGGTGAAGGTTCGGCCATCGAGCAGCGGTATGCCCATGGCCCGAAAGTAGTCGCCATCCGTATTTGCGAACATGGCAAATTTAAACTTCCAAGCTTCTGCAGGCTCGCCCTCGATGGTGTAGGTAGCGGCGGCGGTGGCGCCGGACGCGGGAAGTACGTTGGTGATTCCGACGGCAACGATTCCTGGCTTGGTGGAGAGCCGTTCCACGACCGCATGATGGAAGGCATCGACAGCAGCGTGGGTGGAGTATTGGTTGAGCGGTAATTGATAGCCGGCAACCAGCACGTGTTCGGGTTGAAAGCCGGGATCGACCGCGCGCATCTTCTGGAAGCTGCGCAGAAAGGCGCCCGATCCTGTGAGCAACACCAGAGCGATGGCGATCTGAAAGACCACCAGCGCGGAACGGAGCCGTGTATGACTGGATGGGCCGGTCCCGCTGGGGACACCCTCTTTCAGGCTTTCTGTGATGTTCGTTCGCAAGGCCGCGAAGGCAGGCGCAAGACCGCAGAGGGCGCCGGTTGCCACGGCGAGGAAGAGGCCGAAGGTGACCACGGTGGGATCCATGGAGATCCCACTCACCCGTGGCATGGATTCAGGCAGCAAGTGCACGGCGGTACGGATGGCAGTCGCGGCCAAGGCCAGGCCCAACAGGCCAGCGGCAAGGCTGAGCAATAGACCTTCGCAAACAGATTCCCGGAGGATGACGGAGGAGCGTGCACCCAAAGCCAGTCGTACGGCGTATTCCCGGCGCCGGCGAATGGCCCTCACCAGCAGCAACCCGGCGACATCGACGCATGCCAGCAGCAGCACGATGGCAACGGCGAAGAACAGAGTGCGCAGCATAGGGCGAACGTACGCCACTGCGTACTCATTGAGCAGCCTGACAGCGGTCTGAATGTGGAGCGCAGACATGTTCGCCGGAAAGCTGCGCACGACTTGCTTTGCGACCCGGTCCGCGTCCTGTGTAGCCTGCGAAAGGCTGACGCCATCCTTGAGCCGGCCCACCATTTGATATCCCCAAAATCCGGCGTGCTGGTCTGAGAGCTCCTCGGGTGCAAGGCTCATGGGTACCCAGACCTCCGCCTGGTTGAGGCGCCCAGGCTGCAACGGGAACTCGAAGCTGCGGGGCATGACCCCGATGATGGAGTAGACCTTGCGGTCGAGAACGATGGAGCTGCCAAGGACATGAGGATCGCGGTGGTAGCGGTTAAGCCACAAGGCGTAACTGATTACGGCGAGCGGTTGATGGCTGTCCTCTTCCTGCTGGGTAAAGACACGGCCCAGGAGGGGACCCACTCCCAGGGTGGAGAAGACGCTTGCGGTGAACCGGGCGCCGTTGATCTCCTCCGGCGTGGCGCTTCCGGAAAGCTCGTACTGCGTGCCGATGTACCCCCCGAGAGAGGAAAAGGCGTTGGTTTCCCTGGTGTAAATGCCGATCTCGCGGGCGGTGACGGGAGTGTTCTGGCCTCCTCCCAGGTGATCCCCCAACACCACCAAGCGTTCCGGGTTGTTGAACGGCAGCGGCCGTAGGAGAATTCCCTCGACCAATGAAAAGATGGCGCTGGTTGCACCGATGCCGAGTGCCAGGGTGAGGATGACGGTCAGACTGAAGCCAGGGGTTTTACGCAGTTGGCGAAAGGCGAAGCGTAGATCGTATAACAGTGCATACATGCGTTTCCTCCCAGGCTTGCAGGTTTTCTTTATCGAAGTTTATAAGCGAAGGGCTTCGCAAAGCGAGCCACCAGGGGCAGGCTGGAAGGAATTGCTGGCGTTGCTGGTTCTTCTGTGCACTTCCGGGTGTGGTACGACGTTTCGTGTTCACCCGACCGTGCTCTTCGTCGGTGATTCCATTACCCACGAGTGGGCGCAAAGCTACAACGGCCAGGAGGCGACATTTGCCGCAAACAACTGGCTCGACGTTGGCGTCCTTGGGTTTACCTCGAGCGAGATCGTGGGGGAATTCAACGAGTACATCCCCGCACTGAAGCCGAAGGCCGTGCACATCATCGCCGGCACCAACGATGTGTATCCGGGGTGGCAATTGTCCGACACTTCCAACAACATCGAGATCATGGTGAAAAAAGCGAAAGCAAATCACATAGCGGTGGTGCTTGGAACCATCCCGCCCTGGGGCCCGGAGGCCATCGCGGAACAGGCAGATTCCAGCCCGCAGAGATTTCAGCGCATCGCTCAACTCAATCAGTGGATCATCCAATTTGCAGCGCAGCAAGGCGTTGGCGTGGTCGACTACCACGCGGTACTCGCCGCCGCGAATGGCCAGAACTATGGTCCGGGGCTGACATTTGACGGCGTCCATCCCAGCCCGACTGGTTACGCATTGATGACGCCGCCTGCAGAACAGGCTCTGAAGGCGGTGCTGGCCGCGCCCCCTCCCTAGCGATTCCAGCTACAATCTCTGTGGCCGGAGGCATCTGCTTGACCAACCGCAACTCCACGCGCAGCGTCGATAATAAGACGCTATGAGACTCCTTCGTGCCTGCCTGCCGGGTATAACGCTCTTCTTGTTCCCCTTGCTGGGGATGGCGCAGATACCGCCGCCTCCCGCAAACCTCGCCGGGATCGCACATGTCGCCCTCCGGGTCTCTGACCTCGCCCGCTCCCGCGCCTTCTACCAGAAGCTTGGGTTCGAGCAGGCCTTCGCGTTTACCAAGGATGGAGTTACCACGGAAGCGTTCCTCAAAATAAACGACCGGCAGTTTATTGAGATCTATCCCCCGCAGCCTTCGCAGTCGATCGGATTCATGCATCTCTGCTTCGAATCCACTGACCTTGCAGCGCTCAATCGGGCTTACCTGGCACGCAACCTCTCTCCCACCCCGGTCAAACGTGCCGGTGCAGGGAACCTGCTGTTCACCATGGTGGGCCCGGAGCAACAGCTCATCGAATACACGCAGTACATGCCGGATTCCCTGCATTCCAAAGACCATGGCCAACACCTGGGCGCAAACCGCATTTCCACAGAAATGTACGGTGTCACTTTAAGGATGGAGGATCCGGTTGCAGCGCGGGCGTTCTACGAACAGATGCTTGGCTTCCACGAGTCCCGCAATGCCCTTGAGCCGGGGTTGATACCGCTGCTGCTGCCGGGTTCGTCGAACGAGGTCGTGGAGATCAATCCGGGTGTGGATCAGGTCCTGCTCTCCGTCCCCAGTGTGCGTCGTGCAGCCGCGCAACTCAATGCGTTGAATATAGGCTTCCAGAAACAAGGCGCGATGCTGATGGTGCAGGATCCGGATGGGAACCGGATCGTTTTTCTCAGCCTTAAGCCCGAAATGGGGTGGCATCTGCCGCAGATTCCATGGCTAACAAGGTAATCATCAGCTGTGCCGTCACGGGGTCGATTCATACCCCGACCATGTCTCCTTACTTGCCGTTCACTCCGGAAGATATCGCGCGGCAGGCGATTGGAGCGGCAGAGGCGGGCGCAGCCATCCTGCACTTCCATGCACGCGATCCTAACACCGGAGAACCCAATGGCGACCCGGCAACCTACATGCAATTCCTGCCGGCGATCAAAGCGGCAACCGACGCGGTCATCAACATCACCACTGGTGGCGGCCTGACGATGAACCTGGATCAACGGCTCGCCCCGGCGCTGCGCTTCAAACCGGAACTGGCCTCGTTCAACATGGGCTCGATCAATTTCTCCATCCATCGATCGGCACGCCGCCACAGCGAATGGAAACATGAATGGGAAGAACCCTACCTGAAAAAAACCGAAGGCAATATCTTCCGCAACACGTTTGTGGACATGAAGCGGGTGCTGAAGGAACTGGGCGAGGGCTGCGGCACTCGATTCGAATATGAGTGCTACGATCTGGGCCACTTGTACAACCTGGCCTATCTTCTGGATGAAGGGTTAGTCGAGCCGCCGTTCTTCCTGCAGAGCGTGTTCGGCATTCTGGGCGGGATGGGCACCGAGGTCGAGCTGCTCAGCTATGTCAGGGCAACTGCGGACCGCTTGTTTGGCCGGGACACCTACCAGTGGTCGGTGATCGGACCGGGACGTCACCAGATGCGGATTGGGACATTGGGCGCGCTTCTGGGCGGACATGTTCGTGTGGGCCTGGAAGACAGTCTGTGGCTGCGCAAGGGGGAACTGGCAAAATCCAGCGCGGACCAGGTGAGAAAGATTCGCGGAATCCTGGAGGAACTTTCCTTCGAGATTGCGACACCCGATGAAGCAAGAACCATGCTCCACCTCAAGGGGGCCGATCAGGTCGCCATTTAATAGTGGACGACAGACTGCAGATCCCCGTTCGACTTCGCTCAGGGCAGGCTCTCCACTACGCTTCGCTCGGTCGAAAAACATTTCCAAGAGGGGTCCGCTGAACTGCAGATCCCTCCACTACGCTCCCCCGGATTTCCTGTGGAACTTGGTGGCGTTGATGCACTTCATGCGCCTTTCCCTTACAGAAAGGCGCACACGCGGCTTTGTCCAGTGCTGCGTGGCAGGAAATCCGGGTGCGCTTCGGTCGGGATGACAATTCTGTTAGGAACGGACAAAAGAACGAGTATAAGCAGTTTTTCATCCCCTTGGGTGGGCCAAAGGCCCATGACAACTCGGTCGAAAAACATTTCTTAAGAGGGGTCAGTGGAACCGCAGATCCCTCGGCTTCGCTCGGGATGACAAAGGGGGGCAAAGGCGATGGCCTGGATCTGGCATGGAGCGTCTTCCATGGTGTGCTCTTTTGTGCCTTGTTGCTGTGGCGATACGATGAATACACGCAAAACATGAAAAGCTACACGCTGCCGTGGCACTCTACTGTCTTCGCCTGTGGTTTTCCAGCTTGACCTTCTTCACTTTTGGCTTCGTCGTGTGGGGTTTTGGACTCCTTGAGCCATACGTTTCCGAATCGATCCTACTAAAGGAGGAGAGACTTGCCGCCGGTGTCGTAGCTCGTCAGGAAACCATTTATCTTTTTGCGCAATATTTTTCGTAGGTATCAATGCCGATAGAAGTGGGATCAATGCGCTTCCGGCAAGGATCCAGAAATCGCTTGACAGTGGAATGTATCGACGATGATAGTTCACTGCTTAGCGGGATCCCTCGATGAAAAAGCCTATCTGTAACTGCTGTCCACTGGCGCCGCATCTTACGACGCTATCCGCGAAAATCCTGTTGGCCTGCATGCTCGTGTGGTTGGCGATGGCGTCGCTTGCGATCGCTCAGGACGTACAAAGCGCCACCGTAGTGGGGACAGTGACCGATCCCACGGGGGCGGTCGTTCCCAATGCCACCGTCACGCTGACGAATACGGCCACCAACGTAGCCGCGCATGCCACGACTAATGCAGAGGGTGCGTATTACATACCGTTCCAACCTGCCGGCACGTATACCCTTACCATCGATGGCACAGGCTTCAAGAAGTACGTCCAAATCGGCATCGTCCTGGAAATCGGCCAGACGCCCCGCTTCGACGTTCGCATGGATGTAGGCACGACCAGCCAGACGGTAGAGGTGACCGCGGCCACGCCGTTGCTCGCCACGGATAATGCGGTCGTTGGCGGAACGGTGGACGCGAAAGTCATCCACGACGTTCCGATGGTCCAGGCCAAGCCACAGCACCTCATGTTTTACACCCAGGGATCGCAGGCAAATAACGACGGCACATATCACATTCTGGGGTTACCTTCGAATCAGATCAACTTCACCATCGACGGAAGCATTGTGAAGCAAACCCCGCGCTCGGCGATTGGAGAAGTGAATAATTCTGTGACCCCGCCGGTCGATGCGCTGATGGAAGCCCAGGTGTGGACCACAGGAATTCCGGCTGAGCAGGGACATTCCTCCGGTGGTTCCTACAACATGGTGACCAAGAGCGGAACCAACGATATCCATTTCACGGCGGAAGAACGCTATATCAGAAAGAACTTCCTGCATCGGCAAGTCTTCAACCAGGCGCCCACGACGACGCCGTTCGAATACCACAATTTCGATGCCACGCTGGGTGGTCCCATCTTTATTCCCAAGGTTTACGATGGTCGCAACAAGTCATTCTTCTTTCTTGCGTTTCGCCTGGACTACGATCACGAGCAGAACACGGTGACGGCTAACGTACCGACGCAGCAAATGCTGGACGGCAATTTCAACTTTGGCGACGTAGCCTCGCAGCCGATCTATGATCCCGCGACGATTACCTGTACCAATCCCAATGGATGCACCGGAGGCACGGGCTGGACAGCGCAGCAGTTTCCCGGGAATCAGATTCCGTTGAACCGCTTCGATCCCGTGGCAGTCAAGTTCCTGTCCATGACTCCCTATCACCTGCCCAACACCGGTGGCGGCCTCACGACTACGGGCCCAACCAACAACTACATTGCCAACACTCACTACCTGGCCGACAAAGATGGCTATCTGGGCAGATTCGATCAGCAGATCCTCGCGAATAATAAGGCGTACTTCCGCTTTGCCTGGAACCGCTACCGCGAACAGGTGGGACGCGAGAATATCCTCTACGCCTGGCATGACCTCGATAACACGCAGAACAGCTACGGATTGCCGGAACCGATCGACACTCTGAACCTTACGTTGGGTGATGTCCACACCTTCAGCGCGACCGTGATCAACGAGTTCCGCACCGCGTATCAACGGCGCGCTGATAACTGGTCGTCACAGCTCGAGAACCAGGGATGGGCAGGGATATTGGGTATTCCCGGCGTTGGACCGCAGACGTTTCCTGGCTTTGTGAGTACCGGCGGCAGCAGCGTCATCTGGACGGCGAATCCCGCGGTGAGTACGGGATCCAATCCCTATCAGAAGACCTTCCAGGATGATTTCGAATTCGCGGATAACGTGACCAAGGTACTGGGTCTTCACGTGATCAAGTTCGGCTATTTGGGAGTCCGGATGCGTGAAGCCGACACGGTGTATTCTCAGCCCTCCGGTGTGTATAACTTCAGTGGCCTGGGCACTGGATTCCCGTTCAAGGCGAATACCGGGAATTCGTTCGCCTCCTTCCTACTGGGTGAAACGGACAACGCTACCTTCACTACGTTGCTGGAGAATTATCTGCCCCGCTGGTGGTCGCATCAGTTCTTCGTCCAGGACGACTGGAGGGCAAGAAACAATTTGACCCTCAGCGTGGGCCTGCGCTATTCCTACGAAACTCCGGGTAACACCAAATACGGATACAAATCGCAATTCGATCCCACTGCGATCGATCCTCTCACCGGGTTGACGGGCGCCATCGTGCACCCCACCGGGAATTTGTATAAGAGTGACCTGACCAATTTCGAACCGCGCATTGGCGTTGCGTTCAGCTTCCGTCCCAGGTGGGTGTTCCGGGGTTCCTTCGACATGTTTACCGTGGATAATATGACGGAACTCGGCCAGGATGAATACCTCGCGACCGCGGCAGTGGCCCAGGCGCCGGGAAGTCCATATCCCGCCTTTCGTCTCTCTCAGGGACCGGGCACGATCACCTATCCCATCGATCCAACAACCCATACCGCAAGCTACGTCTCGGTTACGGGAAACTATACTGCCCGCACGGCAACTTATATCGACCCAAACCTGAGAAATCCTCATACCCTGAGCTGGTCGACTGGTTTTCAGTATCAGCTCAGCACCAACGCCATCGCGGAAGTGGTTTACCAGGGATCTTACGGCTATAACCTGATCAATCCCAATCCGGTCAACATTGACGTACTGCCTCAGTCTATTTACAACTCGACCGATACCACGCTGCTGAATGCGGTGTTCGCCAAGACCCAGGCTTATTTAACCTATCCGCAGTTCGGAACCATCAACGAATACAGTGACTGGGATACCAGCACCTACCATTCGCTGGGTACGCGGGTGGAGAAACGCTACAGTAATGGTTTCCTGTACAACTTCCTCTTCACCTGGAGCAAGAATATGCTGGCGGGGCCGGGAAGCCAGGTGCTGGGAGGTCAGATCAGCGGATCACCTACCTATACGGTGGGCACCGGTCAGGAATTTTATGACCGTGCCCTGACCAAAGGAGTCGCTCCCAGCGACACCCGGCTGATGTTCACTTCTTCGGCCTCTTATGATATTCCGGTCGGCAATGGCCGGAAATGGATGAACCACGGAGGGATTGAAAACCTCATCCTCGGAGGCTGGACCTTCCTGACCATTCAGAGTTTGCGTACGGGCATTCCGGCAAACTTCCTGATGGCGGGAAGCCCGCACAATTACCTGCCTGGTCAGGTATTTCCGAATGTCGTGCCCGGACAACCCGTCAGGGTTCCGAATCACACCATTGGTCAGCCATTTCCCGAGCAGAACCAAAATCCGTTCTTCAACATCAACGCGTTCTCGTACCCGGCGGCGTTTACCAACGGCAATGCCGGCATCGGGATTGCGCGCTATGGCGGGGTGTGGTGGCCTCAGTATTCGCTGACGAAAACGGTTGCGTATAAGGAACGATATAGAATCACCGTGCGCATGGACGCTAATAATCTTTTCCCTGAAACGCATGCGTACGGAACGGCGACCAACAACGTCGTTAACATTACCAGTCCGCAGTTGTTTGGCAAGGTTGCCAGCCAGTCTTACAGCTTTTCCAACTGGTATACGCCGAACGGGAACCTGGTCGGCGTGCTGCGGCTCGAGTTTTGAAGACTGCTGGTTTGGCGAGGTAGGTGCATGGGACGTTGCGTCGAAACACATTTCGAGGAGGAGTCCGCGGAACTGCAGATCCCTCCACTCCGCTACGCTACGGTCGGGATGACACTTCTGCTAGGAACGGACAGAAGAACGCATTCCTTCCAGCAACCACCTTCCATGGAAGCGTTGTCCTTCCCTTTGTCATCCCGACCGACGCCGAGGGATCTGCGGTTTAACGGACCTCTCTTGGAAAGTTTTTTGGGAGTGAACACTATTTTGGATGCAACTCTGTGATGAATAGACGAGAAGCTTTAATGGGCCTGGCGGGGTTCCTGGCGCAGGCTGCGGCAAAACTACCGGCGAACAAAAACGTTAAATGGGCACTGGGCTCCAATCTGTGGAACTCATTTCCCGGCACAAACTTTACCGACATTCTGGATGTCATGCACGATACCGGTTTTATCGGGCTTCGTCTGACGCAGTATCCGCAGATTCTTACCAAGTACAACACCACGCCCGAGGAAATGGAGAAGGAACTCTCCAAGCGCGGCCTTCACGTCATTACGATTTCTTTTAACGGCGCGGCAGACGATCCAGCGAAACACGCTGAGATCCTGGACAATGCACGGAAGGCGATGACTTTCCTGAAGCGCTTTGGCGCCGATCGATTGGTGGTTTTCTCGCCATCGCGTACCGGCAAATCCGAGGAAGCCTTCGGCATCATGTGCCGTTTCTATAATCAGCTGGGACAGACTGCGGGCGAAATGGGATTTAAAGCCGGCCTGCACAATCACCTGGGACAGATGGTGCAGACTCCCGAAGAGATCGACCGATGCATGGCCATGACCGATCCCAAGCTGTTCTACTTCTCTCCCGATACCGCTCACGTATATCTTGGGGGTGGAGATCCGGCCGTCATCATGGAGAAATATAAGCACCGTCTGATGCTGGCCGATTACAAAGATGCGAAGCGCGCCGGTCTGGGCCCCAAATACCTCACCAATACCTACGACCTGGGGGACGGGGAAATCGATTTTCCCGCGTGCCACCGGGTACTGCGCAGCATCCGCTACCAGGGCTGGCTCTGTGTCGACCTCGACATCGCAAGAAACGGCCCACGCACCAGCTATGAACGATGCGGAGCCTACGTGGTCAAAACCCTGGAACCCATCTATGTATGAGATTACCCGGCGGACGATGCTGAAGATGGCGGCGGCGGCTACGGTATCGAACCAGGGCGGCAACTATCGCATTCTGGACCCACATGTTCATGTCTGGAAACATGATCCGCAATTTCCTTTTGCGGCGGGAGCCAAGGTTCCCGATTACGATGCGACTCCAGAGATGCTGCTGGACCTGATGAAGGCCAACGGTGTGGCGAAGACCGTGATTATCCAGGTCATCCACTATCGCTACGACAATAGCTATCTTGGTGCCGTGCTCAAGCAATATCCGCAGTTCTTTCAAGGGGTGTGCCGGGTCGATCCGTTGGATCCTGCCGCTCCTGATCATCTGGCAGAGATTTCCGCGCAACCTGGTTTCCGGGGAGTGCGCCTGAGTCCGTCGGGCGATGCGAGCGGGGACTGGATTCGAGGCCCGTTGATGCCTCCCCTGTGGAAGCGTTGCGACCAGCTCAAGGTTCCGATGACGCTGCTGGTTCCCATCACCCGCGTTCCTGATGTGCAGAAACTGATCGATGAATTTCCCGATCTGACGATCGTGATCGACCACATGGCCGATTGTCCGGTAGATCATCCCGAACAACTGGAGCCGCTGCTGGGGCTGGTTCGCTATCCGAAAGTGTTCGTAAAGATCTCTCATACCTGGTCATTGTCCAAGCAAGGCTACCCGTGGCTCGATTCACAGAAGCTGGTGAAGCGCTTGTATGACGGCTTCGGACCGCAACGGCTGATGTGGGCCACGGACTGGCCCATTGCAAAGGAACGAGCAACTTACCCACAGAGATTAACCGTGGTGCAAGAGGATATGAAATTCCTCAACGCGGACGATAAGAGCTGGATGCTCAGCAAAACCGTCGAACGAGTGTGGCCGTTTTCATGATTCGTGGCGAAAGGATGGTATCCGGTTGAAACGCCTTAAAGCCGCAGACGTAGTCGTCATCGGCAGCGGATGGAGCGGTCTGGTCATGGCGAAGGAAGTAGCCACCCGGACGGCCCTGAATGTTGTCGTTCTGGAGCGGGGCCCAGCACGCAATATTTCGCAATATGCCGCGGGCATGGACGAAATCAACAATCGCCGCGTCGGCCTGATACAGAATCCGGCGGACCAGACCATCACTCATCGCCACTCCATCAAAGATCCGTCGGCACCGATACGCCAATATGGAGCCTTTCGGCCAGGGACTGGGACGGGAGGCACCTCAGAACACTGGGGTGGAATCTCCGATCGGTACCTTCCGGACTTTTTCGTTTTGGCCACGCATCTACGGGAAAAATTTGGTGCTTCGCGGATGTCGCCGGATTGGACCATCCAGGACTGGGGCATCACCTATGACGAGTTCGAGAATTATTATTGGCGGGCTGAGCAGTTGATGGGCATCAGTGGTAAGGCCGGTAACCTGCGCGGCACACGGGTGGAAGGGGGCAATATCTTTGAGGGCCCGCGCCAGCACGAGTATCCGACACCGCCTCTGACGCCGACTTACACGATGGGTTTTTTCCATAAGGCGGCAACCCAGTTGGGTTATCACCCCTTTCCGTTGCCCGCCGCCAATCTGAGCACGGCTTACACCAATCCAGATAAGGTGTCGCGGCCGGGATGTGTCTTTTGCGGCTACTGCCCGGGCTATGGCTGCATGATCGGTGCCAAGGCGCAGCCCACGAACACACTGATGCCGGTCGTGACGGGCCGGAACAATTTCGAGTTGCGCAATAACTGCTGGGTGCGGAAAATCGTGCATCGCAAGGGACACGCCGAGGGCGTTGTCTACATGGACGAGAACGGCGAAGAGACCATGCAACCCGCCGGGGTGGTCGTGCTTTCGGCGTGGACACCCAACAGCATACGTCTCTTGCTTCTCTCGGATATCGGTGAGAAATATGACCCGGTTGCCGGGAAGGGAACGCTGGGCAAGAATCTTACCCACCAGGTGACCAGTGGCGCAGGAGGCATGCTGGTGTTCAAGGAACGCCTGAACCTCTTCATGGGATCGGGTGCGGTTGGATATGGCGTCGCAGATCTTGACGGGGACATCAAGGAGGAGGTTCCGGAGAAGATTTTGCGTGGAGGGACGTTCCTGCGAGGAGCAGCGACAGGGGAAGGCCCGGCCGGGTCATTTGGCCATGTCCCAAAAGGCGCAGCCCCGCGTAGCTGGGGTTCCGCGTGGAAGAAGGCCTCGATCGAACACTGGGACAGAATTGGCCCAGGGGTCGAGATGAGAGGGGATCATTTTGCCTATCGGCAGAATTTTATGGATTTGGATCCTACTTATACCGATAAGTGGGGGGATCCGCTGTTGCGGATGACGCTGGACTGGACGGATTACGAAATGCGGCAGATGAGGTTCGGAGCCCGCATCGCGAATCAGATCATCGAGGTGGTCGCGCAGGTTTCCGGAGCACAACTGGTCAAGGGAGGTTTTCCCGGTCGCGGAGATGGCGCATTCCATCACTACAACGCGGGCTCTTATAGCACGACCCATATTCAGGGCGGGGCCATCATGGGGACATCACCGGAGAAGAGTGTGGTCAATACCTGGCTTCAACATTGGAACGTGCCCAATCTTTTTGTGGTAGGTTCTTCGTCTTTCCCGCAAAATTCATCGGCGAACCCGACACTTTCGATTGTGGCTGTCAGTCATCGCGCGGCGGATGGTTTGATCGATCATTATCTTAAGAAACCTGGCCCGTTAGCTTGAAAGGGAGAGCGATGAAGCGGCGTGATTTTATTTTGATTCCAGCCAAGGCGCTCAGTGGGGCGGTGCTGTATTCGCTGGTTGGGGATCTGATTCCTCTTGCGACGGCACAGGACACCGTGAAAGTGCCCTTGCGGTTTTTTACCGCGGAGGAGGCACGGGTGATTCAGGCGGCTTGCGAGCGGATTTTTCCCACAGATGAAAGCGGTCCGGGGGCCACGGAAGCTGGGGTTGTGATCTATATTGATCGCCAACTCGCGGGGCCTTACGGCAAGGATAAGTATCGCTATACGAAAGGGCCCTGGATTCAATCGATCCCGGAACATGGTTATCAGGGGAAGGAAAATCTCCAGGAGATCTATCGCGCAGGGATCAAGCTGCTGGGTGATAATTTCGCCGGATTGTCAGCGGAAGAACAGGATCAGCGGCTGGAGGGTATTGAGCAAAGCTACTTCTTTCAGCTGCTGCATGGCCATACGGTGGAAGGAATGTTCTGCGATCCATTACACGGCGGCAATATTGGGATGGTCGGCTGGAAGTTGATCGGGTTTCCCGGCCCGTCGATGAGTTACCGGTATCAAATCGATAAGTACTACGGGAAGACTTATACCGCGGCTCCCAGGAGTTTGGAGCAGATTCTTCGTCATCCGGTGAAGGGAGTTGAGGACGACGCGGATTAGGTTTGGGCCGAAAGAGAAACTGCAGATCCCTCCACTGCGCTACGCTTCGGTCGGGATGACAAAGTGGAGGGTCGTGTGCTCCCATTGGGCTTTGCGATGTGGGATGTTAACAGCAGGTCCCTCCACTTCGCTTCGCTTCGGTCGGGATGACACCTCTGTTTAGGTACGGGCAACCCAACACCGAAACAGAAACAGCAGGTCCCTCCACTGCGCTACGCTTCGGTCGGGATGACACTTCATTGGTGTAACGGAAAATGGTCCGTGCATTAGAAGTGTCATCCCGACCGGAGCGCAGCGTAGTGGAGGGACCTGCTGTTTCTTTCTCCCCACTACGCGCTGAAGAGTTTGATCATCTTGTCTCGCGATGCATCCACATGCACCTGCATGGCGAGTCTGGCCTCCGCCGGCTCATGCTTCTCAATCGCACGCAGGATGTCGGCGTGGCCAATCCAGCCTGGGACGGTTTGGGTGCAGAGCGTATCCAGACGCGCCACGTAGCCGAGCGTGAGGTTGAGCTGACCCAGCACCCGCTGATTGCCGGCCATCTCTGACAGCCGCCGATGAAAGACCTGGTTGGCTGCCAGAATCTGTTCCAGGCTGGCAGCAGGGTCTTTCTCCGGTGCAACAATGGCAGCCAGTTCCTTCAACTGCTCGTGGCTGGCGGTTTGTGCCATTTTTTCTGTGGCATAGCATTCCAGCAGCCTGCGGTATTCATAGAGATCCACGATATCGCGCACCGAAATGGGCGTGACCATGAAGCCCTTCCGGCGAATCCGGGTCAGCCAGTGGTCCTGCATGAGGCGAGTGCAGGCTTCGCGGACCGGAGTTCGGCTGGTTCCGCATCGCTCGGCCAGATCCGCTTCGGAAAGGAATTCGCCGGGCGGAAGCTTGGCCGTGATCAGCCAATCGCGCAAAATCCGGTAGACACGCTCCACTTCTCCCAACTTGCTGGTCTTGGCTCGGGCTGTTTTCGTCAATAGGAGATCACCCATGTGTATCCAGAGAGGATACTACCCACCCTGTGTCATCATCGTAGAGGGCACATATGAGGAGTCCTCTCATGGGGATCAATATCAGGTACCTGGGCTCGTTCTTCCTGGCTGTCGCCATCTCAACGACCATCGTCTCCGGGCAGAACAAGCCAGCCTCGCCCACCGCCGCCACCGACCGGCTTCCGGACACCTATGCGATCTATTCTCTGATCATGCCCGGGCAGGTCTTCAAGGACATGGATTCCGGCCAGAACCAGCCCTGGGCCATCAGCGCAACCACGGTCAATGAAGATGACATGGATCCCAAACTGGCGCCTGAGGCCACCCTCCAACCTCCGACAGATAATCCACGGGGCTTTCAGGAGGCGGTCTACGACTACAACCAGCGTAAGAAGGAACGCATGACATTGAAGCGCCGCTTTGAACTGTCCCGCCCCTACGTCTTGATGGGCCCGAACAGTACGACGCAGTTCAAAGCTTCGCGTACTTCGCTGAATGCCACGTCCGACATGCAGTCTACCTACGGCAATTATCTGGGCATCACTTTTTTGAGCGAGGTTTATTTCAATACCGCGCAAACCGCCGCGCTGGTCTATATCCTCGATTGGTGCGGCAACCTGTGCTCGCAAGCGGAGTGGGTTTATCTGGAAAAGCAGGATGGTGTTTGGGTGCGCCGCTCCGGCAAAGCGCCGCCACAGTCATAGATTTTCGGAGGGGAAATGCGGTTTGCCGCTTTGGTTTTTCTTTGTTCTGCTGTCTTCGGTCTAACGGGCAACGCATCGGCTCAGGAAGCACCGCTGCGCGTCGCCATTGTTGGCCTGGAACACGGCCATGTGGGCGGTTTCCTGAAGCAGTTCCCAAATCAGCATGAGGTGCAGCTGGTGGGCATCGTGGATGCCGACACGGAGCTGTGCCACCGTTACGCACAACAGTTTCATCTCGACTCCAGCCTGTTCTACGGACAGCTGGATGCGATGATCGCAGCCCGCCATCCGCAGGCTCTGTTGGTATATACCTCGGTGGGCAAGCACCGTGAGGTCATCGAAGCAGCGGCCCAGCACGGGCTCAGCGTGATGGTGGAGAAACCGCTCACCATGTCGCTTGCCGATGCCCTGGCCATTCGCCGCGCGGCTCGCGAACGCCATATCGAGGTGCTGGTGAACTATGAGACCACCTGGTATGCAAGCAATAAGGCGGCCTATGACGAATTGGCAAAGGGCACCCTGGGTGAGCTACGCAGGGTCGTGGTGCACGATGGTCACGAGGGTCCTAAAGAGATAGGCGTACAGCCGGAGTTTCTCAAGTGGCTCCAGGATCCGGAACAGAATGGCGATGGTGCTTTATACGATTTCGGTTGCTATGGCGCGGACCTGGTCACCTGGCTCATGCACGGGGAGTCGCCGGTGAGCGTCACCGCCGTAACCCAGACGGACAAGCCTCAGATTTATCCACGGGTGGCGGATGAATCGACCATCATCCTTCGCTATCCAAAGGCTCAGGCCGTGCTCATGGGCTCCTGGAATTGGCCCTTCGCCCGCAAGGACATGGAAGTGTACGGTGCGACCGGGTATCTCATCACGGTGGGGCCGGACAAGCTACGGCTGCGAACCAAAGGTCAGACGGAGGAGAGCGCGGAAACTGCTCCGCCGCTGGCACCGCCCAATGACGGCTCGCTACACTATCTGGCCGCGGTGCTTCGGGGAACGCTGAAGCCGTCCGGGGATCTCACTTCGCTCGATACCAACGTGGTGGTGATGCAGATTCTGGATGCGGCAAGGCAGTCCGCGCACGAAGGCAGAACCATCAAGCTGGCACCTTTGCCGCAATAACCAGCGCACCCTGCCGGCCGCTCGCGCGACGTTGCGGGAAGTGGCGGGAGTTCTTTCTGCGGATCACGAAATGCGGTCTGCCATGGATGACTTCCGAGGGCAAGTATCGCCGCTTCTCTCCACAAAGGGAGCAGACCACGCATATGGAGCTGGCCGGGAAGCTATCGGTTCCGGCTAACACATCGTGGCCGCATTTCTTGCAGCAGACCACGCAAGACTTGGGGAAGGGCAGAGCACGCATAACCAGCACTATAGGCGAATAAAAGGGGAAGATCAAGCCAGATTTTCACTCCGATAAAGTGTGCCTTGCATTCACGTCCCTTCGGGACTTGGCGCCCGTCCAATTCCTCCGACTCTCCTACGACAGATGCTCCTTCGGAGTTCACGGAGAAAGTGGCACGCCTCCAACGATAACTTGCAGTGTCGGTTGCAGAAACCCGCCCAAACGATTCGTAGGATTAACTTTGCTTAGTCATGTGAGCAGCTTGCCCAGTCACCAAAGCTGATGCACGAGTGGGCGAATCTTCGCATCGTAGATTTCCCGGACGCTGCCCATGACCTCTCGTGTAAGCGGCGGAAACTCGGAGGACTGCGCATTGTCGGCCACCTGGCTGGGGCGTTTGCCCCCAGGAATGGCGCAAGTGACCGCATCGAACATGAGAATCCAGCGCAGGGCGAACTGGCTCATGCTCATGCCCGCCGGAACCAGCGGGCGCAGTTCTTCCACCGCCGCCAATGCAACCTCGTAGTCGACACCGGCGAAGGTCTCGCCGACATCGAAGCGCTGGCCCTGACGATTGAAATTGCGATGGTCGTCGGTTTCAAACTTGGTATCGGCACGGAACTTGCCCGTAAGCAGACCGCTGGCGAGGGGCACGCGTGCCAGGATACCGACCTGCTTCAGCCTGGCTTGGGCGAAAAAGAGCTCCGAAGGACGCTGGCGAAAGCAGTTGAAGATGATCTGGACGCTCTGCAGGTTGGGATACTCCATAGCTTTGAGCGCCTCTTCCACGCGCTCGACGCTGACGCCGTAGTAGCGGATCTTGCCTGCTTGAACCAGGTCGTCGAGCACGCCGAAGATCTCCGGATGATAGTACGCATCGGTTGGCGGGCAATGAAGCTGCACCAGGTCGAGAACCTCAGTATTCAGGTCAAGCAGGTTGTATTCGACCCAGGAGGTGAGGTTGGCGCGGCTGTAGCCTTCGACCGTCTGCTTGGGCAGCCGCCTGCCCACCTTGGTGGCAACGATGATCTCTTCTTTGCGTGCCTTTTTGAGTTTCCCAATCAGGCGGTGGCTGCGGCCATTGCCGTACACATCCGCGGTGTCGAGAAAATTGATGCCGGAGTCGATCGCCTGGTTGAGCGCGGCGAGCGATTCCTCATCGGTGACTTGTCCCCATGCGCCGCCAATGGCCCATGCCCCAAAGCTAATCTCTGAAATATTCCAACCGGTGCGGCCGAGTGCGCGATAGTTCATAGCCGGATGGTACCGAAGCAGGGCGCGAATGCCAAGCTCACGTTCGGGAGGGAGACGGACCGGTGCAGCGGGCAAGAACAATGGTCACATCATCCGGCTGTTCGACGGTGCCGATCCAGTCTGCCACCGCGCCGGCAACAATTTCGCAGATGCGGGGCAGAGGCTTGTCGCGATGCTCCTGGATCAATTCGATCAGCCGCTCTTCGCCGAATTCGCCGAACTCATTCTCCGGCTCTGTGACACCATCGCTGTACGCGACAAAAATATCATCCGTCTGCATGACCAGCGTCGACTCGTCGTAGGTGACACCGTCAAAGAGACCAACCACTGTGCCGTTGACCGCGAGCCGGAAAACTTCGCCGGTTGCGCGCAGAATGATGGGCGGCAAGTGGCCGGCATTGCAGTAGGTCAACACCCGCGCCTTGGCGTCATAACAGCCGAGGAACATGGTTGCGTATTTCGCCGCAGGAGTGCTGCGATAAAGCTGATAGTTCAAGGTGGTCATCAGCATGGCCGGGGCCACTTGTGATTCGGTGCTCCCGTCCCCACGGTAGTACATGCGGGGATCTTCGTGCGATTCATAAGAGAGGGAGGCCGGCATCAGCGCCATTTCCGGTTCGAGCGAGTAGGCGCGAACGAACGCGTGTACCGTGGCCATTAAGAGTGCCGCCGAAATTCCTTTTCCACTGATGTCTCCGACCGCGATCACCAGCCGGTCACTGCCGAGTGGAATAAAGTCGTAATAGTCGCCGCTGACCGTGCGGGCCGGAACACACACACCATGGACTTCGAGCGAGGGAAGATCGGTGACCTGGCGGGGAAAAAGCAATTCCTGCACTTCGTAGGCGATGCTGAGTTCATTCTCGAGCCGCTGTTTTTCCTTCTGCTCATCAATCAGCCTGGCTAACGATCCGGTCATGGAGTTGAATGACTGGCCCAGCGCTGCCATCTGATCACGGCCGCGAAGTTGGATGCGGTGCGTTAGATCCCCGCGGTTCACGTGTTCGGTCGCGCGATAGAGTTCCGCTACCGAGGCGGTCATGCTGCGCGAGAGGCGAACCCCGATGTACAGCGCGATCAATTCAATGACGCCGAAGAAAATACCAATCGCAAGCAAGACGTCGCGGAAGAACAGGTAGTTGTCTCCCAGGGTGGCAAACAAAGTCGAATAGAGCATGGAGGGCCGGGTGCTCACGTCGATGAGCCCAGGCTCTTCTTTTTTCCCATTCTGCCAATCGACTACCTCGAAGAGCGTGGGAAAGTTCAGGGTGATGTCAAACCAATGGGAGCGCGGCGGCACTTGTCCTGCTTTCACAGGCGCTTGGCTGCCGGGCAGGCCGGGGTACTTATAGTCTCCTTTGCGATCGGGTGGGAGGAGAGTCACGGTGCCTAGCCGTGCAGCGGTCGGCAGCAGCAGGTTCGGGGTAATGGGAATATCAGAGACCAGGGCCATGTGCCGGCTGCGATCATCGTAGAGCCTGATTGCGCGCAGATGCAGGGCATTCTGGTCGACGACGAAACCCGTGAAATCGGAATTGATAAAGTCAGGAACTCGTGCTGGAGGGATGGTGAGCAGCCCTCCTCCGGTGGAGAGGACAAAGCCCTTTCCGTCTCGCGATACGCTCACTGTCCGGCCGGGGAACCGTTCGTCGGAGGCTCGGGTGAACTCTCCGGCGATCTTTTCATTCAGTTTGCCCGAGGCTTCCAGAGGGAATAACTGCGCGGCCAGGGAATCATTGGCCGCCTGCAGGTGCTGCAACTCCGAATGCAAATCAGAGATCGCAACATAGGTGGCAAATTGGCCGGCAAACAGATAGCCGGCAACGGCGCCCATAAGCAACAGCAGCAAAATGGGCATGACACCGATGAAAAGGTAGGTAACGACCAAGCGGTTGCGCAGCCGCCATAAAACCGGCCGATAACCCCACCGGAAGGCCATGATGACGGCAAAGAATGCGAAGACAATGGTGGTGAATGAGGCCCAACCACCCACCTTTGCTCCCAGGATATCTGCGGTCCAGAGCAGAAGGCTTGATATGCCCAGCCATAGGGTCGCGCGGCCCCATTTAGTGACGGGTCGCAGTATCCGCATCACCTGGGTCCGGGCATTGCTGGGCAGTGCTAACTTGGTCGCCATACGTCGTTGCGCAAGGAGAAGGTGTTTCTGTCCTTGGCTCCTCGTAGTATAGGCCAGTCGCGGGATAACCTCTTTATTTGCGATGATGAAGGGATGCTGGTGAAAGAACAGTCCCGCCTTCTCTCACTCATTGAGAGCGGATTTGCAGCCCTTCGCGTGCTGGTGATTGGCGACGTGATGTTGGATCGCTCCATTTGGGGGGATGTCGACCGTATATCGCCCGAGGCCCCGGTCCCGGTACTCCGCTCGGTGCGCACCACCAGCGCGCCCGGGGGAGCGGGGAACGTGGCCATGAACCTGGTCGGCCTGGGGGTGAAGGTTGCCCAGGCGGGCTTTTGGGGCAACGATGGCGAAATGCGTGAATTGAGCACCTTGCTCGCCACGCCGGGCGTGGATTTCTCAGGCATGATCGTCTCCGGCCATTCCACGATTTCCAAGACCCGGATCGTTTCTCGTAACCAGCAATTGCTGCGGCTCGACGTGGAGAGTTCGGAACCGCATCCAGCCACGGAGCACCAGGCTTTGCTCGAGCGCTGCCTGGAATTGGTGCGGACTGCCGACGCCGTCGTCCTTTCCGACTATGACAAGGGCGCGCTGAGTGCTCGACTTTGCCAGGCGGTCATCACACGGGCCCGGGAGCGGCGAATTCCCGTTCTGGTTGATCCCAAGGGTCGGGATTTCAGCAAATATGCCGGCGCCACCACCATCTGCCCCAATCTTCACGAGCTGGGGCTGGTCACAGGCGTGAGCAGCCGCAACCTTGCGGATTTGCTGGCCGCGGCGCAAAAGCTGGTGGGGCAGCTTGGCATCGATTACATGACCGTCACCATGAGCGAGAAGGGCATTCGCATTCTCTATCCGGATTCGGTTTTTCATTCCCCCACCCGCGCTCGCGAAGTCTTCGACGTGACCGGAGCCGGCGACACGGTGATTGCCACCCTGGCGGCCTCGTTGGCCGCCGGCCTCGATCCGGAGACGGCCGTCACCCTGGCAAATATTGCCGCGGGTATTGTTGTCGCCAAGACCGGAACCGCGCCCATTTCCCGCAACGAGCTGGTAGCCCAGTTCACCGCGTCGGCGCAGATGAAGGGCCCGGACAAAATTTTGGATCTTGAGCACCTGCTGGTTCGGTTGGCGGAATGGCGCGCGAACGGCGACCGGATCGTGTTTACCAACGGCTGTTTTGACATCCTGCATGTGGGCCACATCACGCTGCTCGAACAATGCCGTGAATTCGGGGATAAGGTCGTCATCGGCCTGAACAGCGACGCATCCGTCAAAGGACTGAAGGGACCTACCCGGCCCCTGGTCGGAGAGAAGGATCGCGCGCGTGTTCTGGCGGCGCTGGGCGCGACCGATGCCGTCATCGTCTTCGATGAGGCTACGCCGTTGGAACTGATCCGGTCGCTACGCCCGGACGTGCTGGTGAAGGGCGGGGACTACACCAGCTCCACCATCGTAGGAGCCGACGATGTAACCACCTGGGGCGGCCGGGTTGAAATTGTACCCACTGTCGACGGGGTCAGCACTACCAACACCATCCGCAAGATGGCTAAGCAGTAGCTCGCCTCCTCAGGATCTGTCGAAGGAGGTCCGCGACGAAATTGCGGGTATCTCACGGAGAATTCGGGAAGGCCGAATGGCGCACCGCAGATCCCTCCGCTACGCTACGCTCCGGTCGGGATGACAATTTTGTTTGGGAACACTAAGTGTAGTTCCCAAGATGAATTGTCATCCCGACCGGAGCGTACCCGGATTTCCTGCCACGCTGCACTAGACAAGGGCGCCTGTGCGCCCTTCCGTGAAGAAGGGCGCATGAAGTGCACCAACGCCACCAAGGTCCACAGGAAATCCGGGGTAGCGTAGCGGAGGGATCTGTGGTGCGCCCTTCGGCCTTCCCGAATTCTCCGTGAGATTCCCGCAATCTTTACTACTCATTTCTAAGCGTCTCCATGGGGTCGACGGCGGCCGCCCTGCGCGCGGGAACCCATGCCGCAAATAAGGCCAGCAGCAGCATCAGTGCGGGCACCGCACAGAAGGTTACCGGATCCAACACGCGGACGCCGAAAAGGAAGCTGCGCAAAAACTGCATCAGCAGGGCAGCCACAAACAAGCCAGCGGCTGAACCTCCCAAGGCGAGCAGCAGGCTCTGCTTCACAATCGCGCCCACAATCTGCCATCGCAACGCGCCCAGCGCCAGGCGAATGCCAATCTCCCTTGTCCGCCAACTAACGACGTAGGCGATCAGGCTGTAGACCCCGACTCCGCCGATCAACAAGGCCAGCGCGCCAAAAGAGAGCAGGAGGATCGCCAGCGATCGCGGAGCCGACACCGATGCCGCCACCACCTCGTTCAGGCTGCGCACGCGGGTGACCGGCACCGAGGGATCGACTTCCTTTACCACCCTACGCAGTTCCTCTGCCGCTTCAGAAGTGCCGGCGCGTGTACGCAGCAAAACAGACATGACCGGCTGCTCGCCCTTAGTGTCCATGGGCAAATAAACCTCATCGCCGAATCCGGAAGCCAGACTGCCACCGTGAGTGTTGCTGACAACGCCCACCACGACCGAGGCCTTGTCGCGATCCCAGATAGTCGGAACCGGCTCATCGCGCACGTCGATCACATGTCTCCCCAACGGATCCTGATTCGGCCATAGCCGTTCCGCCATGCGCTGGTTGATGACCACCGCGTGGCTCGATCCTGACTCATCCTGCCGGACCAACAAACGTCCTCGCATCAACCGCATGCCCAACGTGGCAAAGTAGTCAGGCGACACGGTGCGGCTGGTGGCGAGGAGTGCGCCCTGGCGCGCGTCTCTGGGATGAGCCTCGGCGTCGTAAGCATAGTTGTTATCCCGGCCGCTCAGCGGCAACGAATCGGTCAGAGCCACAGACTCCGTTCCCGCAATGCCCTGTGCGTCGTTCAGGAGACGTGTGAAGAACGCATTGCATCGCCCTGCTTGCTGGCACGCCGTCGTGTCCAGCGACACCTCCGCGGTGACCACTCGCTCGGTACGAAAGCCCGGATCCACCTTCGACAGACTGTACAGAGTGTGAAGCAGAAGACCAGCAGCAGTAATCACCACCACCGATAATCCGATCTGCCCCATCACCAAGGCCATCGACACGCGGAATTGCGATGCTTTGCCCGCCACGCCGCGACTGCTTGCGCGCAGAGCCCCCTGCAGGTTAGGGGATGCCATTTTCAGCGCCGGAATTAGTCCGAAAATAAATCCGGTCAGCAAGGATGCAACCCCGGCAAACAGAAACACCTTCCAGTCGAGCGATATCTCGTTGAGCCGCGGAGTGTCAGCCGGTAGCAGCCGCACCAAACCCTGCAGACTCGCAGCGGCCGCCAGCAAACCCGCAATTCCCGCCAACCCACCCACCAACACGCTCTCTGACAACAACTGCTGGATGAGCCGGCCCGAAGAAGCACCGAGCGCTCCGCGGACTGCCATCTCACGCTCCCGGCCGGCAGCACGAGCGAGCATCAGGTTGGCCACATTCGCACACGCGATCAGCAGAATCAGGCCGACCGCTGCAAACAGCAACAACAGCCGTGGCCGGGTGGCGCCTATTTCCGACTCAAGCAGCGGTACGACGGTCAGCTCGGCCGCCCAGCCGTCCGGCATCCGCCAGGGAAACAGGGGCAACAAGGTGGTATGCAGCCGATGCAACTCGGCCTGGGCCTGGGCCGGAGCCACCCCGTCTTTCAGGCGGCCAAATATACGCAGGTCGAAGGTGCGCCAGGGATCGATCGGATCGCCGCCTTTGAAGGCCACCGGGGTTACAAACTGGGTGTCGCCGTAGGGGAAGCGGACGCCTGCGGGCATGACGCCAATGATGCGGCGCGAAAGGCCGTCGATACGCAGAGTCTGCCCGATCACATTGGGGTCCTGCGCAAAGCGCTGCTGCCAATAACCGTAGCTCAATACCACCACAGAGTCGCGCCCGGCCAGTTCGTCCTCGTGGGTAAAGAAGCTGCCCAGTGCGGGATGAATGCCCAGCGTGTCAAACGCGTTTGACATTACCTCGGCGCCAAACACCCGCTCTGAAGAGTTGGCCCCGGCCACGTTTGATTCCGCGTCCGCGCCAAATCCACTGATGGCGGCGAATGAATGGGAATGCTCACCCAGGGCCCGGATCCAACCCTTGGGAAAGAAACTGACCTCGCCGGCGCTATATTCGATCTTTGCCAGCCGGTCCTGCTGAGGGAAGGGCAGCGGGCGCAGCATGATCGAGTTAACAAGGGAGAAGATCGCCGTATTGGCCCCGATCCCCAGTGCGAGGGTTAATACCGCGGTCAGCGTGAACCCAGGTGACTTCAGCAGCTGCCGAAACGCGAACTTGAGGTCATTGAGCATCCTGGGCTACTTGAGTGCATGCGACTCGCCACAATCGCCGGCTCCTAAGTTGTCGAAAATGAATGATTCGTTCAGGGATTTGCCGCCGGCGGTTGTCCACCGGTGAAATCTTATGTTCGAAATCGAACAGTCGAATGGAGGACGGGGCTAACGCGCGATGAGGGCGGTAATGCGGGAGCGGTACCCGCGGCTCACCGGTAACTTGTGCCCATCCGACATGGTGACAAAGCACTCCCCGTCGTTTCCGTCGGTGCGAAATTCCTTGACATGCTGCAGGTTCACGATGGCGGAGCGATGAATCCGCAGGAAAACGTCGGGATCCAATTTGGTCTCGAAATTGGCCATGGTATTGCGGAGCATATGGTTCTCTTTGCCGGCGCAGATTCTTACATAATTTTCTTCCGCGCCGATCCAGCGTATATCCGCAATGGGTAAGAAGAGAATTCGCCCTTTCGACCGAAACACCAGCCGGTTGGCATATTCCTTCTTTTGCGCGGACCTGACGTGCCCGTTCTCGCGCCTTCGCTCCTGCTGTTCGCGAGCGTGCTCGAGGGCAATGCTCAATCGCTCACGAGTGAACGGCTTCAAGAGATAATCGACCGCGTGTACCTCGAAGGCTTTCAAAGCGTATTGATCGTGTGCCGTGGTGAAGATAATACTGGGAAGGCTTTGCAGAGAAGAACAACTGAGAGCCGAGATGACATCAAAACCGTCCATGCCCGGCATCCGAACATCGAGCAGTAATACATCGGGCTGCGTGAGCTGAACCAGGTCGATGGTTTCCGCGGCGTTGGCGCCTTCGCCCACTACCTGGATGTCTGGTTCCTCGCGCAGAAGTTGTAAGAGCTTTTGGCGGGCGAGAACTTCGTCATCCGCGATCACTACTTGAAGCGGCATACAAGGACTCCGGGTGATCACTGCTTGGACTCTTGTCGATCTCCAGGGGAAGCAGGAAGATGGCGGTTACATCGCCTGGAGTCACCTCCTGGATAGTAAAGCTCTGCCGGCTTCCATAGTGCAACTGCAGACGAGTTTTTACATTTGCTATGCCGACGCCATGCTTTTCCGGGGCATCGTTGAGGGAGCCCGTATTGCGGACGGATATGCACAGGTTGTCTCCTTCGATCGAAGCCTTGATGGTGATGGCGCCTGGTCCCAGAGACTTCGAGATTCCGTGCACATACGCATTTTCAACAATTGGCTGGAGAATCATGGTGGGCACCAGGGCATCCCATGCCTCAGGCGAAACGTCAATCTTGTGGCGCACTCGATCGCCGAAGCGCAACTGCTGGATCGAGACGTAGAGTTGAATGACATCCATTTCCTCTTGCAGTGGGACCTTTTGCGCCTGTCCCTTTGCCAGGGTGATACGCAGAAGACTGCTCAGCCGTTCCAGCATTTCGTCAGCACCGTCGGGGTCGGAACGCATCAGGCTGGAAACGCTATTCAAGGTGTTGAACAGGAAATGGGGATTGAGCTGCATCTGCAAGGCCTGCAGGCGGGCCTGTACGAGCTGTCCCTCGAGGCGTGAAGCCACCTGCTCTCGCTCGCGAAACCGCTGGTAGTAGCCGACGGCTCGGAAGAGGGCGAACACCAGCCAGAAGATGGCTAAATCTGTGACCAGGTCAGAAGACAGGTAGTGTTCGACCCTGGCAACATAGGTGCGGTGTTGGCCTGGATGCTGATAACGAACAATCGCGGTGTAGCTTGCTTCCACCAGGACGCTGACGAGAACACTCAAAGGCAAATACTGCAAGACCATCTGTCGCGGGGTGGCGCTTTGTATTCTCGCCCGCAAGAAGTGCCATAGACCCAGGCAAATCAAACCCCATATCAGATAGTCGATTGTCCAGGAAACGAAAGGCATCCAGAGCGGAATCTTCCAGTCGTCAAAAGACATCTCCATGAGTTCCTGGAAGCCAAACAAAATCCCCAGCGCCGCCCAGCCCGCTAAGAAGATCAGCGGGTGCATGAAAAAGGGGCGGCCTGGATCCGCCTCCGGCTTAGTTAGGCGCTTCAGATTGATTCTCAACCTCGTTGGCCACCGACGGAGCATGCGCCGTAGCATACACCTCCTGGATGGGGAAATACCTTGCGTTCATTTCGTTGGCGAATGCGAACAGGTCACGATTCGGATACATTTGCAGAAATACCTTAGCCTCCTGGTCTGCGGAAGTAGTATCGGCCAAACTCTTCGCGAGGCGCTGAAGCTCTTGATGCACATAAGTCTCTGCCGGGTCTCCGCCTTGCAAAACTGCTATTCGCAACCAGCGATAGGCTGCGGTTTGATCTTTGGGCACTAGCCGCCCATCGCGGGCGATGACACCCAGGGCCGCCGACGATGGCCAATAGCCGGCTTTCGCAGATGACATCAGCAGGTTGTTCGCTTCCTCCCTGGCTTGCGGCAGGTCAGGGTGGTTCACCAGCAGGAGCCCCAGGCCATGGATAGCCGGCACATAGCCGGTAGCGGCAGAGAGCCGCAACAGCTTGGTTTCCAGAGCGAGATCTGGGACATGACCCGGCTCATTGGCGTCCCATGCCGCCAGAAAACATTCTGCTTCCGGGTCGTGCCGTTTGACGCCTCTCTTGAACCAGGCTTCCGCCGCCGTGTGGTCGACGGGAACGCCCGATCCCACATAGCTTGCCCAGCCCAGATATGCATCGGCCCGACCATATCCCTTGTCGGCAGCAGACCTCAGCAGGCGCAATGCTTCCGCAGTATCGTGCTTGACTCCATCTCCGCGCATATAGTGGCTCGCCAGGTTCACCTCTGCCTGTGGGGAGTTGGAAGACGCGGCGCGTCTGTACCATCGAATCGCTTCAGCGGTATCCTGGGGTACTCCTATGCCGGCGGTATACAGATAACCAAGATAGACTTGTGCGGCGGGATCTCCCTGATCCGCGGCCTTGCGATACCAATACGCAGCTTGCGCGAGGTCTTTCGGCACTCCTCTGCCGGCGAAGTACGCAGCGGCCAATTCCAGCTCCTGTTTGACAAATCCTTGTGCCGCTTTGGTCTGTAACTCAGCCACGTTCGACGGATGCTCCGACTGTGTATCCCGCTTAGCTTCTGCGCTCATCGTATACAGTAAACAAAGCGCTGCCAGCAACGATATCAAACTCCTACGTAACACGTGCAAGGTTGTCATAACATCACCTCATGGATCATCTGTCTCGCCGGGCCGCAATTAACCCTTGCCGCCGGAGGGAACGAGACCATACTCATGCATCCGCGAAGCTTGCAAAGCCACGTATATCGCTGGATTGTCCTCAAGAAAATGCGATTAGCAGGCCACTCGTCCCGGCTTTGCAACGCCTCGTCACAAATGGCAGTGATGTTCGTTTTTAATGTGCAAGATTTGTGGAGCGGCGTGGCGGAAAAGCCGGTGACGTGATGGTCATCACCGAATCGTGACGATTCATCAGCAACTGTTTACCGTTCGTCACTTTCTTCAACAACGTGTGGCGAAATAATTTCGGGAGAGGATGCTGGTGTGAATGGAACAAAGTACGTGCCGGCTTTTCTTGCTGTGTTCTGGTTCATCGCCGCGGCCTTCTCTCAGGCGACATCGGTATTCCGCGGCAACCTGGCACATACCGGCGTGTACGACGCGGCGGGAGTGCCCAAGCTCACTGGACTCAAATGGAAGTTCCATACCCGGGGCCTCATCATCTCGTCGCCGGCCGTTGCAGACGGTGTGGTCTATGTGGGCAGCACAGACGGTAACTTATACGCCGTCAATTTGAACTCCGGCGAGATGAAGTGGAAGTTCGAGACCAAGGCCCGGATCGTATCCACGCCTGCCGTTGCGGACGGACTGGTTTACTTTTCCAGCTACGATGGGTTGTTCTACGCGGTCGATGCGGTTAGCGGAAAGCTCAAGTGGAGCTTTAAGAACACGGGTGAGCGGCGCTTTGCCGCCCGGCACATTCATGGCGCTCTGCCCGTTGCGGAAACCACGCCCGATCCGTTCGATGTTTATCTCTCCTCGCCGGCGGTGTGGAATGGCACGGTCTACTTCGGTAGCGGCGATGGCAACATCTACGCTCTCCACGCGGCGACGGGCGCTGTTCAATGGAAATTCCATACTGGCGACGTTGTCCACGCCTCGCCTGCAATCTCGGGCGGCACACTTTTTATTGGGAGCTGGGACAGTTATTTTTATGCGATCGATGCCAGCAGCGGGCGAGAGAAGTGGCGTTTCAAGACCGGAGAGGATCCCGACATCCACAACCAGGTAGGGATACAGTCCTCCGCGGCCGTCGTCGACGGTACTGTTTATTTTGGGTGTCGCGACTCCCACCTCTATGCTCTGGATGCGGTCAGTGGAAAGATGAAATGGTCGTTCCCGACCGGGAGTTCATGGGTCATTAGCTCTCCCGCTGTCTTAAACGGCAAAGTGTATTTCGCCACTTCGGACTCCACGTTGTTGTTCGCACTCGATGCCCGGTCGGGAAAGCAGATTTTTTCGCTCAAGTTTAAGTTTCCGTTTTTTTCCTCGCCTGCGATCGCCGGCAATCGGTTGTACATCGGCTCCCATGACGGCAAGCTGACCGCCATCGATCTTACGACGCAAACGCGCTCCTGGGATTTTCAAACAGATGCTTCACGGCAGAGGCTGTCAGGCTTCAGCAAACCCGATGGAAGTCCTAACTATGAAGCAGTCTATGTTTCCGATTTCTATGACGACATGCTCGCCGGGATAGCAAAAATACAGAGCGTAGGCACGATCCTTTCGTCCCCAGTGGTCGCCGGGCGGGTTGTTTATTTTGGGAGCAATGACGGCAATCTGTACGCGCTGATGTGAGGATGACGAGTTTGTGGGTAGTTCGAAGGGAACCATCCTAAATAAGTTATCGCCAATAAGCGAAACCCCTATCCGTAGTGGTTGAACCAGCAGAAAGCAATGGAAACAATTCGTTTTCGTCCCACGTATCCGGATTTCCTGCCACGGGGCGCCACCAACGGCCGCGTGTGCGGCTTTCATTAAGGAAAGCCGCATGAAGTTCGCCAGCGCCAGCAAGCTCGACAGGAAATCCGGAGTACGCTGGGGCGAACGTGGGGCACCCGTCTTTACCTACAGGTCGTGTTTTGCTTCAAGACTTCGAACAAGCACAGCGACGGTAGCACTCAAGAGAGAGACCGTGATGACCAGCCGGAGTGCTCGCTTGGCATGATGACGCTTGGGCGGCTCAAACTCTGCGCCAAGCAGCGGCGTCGCCATCGGCTGGCCCGCGTATGTGTTTCGACCGCCCAGGCGGACACACAGGGCTCCGGCCATTGCGCTTTCAGGTTGCCCTGCATTCGGGCTTTTGTGTTTGTTCCTGTCACGCCACCAGATGTGCAAGGCGGATTTGCTTCCAGTCCCAGCGGCAATCACGATGGCCAAAGCAGTCAAGCGCGAGGGGATGTAGTTGACCACATCATCTAACCTGGCAGCCGCCTTGCCAAAGTAGAAATAGTGCGTGTCGGCGTGGCCGATCATGGAATCGAGCGTGTTGACGGCCTTGTACGCCATCGCGAGGGGAACGCCGCCGATCGTCATATACATCAACGGCGCCACGATTCCGTCGCATGCGCTTTCGGCAAGCGTCTCGATGAGGGCGCGATGCACGTCGGTGTCGCGTAAGACCTGCGTATCCCGGCCGACAATTCTCGCCAACCGCTGCCGGGCGAGTTCCGGTTGGTCGAGCGCACGAATGACCGCAAGGCTTTCATCGACCAGGTTGCGCGACGCCAGACAAGTCCAGGCTAGCAGGAGCTCCAGGAACGAGCCGCAGTGGATGCGATGAGCCCACTCAATTGTCTTCGTTGTAGCAACGTAGGAGAGGCTCACGACACCAGCGGTGAGCGCAGCGCCGGTGATCAGTTCATCACGTGGACCCTGGCCCGGGCGGCGGAGCAAGCCCTCTGCAAATTGGGTGCAGCGGCCCATCAGCCGTACCGGGTGCGGAAGCCACTTCGGATCGCCGGCGAGCCAGTCGAGGACGCAGGCGGCGGTAATCGTTTTGGCGCTCGTCATTGGTACTTGAGACCCACCCAGGAAAAGATGCGATGCATGTCCAGCGACGTGCTTACCTCGCGAGCAAGGCGATTGAGAGATTCCTCGCGTTGCACGCTCCAGGGGTTAAGCGCCGATGGAGCGGCCAGTTGGTAAAAGCTGCGCGCGGCTTTTAGGAATTGATGACGAAAGCTATCGTGGTCAAAGATTCCGTGAAGATAGGTGCCGAGGACACGCCGGTCGGCGCTGACACATCCGTCTAGTTCCTCAGTTATCAACTTAGCAAATGGCTCTGCGTGATCCAGATACAAAGTTTTGCCAACATGGATCTCGTACCCGGCAACGGAAGCATCTCCCAGCGGTTGACCGAAAAGAGATTGACCAAGGATGGTGCCGGAACCGAGGCGCGTCACCTTCTCTGCCTGCATCGTCGTGCTGATTGGAAGCAAGCGAAGTCCGGGCATGCATCCCTTCCGTTCGACGCCGCTGGGATCGGCAAGATCCTGGCCCAGCATCTGCATCCCGCCGCAGATACCCACCACCAAGCCAACACCCGCGTGCCGGCGCACCGCTCCATCGAATTCCTGAGCACGCATCCAGTCCAGGTCGCTCATGGTCTCTTTGCTGCCGGGTAGAATCACGACATCGGCGTTTGCCAGGAGTGCAGGCGATTGGCAAAAGATCAAATCGACAGACGATTCGGCGCGCAGCGAATCGAAGTCGGTAAAGTTTGAAAACGAAGGCAGTGCGATCACAGCGATGCGCAGCGGCCGGTCTGGCCGATTCTCGGTTACCGACCAGGGGGTCCGCGCGATCGGAGGCAGGCCAACGCTGTCCTCTTCTTCCAGCGCAAGATGGGAAAGGTAAGGAACCACGCCCAAACAGGGTTTTCGCAAACGCTCTTCCATCATGCGGACCCCTGGCTCAAGCAGGCTCAGATCACCACGAAACTTGTTGATGCAGAAGCCGTGAATGCGATCGCGCTCAAGCGGGTCCAGAAGCTCGACGGTGCCGAGCAGGGAAGCGAAGACTCCGCCGCGATCGATGTCGCCTACCAACAGGCATCGGGCATCCGCCATCTCTGCCATGCGCATGTTCACGATGTCGTGTTGTTTCAGGTTAATCTCGGCTGGAGAGCCTGCTCCCTCGAGAATGATGACCTGATAACTTGCGGCCAGCGTCTGATAGCTTTCGCTGACCACGGGCATCAGTTCTTCCACGCGCCGCTGATGGTAGTCGGCTGCGGAGATCCGCCCCCAGATCTTACCCTGCACCACCACTTGCGATGTGCAATCGCCGGAAGGTTTGATGAGCACGGGATTCATATGAACCGACGGTGCGATGCCGGCTGCCTCGGCCTGCAGTGCCTGGGCGCGGCCAATCTCCAGGCCCTCGATGGTTGCAGCCGAGTTCAGCGACATGTTCTGCGATTTGAACGGAGCAACGCTGTAGCCCTGTTGGGCAAAGATGCGGCAAAGAGCGGCCGTTAATAAGGATTTCCCCACGTGGGAGCTGGTTCCGAGAACCATGATGGCGCGGGCCGTGCTCATCTTTTGCGACATCCGCTCTCCGCTACGTTCTGTCGAAAACATTTCCAAGAGAGGTCCGTTGAACTGCAGATCCCTCCACTACGCTACCCCGGATTTCCTGTTGACCTTGGTGGCGTTGGTGCGCTTCCTGCGCCCTTCTTTACGGAAGGGCGCACACACGGCCTTGTCTAGTGCTGCGTGGCAGGAAATCCGGGTACGCTCCGGTCGGGATGACAATTCTGTTTGGGATTGAGATGTTCGTACCTTAGACATCTGTTTGGGATTGAGATGTCGGTACCAAACAGATGTGTCATCCCGACCGGAGCGCAGCGAAGCGGAGGGACCTGCTGTTTTAATTTTGTGCAAGTCATCTACCAGGCTCTTGACCACTTAGGACCGGGCTTGGTTCCGTCGCGAAGCCGCGCGTCAATGCCGGCGTTCAACTCGATCAACCTCCCGAAGAGCCAGATCAGGTCAGAAAGGCGATTGATGTAAGCCATGACCTCCGCCTGCACCGCTTGCCCGCTTTCAGCCAGGCGTACAGTGTTGCGCTCCGCGCGGCGGCAAACGGTCCGTGCGATCTCATAGGCTGCTGACTCGGTGTGTGCGCCAGGCAAGGACCAGTCGGCAAGAATCCCCTCTGTGGCTTCGATCCGGTAAACGAGCTGAGTGAGGAAGTCCACATCTTCGGTGGTGATGTGAGGCTGCGGCTTGCGGCTTTCCGGAGGCGTCGCCAAGGCTGAGCCGAGGCGAAAAAGCGTCTTTTGAATCTGCTCCGTCCAGGCGGCGATCTCTTCATTCTTGCAAATACTGCGGGCAAAACCGAGCACGGTATTCAGCTCGTCCACGGAACCATAGGCCTCGACCCGGAGGTCCGCCTTGGAAACGCGAATGCCTCCGGCGAGCCCTGTCTGTCCACCATCTCCATGCTTGGTTGCGATACTCATCGGTGTTCTCCTTTTGCTTCAGTCATAACGCACAATGCAGCAGTATGGCCGGGTTTGTTGCCATGCCTCCTGCTCCGAGCATCCGAACAGATGCCGTAAAACCACGCGCAACACACCGGCATGCGTGACCACCGCGATCGGACCGCGATTGCGTTCGAGCAGGTGGTGCACTTCCTCAAGAATCCGCTGCTCGAACGCCTGAAAGCTTTCTCCCGAGGGAGCAGGAAGGTTGGGATAGGCGGCTATCCACTCCCGGGCGTACTCAGGATCCAACTGCTCAATCTGCTCCCAGCTCATGCCTTCCCAATCGCCGAAATCAATCTCGCGCAATGCCGGGCGCAAGACCTGGGGAATTTTTCTGCCGGCCGTAATGGCTTGTGCTGTGCTGCTGGCCCGGCGCAGGTCGCTGCTATAGACCGTATCGAATGGCTCCGCGCAGAGCAGGTGGGCTAACTTCGCAAGTTGCGCGCGGCCCTGTGCGTTGAGATCAGGGTTGGAGTGGCCGCAATAACGGCCTGCCATCTCCGTCTCCGCATGGCGAATGAACAAGGCGCGGCTCATACCTTCCACACTCCGCAGACGTAAACTGCTATCTCGGTGAGTTGATTGGTCGCACCAAAGCAATCTCCGGTGACGCCGCCAAACTTGCGCACGTAGAAGAAACCACTCAGCAGGGGAACGGCCATAGCCGATAGCAGCGGAACAATCGCAGCCTTACGAAGAGCTACAATCACGGTGACAATGGTAAATAAGGACCCGCCTATCAGGGAAGCTGTCGAAGTCAAGCCGGCTATCCGCGCGCCCTGGCCCTCCTTCTCGCGCGCGGGGGGGAGATAGTAGCTCAGAGGCAGCATCGACCAGCGGCAGAGCACGTGCGCGGACACCAGGTAAGCGGTGAAGTGCTCGATCGGCAGCTCGGCAAGCAGTAGGGCCCGGCTCAGTAGCGACAGCACCAGGGCGGTGACGCCGTAGCTACCGATGCGGCTGTCACGCAGAATCGCCAGCCGCTGTTCGCGGCTCCAGCCGCCCGTACTATCCGCAACATCCGCAAGACCATCTTCATGCAGACAGCCGGTGATCAGCACCAGGTAGAGCAGAACGGCCAGGGCGGAGGCGGGCCGGTCAAGATGAGGCGCCAGCAATTTCTCCAGCAGCGCCGCGCCGGATCCAATCACCAGCCCGACCAGGGGGAAGAACTTGACTGCGCGCGCCAGGCCGTCGGGCGCGAAACTCACCTGGGGCACCGGCAGGCGAGTGAGGAATTGAAAGGCTACCGCAATGTCCACGAAGAATCGCGGAGCGCGCAAGCTCATGCAGTGGCTCCGCTAACGCCGGCCGAGGCGAAGGTGGCCATCTCCAGATAGAGGCGCATCGCTGCTTCGAGAACCGGCATCGCCAGAACCGCACCGGTGCCTTCGCCGAGGCGCATGTGCAAGTCCAGAATGGGCTGGATCTCCAGGTGTGTCAGCAGTACTCTGTGGCCCGGCTCCTGCGATGCATGCCCGGCGAACAGATAGGGGCGCACAGCAGAGGAGAGGCCGCAGGCAATGGCCGCGGCAGCGGTGGAGATAAAGCCATCCATCACGATGGCGATCTGCCGCCGCGCTGCGCCCAGGATCATGCCCGTCATCGCAGCGATTTCAAGGCCGCCGGCACAACGGAGAATTTTGCGCGGGCCGGCGGGCTGGGCAAAGTGCTGGCGCAGAACCGCTTCGACCGTGTGGCATTTGCGAGCGAACGCCTCGTCATCGAGGCCCGTCCCTTTCCCCGTGACCAGGGTGGCCTTCATGCCGGTGAGCGCCGCGGTCATGACGCTGGCCGCCGTGGTGTTGCCAATACCCATTTCGCCCACTGCGATTAGATTGTTTCCCTTGGCGTGAGCGGCCTCTGCCATCGAGATGCCGACTGACAGCGCCGCGGCTACTTCTTCTGCGCTCATCGCGGGTTCGCGCAGCATATTCCTGGTGCCGCGGCGCACCTTGCCATCCGTCAAGCCGGCATAGCCAAACAGGTCGGCATCTACCCCAACGTCCACTATGTTCACTTCCACATGGTTGAGCCGGGCAAGCACATTGATGGCCGCACCACCGGAAAGGAAATTGAGCACCATCTGCTGGGTGACCTGCGACGGATAGGCGCTCACCCCTTCAGCCGTAATTCCGTGGTCCGCAGCAAACACATAGACGGACTTGCTGACCGGACTGGTTAGGTTTCCCTGACGAATGGCGAACCATTGGGCCGCGAGATCTTCCAGCTGTCCCAGACTTCCGAGCGGCTTGGTGAGCGTGTCCAGCCGAGTTCTGGCCTGGGCAAGATATTCTTCAGGCGGGGCTGCGATCCCACCGATCACTTCCTCGATGTCGTATTGGGTTGTGGTAATCATCGGACCTCTTTTCGATAGAGCTCGGCGCGTTCGATCAGGAGCGGATGACGGTCGGGCGGGCACTGGAAGGCGCGCTCCAGAATCGAGGGTTTCAGCATCTGCTCCGGGGTCCCGCTGGCCAAAGGCTGGCCCGGACTGAGCAGTAGTACGGTGGAGAAATTCTTGTCCACCAGGTGCAGATCGTGGATGGAAGCCAGAATCGTGATGCCTTCATCACGGAGAAAATGCAGCAAATCGATGAGCTCGACCTGCCTGCCTATATCGAGGTTCTGGGTGGGCTCATCCAGCAGCAGCAGGCGGGGTTCCTGAGCCAGTCCCAAAGCTATTTTGACCCGCTGGCGCTCGCCTCCGCTGAGTTCGTTGAAGACGCGATGGCGCAAGCTGGATACATCCGCCAGGTCGAGGGCTCGGTCGACGGCCATCCGGTCGCTACGCCCCGGCCCGCGCAGCATGCCGATGTAGGGGGTGCGCCCTTGCTCCACCACTTGCTCCACCGTAAACGCAAATGGCAGCTCCAACTGCTGGGGCACCAGTGCGACGGTGCGCGCAACTTCCTTCAGAGAGAGCGTCTCCATTCGCCGCCCACGCAAACTGACACTCCCGGTAGCGGGGCGCAGAACCCCCGCGGCTATGCGCAAAAGCGTCGTCTTGCCCGAGCCATTGATGCCAATCAATGCGGTGCAGCTACCTTCTTCGAGATCGAAACTCGCGTGGCGTAGAACTCGATTTCCCTGGTAGTCGAAACACACGCCATCCACGCGTAACAGGCTGCTCATACGGAATAGCCTCGTTTCATCTTGCGCAGAAGGTAGAGGAAGAAGGGACCACCCACAAAGGCTGTCAAAACGCCCACCGGAACTTCTGAAGGAGCAAAGATCGTTCGGGCCAGGGTATCCGCGAGCATGAGGAAGATGGCACCGGCGAGCACGGTCACCGGCAGCAGGCGAACGTGGTCGGGACCCAGCAGCAGGCGTGAGATGTGGGGCACGATCAGGCCGGCGAAGCTGATCATGCCGCCCAGCGAGACGGCTACGCCGGTCAGCAACGAGCCGATAAGGATGATCGCGATCCGCGCGAATTCGACATTGACCCCCAGCTGGTGGGCATATTCATCCCCCAGCGCCAGGGTGTTCAGCGTCCGCATCAAGGGAAGCGCGGCCAGGGTTCCAACGGCCATCAGAGCGCCACTGACCCCCAGTTCGGTCCAGGCAGGAACACCGATGACGCCGTGCAGCCAGGAGGCGAGAATGCGGTTGTCCGTGCCCGTCTTATCGAAGAGCTCGAAGAAATAGCTTGAATTGGTGAACATGGTGCTGATGGCAAACCCGGCCAGCAGAAGGGTGACCACGTTGGTCTTGCCCGCTGATCGAGCCAGCGAGTACACCAGCGCCATGGTAGCCGCGGAGCCCGCGAAGGCAAGCAGCGCGGTCGCGCTGAAGCCAAAAACCGACCACTGGTAAAAGAAGGAAATTCCAATGCAGGCACCAAAAACGGCGCCTCCCTGGGATCCGATCACGTAGGGGTCGGCGATGGGGTTGCGAAAGAGTCCCTGAAAGAGAAGGCCGGCCAGCGCAAGCCCTGAGCCCACCAGCCCAGACGCCAGCACCCGCGGCAGACGAAGGTGAAACAGGATGAGCCGTTGCGTTTGGGTGAGCGGCTGATGGCCGAGCAGGGCGGCAAGGAGGTCGCGTGGTGAGATAGGCACGGCGCCGGTCGCGAGGCAGAGTAGGGTCACCAGGCATAGTGCCAGCGCCAGCATTACAATGAGCGCCACCGGGCTAAGTCTAGGCCCTTCGCGCTTGTCAGGCTTCGGTGTCCGCCCTTGCTCGCCGGCGCCCGGCGAGGTACCAGGCACCGTGGCTATTTCAATCGCCAAGATTCGCCTCCAAAGCTGATCTTTATCCCGGCTCTGACGGTGAGAGGAAGCGCCGGATAGCCGAACTCCTCACTATAATGCTCGCTCAACAGATTCTGAATATTAGTGTAGGCCGCAATCGATCGGCTGAGTTGATAACCGCCGCCGAGTTCCAGCCGTTGATAAGCCCCGTCCAGATTCCGGTTGGGCAGCAGCAGGCTGTTACCAAACTGTGCATCGGTAAGAAAATCGCTATCATCGCGCCGGCCGACCAGCGTTCCCGTAAACGAGCCATACCACTTGGAACGGTTGTAGGTAAGTCCGAAGTAGCCGGAGTGAGGGGCGCGATTGAAAGGTCTCGCACCCACCAATGCAGAGAAGGCGCCGATGGCTATGTTGGGAAAGTTCGGATTGTAGGTGGGCTGCGATTCACTGGAGAAAGAGCGCTGGATAACCGCGGCAAGATAGGTGTAGCCCCCGCGGGCAAAGAGATGACTGCCGATCTTATACTCAGTGGTCACCTCCGCGCCTTCTGCACGAAAAGCCTGGGAATTAATCGCGGCTCCGAATTCAACCGCGGGATCACTGGCAGCCGGCAGGCCGAGCTCGAGCAACGCAGACTGGGGAACGAATTCCACTCCATTGGTAAATTCGTTGTGGAAGTAGGTCACGCTGACGCGGGCGCGGCCATTCCACAACTGCTGATCCACGCCTCCGTCATAGGTGCGGGAGGTCTCGGCGCCAATAGGAGAGACGCCATACTGCTTGATTAACGCGCTGCCGTTAGGCGCTGCAGCCAGGATGTCATAAAGAGAGATGCTTTGGTAATAGATACTCGGCTCTTTGATGCCCTTGCCGAAGCTGAAGTTCAGCTTGGTTCCGGTGAGCCAGCCGTTGCTGGTGGGACGAAACAGATAGTAGGCAACGGAGGCGCGAGGCGTAGCCGCGAAACCGAAGAGCCCATTGTCTTCAAGCCCGCTGCCTATTGTGTAATAGAGACGGTTCCAGAGATCTCCCGCGAGCTGGATGGTATAGCTGTAATTGCCGCGCTCGATGGCGGTAGGCGGTCCGCCCGAGGTGAGGGTCGAGCCGCGTTCATCCTCGTACTTGAAAGCACCCAGGGCGACGATGTGCGGATTGATCCGGTAATCGGACTGGGCATAAACGAAGTCGCGCTTGCTTGGAGCCAGATAGTCGTTAGGGTAGGTTGAGCCGTAGCTCTCTCCGTACTGAAAGATCGCCTGGCCGCTTACGCGATAGCCATTCGCGCCCTGTAGGTTGACCGGCGCGCCCAGGTAAACGTCTTCGTCGGCGTTGTAGATGCCGGTGGCAGCGTAGTCGGTGTAGTTGTAGTTCAAACGCAGGCCACCGTAGCGGATCTGGTTGTGCCATTTTTCGGTTGTTTGGTTATTCCAGGCGGCGCTGTAGTAGCTGTCCCGCTCTTTTACGCTTGCGTCATCTGGAATACCGTAAAGCAGGATCGCATTCGGCTGATCCGCGGAGACAGTCAGGTGGCGCACGGTAAAGCGCAGATCGTTGGCCGTGTTCGGGGTCCAGCCGAAGTTTCCTACATAGGTCCCATTGTGGAAGGCATCGTTGGGCAGATTGTTGCGCGTGTCGGTGCGAGCGAAAGCGGAGTAGTAATCAAAGTGGCGAAACGTGCCGCTGAGCGTGCCCACCTGGCGGAAGGTATTGAAGTTTCCTCCATCCCCGGAATAAGTCAGTAAGGGCAGCAGGGTGCTGCCTCGAGCGGTACTCAGGCTGACCACACCTGCCAGGGCATCGGAACCATAGAGCGAGCTGTTCGGCTCTCGCAGCACCTCAATCTTATCGATGCCGACTGCGTCGATATTGGCGAATTCAACTTTCCCGCCTATATCGTCCGCCGGGACCCCATCGATCAGAACCTTATTCGCGTTGGTGTTTCCCCCGCGAATCGACAAGCCAGTGGTTCCCCCAACCTGGCCGGTCTGGGTCATTTGAGCGCCTGGAATCAGTCGTAGCGGATCCTGCACTTCGGTCGAGTAGCGGTATTGATCCGCGGTCAGCACACTCACCGGCGCTCCCACCTGCGCTTCCGGCGTAGGTGTGCCTGTCGCGGTTACGGTCACCTGCTGCGTCAACGTTTGCGTAGCCAACGTGACATCAATCTGGGCTTTCCCCGATCCCGCTACGAAGACTGCCTTGCTGGTGGTGGATTGAAAAGTGGGTGCTACGACACGAACCTGGTAGCGAGCGGACTTCTGCAGATGAAAGCTATAGTTGCCGGCTGCATCGGTCTTGGTTTGCTGAGCGACAGACGTGCCGTCCAGCAATTCCACGGTGGCCGAGACAACGAGCGCACCGAGCGGATCAGTGACGGTACCGCGCAAGCTACCGTCCTCGGCGCCAACGGCGGTTATCGGCGCAAGCAGGAGAGCCACACAGAAGAGCCCGCGAATCCAGCGGAAAAACGATAAATTGAACACTTCGTACCCCCTCGGGTTGGTGAGGCAAGGCCGTTCTCCTGACTTACGCGTCAACAAACCCTGGCTGCCTTCCCAGGAATTCTCCCAGTGGCTTCGCTCGTCCACGCCGGGTTCTCTGCGCTTACAGTTACGGGGTAGTGGCGGATTCGCACCGCCTTCTCGTTACCTTGCCACGATTTGCGTTGTAGAACGGAACGCTTCCGTTCTAAGGATGAAACTCCCGGGCTAACTCCTCCAATGCGTCGATGGCGACTGGACTTGGCTCCTGGATGCCGCTCTCGACGTAGTAAACTTTGCCCGCCCGGATCGCCGGCAGACTGTTCCAGCCCGGGCGCTGGCGCAAGATATCGATGGAGACCTTACCCCCGCGGAACAATAGCAACGCGTCCGGCGCTCGGGCAACGACCGTCTCCATGCTGACTTGCGGCCAATCGGGTATTAGATCGTCGGTCACTGATCTTGCTCCGGCGGCCTCGATGATTTGGGTGATGAACGCGTGCCTGCCGATGGTGATGATCGGGTCATACCAAACCGGAACCAGGACTCTGGGCGCCGGTTTGCCTGCCGTTCGCGCCTTCACCGCAGCGATACGCTGGGTCAGCCTGGCGTTGAGAGCCGCTGCCTCGGGCGCGCGATTCAGTGCTTCGCCCACGCTGTCGACCGAGCGCAGAATGCCGGCAAGCCCGTGCGGGTCGACGAGGAAGACGGGTATTCCGACCGTATTCAATTTGGCCGCGGTCTCGGCCGATCCCGGGATGCTGGTCCCCACCACCAGGTCGGGATGATAGGAAAGGATAGTCTCGATCGACGGATTGACCAGGCTGCCGATGCTCGGTTTCTTGAGCGCCGCGGGGGGAAAGGTAGTGTAGTCACTCACCGCAACCACATCGTCGCCTGACCCGAGCGCGAACACAGTGTCGGTCACACTGGGCACCAGGCAAACGACGCGATGCGGGTGGTCGGGGACGGTGACCTTGCGCCCGGTTTCATCCGTAACCACGCGGGTTGCCTGCGCGGTGCCAACGAGGCCGGCCAGCAGCATGGTGGAAATCAGCAAAGTCCGCTTCATGCCTCCGACCAAGCCGATCATTGAGTCGCCTCTATCTGACCTTTGAGGGCCAAGGGAAGGCCGGCGACCAGCAGAAGCACGTTCGAAGCTACGCGGGCGACGCTCTGATTCATCTCGCCCAGCAGATCGCGAAAACGCCGGCCCGACGAATATTCCGGCACCACGCCACTGCCTACCTCGTTCGACACCAGGACCACAGAGCAGGGCGGCGACTGGAGGGCAAGGCAGAGAGCGTCGATCGAGCTTTGATCATCGCCCCCGGCGTCGAGCAGGTTTGCGGCAAAGAAAGTCAGGCAGTCGATGATCATCAGGTCGCAGGTGAGGCCGTGGTCTGCGATCGCTTCCGCCAACAACAGCGGTTCCTCGACGGTTTGCCAATGCTTCGGGCGGCTGCTGCGGTGCCGGTCGACTTTGCGCCGCATCTCGTCATCGCCGGGCTGGGCTGTGGCCACAAAAATAACGCGTGCGGCACGCTCGCCCAGTCGCTGCGCGTAGTGGCTTTTGCCGCTGCGTACGCCACCGAGCACGAGGGTCACCGTATTACGGGGATTTGACTGCATACATCGCCTCTGGCGCGGGGCAAAGCCCCCGGCGCGAAGCGGGATGAAACAAAAAGGCAGCGTCCGTGCTGATCAGCGAACTACGTCAGCGAGGTTGCTTTCCAGCTCTCCCATCGAAGCTGAAACGGCCCTGGTGGGCATCTGGCCGGTCTCCTGACTCGCGCTTCGTCGAGCTTGAACAGCCTTCCCAGGACTTAAAAATCCCAGTGGCTCGAGCAAAATGGTTCCAGCTCTCAGCGCTTACAGTTACGGGGTAGTGGCGGATTCGAACCGCCTTCCCGACACCAGATTGCCTAACGATAGCTCGCCCCGTGCGGCGCGTCAATGGTGATCCCATGAAAAGAAGTTTCAGTTTGCTGCCGCGAGACGAGAAAGCAACAGCAGGTCCCGACCGGAGCGTAGCGAAGTGGAGGGACCTGCTGTTGCTTTCCATCACACTTCGACGGCCAGGGGAGCAACGTCGCTTTCCGCAAAGGCAGGCAGGGTCAGCGACGGCAGGATGCTGGCGACGGCAGCGTAGACCAGCAGTCCGCCGTAGAGCGGAGGACTAATGGCAAAGTTCTCGCGCAATAGTTCGGCGATGACCAGGGTAAAGATCAGCGTGGGAGTCAGCGCGATGGCAACGCGGATGCTACCGCGGTGTCCGCGGTGCTGCATGAAACGCGATTGCAGCCAAACCACGCCCAGGCGAATGGGGATGATGCACACGGCAAGCACAAGCCCATACAACAAAGAGGACGCAACCAAAGCCGCGCTCGGTACGCCGAGACCGTTGTGGAAGAAATAGAAGGGGATAAAGAAAGAAGCAAACAAGCGAATCGCTTCCAGATTCTCGTGCGAGGCGAGAGTGGTCATGCGCTTGTTCAGGGAGCGGGCGACCAGGCCGGCGACAAATGCGCCCACCAGATAATAGACGCCTAGGGTCTCGGTGATGACCGCGCAGATGAGCCCAACCATGAGCAACAGGGAGAATTCCGATCCGGGAGCGTAGGGCACGACGTAGCGTCCCAGAGCAAGAAAGACCAGCGGCATAAACGCGATCAGCAAAATGATGGCGCCCCCGGAGACGAGCAGGGTCTTCGCCGATCCCGCCTGCGAGATCACCAGGAACAGAAAGACGGCCGTTACCTCACCGGCGATTGCGTGGAGAGCCACTTCGGACTGCTCGACGTGGTCAAGGCCGGAGTGGGGCAGCATGTCCAAAATGAAGCCCGTCGACGGGGTGAGAAGGGCGAGGGCAATCAGCCAATCAACCTGCCAGCCAAGGTGAAAGAACACGGCGGCGAGGCGAGCGCAAAGCACGAGCACCAAACCGCGTAGAGCGAAGTGGCCCGCGAGCGAGGGAAGCTGCCGCCGAAGCTCGGCCAGATCGACTTCCAGGCCCGCGAAAAGAAAAAGTGACGCAATGCCAAGGGTGGAGAGATAGGAGATGACACTGTCACCGATGAGCGGCTTGAAAAACCCGGCAACGATGATACCGAAGGCGAAACAGGTGAGTTGGGCAGGGAGACGGAACCGCTGCAGTGCGCGGGGAATGACAAGCAGGCCGAAAACCACGGCCAGGTAGATAAAGGTAGTGCGCGGTCCGTACATAGCCCTTCTCCAGGTCGTTCGTTGGCAGGGTAAGAGGGGAGGAGAACCTTAAATCTAACGCGGTTAAGAGATTGAGGGAACGGAATTCTAAGCTACTTGCACACCCCACGATTCCTGGAAGGGAAAAAGTCAGGATGGGCTACCCCGCAATTATTTACAGGTCCTTGAGGAGCCATCGCACCGACCGCTTTTGAATCTCGAGATATTGGGGATTCCACATCGCGTGGATGGTATGACCGACTGCGGTAAACACGACACGTCCCTTGCCGAAATCGTAGGCCCACCCGGAAATCGACTTGGTACCCAGGTCCTCGAACTTGAGACCGTCGATATTCTCCGCCTCCATGATGATGTATTTCGGGTCCTTGTCGTACGTGACGTAATGCTGCTCATCATTAACGATGAAGGGGCTCATGCCGTCCGTGATGGGATGTTTGTTTGCCGTTGCGTGCACCTGGAACGGACGCAGCGGAGGATGGCTGATATAGGCTCCGCCCATCACCTCTCTGTAGTTCTTGGAACTGAGCGAGATGTGGCTGCAGTTGTGAAGCGCATAGAAGCCGTTGCCCGCGGCCACGAAGTCCTTGATGGCCGCACCCTGCTCCTCACTGATCCAGGTAACGGACTTTGGATCGGGGAAGGTTTTCGGCGTTTCCAGGTTGGCCTCGTAGGCCGCGTAGGCATCCGGCCCGAGGTAGCCATCGGGCCAGATCATGCCGTCACGCAGGATGAGAAGCAGCTGATACTGCTTCAACAGGCTCGCGGAAATTTGATCGTATTGGATGGTGTAGTCGATGGGGATATTTAGCTCTTTGAAAACCTTATCCAGGCTCACTCGAATGTAATCAGGGTTGTGGTATCGGTCGCCGATCAGAGCCAGCGCACGCGGTTTTCCCTTACCCTGCGACTGCACAGGAGCACTGGTACCCAGGCCTAACAATCCAGCCCCGGCTAACATACCGGCACGCTGCACCAGGGTGCGTCTGGAAAAGCTGGTACGAGACAATCTCATAGGACCTCCCATGCTATTCGGCGGGAACAAACAAGATCACGACCGGCCCCGCAATATCCAGTGGCTGACCAGTCGCCTTCAACAGGCCGTCCTTCTGGTCGATCGCGAACACGGCTATGTTGTTCGACATCTGGCTTCCCACTACCAGGTATTTGCCAGCAGGATCAATGGCAAAACTCCTGGGGATCTTTCCCGTTGGCACAGTGTCAACCTTGGTCAGCGTCCCTTTCGCGGGGTCGATGGCAAACACCGCAATGCTGTCATGCCCGCGATTGGAGGCATAAAGAAATCGGCCGGATCGACCGATCCCGATCTCTGACGAGTTATCTACGCCCGTGAAATCAGCTGGCAAAGTAGAAATGGTTTGCACCGGCGTCAGCGATCCTTTCACAGAATCGTAGGAGAAGACCAGGACGGTTGAACCCATCTCGCACAGGACGTAAGCGAACTTCGTCCCGCGGCCAAAGATAAAATGCCGCGGTCCAAGACCCGCCTTCACCTTCACGATCGGAGGATCGTTCGGGGTGAACGTGCCTTTTGCCGCATCGACGCGATAGATTCTGATTTGATCCGTGCCCAGATCGGGCACGAAAAGAAAACGGTTGTCGGGCGAAAGTACCACCTCGTGCGCGTGCGGTCCCTCCTGACGAACAGGATTGATGCTCGAACCGGTGTATTGATCGAAGCCTATCCTTTCGCCTACGCTTCCATCGGGCTTGATCGCGAACGAAATCAAACTTCCAGTGCCATAGTTGGCGACAAACAGCGTTTTCCCGGTCGGCTCGACGACCAGGTGGGCTGGGATGCTGCCGCCCGAGTCGACCTGGTTGAGGAACGTGAGCTTCCCGCTCTGGCGATCGATGGAGTAGCTGCTCAGAAAGCCGTTTGCCTGGTGGGCTCCATGGGACCGCGGCCCATCTCCGAGCACGTACAAAAAGCGATGCTGCGGGTCGGTGGCGAGCCACTCACAACGATCACAGTCGGCCACCTTGCCGAGTGCGGTAAGCTGACCGGTTTTGGAGTCGAAGCGGTAATTGTAGATTCCGGCGCTGGTGGTGCCAACGTAAACCAGGTAAGGGTCGGCCGACGGCGCCTTCGCACTCGCTGCGCCCGCCCCTGCTACTACAAGCAATCCAAGCAGTGCCCACCTCGTCATTCGTCCTCCCCTTCAATCCCGTAAATTGAGAAGGCCCCCATCAAAAGGAATGTCGGCCCCGGTGAGGAAGCTGGCCAGATCGGAACACAGATAGACCGCCAGCCCGGCCACTTCTTCGGGTTTCGACATCCGGCCGATTGGCTGTGTTTTCTCCAGGACGGCCAGCATCTCAGCCTCCCGGCCAGGATAGTTGCGCTGCAGATAGCCATCGACGAAGGGCGTATGGACGCGCGCCGGAGAGATGCAGTTGCAGCGAATGTTCTTGTCCAGATAGTCCTTGGCCACCGAGAGCGTCATGGAGCGAACCGCCGCTTTGCTCATGGAGTAGGCGAAGCGCTCGGGGATGCCGACGATCGCGGCCATCGAGGAAATATTGAGGATGACTCCATGGGATTGCTTGAGCATGGTCAGGATCGCAGCCTGCATGCAGAGAAAAATTCCCTGAGCATTGACCCGGAAGATGCGCTCAAAGTCGGCGAGGCTGGTGGTCGCGATCGTACCGATGTGTGAGATCCCCGCGCAGTTAACCAGAATGTCGATGGACCCCGCAGAGGTGATGGTGGCGAACACCTGGCTGACACTTTCCGGGTCGGCCACGTCACAAGGAAGGGCCCACGCTTGACGACCCGCTTGTTTTATCTCCTCGGTCGTGGCGTTGGCCGCATCGGCGTTGATATCCAGTACCCACACAAGCGCGCCGTTTGCGGCTAAGCGCGTGGATATCGCTTTCCCGATTCCGCTTGCGCCCCCGGTGACGACGGCCACTCTGCCGCTTAAATCGATCCCGTCCAAAGCTAACCCCAGATGTGCGCAACCGTTCTATAAGTTGTCCAGCGTGATGTCAAGCACGGCGGCTGTTACGGATTTCCGAGGTCTAGCGAAACGTCTTGTCGTCGAGGTGCCGGAAATCAACATCGTTCATCACCCCAATGGTGACGACGGCGAAGGTAAACACCTCGGTGCCGGGTTCAAGGTGGCCGGCGATCACTTTGTCAGGGGTGGCCAGGGTGATGTGCGGATGAAGCTTGCCCTCGATCACGTAGCCATTCATGCTCACCAGGTCAGCGGGTTGGGTGGGATTCTTCACGTAGGTATCGCGAGAGGGCATGGTCCGGTTGCTGACCTGATGGACCTGGTAGCCGCGAACGGATCCCAGGGCCGAGAGAATTACGCCGTTTCGGATGTTCTCCTGCTTCACCATTTTTTGCATGCCGGCAAGCAGGTCGGTCTGGTACTTAAATCGGAGAACGACTATGCGATCGAAGTGACCCGTGATGGCGTAGACGTCGGGCACCGAGGCACTGTTTGCCTTGGCATCGTCAGCAGGATTGGGCGAAGGATTGGTCCTCGTCTCCCGGGTTTCCTGAACCAGGGTCATGCTCGCAGTGAGCAGACACAGAATGAGCAGTCGCATAGCGCTCTCCGATACAGGCTCAGAATATCGACTTGACGAAATGAGCTGTTTTGACTCCGGCTTTTTCCGTGTAATAGACGGTAACTTTGGCCCCCTTGTCCGCGCCCGCAGCGACATCCTTGCCGGTATCTTTCGCCGCACGGTCGGTCAAACGGAAAGTCTGCTCGGTGCCATCCGCGGTCTTGACCGCAATGGTTTTTGCTCCTCGATCGATGTGGGAAACGGTGCCGTCCGTTGTCTTGAGCCCGTCGTCCCCGATCTTGTCGACCTCATGCGCCGTCTCTTTGCCTCCCACGACGGTGTAGTGCACGGCGACCTTGCTTCCTTCCGCCACTCCATGCGCCGCGTCCACCGTTCCTTTCGCGGTATCTTTGGCTCCATGGACAGTCACGTCGCTGGCGTAGTGAAAGGTATGTTCTGTGCCGTCCTTGGCGTCGACTACAAAGGTCTTTGTCCCGGCGTCAACTTTCTTCACGGTTCCCTCTACCGCATGAACCACATCCTGTGCCGCCAGGGTCAGCGAGGTGGATAGAATCACAGAGCTCACCAAAGCTAATGTTTTGATCATGACATCCTCTTTTCTTGATAATTCAACACAATCTTATATCACCAGCCGCCGCCCAGTGCCTGGTAGAGCTGCACGTAGCTCTGCAACTCGGCGTACCATGCCTGCGTCGTCTGGAGCTCGGAGCTGAAGTATTGCTGTTGGGTGGTCAGGACTTCGAGGAAGCTGGTGGCTCCTCCAGTGAAGCGAACGTTCGCCAGGCGCGAAGTCTCTTTATAAGTCGTGGTTTGCTCTTGTAATTTTACCCGGTACAACCGGGATTGACGATAAGCAACCAGACTGTTGGCGACATCTGCGAATGCCTGCTGCACGGTTTGTTTGTAAGTGAGCTCGGCTTCTTCTCGTTGTCCAAGAGCCAGGCGATATTGGCTGGTGATTCTTCCTCCGGCGTAGAGGGGCTGGGCGAGCTGCCCACCCAAGGCCCAAAACGTGGCCGGCCCCTGCAGAAAGCTGGTCAATGCCGTGCTCTGCGCCCCGAAGCTGGCGGTTAGTGGGATCTGGGGAAAGTAGGCCGCCTTAGCCACCCCGACATTCGCATTGGCCGCCACCAAAGCCTCCTCCGACTGACGAACATCTGGCCGGCGCTCCAGGATCGCCGAAGGAAGACCAGTCGGCACCTCGTCCAAATGCGGTTCATCAATAAGATTCAGGCCACGCGCAATCGGACCGGGATTTCTTCCCAGTAGGATGCTGAGCTGGTTTTCGGTTTGTTCGATGGACTGCTTGAGGGTGATGACTTCTGCCTCCGCCTGCTCCACCAGCAGCTTTGCCTGGTACACATCCGTGATCGCGTACTCGCCGCCTTTGTAGTTGATGGTGTTGATGCGCAAGCTGTCCTGATCCGAAGCTACTGTCTCCACCGAAAAATCGAGTTGAGAATCCAATTGGCGCAATTGGAAGTAAGCCGAGGCAACGGAGGAGATCAGCGTCGTCTCCACCAGGTGCCGTGCATATTCTGTTGCCAGAAGATTGGCGCGCGCGGCCTCGGTAGCCCTGCGGTACTGACCCCAGAAGTCGACGATATAACTCAGCTGCAAGCTTGCCGTATCAAATGTGGGCGATCCAGGATAGGCCGCGGAACGCTCATTCTGCACGCTAAATGATCCGTTCAATGCCGGAAGCTGATTAGAACGGGTCACGCCCACAGATGCCTGGGCCTCGAGAATACGGGTGGCCGCAATGCGCATGTCGTAGTTGTTCGTGAGCGCTTCCTTGATTAAACCTTGCAGTACTTCGTCGGGAAAAACAGACTGCCACTTCATGTCTCCAAAGTTCTCAGCCGCCGGTAAGCCCGGCGCGACCCCGCGATACTGTCCGGGCACGTCGAGCGCCGGCCGCTTGTAGTTAGGTCCCACCTTGCACCCGGACAGCGTGAGCAGCAGCGCGGCGGCAGTGAGAACGCGGGCTCTCATTTGGCTGGTCCTGTTTCCGCTGGGGCCTCAGGCGCCTGGCGCTCGCGGCTGAAGAACAGGCCCATTCGCTCGACCACATCGAAGGAAACCGGGATGAAAAAGATGGCGAGGAGCGAGGCTGCGAGCATGCCGCCGATTACGGCTGTCCCGAGCACGCGCCGGGCGACAGCACCCGCTCCGGATGCCAGCCACAACGGCACGCAGCCGAGAATAAAAGCAAAGGCGGTCATCAGGATCGGCCGAAGTCTGAGCCTGGCACCCGCCAGAGAGGCATCGATCAACGACTTGCCGTTTTCATATTCGTCTTTGGCGAATTCAACGATCAGAATCGCATTCTTCGCCGAAAGTCCGATCAGCATCACCAGGCCGACCTGCGCATACACGTCGTTGTCGAGGCGTCTCAAGTAGAGCGCTGCAAATGCGCCAAAGATCGCGATCGGCACGCCTAAGAGGACGCTGAACGGTAGGGTCCAACTGTTGTATTGTGCGGCCATGATCAGGAATACGATCACAAACGACAAACCGAAGATCACGGCTGGACTTACTCCTTGTCCCGCCTTGACCTCCTGATAGGTCATGCCTGTCCAGTCGTATCCCATCTGCGGCGGCATGGTTTGCTTGAACACATCCTCAAGAGCTGCGATGGCTTGCCCCGAGCTATACCCGGGAGCGGCGGCTCCGTTAATTTGAACCGCCTGAAACTGGTTAAACCGGGTCACAAACTCCGGGCCATCCTGCCGATCAACGGCCGTGAGTGTGCTCAGCGGGACAAGTTCTTTATTCGCGTTGGTGACGTAGAACTTTCCCAGGTTCCTGGCCGATGTGCGGTAGTCGCCTTCCGCCTGCACGTACACCTGCCACTGCCTGCCGAAACGGGTGAAGTAATTCACCAGCGCCCCACCCATAAACGTTTGCAGCGTCTGGTACACGTCACTCAGGCCCACCTGTTGGGTAAGCACTTTCGCGTTATCGACCGTCACTCCCACCTGGGGAACGCTCAGCAGGGCGGTCGTCATCACCCCCGCCAACTCTGGCCTCTTATTGGCCGCGGCGATAAAGGCCTGCTCGTTCTGCGCAAGGAACTCCGTGGTCCCGCCGGACCGGTCTTCGAGCACGAAACTGAATCCCCCGGAAGTCCCCACGCCCGGGATAGCCGGCGGGGGAAAGGAGTAGGCAATGCCCGAGGTGACCCTGGAGAGAGCAACGGCCATGTGCCTCTTGATTGCGTCGTAACTCTCGTCGGGAGACTTGCGCTCATCCCAGTCCTTGAAGGAGACAAAAAAGAACGAGCTATAGGTCGTACTCACGCCGCTTAACAAGCTGAATCCCACGACCGAACTGACGTACCGCACTCCGGGCGTTTTCATGAGAATGTCTTCAACTTCTCTCGAGGCGGCCGAAGTGCGCTGCAGCGAAGAAGCGGATGGCAATTGAAGCCCGACATACATGAACCCCTGGTCCTCGTCGGGAAGGAAGCTGCCGGGGACGTTCTTGCCCAGCAGAACGGCACCTCCCACCAGTAGCAGAAGCAGAAGAAAGGCCAGGCCGGACTTGTGGATCAAGTGCCGGCAGGCACCCACATATCCATCCGTGGCTCGGCCAAATACACGATTAAACCAGCGGAAGAACGCGGCTAACGGCCCGCGGGATTCCTTCTTCGGACGCAAAAGCACGGCGGCGAGAGCGGGACTGAGGGTCAACGCGTTGAAGGCCGACAAAGCGACTGAAACCGCGATGGTGACCGCGAATTGCTGGTACAGCCTGCCGGTAATGCCTGGGATGAAAGCCGTCGGTATGAAAACTGCGGCCAGGATCAGAGCAATCGCGATCACCGGCCCGGTCACTTCCTCCATCGCTCGCAACGAGGCATCGTGGGGTGTCATGCCTCCTTCAATGTGGTGTTCGACGGCCTCGACCACCACAATCGCATCGTCAACCACCAGGCCTACCGCCAGCACCAGGCCAAAGAGCGATAGCGTGTTGATGGAAAATCCGAGCATGGGGAAAATGATGAAGGTTCCTATCAGGGAGACCGGAACCGCCAACAAGGGAATGAGTGTGGCTCTCCAGCCCTGAAGAAAAATAAAAACTACCAGGGTAACGAGCACCAGCGCCTCGATGATGGTGTGTTCGATATCCTTAATACCCGAGGTGACGGCGAGCGTCGTGTCGAGGGCGACTACATAGTCCAACCCTTCCGGAAACCTGGTTCTTGCTTCCTCCATTACTTTGCGGATCGCGGCAGCCGTGGTCACCGCGTTGCTTCCCGGAGCCTGGTAAATGGCCAGCAGCGCGGCCGGCTTACCGTTGTAGCGGCCAATCACGCTGTAATTGTTCGCCCCTAACTCCACCCGGGCGACGTCCCTCAAACGAAGAATTCCTCCGTCGCTTTTTGCGCGCACGATAATCTGGCCAAACTCTTCCGCGGAGGGAAGCCGCCCCGGCGCGCGAACGGTATAAGTGAATTGCTGTCCGGGGGGAACCGGCTCACCGCCAATCTGACCGGCTGGGTTCACCGTATTCTGCGTGCGCAAGGCGTTGATAATTTCCGGGACGGTCACGCCGAGGTTGGCGAGCTTGTCAGGATTCACCCAGCAGCGCATGGCGTATTGCCCCGCGCCAAAGATCGACACGGACGCTACCCCCTTGACCCGGGTCAACTCGTCGTTAAGGTTGATGAAGGCGTAGTTCGCGAGAAAAATATTGTCGAAGGCAGGATTTGTCGAGGAAAGATCGATCAACATCAACGGGGAAGCGGTCGACTGCTGCACCGTCACACCATTGTTCAGTACCGCACTCGGCAGTTGCGCGTTGGCTTGTAACACCCTCATCTGGGAGAGGATCTGGTCGGTGTTGGCCACGGTGTCAATACCAAAATCCACGGTAAGAGACATCTGGCCGTTGCTCGCGTTCTGCGAATACATGTAGTTCATCCCATCGACGCCGGCCATTTGTTGTTCGATGGGGGTCGCTACAGACTGAGCAACCGTGTTGGCATCCGCACCGGTGTAATTGGCAGTCACCTGGATCTGCGGATCGCTGATGTTGGGAAATTGCGCGATAGGAAGACGCAGCAGAGCAACCGTACCGGCAATGACCATCAAAATCGAAATAACGACAGCCACGATCGGCCGGTTGATGAAGAACTTTGACATTAGTTGCGCTCCGCGGGAGCGACAAATGGCTTGGGACTGACCGGTGTGCCTTCTCTCACCTTCATGAAGCCCTGGACAATGACCTGGTCGCCCGGCTTCAATCCGTCGGTAATGATCCAATCAGTGCCGATGCGATCGCCCACTTTGACGATGCGGAACGCGGCCTTGTTGCCGGGCTCGACCACCGCAACCTGGTACATTGACTGAACTTCAATCACGGCCGCCTGGGGGATCAGCATCGCTCCCTTATTCATAGCCACCTGAAAGCGGACGCGACCGAACCCGCCAGGACGCAGAATCGCGTCCGCATTGGGGAATTCGGCGACCAGTTGTATGGTCCCTGTCTGACTTGCCACTTCTCGATTGACGAGGATGATTCGGCCTTTCAGCGGGTAAGTCGTGCCGTTTGACTGGATAAACTCCAGCACCGGGCTGGCCACCCGCTTTCCGCTAATCAACCGATAGAACGTCTGTGCTTCCGTGAAATAGTCGCTCTCGCTGATGTTGAAGTAGGCCCAGATGGGATTGACTTGCGAGACCGTGGTCATGATAGTCGTGGTTCCCACAAGATTGCCGACCTGGGCAGTTGAGAGCCCCGCGATCCCGTCGATCGGTGAGTACACTTTGGTCCATGAGAGGTTCAACTGCGCCTGGGCCAATTGCGCCTGTGCGGCGTCCAATTGGGCCTTACTCGCTGCCTGGGTTGCGAGATCGGTATCCAGTTGTTTCTGCGGGATCGCGCTCTGGGCGGCAAGCGGCCGATCGCGTGCGACGTTAGTGTCGGCATTTGACAGGTTTGCGGTTGCTACGGCCACTTGCGCTTTGGCCTGCGCAATCGTCACTTCAAATGCGCGGGGATCTACCTCGTAGAGAAGCTGTCCTTTTTTTACGAAGAAGCCGTCACGGTAATTTTGTTTAAGCAGATAGCCCTGAACTCTAGGCGTGATCTGGGCGTTGTAACGCCCGTTTAACTGGGCCACCCACTCCATATAGATGGGAACGTTCCGTTGGGTAACCTCGGTGACTTCGACTTCCGGAGGCTCTGGTGCGGGGGCTTGCTCTTTCTCTTTACATCCAAGCAGGAAGGTAGTCAGGAGCAGTGCTGCCGAAAAATAGCGTGGTTTGGGCTTGGGTCCAAAAAGCATGGCGACTCCTGATTAGGTCGAACCTTGCGAGGGCCCAATTTCTCTAGGGACGCTACTCCGCTCGTGCCGTAGGAGTGCTCACACAAATTGCGTGTCGGGGATACCAAAGGACTCTAGCACATCAGCACCGATTCATTCCATAACTCTGCGCAGTAATCGCTGAAAAACTTTTCGTAACCGTGGGGCTAAGGATCTGAGTGAGAACTCTCCACTTGATCTCGAAGCGACGCCTGAAATACAGACTTGTCCAAATTAGGCTTAGCAGCAAGTCTTGCTTTGTATCAGGGCACGACTTTAGTCGTGCCGTAAAGGGTTAAGAAAAGAGTGGGGCTTTAGCCCCTACGCATTTTTCCGTTGGAAATTCAAGCGAATTTTACGATGGCAGGGGCTAAAGCCCTCACCGTTTTGGCCTGGGGCGGCACGACTGAAGTCGTGCCCTGATACAAAGCAAAAAGCTTTGTTGTCCAGTCTGTTTTCAACTTCTCGGGGTTGGAATTCAAGCGGATTTTAGGATGGCAGGGCTAAAGCTGTCATCATTTTGGCCTTGGGGCGGCGCGACTGAAGTCGCGCCCTGATACAAAGCAAAAAGCTTGTTGTCCAGTCTGTTTCCAGGTTTCTCGGGGTACAAGGTAACTGTTACTTTTTCCCCGTCTCGGCAAGAAACGCAATCAGATAATCCTTCCACGCCGCCGCCTGAGTATGCGTCCCGTGTCCGTGTGTCGCGTCGGAGATCGGAATAAGTATGAACTTCGCATGCGGCATCCTGGTCACCAGCTTTTGCGCGATGCCGAGTTCGGGCGGATTGATGAAGTCGTCGGCGGAGTTAATCCATAGCACCGGGTCGGTGATGGTACCAAGCTTTGGCTCCGGATTGTAATTACGCGAGGCATTCATGTAGTAGAGAAGGTCGTTAGCATCCGTGTGCGCGATCAGGGAGTCTAGCGTGCGATCGACGTAGCCCTCGCCGCGGCGCGCGTAGGATAATTCTTTCTGCATCAGGAGCGGCGCGGACCCGGCAATGAGCACTAGATCATTGGCCCCTCGCAGGCCTTCGACGGGCTCCGTGGTGTAGTCGCCGTTTTTTCAGGCAGGACCGTTGCGGATCATCTGCATGGCCATGTATCGCCACATGCGATTGCGGCCGGCCAGTGGCTGGTTGGCGCGCCGGCTGCTGTGCTTGTAAGCAGGGCTGCCAGAATCAGGCGGCTGAAAACGGACATCATTGCCCGCCAGTATATGGGGCGGGCGCCTTCCGGACAGGGGGTTTATAGTTCACAAGCTCATCCACCGGCCTTTTCCCCGCCCAGGCGATGCCACGAAGCAACATTGCTTGGATTTGCGGGTTTGCGAAATTGGCGTAGGTATGACCCTGCATCCAGACGAACGCGCGTGCCGGCTGCCCACCTGGAAGCGTGTGTTCGTAGGTCCAGATCTGCGGCACGACCTCGCCCTTGTGCGCGCCGGCGCTCGGCGTCCCCGGGATCACCGCGGTGGCGAGTACATGGATCGGTGGGTCCTTTGCCCAGGTCATGTTGTAGAACGCTTCATCGAAGATGGTGATGTCGGACATACCCTGCATGATGGGGTTCGATTTATCCACGATGGTGTAAGGGATGTCCGCACCTAACGTGTAGTTCACGTCGCCATGCTTCTTTGCGCCACCCACCAGGGTCGCGAAGGAAGCCGGATCAGGACCGCATAGCGAATCATGGAGACTGACAATACCGCCGCCGCGTTTGACAAAGGCTGTGAGCGCACTATCCGCCAGGTAGCCATCGTCTCCCTTATAGATGATCAGGACGTCAGTATTCTCGAGCTCAGAAGCGCTGGGGGCATGCAAGGAACCGTCGACGATGGCTCCGTGTTCGGTCAGGATCTTGCTCCAGTCGGCAAGGAACTGAGGATAGTCATGCTGGCCGGTCTGATGGGTCTTCAGCCCCGCCTGCAGGTATACGCGCATACCATTCGGGTTCTGATTCCATGGCTTGGGCGCGGCCGGGGCTTGCTGAGCAAACGAGGGTAAGCAGGAAAAGCAGAGCGTGACGACCAGCAGGTGTGAGAGCTTCAGAATTGGTTTCATATTCGCGGCTTCAGTATAGTCCTGGGAAAGTTTTGGTCGACAACAATTTAGGATCTCAACTCCTCTTTGCGATCGCGTAGTAAGGCTGATTGGAAAGCGTCGCGTCAAACGCGGGATAGAACCACGCGGCCTTCGCTCGTTGAAGCACAAAGTAATACTGCAAGGGATACACAGAGTTGGTATAGTCGCTGGGAATCGCGGCGCCGTAGCCATCGTGATTGCGCGCCATTTCCATGGTGAGCCAGCGCTCTCCCTGGTTCACGTGACGGTAATAAAGATGAACAGCGGTTACCGTATCGCGCTCGCTGCCAGTGTTCAAGGATAACGAAAGCGGCTGACCAGGATGAAAGCTCTCGGGCGGCGTGTGCACACAATGGAGTGATGGCCGATTGGGTCTGCCCTTGGCTGCTTGCGTGGCCAACTCCACCGTTTGCCCGGACACCGGCGTAGCAGGAGCAGTCAGCAGCTTGTTCTGCATGGCCGCGATGTCCGTATCAATGCCGGGGAGCCGGTCGGTCCAGTTCCCGCGGCGCATGGGTATATTGCCATACGTGATGTCTGGTCGGTAAACGCTGTTGGCACGAGTCGCCATCGCCGTCCACGCCTCACGCGCTTGTTTGTAGTAGGCAAGCGCTAGTTTGCCCGCCTCCGCATTCCCCGTCTTCGAGTAGATTTCAAACAACACCCCGCTCCGAAGTTTGGCCGCGAAGAAGCGCCCCAACCCATTCTGGATAAGAACATCCTCTTCGATCCGCCGGAACTCTGGTGAGGTGTGGGATGACGCCTGCAAACGCGCGTTGCTCAGCGCCTGCGTGGATGCTGCGGTATAGTCCTCCAACCACTGGGCGACTTCGATCGGAGAATATTTGGGATTGGACTTGCCGGCCAGCAAATCCCCGGCGTGCTCCACGATAGTGGAAAAAAGCTGCGGATCTAGCGGGCTCACCGTGCCGAAACATTTCGGAGTGGGTGTGTCGCTATAGGGCGAACGTTCGCTTCCCAGCACGATGGGCATGTTGTCGTAGATCTCTGGCCAGAAGGCGTGGTTGGAAGCAGAGGCCAGGTGAGCCGAAGTCACCAGCGGAAGCACGCGGCTGGCATTGGCCAAAGCACTTTCAACCGAGCTGCTTCCTGATCCAAAACTGCTCTTCAGGTATCGGCGCCAGGTCTCGGGATCAGCGTCCGGGTTGTACAGGCATCGGCCCCACACGCGATAGAAGTATTCAAATTTTTGCCAATCGCCGCCTTTCGGATTCAGCGAGGCATCGGCGTAAGCGCAACGGCCACCCGGCATCCCCGAGCCTTCGCGTCCTTTGAACGTGAGGGGTTCCATGATGTCGAGCCCGGCTGCGCCGCAGAAGCTCGACGTGCGTCCAAAAGCAGCGGCCATTTCCGGATCGCCAGAGAGCAAATGGCGCTGGGTTCCAGGCCATAGACGGAAGAGCAATTGATAGCGGCTGCCCTGCTGCAGGAAATCGGCATAGCCGTAGCGGGTAAATCGACGTTCCCCGTTGCTGACACTAAAAACCCCGCTTTCCATGCGGTCAGGCTGCGGTATTTCAAGCTCGCGGATGTCTGCCTGGTTATAGCCGAGACTCTCGTGCTCCGCTGAATATTTTGCTCCCAGCTTGACCGGCATGCCCGTTTCCGTGGCCATGTCGATCATGGTCTGATTCACGCCTTTCGCATGCATGTCGATTTCAATCTTGCGGCCACAGCCGGAGATGGCTTCGAAGAGCGTCTTCCAGAAGGGGTAGCTTCCCTCCGGAATTCCGCTCTCCCCGTGTACCCGAAGCGTGAGTCCTTGAATTTGTGGGCACGCCTTCAAAATCATGGCCAAAGCATCGCGGGAATAGGCTGCATGGTTCTCGGGAGTCAGGCCTTCGATCCGGTGATGTGCATGCGGACTGTCCGTCCACTGGTAAGCATGGGTCCAGATTCCCAGTTGAAACTGCAATCCTCGCGCGCTGGTCTCAGAGGCGATAAAACGTAACATCTGAAGGTTCTTTTCCCGCTCTTCCGCGGTAAAGGGAGGCGGGTTTTGCTCGCCCGCCTCATTGGTGAGACGAACGACGCGCACGTCGTATCCCGGGACCTCGACCAGGTACGGGTAAGGGAAGTGGAAGTAGTCCCCGGTCACTCCACGAGGAAAGTCGTAGCCTAACCCGAAGGTAAAGTTAAAGCGATTGAAGCGGCTGGCCGCGAGCACATCCAGATAGGCTCGCCAAAAGTCTTTGTCGTCGTACCAGGGCTTGTCTTCGAGCTCACTGCAGAACAAACGGGAGACACTGCGGACTTCGTTTGCCGGCTTTTCCTCGAGCGCCGCGGCCAGGTGCAATCCTGCTGCCAGGTCGGGATTGAATTGCACTCGCTCGGCCAACTCGAGCAGCCCATAGACAAAGCCCCTCGTGCCGGTCGCGGAGACCCAGATTGCCGGAGCGCCCATCAGTCGCCCGGGGGTGAGACGGAGACTCTCTGGGCTGGAAAGCGCCGCGTTCGTTTGCGGGAAGTCCCGGGCCAGGGTTGAGGCAGGGCCGGCGACCAGGACAGAAAATGCGGCCCCCACGGCCTGCTCCGGAGACCCGACGATCTCGCAGATCACGCCCTTGGCGATCACAGTTTTGCGAAGTTGGCCAGCCGCCCAACGAACCGGATCAACCGGCGCACATGGCTCGCCGGCGTCGACGATAATAGCCATCCGTCGGCTTGGGCCGGCTAGCGCGCGGTGGGTGAGACTCAAGGCAGTTACCGCACCGCTGAGCTTTAGGAAGTCGCGGCGCTGCATGGAAGAACCCGGATCATCTGGCATGCGGTTGCGCTCACCTCGTATTGCAGTAGACGGGCTTACACTATAGTTGGTCGCGAAGGCCACTCGCAATCAATTAGAATCCGGTTATCTTGATACATTCCGGCCGCCACTTTCTTCAAATCCCCGGGCCTACCAACGTCCCCGATCGCATCCTGCGGGCGATGCATCGTGCGGTCATGGACCATCGCAGCCAGGAGTTTTCCAAACTAGGCTCCGAGGTTCTGGAGAATCTGCGCCCTGTGTTTCAGACCGCCGGTCCGGTCATCATTTACCCCGCCTCGGGTACGGGCGCGTGGGAAGCAGCTATCGTCAACACACTATCCGCTGGTGACCGGGTGTTGATGTTTGAGACCGGGCATTTCTCGCAACTCTGGAAGCAGCTCGCGGAGCGTTTCGGCCTGGTCGTGGACTATGTGCCCGGCAACTGGAGAAGGGGCGCCGACCCTGAGCAAGTGGCTTCCCGCCTGAGCTCCGATGATCACCATAGCTACAAGGCGGTGATGGTGGTGCACAACGAGACCTCCACGGGGGTGACCACTGGGATCGCAGACATTCGGCAAGCGATCAATCGGTCCAACCATCCGGCGCTGCTCCTGGTGGATACGATTTCTTCCCTTGGGTCCATCGATTATCGTCACGACGAATGGGGCGTGGATGTAACCGTCGCCGGCTCACAAAAGGGCCTGATGCTGCCGCCTGGCTTGAGTTTTAACGCAATCTCGGAGAAGGCCCTGGCGGCCAACAAGAATGCAAAGTTGCCCCGGTCCTATTGGGATTGGCAGGACATGCTGGGGCCCAATCGCAACGGTTACTTTCCCTCCACTCCCGCGACCACGTTGCTTTACGGTTTAAAAGAAGCGCTGGCGATGCTGCAGGAAGAAGGGCTGGCGAATGTATTCCACCGCCATCAGCGGCACGCGGAAGCGACACGGACGGCGGTGCGCGCCTGGGGCCTGGAAATTGTCTGCGAAGATCCGCGTGAATATTCCAGCTCGCTCACCGCTGTTTTTATGCCCGAAGGCCATGATGCGGATCGGTTGCGGAGCATTATCCTGGAGAACTTTGACATGTCTCTCGGAGCCGGCCTGTCTAAGCTGGCGGGCAAAGTGTTTCGCATCGGGCATCTTGGCAGCTTTAACGATCTGATGTTAGCGGGAACCCTGGGCGGAGTTGAAATGGGTCTTCGCCTGGCCGGCGTGCCCCACCAGCCGGGCGGCGTTACGGCGGCGCTGCAATCTCTCGCCCCGGGCGTCCGCTAGCGGCCTATGCCAACACTCCCACCGCTTCCGCTGAGTTCCCACGCCAAGCCCTTCGATACCTTCCCGCAAGCTGCTCAGCTCGAGCAAGAGTTAAAGCAAAACATTAAGGGTGAGGTGCGTTTCGATCGCGCCAGCCGCGCCATGTATTCCACCGACGGATCGAATTACCGCCAGATACCTATTGGTTTGGTCGTGCCGCGCGATGCCGACGACGTAGTAGTTGCCATGGCCGCCTGCCGTAAATACGGCGCCCCGGTCTTATCCCGCGGAGCAGGCACCAGTCTGGCCGGCCAGTGCTGCAACGTCGCCGTGGTGCTCGACTTCACCAAATACATGAACAAAATCCTTGAGCTCAATCCAAAGCAAGGGTTTGCTCGAGTGCAGCCCGGTGTTGTGCTCGATACGCTCCGCGCTCAGGCGGAAGTTTTCAAATTAACGTTCGCGCCCGACCCTTCCACACACAATCGCTGCACCATCGGCGGCATGATCGGCAACAACTCTTGCGGAACCCACTCCTTGTTGGGTGGCAAGACGGTCGACAATGTTGAGGAACTGCTGATTCTGCTTTATGACGGGACGCAGATACGGGTTGGTCCGACGACCGGCGACGACCTGGAGCGGATCCTTCGCGCCGGGGGGCGGCGCGCGGAGATTTACACGGCGCTGCGTGGCCTTGGTGAGCGATATGCTGATCAGATTCGAGCGCACTTTCCGGAAATTCCGCGCCGCGTCTCCGGCTATAACCTCGATGACTTGTTGCCCGAGCGATTCAATGTGGCGCGCGCCCTGGTCGGCACGGAGGGCACTTGCGTGACCGTGCTCGAAGCCAAGGTCAAGCTGATCCCCAGCCCGCAGCACCGGGCTCTGGTTGGCGTCGGTTATCAGGATGCTTTCGTGGCCGCCGACCATGTTCCTGAAATCCTGAGCTTCCAACCGATCGGCTTCGAAGGCTTTGAAGGAAGTATCGTCGATGGATTACGGGCCAAGGGAGCTCCCAAACTCGATCTGCTTCCCGACGGGCGCGGCATTGTTTTGGTTGAATTCGGTGCCGATGATCCCGACCATGCGCGAAGTCTGGCACAACAACTGATCGATCGGCTTAAGCAGGTAACCGATCCACCAAACACCCGGCTCTACACTCCGGCCGAGGCGCGAGACGTATGGTTCTTGCGGGAATCGGGGCCCAGGGCAGCGGCCTTCGCGCCCGGCGCTGCACCACAATGGGAGGGCTGGGACGACGCTGCGGTAGCGCCAGAAAAGCTGGGCCGCTATCTGCGGGATATACGCGCGCTGATGGATGAGTTCGACTACGTGGGGGCCTTTTACGGGCACTTTGGCCATGGGTGTATCCACATGCGCGTCAGCTTCGATCTTGAAAGCGAAGCCGGCATCCGCAAATACGGCGAGTTTGTCGAAAGGGCGGCGGATCTCGTGGTCAGTTATGGCGGCTCCCTCTCAGGCGAGCATGGCGATGGGCAATCGCGTGGGTCCCTGCTGCCGAAGATGTTCGGGCCCGAACTGATGAAGGCCTTCGGGCAATTCAAAGCGATTTGGGATCCGCAGAACAAGCTCAATCCTCATAAGGTTGTGGATGCCTATCTACCGACGGAGAATCTCCGCCTGGGTGCGGACTACAAACCGCTGCAACCGGAAACACATTTCAAATTTCTTGACGATGGTGGTTCCTTTGCCAACGCTGCCGCGCGATGCATCGGCCTTGGAGCCTGTCGCAAAGTTGATAGCGGTGCCATGTGTCCTAGTTATATGGTGACGCTTGAAGAGGAGCACAGCACCCGCGGCCGCGCACATATGCTGTTCGAACTGTTGCAGGGGGAAGTGGTCGACGGTGGTTGGAAGAATGAGCAGGTCAAGCGAGCGCTTGACTTATGCCTTGCTTGTAAGGCTTGTAAGTCGGAGTGCCCGGCAAACGTCGATCTTGCCACCTACAAAGCTGAATTTTTGTCGCACTACTATCAGCACAAGCGGCATCCCCTGCATGCGTATGCGTTTGGCTTAATCGACGAATGGGCGAAGCTGGGTTCGTATGC